>JBGVLE010000076.1:0-113986 GCA_045124135.1 Alloprevotella sp.
GAACGGAGTTTTCGGATGCTTCTCTCTGAGGGGAACGGCGATAGCCAATTTTACGAAGGAAAATTCATGTTCAAGCGAACATAGCAAGTTGTGTTTTGGGCAGCCCGAAACGATTCGGGCAACCCCAAAACAACTTGCCACTCGCCTGACGGCTCGGGGAGGGATTCACTCCAAAGTCGTGAATCCATAGCGGAAGTTAGTAACCAATTAAATGTAAAGTTATGGCAACACATCAAAAGGATGGACTCTTTCGCCTGTATCCGATATGAACCCAACGTTGAACGATCATCATAGCTTACTCATCAATAGTAAGACCAACAAAGCTGATTTATCTATTCTGCTCAGCTCGTGCGAGGAGTATATGCTCACGCATGAGGTGGCTAAAAGCATAATCAACGAGGTGGTATCGGCTGTTAAGGATTGGCAGACATTGGCTAACAGATTAGGTATTACAAAGCGAGAGGTGAGTATGTTTGAGGGAGTATTTGATAATCGAGTTATTAATGTTAAATGACTTCCTATTATGGAAAACAAGGGACATGGGCATGATAACATTTAAGGATGGACTGACCATTGGAGCAATTTGCTAATTAGAATAAATTGCAATGTTGGTTGTAATATTATATCAGACATTGAATCTGAAATTTCAAAACTCAAATTCATTCAATTATGTAATGAACTGCTAGATATGATGGATTGAAGTCTGATAGAATTGGACGAACCTCTTTATATTGTTATCAAGATCAACTTAGACTACCACCTTTTGGAGTTGTGCTATCGTACCTAGATTTACAAAATCAAAAGAACATCAATGGGAGAAGTCCGGAATGCCTTTCTTCAGCTTTGTTATGATGGTGTCTCTTTTGTTTGAATGATTGGGCAATATGAAATTAGTTAGATAGAAAAATAAGATACAATTTGCCGTAATTCTTTGTCTATCATGTTCACCGGTTATCCATAACTTTAACTCGTTTTGCCGATGAGGATTTATGGCTTATACAAATTATATAAATCTGTTGGCTGAGATATATTGTACGACGCAGCATAATATTAGCCAACATATGGACAACATATGTAAAGATGGAGAACTGACCATAGAGGCAACTTATTAGAATCTTTATTAGTTCTCCGGGAAGGCAATCCTAAGGTATAACATATTGACACTCGAGAGCTCTTACGCAGAAGCAGATTTTCTCAACGCTCATTAAATACAAAGCTATCATCAAACAATGCGTTTGCGTCTTATTTCTTCAGCGTGAAAAGGAACTCGAGACCGCCTTCTTTGCGGTTGCGCACGGTGATGGTGCCGGAGTGGAATGCCACGGCGTTGCGTACGATGCTCAGGCCGAGGCCGGTGCCGCCACAGTCACGGGTACGGCCTTCGGTGACACGATAGAAACGCTCGAAAAGACGTTTGAGGTGCTCCTCGGGAACGCCCACGCCGGTGTCGTAGAACAGAAAATAGGCATATTCGCCGTCGTCGTTGTAACATTCGGTCACAAGACGCGTGTTTTCGCCGGCATAGCGCAGACTGTTTTCGGTGAGGTTGCGGAATATGGAATAGAGCAGGGAGTAATTACCCGTCACCATCGTGCCTTTTGGCACAGCATTGACAGTCGTCATATGGGCGTCGTGGAGCGGCTGTTGCAGTTCTTCAAAAATATCAGCGACCACGGCCGAGACGTCGAGCCGTTCTTTGGGCAGTGTCTCCGGCGCCTCTTCGGTTTTGGTGATAAGGGCCACATCGCGTATGAGGTCGGTGAGGCGTACCACCTGCGAGTGGGCTTTCTGGATGAAATATTGCTTTTTCTCGTCCGAGAGTCCCGGGCAGCCGGTGAGAGTTTCGAGATAGCCGCGAATGCTGCTCACGGGCGTGCGGAGCTCGTGGGTGATGTTGTTGCTCATCTGCTGTTTGAGCAGTTTGTTTTTTTCGGTCCGTGTCACGTCGGCAATGGTCATTTCGAAGGTGGCGTCGCGATAGACCAAGAGTTGCACGGCAAACCAGTTGCCGCCCGTGGTGATGTTGAACTTGAAGAAAGGCACGTCGGCGGCGGGCTGTTGCTTGTCGGTGAGGTCGAGGAACTCAACGGCCGGCTTCATCTCGTCGGCCGTCCAAATGGCGTTGAGGTCGGCTGTGGGGCGGTCAAGTATGGTGTTGACGTATTGGAGGAAGCGCGGGTTGGCATACATCTTCCGCCGGTCGGCCGAAAAGATGGCAATGCCTTCTTCAAAATAATGGAAATGCCGGATGAGGCGCTCACGCTCGGCGGCATTCTGCCGGCCGGTCTCTTCGAGCCTTCGATAGCAGTCGGTCACCTTCCGTCCCACGTCGCCCAGTTCGGAGTGAGGGAACGAGATATGGTCATAGTCCACTAATCCGCGCTCGGCCGAGTCGATGAAGTGGCGCAGTGAGGCTATTGCTTTGCCGAAACGGTCGGACAGACGGATGAGTATGACGAGCACCACGGGGAATATGAGCAAAACGAACCACAGGAAGATGTTGTCGGCCTTCATGAAGTTCTGCACGGTGTCGTCGTAGGGCAGGGCCACGCGGACAATAAAGCCACCATAGTTTTTGGCAAAATAAAAATAGGTGACACCCGTAGACTCTGAGAGTCTGATGTCGCTGCCTTCGGTCTTGGTGAGGGCACGCTTCACCTCCGGCCGTCCGGCATGGTCTTCGTTATGCCGGGAGGCCTTGGCGTCGCTCTCAAAGAGCACTTGTCCCTGGCGGCTGATGATGGTGAGGCGCAGATCGCCTGGCATAGTGGCGAGCAGGCTTTGCCGCACTAGGCTGTCGGTGGCCGAGACGGCTTGTCCGGTATCAGAGGTCTGTTGGGCTTCGGCAGCCGTGAGGTCGGCATAAGTGCGCAGGCGGGTTTCGAGCAGTTCACGACGATAGGTGGTCTCCCGGCGCTGTTGAAACACCACGAGCACCACGGCAAAGACCACAAAGATGAGGGTGAAGTTGATGAGCAGTTTGGCTTTGTATGTGATTGGTTTCATCTCAAAGCGCTTGACGGTGGTTTCGTTATTCAGATGAAGCAATAGCCGTACCCTTGGCGGTTGGTGATGCGATGGGCTTCGTTGCCGAGTTTGCGGCGGATGCGGGCGATGTGTACGTCGACGGTGCGGTCGAGTACATAGGCCGTATCCCGCCACACCTCTTTGAGGATTTCGTCGCGCGAATAGACCCGTCCCGGTTTGGCCGCCAGCATAGAGACAATGCCAAACTCTTTGGGTGAGAGGCGCACGTCGCGTCCGTCCACGGTGACGAGTTTGCGCTCGAAGTCAATCTTGAGATTGTCGAGCGAGAGCGTGGCCACAGGTTGTTTTTGCGCGTTCACGCGTCGCAACACCGCCTTGATGCGGGCCAGCACTTCGTGGAGCGAAAAAGGCTTGGAGATGTAGTCATCGCCGCCGGCCGAGAACCCCGTGAGCAGGTCGTTTTCGGTGTCTTTGGCTGTGAGGAAGATGATGGGGATGTTGTTGTTGAGTGTCTTGCGAATGTGTTCAGCCGTTTTGAAGCCCGACATACCGCCCATCATCACGTCGAGCAAGATGAGTGAATAATCGGGAGTGAGCAGGCTGATGGCTTCTTCGCCGGAGGCGGCCGTCTCTACGCGATAGCCGGCACTCTCGAGGTTGCATTGCAAGATTTCTCTCAGGTCCGGTTCGTCGTCCACCACCATAATCTTATAGTCTGTCATAATCGTGGTTGTCGTTTGTCTCAGCCTTTCTGAGGCCGCGACAGTGTGTTATTCGCTGCAATATTAGGCATTAACTGCCAAAAGACCGTGCTGTCGGCTGTTAAATTTGTGTGAAGTTTTTTCGCGTAAATACGCGGTATCCTTCCTGGCAAGCCATTTTCCGCCGCCTGGCGCTCTTGTGCCCGCTCCTTATATATAATATAGCTGGCAATCCCCCGTCATTTCACATCCCCTGGACAGCCGTAACACTTTCTTAACCGTTTTGTCACTATGTGAAAATATGCTCCGCCTATTTTTGCGGCGAAAACCTATACCAAAACAAAACCAAGATTATGGATTTTATGTTTCTCGGAATAGTGATATTCCTTTTCGTCCTGGCCGCTTTCGACCTCTATGTGGGGGTGAGCAACGACGCGGTCAACTTTCTCAATTCGGCCATCGGCTCCAAGGCGGCCCGGTTCAAGACTTTGGTTATAATCGCCTCTGTGGGCGTGTTTGCGGGCTGCGTGTTGAGCAATGGTATGATGGACATCGCCCGTCACGGCATCTTCACACCCGAATATTTCAGTTTCCGTGAGGTGATGCTCATTTTTATGGCCGTGATGGTCACCGATATCGTTCTTCTCGACGTGTTCAACACCTTTGGCATGCCCACTTCCACGACAGTGTCTATGGTGTTCGAGCTGCTCGGCGCCTCGTTTGCCTTTGTGGTCATCAAGAATGCTGTGGGTGCTATGCCGGGACTGGGCTTTGACGACTACCTCAACACGTCAAAGGCTCTCGAGGTGATAATGGGCATCTTCTTGAGCGTCCCCATCGCCTTCGTGGTGGGTTCGGTTGTGCAGTATGTCACGCGTATCATCTTCACCTTCAACATCAAGAGCCGACTGACGTGGAAAATCGGTCTCTTCGGCGGCATTGCCCTCACGGCCATCATCTATTTCATGTTGTTCAAAGGCCTGAAAGACCTCTCTTTTATGAGCAAAGACGTCAAGGCATATATTGCCGACCACATCGGCCTGCTTTTGGGCTGTTGCCTTGTGGTGACAACGGTGCTGATGCAATTGCTCCACGTCTTGCGCGTCAATGTGTTCAAGCTTGTCGTGCTTTGCGGAACATTGGCTTTGGCCACAGCCTTTGCCGGCAACGACCTGGTCAACTTCATCGGTGTGCCTTTGGCCGGTTTCTCTTCATTTCAGGATTTCACCCTCAATGCCGGCGGTGCGGCTCCTTCAGACTTTATGATGAACAGCCTGGGCGATTCGGCCCATACGCCGTTCTATTTCCTCGTGGGTGCCGGTGCCATCATGGTATTTGCCTTGGCCACGTCAAAAAAGGCCCGTCGGGTGGTCGAAACCGAAGTGGGCTTGTCGCGTAGTGACGAGGGCGAAGAGATGTTCGGCTCGTCGCGTGCAGCCCGAAGCCTTGTGCGTTGGGGCAACGCCGTGGGGCGCACGGTGGTGAAATACACGCCGGCAGCCGTGGGCCAATTCATTGACCGTCGGTTCAAGCGTCCGGCCGAGGCCGACGAAGACGGTGCTGCCTACGACCTTTTGCGTGCCTCTGTCAATCTGGTGACAGCCTCGTTGCTCATTGCCTTGGGCACCTCGCTCAAACTGCCTCTCTCCACCACTTTCGTCACCTTTATGGTGGCCATGGGTTCGAGTCTGGCCGACCGTGCCTGGAGTCGTGAGAGTGCCGTGTTCCGCATCACCGGTGTGCTCACCGTGGTGGGCGGTTGGTTCCTCACAGCTGGTGTGGCCTTTACGGCCTGCTTTCTGATGGCCACGTTGATGAATTTCGGGGGTATGCCTGCCATAGTTATACTTGTGGCCTTGGCAGTATATGCCATCATTCACAGCCAGCGCCGCTATGCCAAGAAACAAAAAGAAGAGAAAAACGGTGACCTGCTTTTTACAGAAATGCTCACCACACACGACCGCTCGGCCATCGTGCCCATGCTCAGCCGCCATCTTGACGTGTCGACCGGTGAAGCCCTGCACACTTATGCCGGTGCTTTGAGAGAAACCGTAGACGGACTCAAAACCGAGAACCTTCGCGGACTGCGCCGCAATGCACGTTTGCTGGAACGTATGGGGCGTGAAATGAAAAATCTGCGCCGCCGCGAAACCATTTGTCTGCGCCGCACCGACGGCATCAAGGCCGTGGCATTGATGACGCCTTTCCATCTCATCCACAACGCCCTCCGACAGCAGCTATATGGTTTGCGACGCATCAACGAGCCGGCACTTGAGCATGTCGACAACCACTTCACGCCTGTCCCCTCAGCATCGCTCGAGCCTTTTGCCCATTTGGCCGGAACGTTTGCCAATTTGATGGAACAGACCGCAGAAGCCTTGCGACACCAGCAGTTTGACGGCCTCGATGGCCTTATGGAAAAGGTCGAGACGCTCAAGTCGCAAATCAAAGGTCTGCGCAGCGACGTGCTCACGGTCATTCAGTCTCAGCGCAGCAACCTGAACGCACAGACACTCTTGCTCCATCTCATCCAAGAGACCGAACAACTCTGTGTGGAATTCCGTCACATCGTCAAAGGCCTGCAACGCTTCCACCAGACCGGCCTTATAAACTATTGACTTTGCTATGAAACTGAAAACCTTCGCTCTGCTCGCCATGGCTCTCTTTACGGGTAGCCAGGGCGTGGCCCAAAAAGCCTCCACGAACATCGTCTGGCCCGACTGGATGCCGCGCATTTCGGGAACCATCCGTGCCAAAGGCGAATATCAGCCTAACGAAAAAGAGGGACGCTTTGAGGTGCGTAACGCCCGCGTCGCCTTCGACGGGCAGATAATTCCCTCGGTGGTCTACAAGGCCGAGATTGACTTCTCTGACGAGGGGCGCATCCGTATGCTCGACGCCTATGCCGGCCTGAAACCGCTCGATGGGCTCACCATGCGCCTCGGACAGATGCGTGTGCCGTTCAGCATCGATGCCCATCGCTCACCACATGTACAATATTTTGCCAACCGCTCGTTCATAGCCAAGCAGGTGGGTGATGTGCGCGATGTGGGCTTTGCCGTGACCTACAAGTTCAAAGGTTGTCCGCTCACGCTCGAAGGCGGCTTCTTCAACGGCTCCGGACTGACTGACCAGAAAGACTACTGGACCAAGTCGCTCAATTTCTCTGCCAAGGTCACCTGTCAGCCCTTTAAGATACTGACGCTTCAAGCCTCGATGCAGAAGATTTCACCCACAGGCGGCAACGTGTGGCTCTACGACGGCGGTGCTACACTTCATACCGGCCATTGGACACTCGAAGCCGAATATCTGCGCAAGCACTACGAAAACACGAGTTTCCACGACGTCAATGCGCTCGATGCCTTTGTGGCCTACGACGTAGCTACGAAAAAGGTATTTCGCAACGTCCGCTTCCTCACCCGCTTTGATATGATGGACGACCACTCCGATGGTAAAGCCACCGAAGATGGTCATATTGCCCTTACCGACGGGGGCCGTAAGCGCCTCACCGGCGGTGTGACACTGAGCCTCGCCGGACCGTTGCAGGCCGACCTCCGGCTCAACTACGAAAAATACTTCTACAACAACATCGCCATGGCCAAGCCCTCAGAGCGCGACAAGGCCGTGGTGGAGCTGATGATACATTTTTAGAAGTCAATCGGCAAAGACAGACGTGTTTCTTTTCTGAATAAGGCTGACACTGTGCAGGCCATCCGGCCTGGAACGTGCACCCTACAATCAGCCCGGGACAAATCTCTTGGGCTTTTTTTATACGTCAGTCAAGGATTGCCGACAGACAAACGCTGTATGACAGTCGGCGGGGCGCCCTTTGTCTCTGTTTTTTTCGTGAAAGTGAGATCTTACATCCCCCTAAGCCTTTCTGTTGCCATTTTTTCAGCACCGTCCTGAATAATGGTAAGAAACACCGAAATTGGGGTTATGCCGCGACAGAATGAAGGTTGTAATTTTGCAAGAGAGAAGTTTATTATCTCTGAAATAATCACTACCTTTCAAACCGAAATAATTACCAACCTCACTCTATTATGTATATCGAACACATCACCTCGCCTGCCGACGTGAAGCGTCTCGACACGGCACAGCTCACCGTCATGGCCCAAGAAATACGCAAGCTGCTCACCCGCAAACTGAGCATTCACGGAGGCCATTGCGGACCTAACCTGGGAATGGTGGAAGCCACCATCGCCCTGCATCGTGTCTTTGACTCGCCGACAGACAAAATCGTATTCGACGTGTCACACCAAAGCTATGTCCACAAGATGCTCACAGGCCGCATTGGGGCTTTTCTCTCTGAAACGCACTACGACGACGTGTCGGGATATACCGAACCTTCGGAGAGCGATCACGATCACTTCATCATCGGCCACACGTCCACCTCGGTGAGTCTGGCCGGCGGACTGGCCAAAGGCCGTGACCTGAGAGGTGAGCACCACAACGTCATTGCCGTCATCGGCGACGGCTCGCTCAGCGGTGGCGAGGCCCTCGAAGGTCTTGACTGGGCGGCTGAGCTGGGCACAAACTTCATCATCGTGGTCAACGACAACCAAATGTCGATTGCTGAAAATCATGGCGGCCTCTACGACAATCTGCGCCAACTGCGCGAAACCGACGGCATATGCAGCAACAATATCTTCTGCGCCATGGGACTCGACTATATGTATGTCGGTCAAGGCAACGACATCAACTGCCTGACAGAGGCCTTCAAGAAAGTGAAAGACACCGACCATCCCGTCGTGGTGCACATCAACACGCTCAAAGGCAAAGGTTATGCGCCGGCCGAGGCCGACAAGGAGCGGTGGCACTGGTCTATGCCTTTCGACATCGAGACGGGCGAACTGAAACAGACATTTACGGCCGAAGACTACAACGACCTCACGGCCCGGCATCTGTTGGAACGAATGGCCGGCGACAAAACCGTTTGTGCCATCACTGCCGGTACGCCAGGCATATGGGGCTGGACGCCTGAGCGCCGACAGGCCGCTGGCAGCCAGTTTGTCGATGTGGGCATTGCCGAAGAGCACGCCGTGGCTATGGCTTCGGGTATGGCCAAGGCCGGCAGCAAACCGGTTTTCGGCGTGTGCAGCTCGTTTCTGCAACGTGCCTACGACCAGGTGGCTCAAGACCTTTGCATCAACGACAATCCGGCCACACTGCTGGTGATGTGGGCTTCAATCGCTTCGATGACCGACGTGACGCATCTTTGCCACTACGACATTCCCCTGCTCTCGGGCATTCCCAATCTGGTCTATTTGGCACCGACCAATCGCGACGAATATCTCGCCATGCTCGACTGGAGCCTAGACTATCGTGAGCATCCCGTGGCCATCCGTGTGCCTGTCGGTCCGACTGTGCCGGCCACGCGACCGGTGCCGGCCGACTATTCTTGTCTTGACACCTACGAGGTGACCCACAGAGGCAGTGAAGTGGCCATATTAGGCCTCGGCGGTTTCTATGGTTTGGGCGAAGAGGTGCGGCAGGCACTGGCGGCAAAGGGCATCAAGGCCACCTTAATCAACCCGCGCTTCATCTCGGGCATCGACAAACCGCTGATTGATGCATTGCAATCAGACCATCGCCTGTTTGTGACGCTCGAAGACGGCGCGCTCGACGGCGGCTGGGGCGAGAAACTGGCCCGACATCTGGGTGCTACAAGTGCCAAGGTGTTGTGCTATGGTGCCCGAAAAGGTTTTGTCGACCGTTACGACGTAGACGAATACCTTACGGCCAATCGTCTGAAGAGTCCGCTGATTGTGGAAGACATTCTTGCCGCTTTGCAATAAACGAGCCGCCACCTTTACGTATTAAACGAGGGTGGCCAAAACCGTGCAACTCTACATCTTCCCAAACCAATAGACTAAACGTCAAGATTTTGGGTGATGTAGAGTTTTTGTTTCAGACTCTGCACAACCGGCCACCGCAGCCATCAAACCTTGCACCATAGGTTTCCTCCCTCTCCCCTCAAATTGTTGCCTTTTCCCCAATCACACAGTCACGCGCTTGTAATCTTCTGGATATGTGTCGATTGCTGTGATTGGACGTTTCAGTCACGCCAATCACGGCAGAAAACTTTAGGTCAATCAAAAAACCAGCCCGGCTTTACGACCGAACTGGTTTTTTTGTTTCTTTCGGGCCGCGGCCCGGAAGGTCTTGTTTATTCGCCTTCGGCAATTTTGGCGTCGACGGCTTGGATTTTCTCAGTGATTACGGCGAGTTCCTCTCTCAGACGCTCAATCTTGCGGTTCACCTCGTCAATCAGGGCATTCGCGCCTTTGGTCTTGGCGTTGAAGAAGGTGAGGTTGTTCTCGTAGTTGGCAATCTCCTGACGCTTGGCTTCAAGGTTCTGCATCAGACGATAGCGCTCGCGGGTGAGTTCGTTGCCGCCCTTGTCGGCCACATTCTTGCGGAATTTCTCCATCTGTCGGCGGCCGGCGCTGAGGTGGAGTCTTTTGTAGATGGCGTCGAGCGCCTCGTGGTAGGCCTTATAGATTTTTTCTTTCTTGCGGAAGGGCACGTGGCCGGTGGCATTCCATTCGGCTTGGAGTTCCTTGGCGCGGTCGGCAGCGTCGTCGGCAGGATTCTCTGCCAGTGCCTGCAGGGCAGCAATGATGTCCTGTTTCTTGGCGAGGTTGGCTTCTTCTTCGGCGCGTTGTGCCGAGCCGGCTTCGTTTTTGCGGTTGAAGAAATGGTTGCAGGCCTCGTTGAAGCGTTTCCATACGGCTTCTGAAGCTTTGTGCGACACAGGTCCGGTCTCTTTCCAGGCTTTTTGCAGGGCAATCATCTCTTGGGCTGTGGCGTTCCAGTCGGTGGAGTCTTTGAGTGCCTCGGCCTTTTCGAGCAGTGCGGTTTTGGCGGCCAGGTTGGCGCTTTGTGTCTCGCGGTTTTGCTTGTAGAAAGCCGTCTT
Source organism: Alloprevotella sp. (assembly GCA_045124135.1). Classification (GTDB taxonomy): domain Bacteria; phylum Bacteroidota; class Bacteroidia; order Bacteroidales; family Bacteroidaceae; genus Alloprevotella. The sequence goes on from JBGVLE010000076.1 coordinate 10,609, forward strand.
GGCGGCAAAGAAGGCATCGCAAGCCGTGCGGAAACGCTCAAAAATCTTGGCGTTCACCTTCTTGGGCGTGAAGCCGATGGTTTTCCATTCGGCCTGAATGTTGATGATTTCTTTTGTCTTGGCGTCCCATGCGCTGAAGCCCTTGATTTCTTCGGCAAGCATGGCTTCGATGCGTTCGCAGAGAGCCGTTTTGCGCACGAGGTTTTCTTCTTCCTGGGCTTTCAGATTTTCAAAATGGGCCTGGTGGCGCTTGTTGATAACGGTCGAGGCCTCCTTGAAGCGTTTCCAGACTTCTTCTCTCAAATCTTTGGCCACGGGGCCGGTTTCGCGGAAGTCCTGATGCAGTTTCTGCAACTGGTGGAAAGCCGAAACGGGGTCTTCCACTTCGGCCAGCTTTTCGGCAGCCTCGCAGAGGTGGGTCTTGATTTCAAGGTTTTTCTTGAAATCATAGGCGCGCATCTCGTGGTTGAGTCGGAGCTGGTCGTAGAACTGTTCCACATAGAGCTGATAGTTTTTCCACAACTCGGTAGCCTGCTCGGCCGGCACGGTCTTGATCTCTTTCCACTCGGCCTGAAGGGCTTTGAACGCATCGTAGTTCTTGTCGGCTTCTTCGGGCGATGCGGCCATAGCCTTGATCTTCTCTATGATGGCCGTTTTCTTTTCGAGCCCGGCTTGTTTCTCCTTTTCGAGGTCGGCCACGGCTTGTGCGCGAAGCTCTTTGATGCGGCCCATGTGGGCTTTGAAGTCACTCTCCAGCTCATCGGGCTCGGGCACAAAGGAGGCCTCGTCGCCACCGGCGGCGATGAACGCCTCGCGGGCGGCAGCCACCTCTGCGTGGTAGAGTTTATAGAAAGCCTGCTTGAGCTGCTCCACCTCGGCGCGTCCGATAGGCAGGCCGCTGGTTTCGATTTCTTTGAGTTGCTCAATCACCTCGGCGCGTGTTTGCGGCGTGGGGCGGTTGGCGGCTTCGGGCTCTGCCGGCTGGGTGGGCGTAGCGGTAGCGTCGACGGCGTTGTCGACCACGAGAGACTGATTGTCTTCAGGGAGTTTAATTTCGTCCATAACTGTGGATATAGGTATTCAATGAATTGCTGTTTTTAGTTTCCTCCTTCTCTCTCCTTGAGATTGTGGGCTGCGCTCGGCATAATCCGGGGGCGCGGCCCGGTACGGAGGTATAATAGGGGATGACTATACGACAAACCGCCCGACGTCTGCAACATCGGAAGGTCGTATGTGTCTGTAGGCTCTGCAAATAAAGTGATTTTTATCGGTCCGACCAAACGAAACGCCGCGTTTTTCGCCGTTTTTCGGCTTGAGAGGGTGTAATGTGCTTATTATTTAAAACGAAAAGCTCGGGGAATTCCCGAGCTGTCTTTTTTGTGTGGTGTGTACTTGGAGTGCACTTGGTGACAAGTTTTGGAGCAATCTCATTATCTCCGGCAGCCCCCTCAAATCCACGCTTTGCGGCGGAAGAGGTAGAAGAAGAGGCCGGTTACGGCAATGGTCAGCAGGATGACGGCAGGGAAGCCCCACCACACATTCTCTATGCCCGAGATGAGGTTCATACCGAAGATACTGGCCACCAACGTGGGGAACATAAGGATGATGCTCACACTCGTCATCTGTTTCATGGTGCCCGACATATTGTTGTTGATGACGCTGGCATAGGTCTCCATCGTCGAGTCGAGAATGTTGGCGTAGATGTTGGTGGTTTCGCGTGCCTGGTTCATCTCGATGGTGACGTCTTCGATAAGGTCGGCGTCGAGTTCGTCCACGGGCAGTTTGAATTTCAGCTTCGACAGCAGCGTTTCGTTGCCACGGATGGAGGTGAGGAAATAGGTCAGGCTGTCTTGCAGGCGCGAGAGGCCCACGAGGTCTTCGTTTTCGATTTTGCGGTCGAGGTTGCGTTTGGCCTCTTCGATGAGCACGTTGATCTGTTTGAGTCGTTTCAGATACCACACGGCCGACGAGAGAAACAGGCGGAAGGTGAGGTCGACCGAGTCGGTGAAGCCGAGGTTGCGTTTCTGCTGATAAGACACGAAATCAATCATCATGTTGGTCTCGTAGTTACACACGGTGATGCACACCCCTTTGTTGAGAATGATACCCAGGGGGATGGTGGTGTGTGGTGTGCGTGAGCGCACCTCTTTGACGTAGGGAATGCGCAAGATGATGAGCGACCAGCCGTCGTCATAGTCATAGCGCGAGCGTTCGTCTTTGTCTCGGATGTCGTCGAGGAAATAGTCGGGGACTTTCAGCGTTTTGCAGAGGAATTTTTCATCGTCGGGCGTGGGGCAGGTCACTTGTACCCAGCAGTTGGGCTGCCACTCATCGAGCGTGCGCAGCGCGTGGTCGTAGTTCCAATAGGTCCGCATTTCGGTTTCTCCATTAAATTAGTGGCAGAGAAACCCATGCGAGTGGTGTCTCCCAGCCTGTTTAAGCGTAATTTTCCGCGTGATAATCGTCCATTTAAGGATAAAATAGTTGGTTTACGGCCGCAAAAATACAATTTTCTATCAAGAAACAAAGCAAGCGACGGGGCGAAATGTGAGGGCTTTGAAAAAAATCGCCGCTGTGGCATGTGTGTTCAAAACTGCGGGTCAACACAGACAAACTTTATGGGAAAATGTTGGGGGAACGGGATAAAACGGCCGCCGGGGCTAATTTTTTTGGCCGGGAAGGGTACCGCTTCGTCGGGGGCTATGAAAAAAACGGCGTGGCATAAGGACGATAAAAACGGGCATACTGCAAGAATTTTCTGTCACTATCCCCGTAAGGCACAAACATTGGGTCGCTCAGGGCCGTTTGGGGACTTACCATTCCTCTGCTACTGCAAATTTACTGCAAATATTGCGGCAGAAAAAGACAACCCGCGCGACTAAAAGTTGGCAATATTGCCACTTTTTGGTCGTCATGATTTGGTAGATTGAGCACCCCGCGCCGGGCCTTCACCTCTTTTCACACGACAAAATTTGCTTAACCAAGCAATTATCAGTAGTTTTGCCTTTCGATAAATGACAAAACGCAAAAATCGACAAACCTAATGAAAAAGAATTTGTTTATCCTCTGCGCCATGCTGGCCTTCGGGAGCATGAGCTGCAACGGCAAAGCCGCCAACGAGAGCGAAGAGAAGGTGCAGACACCTGAGGTCGTCGAGACCGGAAGTGCCGCACAGGCCGACTCCATCGCCTATCACGTCAAAACAATCGACGCCAACATCAAAGGCGCCGACATCTTGCCCGCCATCACCGCCAACTACAAAGGCAAAGTCGTATTGATTGACTTCTGGGCCACTTGGTGCGGTCCCTGCCGCAGAGCCATGGTCGAGATTGACGCCATCAAGCCCGAACTGATGAAGAAGGGCTGCGAGTTTGTCTATGTGACAGGCGAGACTTCTCCGCTCAACACTTGGCAGAGCATGATACCGGGCATTGCCGGCGACCATTACCGTCTGACCAAACAGCAATGGGGCGACCTCTGCAACCAATTGGGTATTCCGGGCATCCCTTGCTATCTCTTGCTCAACAAAGATGGTTCGACGGCCTACAGCAACCTCGACGAGGGCGGCTATCCCGGCAACGACATCATCCAGAACAACCTTGAGGTGGCCTTGACCAAATAACACGGTCCCTCTCACCCCACACGCCACACGGCCCGGCAAGACTTCGTGTCCTGCCGGGCCGTGTGTTGTTTGGCGGTTGAAGGTTTATTTGTTCATTTCCACGATGGTCGTGGGTGGTTGCTCGCGGTTGCGTCGCTCGGTGGCTTCGACCACGGCCTTGGCCAGACGGTCGAAGGCCTCAGCCACGGGGCCGTTGCCCAAGGCTGCCGGTTCGCCTTCGTCGCCGCTTTCGCAGATGCTCTGGACTATGGGGATTTGGGCCAGAACGGGCACTCCGGTTTCGGCGGCCAGACGCTCCACGCCGCCACGGCCGAAGATGTAATACCGGTTTTCGGGCAGTTCGGCCGGCGTGAACCACGCCATATTCTCAATCAAGCCCAGAATGGGCACGTCTACCTTCTCGTTGCGATACATGTCGATGCCTTTGCGCGCATCGGCCAGGGCCACTTCCTGAGGCGTCGACACGACGACGGCGCCGGTGATGGCGAGGTTTTGCAAGAGGGTGAGGTGAATGTCGCTGGTGCCCGGCGGCGTGTCGAGGATGAAATAGTCGAGTTCGCCCCAGTCGGCGTCGGCCACGAGTTGTTTGAGCGCGTTCGAGGCCATGCCGCCGCGCCACAAGGTGGCTGTGGAGGGGTTGACGAAGAAGCCTATCGACAACAAGCGGACGCCATATTTCTCTGCCGGTATCAGCACCTGCCGGCCGTCTTTCATTTCGGCGAAAATGTTTTCGGCTTCAAGGTGAAACATTTTGGGCTGCGACGGACCGAAGATGTCGGCGTCGAGCAGGCCAACGCGATAGCCCTGTCGGGCCAGTGCCACGGCCAGGTTGGCGGCCACTGTGCTTTTGCCTACGCCACCCTTGCCACTGCTCACGGCAATGACATTCTTCACCTGCGGCAACATCTTGCCCGGCTCGGGACGGGCCGCCTGAAGGGTTTTCACGCCAATGTTCACACGCACACCGGCGTCGACGTAAGTGTGGATGGCCGTCTCGGCAGCACGGATGACGGACTTCATAAACGGGTCGGTGGATTTCTCGAATATCAACGAAAAACTCACGTCCATACCGTCGATGCGCAGGTCGTCTTCGACCATACCGGCCTCTATCAGGTTTTTGCCGTTGCCGGGATAGCGCACGGTGGCCAAGGCGTCGGCAATCAGTTTGGGATATAATTGCATAGTTGTAGTGTGACAGAAAAGATGCGGGATGGCTCAGGCCTCGTCAGCCCAGTTCTTCAGAGCGAATGCCCAGGGCACTCATCATGGCGTAGCCCAAGAGCTCTTGCGGGTGTCGCAGACCGGGTAGCGGCTCGAGCATGGAGAAGAGCGTCTGGGGCTTGTCGCCGACGGCCGACATTGTTTTGCCCACGGCGCTGCGGTAACTCTCGTCGGGGATAACCATGAGGCGTTTCACCTCCTTGGCCGTCAGAGCCTGCTCCAAAGATTGGATGAAAAAGGCTTCCTTGCTCACGATGTCTTCCACCGGAAACGCCTGGAACACAAACTCGCCGAGGTTGTCGCGAAAGGCTTGGGCTGTCAGCTCGGTCTCATAGTCAGCGGGCTTGAAGTTGGCCAGGGCCTTTTTGCCCTTATCGTGGAGCATCACAAAGGTGGTCTCGTTGTCGCCGGGGCGAAGGCCGCCGTCGAGGGCCAGACAGTCGGCCATATGGCAGAGGTCGGCCGGCGGCACGCGCCGTCCCAGCATACGCTCGAAGTTGACGATGAGTTCGAAGGCGACGCGGTCGAGATAGTCGGCGTCGGCCAGGATGACGTTTTCAGTCCACATATTTTTCTTGGAAGTTTGGGGGGCGAAGCATAAGTGTGGCAAACAGCCCTATGCCTGGCCCGGTCTTTCGCCGGTGGTTCAGGCTTTGGTGGTTTCGGCAGTCTCTTCGCCTTCAGCGTCTACAAATTCCGTGTAGCCGTTTTGGATGAGAATGTTATACCATTGGATGAGCTTCTTGATGTCGTTGTTGTAGACGCGGTCGCGGTCGTAGTCGGGCAGCACGCCGGCCAGAAAGTCTGCCAACTGGGCGGGAGTGGCCTTTTTCAGGTCGAGGTCTACGGTTTTGCCTTCATATTTCTGGCTGATGCTTTCAAACACCTCCATCAAGGGTTTGTCTTCGTCGTCGGTGTACATAGACACGTCGTTGAGTGAGGTGACGCGGTCGCGGGCACCGGCAGTGAGGCGTTTTTTCTGTGCGTCGAGGGTTTCAACGATAAGCAGGCCTCGGCCTTGGCCGATGAGGCGGAAAAGTCCGGGCTTGCCCGAAATGGCTAACAATTGGTCTTTCATATTCTTTTTTATTATTAGGCTTGTTGTGTTAGGGATAGTGTCTTGTAAAGCAGGGTGAGGTCGGCCCGCAAATGGTCGTCGGCATCATTGCGAACGACATAGTCGGCACGTCGGAGCTTCTCGGTCTCAGGCATTTGTAGCGCCATCCAGGCCCGGGCTTTTTCGGCGGTGACGCCGTCGCGGTCGATGACACGTTGCAGGCGGAGGGTTTCAGGCACCGACACGGCCACGACTTCGTCGACCAGGCGGTCGAAACCCGACTCGTAGAGCAGGGCACACTCCATTACGACCACTGCCGATGCGGTATGGGCCGTGACCCACTGGTCAAACACCTCGGCCACGCGCGGATGGACGATGGCGTCGACCTGGGCGGCCTGGGCTTTCGAGCCACAAATCCAGGCGGCCAGCACAGGCTTGGCCAGGCGGCCGTCTTTGTCGTAGACCTCCGGCCCGATGAGCGCCGTGAGGCGTCGACGTATCTCGGCGTCTTGGCGAATGAGCCGCTTGGCTTCGTCGTCGCAATAAAAAACCGGCAGACCGTGGGCGGCCAACAGCCTGCAGATGTGGCTCTTGCCGCTACCTATGCCGCCGGTGACAGCAAGGCGATGCGGGCGTCGCGACTCAGACATGGCGTCAGGGATTGGCTTTCTCGATGACATATTCCGCGTGGTCCATTGTGAGCCGTACGTGCTGCACGTCGGCCGGTTGCCGACTCACGCTCAGCGGACATTCCGCCAGTTGGCCGTCGGCCACCTGCAGATAGTCGGCCACCACGGTGAAATCGTCGGCAGAGATGTGGGCATAGCGGCTCATACCGACCAATGCCACCAGCTCTACGGTCGTGGGGAAAGTGCGCAGGGAGATGCCCTCGGGGCAGTTCACGCTCGACACGGGCACACTGATGCGCTTCTCCACGAGGCGGTCGGCCGTGACGGACAACTTGATTTCGGTGGGCTCGGTCTTGGCATAGACCGGTTTCATCACACGCAGCGGATAGTTCCTGGCGGCGTTGACGTTGCGCACCTCAGCGGCTGTGACATAGATGGCGCGCAGGGTGTCGAGATAGGCCGAAAGGCCGTAGACGGTCACTTCGGCGGGCGACAACTTGACCGATGAGAGCATGAAACCGTTGGCCGGCGTGGGCTGCACCGCCAGACGGACGGGCACAGTCTTGTGGCGGCCGCGGTTGTAGTAGAGGTCGAGCGTGTCGGGGCGGACACTGACAATGTCTGTCGAAGCCGAAAGCTGCTGTCTGACGGCCCGAACCAGTTCGCTGCCGGCCAGTCTGAACCGACCCTCTGAGCGCGTCAGTCCGGCTGCGTCAATGATGAGCCGGGGGCGGTATTCGCCATACTGATAGCCCAGCAACACCACGCCGCGGTCTTTCACCACGGCTTTGATGCTACCGGGCACTTCACAGGTGAGCACCACGTTGTCCGGCAGACCGCGCACCTCCAGTTCCACCTCAATCTCTTGCTCATAAATCTCGTTGAAGGTCTGCAAAAGCCAGAAGGCCGAAGACAGGAACAGGAAGAAGAGAAACACCAGCGTCTGGCGGTTCCACATCTTCTTCATCTGCTGAGCGATAGACTTGAGTGAGCGCATGAGACTACGGATGGGCGGCGGTGTCGGCTTGTGTCTGTACGGGATGGGTTATCGTTGGCCTACGGCCTGACCTTTGGGCATGATGGCGCTCTTCTCAAACACCATTTTCGTGCCGGTGGCCACTTCGAGGGTCACGGTGTGCTCGTCGTCGTTGATGTTCTTGATGACGCCGTGGATGCCGCCAATGGTCACCACGTCCTGGCCCACCTGAAGCGAGTTGCGGAACTTGGCGATTTCTTTCTGCTTTTTGCTCTGCGGACGTATCATGAAGAAATATACGATGGCGAACAAGACGACCATCATAATGATAGTCGGCATCATGCTGGGCTGCTCGGGAGCACCGTTTTGGGCAGGAGCGGCAGCCTGGCCTTGCAAGAAGGCGAAGAGAAGGTTGGTCATTGTAGTGAGTGTGTGTTGTAGTTGTTTTTATTTCAGAATTTTGTTTTGCTTGCGGAGCCATTTGACCATATGGTCAAGCATGCCGTTGATATAGCCGGCCGAGCGGGGCGTGCTGTACACCTTGGCGATGTTGAGATACTCATTGAAGGTGACGTTCACCGGGATGGTGGGGAAGGCCATAATCTCGGTCAGCGCAATCTGCATGATGATGAGGTCCATGAAGGCCAGACGGCTGATTTCCCAGTTTTTGCTGCCATTGCTGATAATGGTGCGTGTCTCTTCTTCGCTTCTGATGGACTGCTGGAAGAGTCTGATGGCAAACTCGCGGTCGTCGTCGGAAGCGTAGTCGGGCAGCAGGGGCTGGTCGGCCGTTGACTCGGCCGTGAAGCGCTTGATGGTCTTGAGCACGAAAGAGTCTATGATAAACTTGTCGTCGTTCCAATAGAGGCTGTGCTCTTCGATGAGGTCGTCAAAATCCTCGTTGTGGCAGATGTAGGTCTTGTAGAGTTTCCTCACCAGTTCGCGGTCGGCTTCATACGAGTAATCTTCCTTGTCGAGATACATCTTGAAGATTTCGCTTTCGGTGAAGGTGGTGAAGAGTTGTTTGACGAAGGCCTCTTCTTCAATCCAGTCTTTCTTGTTTTCGCGATAAGCCTGCAGGGCTTTGTTTTCGGCCAGTTGCTTGAGCAGGGCGTTGGCGGCCAGACGGGCCTCTACGCTGCCGTCGAGCACGGCAGCGCCTTTTTGCGCACGCTGGCGCAGGGCCTCTTCTTTTTTTCCGGCCAGCTCATAGACTTTCACCAAAAGGAGCAGGAGATATTCATACAGCTCATAAGCCTTGCCGAGGCTGAAGAGCAACTCTTTTTGTGCCGTTTCAATTGTCTTGCCGTCGTTACGGTAGTAGGCATACACCAGCTGAACCACTTTCAGCCTAATCAATTCTCTGTTAATCATAAGTGTGTGTTGATGACTTGTGATTTGTAGACTGCAAATTTAGGAATAAATCGACGACTGACGGCATTTTTTTGCCGACAAAGATTTATTGGCCGGGTTTTTGCCGCCTCAAGTTGGCATTTGTCTCGGAAAAACGGAAAATGGTGCCGGTGGCGGATGATTGATCGGACATAGTTCATTCGTGTGGGTATATATGGTATGCGATGGGGTGGGGTGTTCAGAAAATGATGGGTCTTGGTGTGGGCATTTTGTCAAGATAGCGGCTAAAAAACGGCCTTTCTGCCCGTGATTTACCGCTCTGACCTTCCTTCCCCTTCCCAAATTGCCCTTGGCGTCGGCCTTCGTCTCGTACTCAGCGCTCCAAAACCTTACCGTGCCGCCTCGGTCCCAACCTGCCGAGAATGCCATTCCGGAGAATTTTTAACCATTTTTGAAGTTCAAATGGAGGGGCCTGGGGTGACGCAAATAGTTGGTTTTTTCTTCTAAAAGCCGTCTGGCGCGGACGGAATGGCGGTAAAAAGTTCACAAATTCAAGATTTTCGCTCCTGTCATAAGGACCGTCGGTCGCGGAATAAGGACAGATATTACGGGGCTAAGGACAATTTTTCCTGTCCTTAGCCCCGTAACGGCCTGAAAAGCACAAAAAAAGAGGCCACAGGGGGCTCTCTCTTATTTCCTACTTCAAAGATAACGCCAAAAGGCGCCACGCCAAAAGACAATCAGGCCGCCGACGGTCTGTCACAGGCCGCATGCCGTGAGCATGGCGTCGCCCATTTGCTCCTGCTCGGGGCCGAGGGCCATGAAATGCATCACGGCGCGTTGGGCAGCGGCAGCCACACGGCGGTCGGCCACGGCCGAGAGTTCGCTGCGGGCCTGGTCCATCAGTTCGCGGGCATCGCGGGGCGCGGGCGTCATGCCGTTTTTGAAGAGTGCCGAGAAGAGCAGCCAGCCACAGAGACGGAACAGACGCTCTTCGCGGGCCACCCACTCGAAGGCCTTGGACGAGGCGTAGGGCAGGCGGGCAAAAAGATGGGCCGTAGTGCACTCGGCCTCTTCTTCAAACTGCATCTGCTCCACCCAAAGGTCGGCCAGCTCGGCATCAAAAGCCTCGGTGGGCATCAGCATGGCGGCAAGCAGGCGACACTCGCGGATGTTTTCTTTCCAGAGAGCGGCCGCAAGGTCGTAGGTGTGGGGCAGCGTCGCGGCCAGTTCTCTCAGTCGCGGCAGTTCAACACCGAAGTTGACTTTATAGGTGAGACCTTTCTCACGCATGGAGGCGCTCACCGGACCGTTCATCAGGCCGCGGCAAGCGCGCTTGATGGCAATGATTTGTTCGTTGGTTTCCATTTGCATAATGATAAGACCGAGCACTCAGAACGCCTGAAAACGCAGGCCGAGTGCGAGGGTGAGGGTTTCAAAGAAAGAGAGTTGTCTGTTGGGGATGGACGACACGAGATAGAGATCGCTCATGCTCAATTCGTAGTAGAAAGCCACTGAGCGGTTGAACTTGCGGTGCCGCCTCGGTATGTTGTAGCGCAGGCGCTGGCCCACGAAGAGGTTGTAGCGCACTTTGGTGTTGAAACCATAATAGCCTTTGGTGTATTTCGAAGGGGCTTTCTCCCAGAAGCCTTCACCGAAGATGCAGTTGATGAACGCACCGGCTGTGAGCGGCTCGGCCGTCCATCGGCGACTCTTGAAGAGGGGCAGGTGCCAGGGCACGAAGCGTTGTTTGACGGTAAGCGTCTGGTGTATGTCGTCGCCATTGGCCTTGGGGACAAAACCCCAGAGCACGTCGGTCTCCCACTGTTCGCGCCGGCCGTAATACCAGCCGATGCTGATGGAGAAGGCGCCGATGCCGCCGGCCACCTGGAAACTCGTCTGATTGGGGATGAGGTGGTTCCAATTGCGACGGAAACGCTCGGTGCGGCGGGCGTAGGGCGTGACAGGCTCGGAGTGGTCGGTGGAGCCGTGGATGTCGGCCGTGCAGGCGGGCAGGGTGTCGGGGGCCGCCTCGACGGTGATGACGGAGTCGGTCGGCGTGGCGATGGGGACGCTCCCGGCGGCGTGCGTATGGCCGTTGGCGCCCAGACCAATGGTCAGGGCGATGAGGCTTTTAGTAATCAATGACTTCACGATGGTATCCTCCGTCTTTTTTCAGGGTGAAAATGAGATATTTCCGGCCTTTGGCAGAGCCGCATTGGTAGTATTTGAAGCCGTCGCCGTAGGGCTCGAACTCGATGGTGGCGTGCTGGTGGCCGCAGATGGCAAACTGCAGGTCGGGATAGGTCTGCATCTTTTCGTGAAACTGCGGCGCGATGTTGTTGTTGAACTGGTCTGAATACGGCGAGGCGTGCATGGCCGCGATGGTGCGGCGTGTGGTCGGCGCCAAGGCCTGAAGGTCGGCATTGATAAAGGCAAAATCGGGGATGGGTACCGAGTAGTCGTGCTCGAGCGCATTGGTGTCGAGACAGATAAAGTGGGTGTCGCCGGCATCAAACGAGAAGTTGGGCGTGCCAAACATCGTCTGGAACACACGCGGCCCGTTGGCCAGACAGTCGTGGTTACCGATGAGGCAGACATAAGGCACGGCCAGGCGCTCCAACTCGTCGCGCATCCATTCAAACTCACGCGTGGCACTGAAATCGGTCAGGTCGCCACAGTGTATGACAAAATCTATTTCGGGCCGGGCATTGATGCTGTTGACGGCGTCGTGGGTCTCGTCATACCAACGCTGGGTGTCAGAGATGACGGCAAAGACGATTGAGTCACGCCCCTGGGTGGCGCTTTCGATACGCGCAATGTTGCGTGAGTTGATGTCTTTGGGGCCGTCAAAGCGCCCGTCGTAGGGATGAAAGTCGAGAAGGGCGCAGCCGTTGAGGCCCGTCAGCAGCGCCAGAACGATGCCGAGACGTGAGATAAACGGTGTTTTCATCTTGAGGGGATTAAAGGATAGTCGGGTGAGGGATGGCCGGCTATTGTCGCGGCCTCAGAGTGTCTGTGTTTAGTGAATTGTTTATATTTTTGCAGGCAAATTGTTGCAAACAATGAAGCGGGGTTTTTCGAAATCAGAACTGCGCGGTCTCTTTGCCGTTCTCGTCATCCTGTTTGTCACGGCGCTTTGCAAGGTGTGGTGGCAAGGGGCCGCTGTGCGTAGCGATGTGTCGGCCGTGTCTGATGCAGAGCGGTCGGCGCTGGCCGCTTTTGAGTCGCAGGTGCCGGACGCGAGTGCCGCCGGGCCGTCTTCGCCTTCGTCACAGCCTGTGTCGCGGGGCGAATTGTTTGCCTTCAACCCCAACACTGCCGACGAGGCCACGCTGCGCCGCTTGGGCCTGACCGACCGCCAGATCAGCAACCTGATGAAATACCGTGCCGCCGGCGGACGTTGGCGCAGCGCCGATGACTTTTCAAGACTCTACGGCCTCTCTGCCGCAGAGTTTGAGCGGCTCAGGCCCTACGTCGTTGTCGAGCCGCTTGCCGGCGAGGCTGTCGGCCGGAATGGTCGCGGCGAGACGGCACCACGGGCCCACGGTCGGCAAGATTATGTCAAGGCGGAAAAGTTGCCGGCCGGCACAAAAGTCAATCTCGTCACCGCCGATACCACTTTGCTCAAACAGATTCCCGGCATCGGGAGCTGGTATGCCCGCAAGATCTGCCGATACCGCGAGAGCCTTGGCGGCTTTGTCTCTCTGGCGCAACTCTCAGAGGTGGAGGGACTGCCCGAAGGTCTTGCAGAATGGTTTGAGCCTATCCGACAGCCGCAGGTGAGGCCGCTCGACATCAACCACGCTACGTTCTCGCAGCTCGTGCGCCATCCCTATTTGTCTTATGAGCAGGTGAAGGCCGTCTTTGACTATCGCCGGAAATACGGGGCGCTGAAAAGTCTGGACGAATTGCAGCTCACGGGCCTCTTCACAGCGGCCGACGTGGCGCGGCTCCGGCCCTATGTGGCCTTTCGTTGAGGCTTATTCTTCGGTAGGGGGCACAGGCGGCTTGCAGTCGTGCACAAGGTTTTTGTTGCCCACTTTTACCAGCGCCACGCCGATGAAAATCCAGATGAGCTCCCTGATGCGCGTGAAAAAGCCGGTGAACACACCCAGACCGAGGCCGTCGCGATAGCCCAACACTTTGATGATGATGGCCAGACCGCCTTCGCGGGCACCCATCTGCATGGGGAAGAAAAACAACAGATTGCCCAGCAGTGACGAGAAGGCCAGAATAAGCACGGCGTCTACAAACGACACGGGTGTGCCGAAGGCCATAAGGATGAAATAAAACTCCAGCGAGTTGACCACGCGGCCCAGATATTCCATGAGCAACGACCCGTAGAAGGCGCGCGGCTGGGTGTGGAGATAGGCTATGTTTTCGTCGATTTGGGCCATACTCTCCATATTCTTGTCGTAGAATTTGCGGGCATAGCCTTTGACAAACGGAATGTAGAGCAGGATTTTGTAGAGCTTGACGATAAGCCCGTTTTTATAGCCCTTATAAAAAAAATAGAGTGCAAAAGCGAGCACAGCCACGAAGACGCCGCCACAAGCCCACAAGAAACCGTCCATCTTTTCAAAATAAAACACCACAAACAACACGGCCGCTGACGTCCACAGGCAGATGTGGGAGAGAATGTGCATCATCGAATAGAGCACCACCGCCGACATGGCCCGCGTCGTGCCGATGTGGCCCGCCAGTTCCATCACGCGGTAGGGACCTCCGCCGAAACCGAAGGGCGTGGTGTAGCTGAAGGCAAAGCCCGACACCGTAAGCTTGTAGGCGTGGCGGAAACGCAGGTGCTTGTCGTGCTGACCACTGTTGACGATGAGCTGAAAGGCCACGGCGTTGAAGGCATAGACAAAAATCCACACACCCACCACCAGCGGCAGATAGGCAATGGCCTGAGGCAGACGGTTGCGCAGGGCGTGCCAGTCTACGTCAAACGTGCAGAGCATCACCACTATCGCGCCGATGCCGAAAAGCAAGAAGAGATTTCTAAAGAGTGGTTTCATAAGTGTCAAGTCGTTGCGTCAGTTCGCGGCAAAGCCGCTCGTGCCTGGCGCGCATATAGAAAAAGAGTATGTTCATTATCGTGATTTCAAACACAGGGTATATCCAGGGTTGTCCCACAAGGATGGCCACGTAGAGCACTATGGCCCGGGTGTTGAAGGTGAGGATGTTGGCCCACTTCATCAAGGGCAGGCTGCCGGCGCGAAAGTCGTCGCGCAACTGTTGGGGCAGGGCTGTGGGGAAGCGTTGCTTCAGGGCCGAGTGGAAACGTTGGAAGGCCGGCGTCAAAGACTCTTGCGACTTGGTGTAATTGCGATAGAAAAAAAGGAAAAGCTTCCAGGCCCCGTCTTTCTTCCACGAAAGCGATTGAAACTCTTGGGTCAGTTTGGCAGCATTATCGAGTTCGCTGCCGCTCTCGCCTTTGAGGAAAAAGAGGTGGATATTGCGGTAGTAGTCGGCCAGTTGGCATTGTTTGCCGTGGCAGATGAAGCCGGCGAAAGCGCAGAGCAGCCATATCCAGATGCCCCACACGGGCATGAGTCTGAGACAGATGGCGGCGTAGATGGCAAAAAACCACACGTCGCCGGCAAAGCCGTCGAGTATTCTGCCCCAGCGTGTCTTCTTGCCGGTCATGCGGGCCAGCTGGCCGTCGCAGCTGTCGTAGAGGTTGGCCCATACGAGCAGGCCGATGCCGATGAGGCTGTAGGTGAGGCCTTCAAAATAAAACATGACGCCGGCGGCCAGGCCCAGAAAGATAGACAAAATGGTCACCACGTTAGGGTGAACGCCGAAGGCATTGAAGAAGTTGGCCCATAAAAGACCCAGTGGGCGCGTGAAGTGAATGTCGAGCCACTCCTCGGTGTCCATCGACTTGAAGGTGGCGGCGAGTTTTTTGTTTTCTGCCATATAAGAGGTTGCGAAAAGTTGACAAATGGGTGACGGCCGCTCAGTCGTTTGGCTGAGTCTCGGCCAGAATGCGTTGGGCTATGGCCTCAGCGGCTTCGGCGCAGCAACGTGAAAAACTGGGCCAATCGTTGAAATCGATAATCCAGGCCCGGCCGTCGCTGTCGATGATGCAGTCGCCGCCATACACGGTCAGGCCGCTCAGACGTGCTGCCTCGTCGGCAATGGCTTTGAGCCGGCAGGCATCAAAAACATAACCCTTGGGGGCGCCATTATGGCTCTCCAGTCCGAATTTGCTGAACGAAGGACCGGCCGTGGGGTAGTAGTGATGGAAAAAGGCCGTGCCTTCCACACCATAGAATTTCACCAGGTCGCCGGCCACGTGAGGGAAAATGAGTACGTCGTCGACGCCGCGTGCCTTGAAGTGCTCCAGTCTGTCTGCCACCTCGTCGCCGGTGGCGGCAAACTGCACGTCGGTGGCTTGCTGTGCACACGCATCGCCGCGTTTGAGCCAATAGGCCCGGTTTGGGTTGGCATTGACGGCATCCAGGCCGACATCCGGCACGACAGGCAGACCGGCAGCCACGAAAAGTTCCGTCAGATGCCGGCGGCTGCCTGAGAGCAGGGCGTGGGGGGAATTGATGATGGGTGAGCCTTCGGCCTCCATCTGGGCCAGACGTCGGAGCGTCTCCGTGTGGCGTGCCATGCAGAAGGCTGCGCCGAAGGCCGTCGGCAAGGCGTCGTCTTCGCAGACGGTGGCCACGTGGTGGCCCTCATGCCTCAGTTGCTCGGCCACGGCTTGCAGTATGGCGGCGTCGCGTGCCTCCGAGTTGGGCGAAAAGCGCGGCGACCGGCCTATTCCCACTATTCTCATGTTTCGTTCAAGAATTGTTCGGCCTTGACGATGTCTTCGGCGTGGTCCACGTCCATTATCTTTTTCATTGGCCAGGCTTTCAGGCGCATGCCATCTTCTACGAGGCCGCGCTGGAAGTTGCGCATGCGGCTTTGTCCCTCTGCCATGCAGCGTCGCAAGGTGTTGAGACAGTCAGGCTTCAAAGCATAGATGCCGCCGGAGATATAGCTTACGCCCTCGGCCGGTTGGTCGAGAAAGGCGGTGATGTCCAGTGTTTCGTCGGTGGCCACATAGAGCGGTTTCTCATCGTCGACAAAGTCTGTCACAGCCATCAGGCCGTCGCAATCAGAGGCTTTGAAGGCTTCGATATAGTGACGGAACTCGTCTTCCCTGAAGATTGTGTCGACGGTAGTGAGGCAGAAAGGCGCGTCGCCAAGGTCGCGGCTCAGTTCAAAGAAGCTGTGCATCGAACTCGGCGTGGTCTTCACGGTCAGCCGTATGGGTGCGCCTTCGCCGCGCTGTATAAGCGTTCTGACGTGGGCTTCGGTCTCAGGGTGCAGGCGGTTGACGATGATGCAGATTTCTTCAGCCCCGTTTTCGTTGAAGATGCGGATGAGGCGGTCTATCATGGCTTCGCCGCCGAGGCGTACCAGCGGTTTGGGCACGTTGATGCCCTCTTGGGCCAGGCGTGATCCTTCGCCGGCGGCGATGATGGCAAATTTCATGTGGCTGATGTGTGGGAATGGGCCGCAGTGCGGCGTGGTGTTGATGGTTGTGAAGGTTTATTCGCCGCCTTGGGGTTGTGACTGAGGGGCAAAGCGTCCGCGTCCGGCGTCTTCGCGTCGCTCGTGATAGAGTTTGGGCAGCGGGTTTTTATAGGCCTCGCGGACGGCTATGCGGTTGCGGTAGAGGTCGATGGCGGCATAGATGGCGGCTCTGAAGGAACCTTCAGAGGCGATGCCTTGTCCGGCAATGTCGAAGGCCGTGCCGTGGTCGGGCGAAGTGCGCACGTAGGGCAGACCGGCGGTGAAATTGATGCCGTCGTCCATAGAGAGCGTCTTGAGTGGCGTGAGGCCCTGGTCGTGATACATAGCGAGTATGCCGTCGAACTTGGCGTAGGCGCCCGAGCCAAAGAAACCGTCGGCAGGATAGGGCCCGAAGGCGCGTATGCCTTTCGCCGTCGCTGCGGCAATGGCCGGAGCTATGATGGTCTTCTCTTCTTCGCCCATTGTGCCGTCGTCGCCGTTGTGCGGGTTGAGTCCCAGTACGGCGATGCGTGGTGCCGGTACGCGGAAGTCGTGGCGCAGGCTTTCGCCCAGCCAAGTGATTTTCTCTTCAATCAGTGCCGGTGTCAACGCTCCTGCCACCTCGGCGAGCGAGATATGGGTGGTGGCCAGTGCCACACGCATCATGCTGTTGGCCAAAATCATCAGCGGTTGTTCGCCGTGGCCCAGACGATTGCAGAGATACTCTGTATGTCCGGCAAAACGGAAGTCTGCGCTCTGTATGGCGGCTTTGCAGATGGGGGCCGTTACGAGGGCGTCGATGGAACCGCTTTTGAGTGCCTCGGTGGCGGCTTCGAGGGCCACGTAGGCCACGTGTCCGGCTTCGGGGTCGTTGTGCCCGAAGTTGGTGGTAAAGTCCTTGTCGTAGCAGTTTACCAGATTGAGGTGGCCGCGTTGGGCCTCTTCGGCCGAGTTGACGATGTGGAAGTTGGTCTCCAGCCCCAACGCCTTGCGGTGATAGGCCGCAATCTTCGCACTGCCGAAGACCACCGGCAGGCAGAGGTCGAGCATCGTCGGGTCGCTAAAGGCCTTCAGAATGAGTTCGAGGCCCACGCCGTTGGGGTCGCCTTGCGTGATGCCTATCTTTATGAGCGGTTTGGGTGCGTGGCTGTGTTCAGTTTGCACCGTGTTGTTTGGTTCCATGATATATAAGTTTGGATGAAGGGAATGCTTGTGAATGTTTCGGTTTATTGTCCGGCGGCCTTCTGGCTTTCTTGCCGTGCTGTCGAGAGCAGGCCGCAGGCGGCGAAGATGTCTTGTCCTCTTGAGGCTCTTATGGTGGTGAAGAGGCCGTGGGCGGTGAGATAGTCCCTGAAGCGTTCCATGCGTTTGTCGTCTACGCCGTGAAGCGGCGAGTCGGGGATGTCGTGGAAGCGTATGAGGTTGATGCGGCAGTCGAGGTCGCCCAGCAGGTTGAGCAGGGCGTCGGCGTGGCGCAGGGTGTCGTTCACGCCGTCGAAGAGGATATATTCAAATGAGAGCCGGCGTTGCCTGGGCGTCTGCGGGTTGCGCGGATGTTTGCGCCAGCAGTCTTGTTGGGCCAGCAGGGCCACCACGTCGGTGATGCTCCAGGCCCGTTCGGCCGGCATCAGTCGGGCTCTTTCGGCCGGTAGGGGATGGTGAAGGCTGATGGCAAGATGGCAGGCACTCTCTGTGACGAAGCGGGGCAGACCCTTGGCGAGGCCCACACTCGACACTGTGATGCGCTTCGGACTCCAGCCGTAGCCGTCGTCGGCCGTCAACCGCTCTGTGGCGCGAAGCACGGCCTCGAGGTTGTCCATAGGTTCGCCTTGTCCCATAAACACGATGTTGGTCAGCGTGTCGCGCTCAGGAAGCGAATTGATCTGGTTGAGAATGTCGGCTGCCGTGAGCGAGGCCACGAAGCCCTGTCTGCCGGTCATGCAGAAGGCGCATCGCATTTTGCAGCCCACCTGACACGACACGCAGAGCGTAGCCCTGTCGGCATCGGGGATATACACCGTCTCCACGAAATGGCCCTCGGCGGTGGGGAAGAGGTATTTCACCGTGCCGTCTTTGCTTCTCATCTCGTCGATGGGCGGCATGGCCCCCACTTCATAGGTTTCGGCCAGTCGGGCGCGTGCGGTCTTGGAGAGGTTGGTCATTTGGTCGATGCTCGTGGCGTGTTTGCGATAGAGCCAGTCGGCCATTTGTTTGCCCGTGAAGGCGGGCAGTCCGAGTCGTGTCGCCACATCCTTGAGTTCGGCCGTGTTGAGGCCGAGCAGGCGCTGTTTGTTGTGGGGTGATTGCTCCGTTGCGTTCATAGGCGGTGTTTTGTCTGCAAAATTACGCAAAAAACTCTGAAGCGGCGAATATTTTCCGAGGCATGATGAATGGGTTTCGGGTATGGGCGCAAGCAAAAGCGGCCATCTCCCGATAAAGGAGACAGCCGCTATGCGTGTCGAAGATGACGTTCTGTTTATTCGCCCGGAGCGATGGCGCCGGAGGGGCAGACATCGGCGCAGGTGCCGCAGTCTACACATACAGAGGGGTCGATTGAATACTTTTCGCCTTCAGAGATGGCGCCACTGGGGCATTCGCCGATGCAGGTGCCGCAGGCGATGCAGTCGTCGCTAATTACGTAAGCCATTGTGTGTAATGTTTTGAAGTTTGATATTAAAAATGAAATGTCTTTGTCGTGACTCGCGGCCTTTTTGCGCCTTGAGTTAAGGCAAAGTTAGGATAACGCCCAATAACGGCCAAGTGTTTTGCCCGCTTTTTTTGTTTTGGGAGAAAAATATAAGGTTTTGTCAATGGGGGATGTGCCGCACGCCCTCGTTTGTGCGTCGGTCGGCCATGGGCTCTGTTGATGCTGACAGATGCCCGAAAGTGCCCGCTTCAATGGCAGGATTTGACGGAATTGTGTGCCGGCCGTCGCGGGTGTGGGCGAAAAAGCCTAACTTTGCGTTGGGACGCTTGCGGCCTTTTGGCCATATGTCCCGACCATTTGCCCAGCGAAGGCCATTGGCTTTCCTTTCGTTTTACGGTTTATGTCCTTTGATATGAAAAATACCTACGTTCCCGCATCAGTCTGTCCGCTCATTGCCGCGGCCGGCGCCGTGTGCTTTGGCTTGCCGGCAAAGGCCCAAACGGCCAAGCCGCGGCCCAATGTCATTATGATTGTGGCCGACGACCTGGGCTACGGCGATCTCTCGTGCTATGGCGCCACGCGTGTCAACACGCCCAGTGTCGACAGTCTGGCGGCTCATGGCCTGCGCTTCACCGATGCCCATGCCTGTGCCTCAACCAGCACGCCCTCACGCTTTGCCCTGCTCACCGGGCTTTATCCCTTCCGCCAACGTGGCACCGACGTGGCTGCCGGCAATGCCGGTATGATTATCCGCCCTGACACCTACACGCTCGCCGATGTGTTTCAGACGGCCGGATACACCACCGCAGCCATCGGCAAGTGGCACCTCGGACTGGGCAGCCGTACGGCACGGCAAGACTGGAACGGCATGCTCGACCAGTCGCCGGCAGACCTGGGCTTCGACTACCATTATATTATGGCTGCCACGGCCGACCGCGTGCCCTGTGTGTTCATAGAGAATGGAAGGATTGCCAATTACGACCCCTCGGCTCCCGTGGAGGTGAGCTATCAAAAGAATTTCGAAGGAGAGCCCACCGGCCGAGACAATCCCGAACTGCTCACCAAACTGCGCCCCAGCCACGGCCACGACCAGAGCATCGTCAACGGCATCTCGCGCATAGGCTATATGAAGGGGGGCGGCAAGGCGCTGTGGCGCGACGAAGACATTGCCGATTCCATCTCAAGCCACGCCATAAGTTTCATTGAACAGGCAGGCAATCGCCCCTTCTTCATCTATCTCTGCACCAACGACGTGCACGTGCCCCGTATGCCACACGAGCGTTTCCGCGGGAAAAGTCCGATGGGGCTGCGTGGCGAGGCCATTTTGCAGTTTGACGAGACCGTGCGCCAAGTGACCGATGCTCTGCGCCGCCTCGGACAGGCCGACAACACCCTGATCATCTTGACCAGCGACAACGGCCCGGTGCTCGACGACGGTTATGCCGACCGGGCCGTCGAACTGGCGGCCTACCACCGGCCGGGCGGCACGTTCAGGGGCGGGAAGTACAGTGCCTATGAAGCCGGCAGTGCCGTGCCCTTTATTGTCAGCGGTCCCGGCGTCAAGCATCCCGGCACCACGTCGGCGGCCTTGGTTTCCCAGATTGACGCCTTGCGCTCACTGGCTGCCTTAGTCGGCGTGAAAGTGCCCGACGACCTGGTCACCGACAGTCACGAAGCCTTGGCTACATGGCTCGGCCGAAACCACAAGTCGCGGCCCTATGCCGTCTCTATGGCGGCCAACCACAACCTCAGTCTGCGCACCGACCGCTGGAAATACATTCCGCCCCATGCCGGCGGGGCCGTCATCACCTGGGGCCCGGTCATCGAGACCGGCAACAGCAGCCAGCCCCAACTCTATGACATGCGCGCTGACCGCCAAGAGCAAACCAACGTGGCCAAAGACTACAGCCGCGTGGTGAAACAACTCGCGGAATGGCTCGAAAAGGTGAAAAGCGGCGAGTGAAGGCGAAACGTTACACTCAGCCCATTTACCGACCATTCGTGAGGCCAGAAGCGGTCGCTCCAATAGTCTAAGACGATGGCCGCAGGCTTTGCGGTGGTACAAAAACAGGGGTGGTGTGTGACAAAATTTATCTGAAAATCTTTTGAAAACCATCGCCGACGTCGCAGAAGCGATGGTTTTCGACATAAAAACGTCTTGCGTCGCTCGCGACGGCTTTTCCGACGTACGCCCATAAGGACTGTCGCCGCGGCGATAAGGACAGTTTTCTCTGTCCTTATGACAGTAAAGCACTGAATAACAATAAAAGAGGCCCCGTTAAGGGCCTCTTTTTCTTTTCTTACCTCAAAGGTAAGACCAAACGGCTGGTCGTAAAAAGACAAAGGGAGCGGGAGATGGGAGTGGCACTTTGGTCTCCGTCGTTGCAGGCCATGGCGTGCCGTCTCCGACAGAGTCTTTCCGTCGCTATTTGATGTGTTCGCGTATCTTGGCAAGGTAGTCGTTGAGTCCGGCTTCGTCCTTGCGGTCGATGATGTCGATGAGCGTGCCCAGTTCGTTGCGGATTTTCTCCACCTGTCCCGATGTGCGGGGATTGAAGAGAATTTCGCGCAAGAGGCAGGCATCTTCGCCCAACACTCCTTTGGCAATGGCCATGTGGCGCTTGAAGGTGGTGCCGGGGGCGTCCTGGTGTTTCATCACGGCTGCAAAGACAAACGTCGAGACGAAGGGGATGCCCAGCGAGTAGGCCACGGTCTCGTCGTGCTCTTCAAAACTGTATTCGCAGATGTGCAGGCCCAGCCGCGTGTAGAGGTCTTTGAAGAAGATGCGGCCCATATAGTCGCCCTCGGTGATGATGATGGCGTTCTCGTTGGAGAGGGCACCCAGATTGGCAAACGTGGGGCCGAACATGGGGTGGGTGGAGACGTAGCGGTGGCCGCAAGAGGCGTAGTATTCGTGCAGTCCGGTCTTGACCGAAGCGATATCGCTCAAGATGCAGTCGGAGGGCAGATGCGGCGTGATCTCGCGAAACACGTCGAGCGTGTATTTGAGCGTCACGGCATTGATGACGAGTTCGGGCTTGAAGGCCTCGATCTCTTCGATAGTGGTGAGCCGCTCGGTGTTGTACATAAAGCGCAGGCGGCGCGGGTCGGCATCATAGACGGCCGTGGTGTGGTCGAAACTGAGCAGGTCTACGAAAAACGAACCCATCTTGCCGGCGCCGAGAATGAGGATGCGCATGGTCGTGACGGTTTAGTCTTTGTTCATCACGTCAATTTGCTGGCGCACGCTCTCTTCGTGGATGGCCTCGAATACGGTCTTCATGAACTCAGAAGACATACCGCAGAGCACACCCTGGGCACCGCGCTTGTCGATAATCTCGGAGTAGCGTCCGGTCTGCACGACGGCCATACCATGTTCGCGCTTGAACTGGCCGATTTCGCGGCTGATGCGCATACGCTTGGAGAGCTGTTCGATGAGGCTGTTGTCAATCTCGTCAATCTGACGGCGCAGCGCTTCGAGGCTCTCGGTGGTCTGGGTGTTGCTGCGGATGATGAGCTTGTCGAGTATGAAGTCGAGCACGTCGGGCGTCACCTGCTGTTTGGCGTCACTCCAGGCGGCGTCGGGGCAGCAGTGGCTCTCGATGATGAGGCCGTCGAAGCCGAGGTCCATGGCTTGCTGGCAGAGCGGAGCCACGAGTTCGCGTGCGCCACCTATGTGGCTGGGGTCGCAATAGATGGGCAGGTCGGGATAGCGGCGGTGCAGTTCGATGGGGATGTGCCACATGGGCAAGTTGCGGTAGAGGCGCTTGTCGTATGAAGAGAAGCCGCGGTGGATGACGCCGAGGCGGGTGATGCCGGCGCCGTTGATGCGCTCCAGACCGCCAATCCAGAGTTCGAGGTCGGGGTTGACAGGGTTCTTCACCAGCACGGGGATGTCTACGCTTTTGAGCGAGTCGGCCAGTTCTTGCATGGCAAAGGGGTTGGCCACGGTGCGGGCACCAATCCAGAGGATGTCCATACCGGCTTCAAGAGCGGCCTCTACGTGTTTGGGCGTGGCCACTTCGGTGGCGATAAGCATACCCAGTTCTTGCTGCACGCGCTGCATCCAGGGCAGGCCCACCGTGCCGACGCCTTCAAAGCCTCCGGGTTTGGTGCGGGGCTTCCAGATTCCGGCGCGGAAGATTTTGATGCCTTTCTTAGCCAGACGGCCGGCGGTGTCCATCACTTGCTGTTCGGTCTCGGCCGAGCAGGGGCCGGAGATGATGACCGGACGTTTCATTTCAACGCCGGGAAAATTGAGGGGTGTGAGTTCAAGTGCCATAATTATGCTTTGTTTTTTATGTTTTTATTTGGATGATTGGAATGCTTGACGAATGCGGGTCAGTGCCTCTGCGAGTTTCTCCTCTTTGGCACAGAGCGAGATGCGCACGTAGCGCTCGCCGTTTGAGCCGAAGATGAAACCGGGCGTGATGAAGACGCGGGCTTCGTGGAGCACACGCTCGGTGAGCGACTCGGCTGAGGGGAGGTCTTCGGGTATGCGGCCCCAAAGGAACATGCCGACCTGGTCGGCGTCGTAGCGGCAACCCATAGCCTCCATGATTTCGCCGGCCAGCTTCCGGCGACGGCTGTAGACCTTGATGTTGGCCTCTTCGTGCCAGGCGTCGGAGTTGGCGTAGGCTGTGGCGGCGGCCAGTTGCAGCGCGCGGAACGTGCCCGAGTCGATGTTGCTTTTCACCTTGAGTATCCACGACACAAACTCGGCGTTGGAGGCCAGCATACCCACGCGCCAGCCGGGCATGTTGTGGCTCTTGCTCAACGAGTTGAACTCTATGCAGCAGTCTTTGGCGCCGGGGATTTGCAGGATGCTCAGATGCTCATGGCCGAGGATGAAACTATAGGGGTTGTCATTGACCACCACAATGCCGTGGCGACGGGCAAAGTCTACGAGGCGTTCGTAAGTCTCACGTCGGGCTGCGGCGCCTGTAGGCATGTTGGGGTAGTTCACCCACATGATCTTCACGCCATCCAGGTCGGTCTTTTCAAGCGCATCGAAGTCCGGCTGCCAATGATTTTCGGGCCGGAGGTCGTAGTTGACAATTTCGCATCCCAATATCTTGGAGAGTGAGGTATAGGTGGGGTAGCCCGGGTTGGGCACGAGCACCTTCTCTCCCGGATTGACAAAGGCCAGAGTGACGTGGAGAATGCCCTCTTTGGAGCCGATGAGGGGTTGTATCTCAGTCTTGGGGTCGAGGTCAACGCCAAACCAACGTTTGTAAAAGCCGGCCATGGCCTCTCGCAGTTGTGGGATGCCCGTGGTGGGCTGATAGCCGTGAGCGTCGGCCTTTTGGGCCTCACGGCAAAGCGTCTCGATGGTTTCCGGCGAAGGCGGCATGTCGGGGCTGCCTATGGCAAGCGAGATGATGTCTTTGCCTTCGGCGTTGAGGCGGGCCACTTCTTTGCCTTTTCTTGAGAAATAGTATTCCTGTACGCAAGAGAGACGGCCGGCCGGTCGGATGGCGTGGTTATTTTCCTTCATATTCTCCGAGTATTTTGAGTTCTTTGATGAGCGGTCTTACGGCGTCGATGCTTTGGCGGTAGCGCAGGTAGTCGTCGAAGCTGACATCGATGTAGAAGAGGTATTGCCATTCGCGGCCGATGATGGGCAGCGACTGGATTTTCGTAAGGTTGATTTTGTAGAAAGTAAAGATGCTGAGCACCTGAGAGAGCGAGCCTTCTTCGTGAGGCAGGGTGAAGACGAGGCTGGCCTTGTTTGACTTGTTGAGGTCGCGCAGACGGTCGGCGTTCCATGGGTCGCAGAGCACGAGGAAACGTGTGTAGTTGTGCTTGTTGTCTTCGATGGATTTCTGGAGGATGCGCAGTCCGTAGAGTTGGGCAGCTCCGGCGTGGCAGATGGCGGCGTGGCCTTTCAGGGCATTGCGGCTGATGTTTTCGGCGGCGCCGGCGGTGTCTTCCACTTCGACCACCTTGAGACGCGGATGCTTGTCGAGAAATTCCCGGCACTGGGCCAGAGCCACGGGGTGGGAGTTGACCTCAGTGAGGTCGGGCCAGTCTTGTCCCGGCAGGCACATGATGCTATGCTCGATGTGGAGCTTATGCTCGCCGATGATGGTCATGCCGCTGTCGCGCAAGAGTTCGTAGTTGTGGAGCAGGCTGCCGGCGATGGTGTTTTCTATGGCCATCATGCCGAGGCAGTTGTCGTCGGCCTTCATGGCATCGAAGAGCCCCTTGAACGTATCACAACAGACGGGCTCAACCTCTTCGCCGGCAAAATATTCGTGGGCGGCGATGTCGTGAAACGACCCTCTGATGCCTTGGATTGCTACTTTCATATTCTTGATAAAAATAAATCCCGCTCCTTAGGTTGAAGCGGGATTTTGAATGAGGTGATTGCTTGTTTGTTTTGGCACACAACGTCCCGCTTCGCTTATTCGGCAAAGTAAAAATAGGCGTAAAAGTAAAACGAGCGGTTCGTGAGCATAAGACTCTTTGGATGTGCTTTGTCGGCGCCGGTCGGCTCATTCTGGGTGTCTGGCCGTGACGTTGCGCCTTATAGGTGTGGGTTTATGCAGCAAAAGTAATACTATTTCGCTTAGTTAACAAAACTTTTTGCCGTTTTTTTGTTGTTGGCGTAAAAGAATGTCAGAAATGCGGGCGGCATTGTGTCGTTTTGGTTACCAGACGTTGTAGTGTATGTTGCTTTGGTCAAATTTGTCTTTGGGTTGTGGGTTGCCTTTGGGATAGCCCACGGGGATGAGGTTGAAGGGCACGATGTCTTCGGGCAGGTTGAGGGCGCTCTTGACGGCCTGCATCCGCTCTTCATAAGGATAGACACCCGTCCAGACGGCTCCAAGACCCATCGACTCGGCCATCAGCAGCAGGTTCTCGGTAGCCGCCGAGCAGTCAAAAGGCCAGTTGCGAGACGGGTTCCCGTGTTTGTCGGTGACGCTCATATCGCCACACACCACGATGGCGGCCTGGGCTTCGGGCAGCATCTTGGCAAAGGGCAGACTGTCGGACAAAGCGTCGAGTGTCTCCCGCTCGTTGATGACGACAAAACACCACGGGCGCATATCGCGGCCGGTCGGGGCTGCCATAGCGGCACGTACGAGGGTGTCGAGTTGCTCCCGGCTCACCGGCCGGTCGGTGTAGCTTCTCACACTCTTACGACTCAAGATGTTTTCCATCACGGTCTGTTTGGGTTCAATGCCCGACTGGTTTTGCGAGACAAAGACGAGACGCACCAAGGCTGCCACAAGAGCGATGGCCAATATGAGGCACACAAATTTATATTTGTCAATCATTATGATGTGAGGTTTTAGAGTTGCGGGGAAGTGTTGCCGTGGGCGGCAGAAGGGGTGTCGTTTACTTTATGACCAACCGGATGTGAACCGGAAGTCTGTGCCTTACGGCCGCCCTCGGACATTTCCAGCAGCAGGCCGAGCGGGCAGAGGCATCTGCACCACGGACGGGGGATGAACAAGCCGGCCACCACGAAGACCAAGGCCAGGACGATGACACCAATGCCGGCCGTGTGCAACGAGAAGAGGGCGAAGGGTTCGTAGTCGAGCAGCCAGGCGCCGGCGCCAAACCACAGGGCGGCCAGCAAAGCCATCAAGGCCACCATGCGCACCATACGCATCACGTTGAAAACCGCTTGCGACACCTTGACCTTAGGCACGGGCAACATCCAGGCCAGTTCTTGAAGGGCACCATAGGGACACACCCAGTTGCAATAATAATGGCGTCGGCCCAGAATGGGCATCACGATGGCCACAAGCAAGACAATGACCAGCGGCAAGTAGAGCAAGGGGTCGAGGCCGTGACTGATCCAGCCGCGGAGCAGCGATACCGAAAGCGTCTGCCCGGCCCAGAAGCCCAAGACGCCGACATTGAGCAACAACACCGCCACCCGCACGGCCTTGACGCGTTTGTTTGACCAAGCAGCCATAGCGCCAAGCGACAGGGCCACGACGACCACCACCGTCAGCCCCCAGCGGATGCCGGGCGTGTCTTGGTCGGAAGTGAATGTGTCAGAACGTGCCGCCAGAGTGAGGCGCAGTGTCTCTTTGATGCCGTTGCTCGACATCGTGGCACCGCTCATGGCGTCGAGTTTGGAGGGATGAATTTGGTTGAAAGTCTTGCCCACCACCTGCTGAAACAGATGGGCCTCGGCTTCGGCGTAATAGTCTGGTGTCTCAGCATTTTCGCCTGAGGCCAGTGCCTTGAGCGTGTCGGCCGAGAAAAGCAGATAGAGCGGCGTGGCCCCGGCAAAGCCTGTCACCTTGGCGGCATAGGGTTGCGTGGCTACGAGCAGGCCGATGTTGTCCCCGGCCGCCGATTTTACCAGCCATGAGGCCGAGTCGTTGGGTTGCAGACTGACGTTTTCTGCCAGTCCCAGACGGCTGATGGCCTCTTTGTCGGGCAGCAGTGAGTGGTCGGTGAGCTGGGCGCTCTGAGGGCCTGCGCCAATCTCCATACCGAGCAGCCGGCCCGTCCATACGACGGTGCCTGCCAACAGCAGGAAAACGATGAGCAGGGATATGGCGTGTTCGAGCAGATTGATGAGTTTGTTCGTGTGGAGCATATAAGCGATTGTGCGGATGAGACGTGAGGTGAGGGAGTCTGTTTAGGCTTCACGCAAGAAGTCGAAAGCCTCAAAGACGTCTTTTTGTGTGGCGTGGCAGTCGAGGGCTATGTTGCCCACGCCGTTGAGCAGGGTGAAGTTGATGACGCCGGCTTGGTTTTTCTTGTCGTGGCGCATCAAGTCGTATAGGTGGTCGTAGACCTTGCAGTCGAAATCAAACGTGCCATAATAATCGCGGATGAACCTGACGCATTGCCGCATCACGCTCTCAGGGAATTGGCGAAGCGTGCAACTCAGATAGAGTTCGCACACCAGTCCCCAGGCCACGGCATACCCGTGCAACACGGCCCTGTCTTGTTCGAGAGCCAGACTCTCAAGGGCGTGGCCGAAAGTGTGTCCGAGGTTGAGCGCTTTGCGCAGACCGTGTTCGTGTGGGTCGGCCTTGACAAACTCTTCTTTCACCTTGATGCTTTCGGCCACCATAGTTTGCAGCCGCGGCAGGTCGGGGTGTTTCAAGTCGAAGTCGAGATGCCGGCTGAGCAGGTCTTGGCCGCTGAGCAGGGCGTGCTTGAGCATTTCTGCGTAACCAGAGCGGATGTTTTCGCTATCGAGCGTGTGGAGAAACTGCGTATTGATAATCACGGCTTCGCTCTCGTTGAACACACCGATTTCGTTTTTCAGTCCGTCGAAGTTGATACCGGTTTTACCGCCCACGGCTGCGTCTACCATAGCCAATAGGGTGGTGGGGATGTTGATGAAACGAATGCCACGCTTGAAGGTGGAAGCGGCAAAACCGCCCAAGTCGGTCACCATACCGCCGCCGAGGCAGACCATCATGCTGTGACGCGACCCGCCGTTACGGCCAAGTTGTTGCCACACGGAAGCCAGCGTGTCTAGTGTCTTATGGGTATCGGTGGTTCCGATGACGATGTGGGTGGCACCCTCAAGCGCCTTGCAACCGTTGAGCAAGGGCAGGCATTGTTCGTGAGTGGTGGTGTCGGTGAGCACAAAGAGTCTGTCGGCCTTAGCCTCGCAGAGCGCAGTGACCTCGTCGCAGAGTGCGGTCGACAAGATGATTTGTTGAGCCATGGCGTTTAGTCTTTTTCGTAGTCGATAATGGCCTGACGATAGGGTTCGGGGATATCGGCCGAGGTTTGTGTTTTGAGAGAGAAGCAAACCATCACCGTGGCGCACTGGCACACCACGTTGCCTGTCTTCTCATTGATGGCGCGCTGTTCGAGCGTAAAGCTTTTCTGTCCCAGGTGCGATATGCGGGTTTCCACCACTATGGGGTCGCCATAGAAGATGGGCGAAAAAAAATCGGCGTTGATGTTGGCCACCACCGGCACGACGTCGGCGTTGCGATAGTTCACTTTGAGCACCTTCACGAGATAGTCTTCCTTGCCCAGATCATAAAAGGCGAAATAGGCGTTGTTGTTGACGTGGCCGTAGCGGTCTACGTCGTTGAAGCGTAACTGTATGGGCAGACGGTGGCGGAAGTGTTTGAGTTCGTCGGCCACGTTGGGTTTGGGTTTGCCGTGGGTTTCCATATTGATGGAGATGGGAGGATGAAAGATGAGATTAGACATGAAGACCCGGCAAAAGTGACCACGCACTGGTGGGCATTTTGTCGGGTCGGATAAATGGGTTGGCACAGGGGCGGATTGAGGTTCAGACCATATTATTTGCTCATCGACATTGCGCCGGAGCCTATCATCTGACCGTCGACAAAGATATAGGCCGAGTAGTTGCCGGCACTGAGGTATTCTGAGACGGCAACATAGACGGTGACGTGTTGCTCCTCGCCCGTGTATTCTATGGTGCGGGCGGCAGAATAGTCAATGTCCTTGTTCTCGTAGCGGAATGTGCCACTGCGACCTACCACGTCGTTCGTCGGCTTAAGCAGGCGGACGTAGACCGCGCGGTTGCCCGTCTTGGCCGTGACGTTGCGGGTGATGGTGAAGTTGATGGCAAACTTGGCCACGTCTTTGCTGCGTTTGGCGGCTTTGCCGTTGCTCTTGAGAGCACTGATGCTGATGCCGGTGGCATTGAGCTGTGAAGCCACGGCCACTTGGTCTGAAAGTTGGCTGTTGCGCTCGTTCACCTGTCGGTTTTCCTGTCGGGTGCGCTCGGCTTCGGCGCGTGCTTCGTCGCGTTCGGTGGTGAGCGTGGCGTTGATTTGTTGGAGCGAGTCTACTTGGCGCACGTAGTCTCTCAAGACGGCACGCACGGTCTCCAGTTCTTTTTTGAGCCGGAGGATTTCGGCGGCGCTTGTGGTCTTGAGGTTTTTCAGCTCTTTGAGCAGTTCTTCGGCGCGGCGCTGTTCGGCGTCGAGGCGGGCCACAAGTGAGTCGTCTTTGATGTCTTTTTTCATTTCGCCATATTGGGCAGCAAAGTCGGCATATTGGTTTTCCATTTCTTTGCGGTCCATTTCGGCCAATTGGCGAAGCTCTTCAAGTTCCTTGTCTTTGTCGCTTTCGCTCGACGAACCGCCACAACCTGTCAGCCCGGCTGCGGCCGTAAGGCTGATGAAGGCAAGGATAAATCGGAGAGTCAGTTTTTTCATTTTCGGTAAGTCTGATGGGTGTTAGTCAATGACGGTGTTCCAGCCGTGTACGTCGGGTTCGATTCCATACTGGATGTTGCGGAGTTTGTGATAGAGTTTCTCAGAGACCGGCCCGGGTTTGCCGTCTTTGGCAATGACGTAGCTTTTGTGGTTTTCCATGTCGTCGATGCGGCCGATAGGACTGATGACGGCTGCAGTGCCGCAGGCGCCGGCTTCTTCAAACGTGGCCAGTTCTTCTTCGGGGATTTGGCGGCATTCCACGGCCATACCCAGATCTTTGGCCAGTTGCTGGAGACTCTTGTTGGTGATGGAGGGCAGGATGGACGTAGACTTCGGCGTGATGTATTTGCCCTCTTTGATGCCGAAGAAGTTGGCGGCGCCACACTCGTCGATGTATTTCTTCTCTTTGGCGTCGAGATAAAATTCGCAAGAGTAGCCGGCGTCGTGGGCCATCTTGTTGGCACGCAGACTGGCAGCGTAGTTTCCGCCCACCTTATAAATACCAGTGCCAAGCGGCGCGGCGCGGTCAAATTCACGGATGATGACGTAATTGGTTGTAGCGAAACCGCCCTTGAAATAGGGACCAACAGGAGTGACGAAGATGAGGAAAAGATATTCGTCGGCCGGGTGAACGCCCACTTGGGCACCGGTGCCGATGAGCAACGGGCGCAGATAGAGGGCAGCACCGCTCTCGTAGGGCGGAATGAAACGCTCGTTGAGTTTCACCACTTTCTTGGCCATCTCGATAAACAGTTCGGTGGGCACCTCAGGCATCAGAATGCCGCGGCAAGTGCTTTGCAGGCGCTCGGCATTGTCTTTGAGGCGGAAAATACGGATTTTGCCGTCGGGGCATCTGAAGGCCTTCTGACCCTCAAAGGCTTCCTGTCCGTAGTGCAGGCAGGTGGCGGCCATATGGATATTGATGGTGTCTGACGAACAGACTTCGATTTCTCCCCATTTACCGTTACGATAGGCGCAACGCACGTTGTAGTCGGTGGGCATATAGCCAAATGAAAGGTTGGCCCAGTCAATGTTGTTTTCCATTATCTGAATGTTTTGTTGTTTAGCTTGAAAGGTGACGGCAATGCTTTCGAATTGCTTATAATCTCTGCAAATTTACGCATAATCATTGGAAAAGGCGGTCAAAATGTGATAAATATGCGTTTGACGGCCTTTGAGTGGTTTTTAAGACGCAAAAATCCCGGGCCGAAAGAGGACCCGGGATTTTTCTTATGGTGGCTGTCACGCCTAAACGTGCGGTCAGCCCTGAGCGTAATCTGCCAAGTCTGCCGTCGTCAGGGAGGTGATGAAACTATAGTGCTTGGCCACGTCGGCTTCGGCATGGCGGGCATACACTTTCACACTCTTACCGAAGAGTTCGGCGTTGGTCGTGGCGTTGTGGAGCAAGAGGTGGAGCATGATGATATCGGCAGCCATTTCGACGAGGTGGCGCGCACAGAGGTCGTGGTAGTTCTGGTCGGCTGCCTCTTTGACGCGTGCTACTACTTCCTCAAACTTGTTGGCCATCTCTACGGCTTTGGCGCTGATGGCGGCATAGTCGGCGCTTACTTCGGCACCCTCAAATTCGCGCATCTGAGCCAGATAAGAGCCGTTGGTGACGTAGCGGATGGCGGCTACGACCTGAAGCTGCGTGGTGCCTTCATAGATAGAGGTGATGCGGGCGTCGCGGTAGTAGCGTTGGATGGGGTAGTCCATCATAAAGCCCGAACCGCCGTGTATCTGGATGGCGTCGTAGGTGTTTTGGTTGCAATATTCAGAGTTCATACCCTTGGCCAGTGGTGTGAGCGAGTCGGCCAGTTTGGCATATAGCTTCTGCTCTTTGCGTTCCTCGGGCGTGAGTTTGCGCTCACGGGCGATGTCGTCGAGTGCCTTGTAGATGTCGACGTAGCGGGCACACTGATAGAGCAGGGCGCGGCCGGCGTCGAGTTTGGCCTTCATCGTGGCGAGCATATCCTGTACGGCGGGGAACTCAATAATGGCTTTGCCGAACTGTTCGCGGTCGCGGGCATAAGCCAGACCTTCGTTGTAGGCAGCCTGTGAGATACCTACACTCTGGGCGGCAATGCCCAGGCGGGCACCATTCATCAGGGCCATCACATATTTAATAAGACCCAGCTTGCGCTCACCGACAAGTTCGGCCTTGGCATTCTTGTAGACAAGTTCGCAGGTGGGCGAACCGTGTATGCCCAACTTGTTTTCGATGCGGCGCACGTTGACTCCGCCGTCGCGCTTGTCATAGATGAACATAGAGAGGCCGCGGCCGTCGGAGGTGCCTTCTTCAGAGCGTGCGAGAACGAGGTGGAGCTCGGCGTCGCCGTTGGTGATGAAGCGTTTCACACCGTTGAGGCGCCAGCAGTTTTCGGCTTCGTCAAAAGTGGCTTTAAGCATTACGCTCTGCAGGTCGCTGCCAGCGTCGGGCTCAGTGAGGTCCATCGACATCGTTTCGCCCTCGCAGATACGTGGAATGAAGCGGCTGTGTTGGTCTTCGTCGCCAAACTCATAAAGCGTCTCAATGCAGTCCTGGAGGCTCCAGATGTTGCCAAAACCGGCATCGCTTGCTGCCACCAGTTCGGCACACATCGTGTAGGGTGTGATGGGGAAGTTGAGACCGCCATAGCGGCGCGGCATAGTCATACCGTTGAGGCCGGCTTTGACCATGGCGTCGAGGTTACGGGCGGTGCCTGATGCATAATTAACGCGGTCGCCCACGTGATGGGGGCCTTCGAGATCCACACCTTCGGCGTTGTCGGCAATGGTGTTGCCGGCCAGTTCGCCTGTGATGTCGAGCACGCGGTCAAAGTTGTCCATGGCATCGTCAAAGTCGAGCGGTGCGTAGTCGTAAGCGTCTTTATCGCGGAAGTCGCGCTCTTTGAGTTCCACGATGCGCTTCATGAGCGGATGGTTAAGTTCAAACCTCAGCTCGGGGTGGTCTGTATAATTGTTGGCCATTGTCGTTTATTTGCTGTTTTCTTTGTAATACTTGATCATCTTGGGCACGACCTCTTCGACCGAACCTGTGATGACGTAGTCGGCAATCTGGTTGATGGGGGCTTCGGGGTCGGTGTTGATAGAGATGACAATGCCGCTCTCTTTCATTCCGGCCACGTGCTGGATGGCACCGCTGATGCCGCAGGCGATGTAAACCTTCGGGCGCACGGTGACGCCGGTCTGGCCAATCTGCCGGTCGTGTTCGCAGAAACCGGCATCGACGGCGGCGCGACTGGCACCCACCTCGCCGTGAAGTTCTTCGGCCAGTTTGACCAGCAGGTCGAAACCCTCTTTTGAACCAACGCCATAGCCGCCGGCCACCAC
Organism: Alloprevotella sp.; assembly: GCA_045124135.1. Classification (GTDB taxonomy): domain Bacteria; phylum Bacteroidota; class Bacteroidia; order Bacteroidales; family Bacteroidaceae; genus Alloprevotella. Next base: position 44,100 of record JBGVLE010000076.1, read on the forward strand.
GATGGGAGAGCCTTTGAGGTTGTTGCTGGCCTTTTCGACATGGCGCTCGATGACCTTGACCACATAGTCGGTCTCGGGCACATACTTGGCCACGTCTTCGTAGATTATATCGCCATTATAATATTCGGCCACTTTTTCAGCCTTCATAACGCCAGAGCGCACGGTGGCCATTTGCGGTCGATTGTCGGGGTTGACGATGGTGGCCACGATGTTGCCGCCGAAAGCCGGTCGGATCTGATAGAGCAGACCGTCATAGTGTTTGCCGGTCTTCTTGTCGTCGTAGTCACCAATCTCGAGGGCAGTACAGTCGGCCGTGAGTCCGCTGGTAAGCGACGAAGACACGCGCGGACCGAGGTCGCGACCGATGACAGTGGCGCCCATCAGACAAATTTGCGGTTGCTCTTGTTTGAACAGGTTGACCAGAATGCTGGTGTGGGGCTTGGAGGTGTAGGGATAGAGACCTTTGGCGTCAAACATATGAAGCTTGTCCACGCCGTGGGCCAGAATGTCTTTTTCCACTTTTCCCGTGATGCCGCTGCCGGCAGCGATGGCTTCAAGCTGTACGCCGAGCTGGTTGGCGAGTTTGCGGCCTTTGGTGAGGAGTTCGTAAGACACCTCTTCGACGGTTGTGCCGTCTATTTCGCAATATACAAATACGTTGTTCATTTCTTGAAAGTTGATTGCGTCGTTGTGTGTTAGTCCGGAAGTGAGTGACTCATCCGATGGTATGGCTTTCGAGCAGTTCTTTGATGAGGCCTTCCACGTCGGCGTCGGCACCTGTGAGGCGCTTGCTCTCTTTGGCTTTGAAAACAATGTTTTGCACGGCCTTCACCTTGGTGGGCGAGCCGGCCAGACCGCATTGGTTGAGGTCGCCGTCCACGTCGGCCACGCTCCATTGCGTCACGGTGAGGTAAGGCTTACGCTCATATTCCTCGGCATAAGGCAGACTGCCGTCGGCCGGCCGCTCCATAGGGGCAGAGGCACGTTTGTATTTCATCACGAGTTTGGCGTTGCGAGGGCGGCAAGGTGCGGCGTTGCCGTTGACTGTAATCAGGACGGGCATGGGCGCTGTGACGCGTTCGATGCCGCCGTCGATGGTGCGCGTCAGCGTGACGATGCCGTCTTTCACACTGTCCACGCTCGTCACGTATGTCACCTGGTTGATGTCGAGCTTCTGAGCTACTTGCGGCCCCACCTGTGCCGTGTCGCCGTCGATAGCCTGGCGGCCGCCAATGACGATGTCGGGCAGACCGATCTTACGGATGGCCATAGACAGGGCGTAGCTGGTGGCCAAGGTGTCGGCGCCGGCAAAGGCACGGTCGGTGAGCAACACGCCGCAATCGGCGCCGCGGTAGAGTCCTTCGCGGATGACGTCGGTGGCGCGGGGAGGCCCCATCGTCAGAATAGTCACGGTAGAACCTGGATGCTCGTCTTTGAGGCGCAGGGCCTGTTCGAGCGCGTTGAGGTCTTCGGGATTGAAAATGGCGGGCAAGGCGGCACGGTTGACGGTCCCTTCGGGAGTCATCGCGTCTTTACCCACGTTGCGCGTGTCGGGTACCTGCTTGGCAAGTACAACTATCTTCAGACTCATTTGTAATAATAATTATAAGGTGTATAGTATTAGTGTAGAACGAAAAAGAAGTCCGGAGGGGTTAAATCCCTCTTCTCGGCGAAGTTAGTGCAACTCGGCGAAAAAGCCAAAATTATTACCGGTTTTTTCAGCCTCACGGGTTTTGCCGGGGTGTAAAACCTTCCCCGTTAAGCCCTTTCAGCGCCTGTGTTGATCAAACAAAAGACGACCGGCAACAATGCCGGTCGTCTTGAGATGTATGAAAAGGGTTGGACCTTAGTGGTTGCGGATGTAGTCGGCAATCCACGCGCCCACCTCTTTGGTGCCGTATTTGGCGCCGCCCTCAACCTGGATTTCGGGGGTGCGGACGTTTTGGGCCAGACTGGCGTCGACGGCCTCGCGGATGAGGGCACCTTCGGCCGTCAAGCCGAAATATTCAAACAGCATGGCGGCTGAGAGAATTTGAGCCAGAGGATTGGCTATGTTGAGGCCTTTGGCTTGAGGCCAGGAGCCGTGGATGGGTTCAAACACAGGGGTGCTCTCACCGGTAGAAGCCGAGGGCAGCAGACCCATAGAGCCTGTGATGCAAGAGCCCTCGTCGGTGAGGATGTCGCCAAAGGTGTTTTCGGTCACCATCACGTCGAAATAACGCGGTTCTTGTATCATACGCATGGCCGCATTGTCCACATACATGAAGTCGGTCTCAATGTCGGGGTGCTTGGCGGCTACCTCTTTGGCCACTTTGCGCCACAGACGGCTCGAAGCCAAGACGTTGGCCTTGTCCACCACGGTGACGTGCTTGCGGCGGCGACCGGCGTATTCGTAGGCCACTTCAAGGATGCGCTCCACCTCCTGGCGTGTGTAGGCATTGGTGTCGTAGGCATAGTCATCGCCCTCTTTCTTCTCGCCGAAATACATACCGCCGGTGAGCTCACGGATGCAGATGAAGTCGGCACCTTTGACGAGTTCGTCTTTGAGCGGGGATTTATGCACGAGGCAGTCGAAGGTGGTCACGGGACGTATGTTGGCAAAAAGACCGAGCTTCTTGCGCATGGCCAGCAGGCCTTGTTCGGGGCGCACTTTGGCGTTGGGGTTGTTGTCGAATTTGGGGTCGCCCACCGAAGAGAACAACACGGCGTCTGCCTCTTGGCAGATTTTGAAAGTCTCTTCGGGGAAGGGATCGCCTACGGCGTCGATGGCAGCGGCGCCGCAAAGGGCCGGCGTGAAAGTGATGTCGTGGCCGAAGCGGCTGGCAATGGCTTTCATCACCTCGACGCCCTGCACGGATATCTCGGGTCCGATGCCGTCGCCGGCCAAGACTGCAATGTGGAGTTTCATATCTTGTATGTTTTGAGTTTGTTATTTGTCTTTTTTGCCAAAGATGGAGAAGTGCACATAGCGTTTGGGATGTGCCTTGAGGTCTATCATGAGCGAGTCGGCGTGGCGCAGTGTGCCGTTGAGGTTATCATAGACGCCGCGGTCGTTGAGGAAGAGGCCGAGGGTGTTGTCGCGGCTCTGCAGTTTGCCGCTCAGATAGCTGGTGGTCTGGTTGAGGTTGTCGGTGGTCTGTCTGAGGCCGGCCAATGTGGCGTTGGCGTTGTCGACGGTGCCTTTGATGTCGGTCTGTGCCAGCTGGTGGCTGACGCTTTCCAGATTGGTGCCTATGCGGTTGGCCTTGGCCATCAGTCCGGGCACTTCATTGTGCATCATCGTGTTGAGAGCAGCGGTGCTCTCTTTGAGGTTCTGGGTGATTTCGGCCGTGTTGTGAAGCATTTCTGCCAATGCCGGGTCGGCAGTGAGGCGGTTGAGATTGCCCATGATGGAGTCGAGTTTGGGCAGGAGTCTTTCCACGGCCGGGAGCATAGTCTCAAGTTTGTTCATGGCCCCTTCGTGAATGCCGCCGATGATGGTGTCGCCCACTGAGAGGTTCTGTGTGGGGTTGGGACCGAGCACGAGGCTCATCTTCACGCCGCCCATCAGTTCCGATTCCAGTTCGGCGGTGGTGCCGACAGGCACGTTCATTGACTTGTCCACTTCGATGCATACCACCACATTGTCCGTGCGGCTGTAGTCATATTGGATGTCGCGCACGATGCCCACGGGATAGCCGTTGGCATAGACGGCGTTGGACACGGCAAGCCCCTGGATGTTGTGGAACTTGACGTAATAGGTATGGGTCGAACTGAAGATGTTGATGCCTTTGAGGAAGTTCAGGCCTATCCAAAGCAAAACGATGGCTACAACGGCCATCAGGGCAATTTTCACCTCTTTACTGATGCGTATCATAGTTGGTCTGCTGTATGTGTCTGTCTGTTGGGTGCTTATTGGCGTTTGGCTCGTTTGATGGCTTCGGCCAGGTTGATGCGCTCACCGTCTACAAACGCCACGATGAACGTGTCGGGGAATTTGGCTGCGATGTCGCGTTGTGTCTTTTTGATTTCGGCGTAGCTTGTGGTGGCGCCGTGGGTGTATTTGTAAAGTCCGTTTTCGCGGTATGAGTCGACGGGCGAGAGCGATTTGAACCGTTTGTCGCCGGCCTTGAGCGGTCTGTCGGTGGCAAAGAGCTGCACCTTGAAAACCGGTTTGCCGCTCTCTTTGTCTGCCGTCTTGACGGTCGTTGCTTTGGGCTCGGCCTTTTGTGTCTGGCTTTCAGTTTGGCCGCTCTGGCGCTCTGCCGGCAGGCTTTCTTCTTTGGGCGCTTCGGGCACTCTGAGACGGTCGGGCTCGGCGTTGTCAATCTTGTCGGGGGCTATGAGGGGCGAGAACGAGGCGGCGACGTTGCCAGCATGGGTCTTGATGTATTTCTGGATGCCTGCGGCAATGCTGCGGGCCATGGCCGACTGCCCGGCCGAAGAGAGGAGGTAGGTCTCTTCTTCGGGAGTGGAGATGAAGCCCAATTCGGTGAGAACGGCCGGCATGGAGGTCTTGCGCAACACGAGGAAGCCGGCTTGATGCACTCCCTTGTTCTGTCGTCCGGAATTGACGTATTGCTGCTGTATGGATCGGGCCAGTTCGACGCTTTGCTTCATATAGCGGTCCTGCATCAGCTCAAAGATGATGTAGCTTTCGGCCTTGTTGGGGTCAAATCCCTCGTAGGTCACCTTGTAGTCTTTCTCATAAGTGATGACGGCGTTCTCACGCTTGGCCACCTCTAGGTTGGCTGCCGCACGCGCCATACCGAGTGTATAGGTCTCGGCGCCGTAGGCTATGCGGCCTTTGGGCAGGGCGTTGGTGTGGATGGAAATGAAGAGGTCGGCCTTGTTGCGGTTGGCGATGTCGGCCCGCGTCTGCAGTGGAATAAACACGTCGGTCTGGCGCGTATAGACAATGCGGAGGTCTGCCGATGAGGCTTTGAGCAGCCTGCCTGTCTCGAGTGCCACGGCCAGGTTGATGTCTTTCTCTTTGCCGCGACTTCCCACGGCTCCTGCGTCGTGGCCGCCGTGTCCGGCATCAATCACGATTGTGAAGCGGCGGCTGTCTTCGTCGTCGGCCAGTGCCGCAACAGGCCAAGCCAGGAGGACGGCCCAAAGCAAGAGGCGGATGTGACGGAAAGCACGACGCGACAGGCGCATGGCGGTGAAAGACATAGTGAAAGTTTTTGAGTGACGCCGCAAAGGTAGGCAATTTTTTCAAAAAAACGCGCGCCACGTTTTGGGTTTTAGTAAGATAACGCCTGTGTCGGTCCCTGTCTGCCGGCCATCGGGCGCAGGTCTGCCCGACCGGCATCTGCAGCCGACTGCCTCTGCGATGGAGGTGCGGCAATGGCTGCCGGATGTTCACAACCGAGGGTTGAAAATGACGAAAATACCTTGATTGTTTGCAGAAAATCATCTCCGGCAGTCGCCGTGGCCGCTCAAAAAGCCCGAAACGGCCACTTTCATCTCTTTTCTTGGGCTTGGATGCGCCTGTCATAAGTCCGAATAATCCTGTCATAAGCCCGATTTTTTCTCTCCTTATCCCCGTAAACGTTTGAAAATGAACGAAAGTGACTCTCTCAGGGCCTTCCTCCTTTTCTCTTGCCTCAAAGATAGTTTCATTTTGGCGGAATGAAAAAGACAAAAGGCGCATCGGCGGAGGGGTGGGGCTATGTCCTTATATATAATATAGGAGCGTCTGCCGAAAAGTGACACGGCGTCACGGAAAGCGGCGAAGAATTTTACAAAAGAAAGAAAATATTATAGAAAATGTCTTTGTGGTTAAATCAAAAGGAATAACCTTACACCTGTAAAGCAGAATGAATGAAAAACTAAACAAAACTATACTCAAACTTATGGAAACAAAACCGATGAAAAAGAAATGGGTGATCATGTTCGCTCTGATGGCGCTTGTGGACATAGGCGGCATCTTCAGTCCCGAAGGCGTGACGCTGTGGGAGAGTGACGATGCCGTCGACACGGCCGATGTGGCCTGGATGATTACGGCCACCATCTTCGTGTTGATGATGACGCCCGGCCTCTCGTTCTTCTACGGCGGCATGGTGGGCAAGAAAAACGTCATTTCCACCATCCTCCAGAGTTTCATCGCTATGGGACTGGTGAGCGTGATATGGGTGGTCGTGGGTTTCAGCCTATCATTCGGCAGCGATATCGGCGGCGTGATAGGCGACCTGCGCACGTTTTTTATGTTCGACGGCGTGGGCGGCAAAACCGACGCTCTGCTGGCGCCGACCATACCGCTGGCCCTTTTTGCCCTCTTTCAGATGAAATTTGCCATCATCACGCCCTCGCTCATCATCGGTTCGTTTGCCGAGCGCGTAAAGTTTTCGGCCTATCTGGTCTTTATGGCGCTCTTCTGCATCATTATTTATTGTCCCTTGGCCCATTGTACGTGGCATCCCGAAGGCCTCTTCAAACAGTGGGGCGTAGTGGACTTTGCCGGCGGTATTGTGGTGCACGCCTCGTCGGGTGTGGCAGCCTTGGCCGGAGCCATTTTCCTGGGACGGCGCAACCGCGCCATACGTTCAGACGCACCGGCCAATGTGCCTTACGTCATTCTCGGTGCCGCCATGCTTTGGCTCGGCCGGTTCGGTTTAATGCCGGTTCGTCGTTGCGGGCAGACTCCATAGCTGTCAAGGCATCCCTCAACTCCAACACGGCCTGTGCCACGGCTATGCTCACCTGGCTCTTTTTCGACTGCCTGCGCGGACGCAAAGCCCCGGCCATGGGCGCAGCAGTGGGAGCCGTGGTCGGTCTGGTGGCCATCACGCCGTCGGCCGGTTACGTCACGGTGGGACAGAGTTTCTTTATCGCTTTCGCCACAACCATCGTGTGCAATGTGGCCTGCCACCGCACCGAAAACTCACAACGCCTTGACGATGCCCTCGGCGTCTTCCCCACACACGGCACGGGCGGCATCGTGGGCACCATCCTCACGGGTATTTTCATCCAGGAAGGTCTCATTTCCGGCACTGCCGAGGGCTGGAGCGTCTTTGGCTATCACCTGCTGGCCGTGGTCATTGTCTTTGTCTACACTTTCGTGATGAGCATGGCCCTCTATTGGATTGTCAACAAGATGATACCGATGCGCGTGTCGCACGAGAGTAAACGACTCGGCCTCGACGTAAGCCAGCATGGCGAGACCTACAACTTTGCAGACGCCCAGACCGAAGAGGTCGACGACTGACAAGCCTACACAACCTGTCTTCATACGCACAACGTCATAACCTAAAACAACACAAAAACAACATTAAACTAAGACTGGATTTGATAGGTAGGTGACGGACGAGAGGTGAAACGTCTTCTCTTGAAGGCTTTCCCATCTCGCCCGTTTGGCGTATTTTTGCAGAAAAATTAACGACTATGACTGCCGACCCTAAACATATTCACATCGCCGACTATGTCTACGACCTCCCCGACGAGCGTATCGCCAAATATCCCAAGGCCGTGCGCGACGAGTCCAAACTGCTACACTATCGCGACGGCGAGGTGGGCGAAGATGTCTTTCACAATCTCCCCGACTATCTGCCCGCCGGAGCCTTGATGGTGATGAACAACACCAAGGTGATACGCGCCCGACTGCACTTCCACAAAGCGACCGGCGCCCTCATTGAGGTGTTTTGTCTCGAACCACACACACCGGCCGACTATCAGGTCTCGTTTGCCACACGTGGCAGTGTGACGTGGACGTGTCTGATTGGCAATCTGAAAAAATGGAAAGAGGGCGTGCTGGAACGGCCGGTCGACGTTGGCGGCCATACCGTGATGCTCCGGGCAGAGCGGCTGGGCGTGAGCGGAACCGGACACGAAGTGCGTTTCAGCTGGACCGACGACAGCCTCACTTTCTCAGAAGTGCTCGAAGCTATCGGCGAGCTCCCTATCCCGCCCTATCTCAACCGTGAGACCGAGGCCTCAGACCTTCAGACCTATCAGACCGTCTACTCCAAAGTGAAGGGCTCGGTGGCGGCGCCGACTGCCGGCCTCCATTTCACCGACCGCGTGCTCGAGGCCCTTGCCGAGCGGGGTGTGGAACTGGACGAGGTGACCCTTCACGTCGGGGCCGGCACGTTCAAACCTGTCAAGTCCACAGAGATTGGCGGCCACGAAATGCACGCCGAACAGATAGCCGTGCGCCGACAGACCATAGAGCGCCTCATTGCCCACGGCGGACAATGCATCGCAGTGGGCACCACCTCTGTCCGCACCCTCGAGAGCCTATATTATATAGGAGTGGCTGTGAAAGACAATCCCTCGCTCTCGCCCGACGACCTGACCGTGACCCAATGGCAACCCTATGACCGTGCTGCCGCCGATACGCCTTTGGCTACGCTCGAGGCGCTCCGGTCGCTTCTGGATTATATGCAGCGCCACGACTTGCAGACCATTCACGCTTCCACGCGCATCATCATCGCTCCCGGCTATCAGTTCCATATTGTCAAGACGCTCATCACCAATTTCCACCAGCCGGGCAGCACGTTGCTTCTGCTCGTCTCGGCTTTTGTAAAAGGAGACTGGCGGCGCATCTACGATTATGCCCTGAGCCACGATTTCCGTTTCCTCTCCTACGGCGACAGTTCCATATTGAATTTTTGACATGAAAGACAACGACAAAGAACTCCTCCCCTTGACCGACGAACAAGGGCAGATCGTGGGCAAAGCCACGCGAGGCGAATGTCACGGTGGGTCTATGCTGCTGCATCCTGTCGTTCACTTGCACGTGTTCAACCTGGCGGGTGCGCTCTATCTTCAGAAACGGCCGGACTGGAAAGATATTCAGCCGGGACGATGGGACACGGCCGTGGGCGGCCATGTGGATTGGGGCGAAACCGTCGAAGAAGCTCTGCGCCGGGAGGTGCGCGAAGAGATTGGCCTCACAGACTTCACGCCTACGTTCATTTGCCGCTACGTCTTTGAGAGCCAGAGAGAGCGCGAACTCGTCCACGTCTATCAGATCGTCACCGACTGCCCGCTCAGCCCATCAGCCGAGACGGCCGGCGGGAAATTTTTTTCGCGTGAAGAAATACTGTCGCTCATTGGCAACGACCACTTCACACCCAATTTTGAACAAGAGTGGCAACGCCTGTTTGGGAAGAAAGATTGAATATGACAAAACAAAAAAGCTACCGGCCTGAGACTGTCAGAGCGGTAGCTTTTTTATTTAAAATCCATAAGGGTTGAGCCGTCTGGCCTGGTCGTTCAGCCGGTTTTCAAGGTTTGAAAACTCCCCGTCGACCTGCTCGGCAATCGAGGGCTCGATTTCCAAAGCCTTTTTGAGGTCTTCCATAGCGCCGGCTTCGTCTTTGAGCGTGTGCTTGATGCCGCCGCGCAGTTTGTAGGCCTCGGCAAAGTCGGGCAGGCTGCCGATTGCTTCGTCACACACCCTGAGCGCTTCGTCTGTTCGTGAGGCGGCAAGGTGGGTCTTGGCCAACCATAAGAAGGCGTCGCGGTTGAATGGATTGAGTTCAAGGGCCTGAGCCAATGCGGCCACGGCTTCGTCATACTGTCCGCCGGTCGCGAGCACTCTGCCGTGAAGAATGAAATCTTCGTCTTCGGCCTCGTCGCATTGGGTCAATACGGTCGTGTCTTGAAGAGCCTCAACGGCCGATCCCATCTCAAGCAACACCTGCGCTCTCAGCCGCCGGGCCAGACGAAAACCTTCTGCCAGGGCGAGTGCCTGGGTGAGGCGGGCTATGGCCATAATGTCGTTGTGAAGGGCGTGGGCTGCAACTGCCGAGAGATAGGCGGCGCGTGGCTCGTCAGGGTGGGCGGCAATCAGCTTCTCTGCCGTGTCGAACATCGCCTCATACTGGTCTGTCCGTCCCTGGGCCCGGGCCAGGAGCAGAGCCGTCTCGACGTTGTCGGGTTGTGCCTCACATAGTGTTTCAAGCACGGGGCGGGCTTTTCCAAAATCCTGCAAGGCGAGGTAGGCCTCGGCCAGATAGCCCTTCACTTGCAGGCAGTCCGGGCAAAGTTCAAGGGCATTTTCAAAATAGGGCGCGGCAATAGCGGCCTCGCCCATTTTGAGTGCGTGCACGCCGTTGTCGCGCTGGATGTTGAATTGCCGCTCGATGTCCTTCTGTTGCTTGGCTTCGGGAGACAAAGTCTCTTTCTTGCCGAAGAGTTTGTCGAGCAGTCCCATGATTAACCGTAGATGATCTTGCCGCTTTCGTCTTCGTAGGGTGCCAGATCCTTGGCATACTGGTTCATGGCTCTGAGGCTCATGCCCATGCTTGAGAAACCGCCGTCGTGGAAGAGGTTCTGCATCGTGACTTTCTTGCAGAAGTCAGAGAAGAGCACCACGCAATAGTTGGCACACTCTTCAGCGGTGGCATTGCCAAGAGGCGACATCTTGTTGGCGAAGTCCATCATGTTGTCGATGTCCTTGATGCCTTTACCGGCTGTGGTGGGCGTGGGCGACTGAGAGATGGTATTGATACGTACGTTCTTTTCGCGGCCATAGATGTAACCGAACGAGCGGGCAATGCTTTCGAGCATACTCTTGGCATCGGCCATATCGTTGTAACCGAAGAAAGTGCGCTGTGAAGCCACATAGGTCAGGGCTACTACCGAACCGCCTTCTGCAATGGCGTCCTGCTTCTTGGCCACCTGAAGCATCTTGTGGAAAGAGATGGCAGAGATGTCGAGCGTCTTCTGGAGATAACCGTAGTCCAGATCGTCATACGTGCGATGTTTGCGCACGTTGGGGCTCATACCGATAGAGTGGAGCACAAAGTCTATCTTGCCGCCAAGTTTCTCAACGCTTTCCTTGAAAACCACCTCGAGATCTTCCACGCTGGTGGCATCGGCAGGGATAATCGGTGCATTGAGTTTTTCAGAGAGTTCGTTAAGTTCACCCATGCGCAAGGCCATAGGCGTGTTGCTCAAAGTGATGATGGCGCCTTCTTCAACAGCTTTCTCAGCTACTTTCCAGGCGATTGACTCTGAGTTCAAAGCGCCGAAAATGATACCGCGCTTACCTTTCAACAAATTGTGGGTCATGTCTTTTTATTTTAGAAACTTAAAAACGGCGCAAAATTACTCATTTTGTGCAATACAGGCAAGTGTATGCCTAAAAAAACTTGCAGCGCAGCCTTTTTATAAGGTTGCGCTGCACTGTTATAATGGGTTTGTTTTAGGCTTCGGCGTTAGGGCGCTCGATGTAGGCAATCACATCGCCTTTGGCCACGTGGCTGCCTTGCTTGGCGTTGATCTCTACCAGTTTGCCGCCGAGAGCAGCCGGCAACTCGACAATCTGGCCGTGGGCATTCTCTATGTAGCAGAAGAAGTCGCCTTCGGCATATTCTTTGCCGATGAAAGGCTCAATGCCTTTGACGCATTCGCCATCGCCACCGATTTCCCAGAGCACGATACCGCCTTCGGGAGCCACAATGGCGTCGGCTTTGGCGTGCTTGAAGGCTGCAGCCTCTTCGGGGCTGATGCCCTGCGAAGCGCTCTTGTCTTTGGCGGCTTGCAGGTCGGCCAGGAAGCGTTTCTTCGCGGCACCGCTCTTATAGTCGCGATATTGTGTCTCGTGCATGGCAAACTCAAAGAGTTCTTCGTCGTCCTGTCCGCGGTCCCAGCCGTTTTCTTCCATTTCTTTTTCAAAACGGGCGAGGTCGTCGGGATAGTAGCTCTGCGGGTCGGCCGTGGTGAACTCATAGCCTTTCTCTTTGGCCAGTTGCTTGATTTCGTCGGCCACCTCACCGGGCAGTTTGCCGCTCTTGCCGAGAATCATACCCCAGATGCTGTCGTCCATCATCGTGTAGCGGGGCTTGCCCATCGACTCGGTGAGGAGATTCATCAAGGCAATGTTCTTGACATATTGCGAGAAGGGGGTGACGAGGGGAGGATAACCCACGCGCGGCCATACATAGGCCACCTCGTTGAAGAGCTTGACGAGCAAGGCGTCTTCAGAGAGCGGCTCTTTGCCTTCTTTGGCGCGGTTGCTGTTGATGGCAGCCTGCACGCCTACGAGGTCGGCCATCATCGAGCCCATCATACCGCCGGGCAGACCGCAACCCAAGAGGAGCGAACTCATCAGCTTGTTGGCAGGGTTCATGAAGTAGCCGAGGAAGTCGTCGATAAACTCTTGGGTGAGTTTGCGTGCTTCCATATAGGCGTCCATATTGATTTCGGGCACGTCGAAGCCATAGTGCTTGAGCATAGACTGTACCGAGATGACGTCGGGATGCACCTTGCCCCAAGAGAGCGGCTCCATAGCCACATCGATCACGTCGGCGCCGTTTTTGCAAACCTCCAGAATGCTGGCCATCGACAGACCGGGACCGCTGTGGCCGTGGTATTCGATGATGATCTCGGGATGTTTGTCTTTAATCATCTTGGTCAGTTTGCCCAGCATGGCGGGCTGTCCGATACCGGCCATATCCTTGAGGCAGATTTCGGGCGCACCGGCCTCGATAAGCTGGTCGGCGATGCCGGCATAATACTCAGCGGTGTGGATGGGCGAGGTGGTGATGCAGAGGGTGGCCTGAGGCGTCATACCGGCCTCAAGGGCATATTTGATTGAAGGGATGATGTTGCGCACGTCGTTCAGACCGCAGAAGATGCGGGTGATGTCGACACCTTGTGCGTGTTTCACCTTATACATCAGACGGCGCACGTCCGCCGGTACGGGGAACATACGCAGCGCGTTGAGGCCGCGGTCGAGCATGTGGGTCTTGATGCCCACCTCGTTGAAGGGTTTGGTAAAGGCGCGTACGGCCTGGTTGGGGTTTTCGCCATAGAGCAGGTTGACCTGTTCGAAGGCGCCACCGTTGGTTTCTACGCGGGCGAAGCAGCCCATCTTTATGATGACCGGAGCAATACGTTCGAGCTGGTCTTTGCGCGGTTGGAATTTGCCGCTACTCTGGAACATGTCGCGGTAGAGCAGGCTGAATTGGATTTTACGCTTTGCTGTCATAAATACGTGGTATGTTTAATGTGTCAGAGATAATTGCTGTTCTCTCTTGCTCAAAAAGTGAGGTTTTGAGCAATTATGCTGCAAAAGTAATACTTTTCTTTGTAATATATATGTTTTGCTCCAATTTAGCGCACTTCATCTGCCGGGGAACTGTCTTTCAGGTGCAAGGGAGAATGAGGCTGCCGGTGGATGCTGGCGATAATTCGGTGATTGGTGTCTGTGTTCGTCTTTTCGACTCGTTTGTCCTGTTTTACGCAACCCCTATATATATTATAGCTATGCCAAAGGCAATTTTTTGTAGAAAAAAGCGCAATGCCACTGCGGATTTTTCTCTGTTTGTTACGCAAATCAGAGATTTTTTTGCAAATTTGCGCCGAATAAGAATGAGTTAGGCCGCAGAGGTTGTATGATTTGTTCCAGTCCGGCGGTAGCTATCCAATAATTAGATTTTTATGGCACTTTTTCTCAACAAAGTAGTTGGTGATTTTAGCAAGGGTACCGGCGACAGCGATATTCTTTTTTCTAAAACAGTCAAGGCTGGCAAGCGTATTTATTATATCGATGTCAAGCAAGACAGACACAACGAACTTTACATCTCTATCACGGAGAGCAAGAAAATCAAGGAAGGCACCGAAGAGGAGCGACCGATGTTTGAGAAACATAAGATTTTCCTTTATCGCGAAGACCTTGAGAACTTTATGAACGCTTTTGCCGACGCGGCACAATACACTTTCGACAATTGTCCGCGGCGCCAGTATGACTACTCACGGCGCCAGACGAGCTATGCCGACCATGATTCGGCTTATGGTCATCATGGCGTGGCCGAAGAGTCTGAAGGCTACGACACGGCGTCAAAGCCGGATCTCTCTGACCTGGTATTCTAATCCGAACGTCTATCCCCAAAACTTATCAGACCTCCTATGGGCGCAATGAGATGATTTGCGCCCATGGGAGGCCGTGTTTTATTCTCCCCCCCAATTGTTGCCTTTTCCCCAATCACCCAATCACACGTTTGTAACGCGTTGAGAGAAAGCATAATGTGGTGATTGGACGCTCCAGTCACGCTCAGTCACGCCGCCGGACGGTTTCAAGGGCGTCAAACACCGCCTTTATGGTGTCGGAGGAGTGGTGTCGTGGGGCGCAAACCTATTGGGCTTTGATGGATGAGGACGACTAAAAGTGCCGGATAGCATATAAAGACAACGCCCGGACCATTGACGGTCCGGGCGGTCTGTTGGGCGGCCATTGAGGCCGGTGAGGTTGTTTATGCCTGGAAGCGCTTGGAGGCGCGGAGCAGGTGGCGGGTCATCGACACCAATTCTTGCAGCTCCTGCAAGGTGTTGAGATAGAGCAGGGCCACTTTGATGTTGCTGTCTTCGCGCTGTATGCGGTCTTGTTGTTTGTGGCGGATTTGTGAGATGCGGGCCTTGATGGCGTTGCCCTCAACCAGCAGTTCGTCAGAATCGGCAAAGTTGCCCGACACAATCATATCTTGTGAGCGAGAGAGCAGTTTGTCCACGTCGTTGAGCACCGGCCGCAACTCTTCACAGCTTTCGGGCGGCAGCGGATTGAAGTTGTTGTCCACATGCTCCATCACCGGTTCGAGCATACGCTTGAGCGAATAGATGATCTGCGTGGAGTTGTTGCAGCCCAGGTGGAACCACGTGTTTTTCTCTACGGCCTGCATATAGTCAATCTTGCGCATACCGAGGATTTCCTTGCGGCGATAGCGTTTCCATTTGTTTTTCATTTCGTCGATGGCGTGGCCCACGTTGCGCAGGCTGCGCACGTCTTCGTTCATCAGTCCTGAGGTGATGCCGCTCAGGTTTTCGCGTGTGAAGTTGATGAGTTCGGCCTGTGTCTGCGTCACATGCTGTTTGAGCAGTTGCCAGGTCTCGCGCTTGTCGTGGCTACGCACCAACTGGCGGAAGAGCGTGTCGACCGTGTCGGTTTCTTGCTTTTTCTTGAATTTACGGTTGTTGTTGACCAATACGAGCACGAGCACGCCGATGAGCAGAATCATTGAGAAGATGCCGCCCACGTGGTTGAGCGTGGCTATGATGAAGCTCATGATGAAGGCGGCGCCGGCTGTGATGAACCAGCCGCCGATGACGGTGATGACGCCGGTGATGCGATAGACGGCGGTCTCACGTCCCCAGGCTTTGTCGGCCAGACTCGTACCCATGGCTACCATGAAGGCCACGTAGGTCGTAGAGAGCGGCAATTGGAGTGACGTGCCCACCACGATGAGCAGACCGGCCAGCACCAGATTGACAGAGGCACGCACCAGGTCGAAGGCCACACCCTCGTCGAGCACGGACTCGTCGGTGTTGAAGCGGGTGCCCAGCCAGGCTTTGATGCCGCGCGGCACAAAGCGGTTGACGGCCTGCGTGCCGTTGAGCACGTTGCGTACAATCTTGCGGGCTATGCGTGAAGAGCTGAACACCTCCTCGCCGTCGTCCTGGCGCGACAGGTTGACTGTGGTTTCAACCACCTTGTGGGCCTTTTTGGAGCTGAAGATGGCGATGGTCATGATGACGCCGGCGGCGATGAGGAACAGGTGTTTCATGGGCAGTGTCGACGGACCGGCCAGCACGTTCATACTATAGCCGGCAGCCTCGGTCGTGCCGTGATGGGCAGAGAAGTCGATGTACGACTCCAAGCCAGCCAGCGGCGTACCGATGAAGTTCACCAGGTCGTTGCCCGCAAAGGCCATGGCCAGCGAGAACGTACCGAACAACACGATGACCTTGAATATATTTATATGGAGCAGGTGCAAGATTTCGGTCAAAACCGTGAACACCACAAGGCCCACCAGGAGAATGGTCATGTGATGGCTTGCCACCCAGTCGGACACACCGAGCATTTTGAGCAGGTCTGAGCCTTTGAGGCCACTCACCAGCAGGAAGTAGAAAATGGCCGTCACACTGATGCCGCCAAACAGGGCGATGCTCCAGCGCAGGTGCTTCTTGTAGTTGAAAGTGAAGACGATACGCGTGATCCACATCACCAACAGACCAAACACAAAGGCGATGGCCACCGAGAGGAATATGGCAATGATCACCTGCAAGGCCTTGTCGGTGTTGATGAGCTGGTCGTAGGTGTAGCTCGAACCGATGATCTTTGACATGGCAATGGCCGAACTACCGCCCAACAGGCCGAACACCATCGACACGGTGGTCGACGTGGGCATGCCCAGCGTGTTGAAAATGTCGAGCAGGATGATGTCGGTTGCCGCCACCGACAGGAAGATGCACATCACGTCGTCCAGCGAATAATAGGCCGGTGTGAAAATGCCGTGTCGGGCAATGTCCATCATGCCGCTGCTGGTCGAGGCACCCACGAAGATGCCTATGGCGGCCACGATGAGGATGGTGCGGAACCGCGCCGCTTTGGCGCCGACGGCGGGACTCAGAAAGTTTACGGCATCATTGGCCACACCTACAGACAAATCAAAGGTGGCCAGAATAAAAAGGAATATCAATATTCCAAGATAAATTAAGTCCATAGAGGGCTGGTTTTATAGGCTTGAGAGGCTCAATAAAGGCCTTGCTGCCACGGCACACGCCGCGGCTGAACCCACGACAGAGCTGCCGGCCAAGCGCCGGCAGCTGATGTCGTGTGAGCTTCGTCACCTGTTGGGTTACTGACCGCAAAGTTAATTTAATCTTCCTTTTACGGGCCAATGTTACAGGGATATTTTCTAAAATTACTTAACACCGGTGCCGGCCATTTGCTCCCGGACGGGTTTATAACTGTCTGTGTTTTAGTGGTTAGAGCTTAGGCTCCTGGTTTTCTTCCGCTCACCGCGTTTCGGTGTGCAATGTGCGGCATACTGTTCACAAAAGCCGGTCGCCTGTGACGGTCTCCAACATCTTTTAAGGGTCTGCCGCCGATTTTGATATTTTGTGTCACGGTATGTGTGGGATTGTTAAAAACGCTTAACGATAATCGTAAGAGTCAAACAATCAGGACGATATGTCTTCTGAATGTTCTGAAGAACCGTTCCTGCGCCTTCAAAAGCCTGTTTTGGCGGCCCGGCATAAGGCCGGTATTTCCTGCCATAAGCCCAGGCAAAACAGTCCTTATGTCCGTAACCCCTTGAAACGCAAAAAGAGAAGCCTTTTGTGGACCTCTCTTCTTCTTTCCTGTATCAAAGATAGCCCTCATACCGTCTGGCACCAAAAGACAATAACCCGCCCTGTATGCCATAGCACCGCCTTTCTGCCAGGAGACAAGGCTTATGTCGTGACGTATATACCTGATATCCAAAAATATCAGAAGGATATACAGACCGCAGCCGCAGGCCCTCCGGGCAAAGCCTGCTCGGTTCGCGCATTGCCGGCCGTCCTTTACCAATACTTGAAACGAAACGCCTAAACCACCTTAATTCAAGTGGCTTAAATGCTTTTTCTGCTCCAAACTTTCGTTTATTCCGCCGATTTGGAGTATTTTTGCATTTCGAAAACCCCATACTTATGAGTATATTCAGCAAACTATTCAAAAAGAACAAAGCCAAAGACCAAGGCTGGCGCGTGGGCGGCATGGAAGACTTCATGGCCCTTATCCGCGTCTACTATCAGGCTGTGATGGCTGCCAATCTCGGCATCAACAACATCGCCGCACTGCCCGACCTCCGCGTCTTCAAGCATACCCTCCAGGTGCCCACGGTCAACAACAAACTGGGACTCGGAGAGAAAAACAAATGCAAGAAGATGCTTTCGGAAATCTATGGCATCTCAGACAACTTCTTCAAAGAGATTGACCAGAGCGTCAAGCGTAACTGCAAGAATATGCAGGCCGTGCAGCCTTATTTCTATGCCTTCCAGGGCTTCTCGCAGGAGCTTATGATGCTTGTCGGCAACCTGATGAAATGGAAATTCCGCGTACCCGGATTTATGAAAGGCGCCTTGCGCACCATGACCGAAAAGACCGTCAACGACATTCTTACCAAGGAAAACTGGAAAAAAGACGATGTGCGCAAGGCTTGCTATGCCATACGCCAATACCAGCAGCGCCTGGGCTATAGCGGCAGCTGGATGGCCGAATATGTCTACAACGTCGTCATCCTTGCCAAGAAAGAGCCCAAGCCCAAAGACGTCGACACAAAGAAATGACAGCCGGCAGGCCGTCGCGTCAGTGCACACAGCGTCTACAACAAAGCCAAGCGAACTGCATAACACGCCCAGACCATGACCAAAGAGGAAGAACAAAACCTGCAAGTCCTGCAGACAAGGGTGAGACAACTCATCCTCGCCTACAACGAGCTGCAACGGCAAAACCGGCAACTCACAGAGGAATTGCGCCTGTGCAAAGACAAACAGCAGCAGGCCGAGGCATTGCGCGAACAAGCCGTCGCACAATATGCCAACCTGAAGGCGGCCAAAATCCTCGAAGTCTCAGGCGAAGACGTCAAAGCCACAAGAGCACGCCTGGCCAAACTCATCAAACTCGTCGATAAGTCTATTGCACGACTCAACGTCTGACACCGACTAAAACGCTTTCCATATGAGCGCAGAAGACAAAAACAAAGCCGACAAACTCAACATACAGTTGATGATTGGCAATCAGATGCACCCCATCACCATCCGGCGTGAACTGGAAGAGGTGTTCAGAAAAGCGGCAAAGAAAATCAACGACAAACTCAGCCGCTATCGCGAGTCGTACCCTAATCTCAGCTACGAGAGGTGTATGTCCATCACTCTGCTCGACTTTGCCGTCTATGCGCTCCAGGCCGAAAACAGTGCGGCCACACAGCCCTACGACGACGTGGTCAAGCAACTGACGGTCGAAATCGAACAGGCACTCGCCACTGCCAAGGCCCAAGACGAAGACGAGGCCTGACAACCGCAGACCCAACGGCACAACGCCACAGACCTTAAACATACAACTATAATATATACATTCAAACATCATGGAAACAGTCATAATGATCGTCGTCGGCGTCATTCTCGGCACGGCGATTGGATTCGGCTTCTTCAGATATGTCCTCGGAAAAAAATATCAGCGCATCATCGACCATGCGCACAAGGAGGGCGAAGTCATCAAAGAGTCTAAACTGCTTGAGGTCAAAGAGAAATTCCTCAACAAAAAAGCCGAACTCGAGAAAGAAGCCAACCAGCGCAACCAGCGCATGTTGCAGCAGGAGAACAAACTCAAACAGCGCGAACTCACACTCAACCAGAGACAAGAAGAAATCGGGAAAAAGAAAAACGAACTCGACGCCTTCCAGAACAAACTCAACTCGCAAGCCCAGCTCCTCACCGCCAAAGAGCAGGAACTCGAGAAACTGCAACTCCAAGAGCGTGACAAACTCGAGGAACTCAGCGGACTCTCGGCCGAAGAGGCAAAAAAGCGACTCGTCGAGTCTCTCAAAGACGAAGCACGCACCGACGCCCAGTCGTATATCAACGAAATCATGGATGACGCCAAGATGACGGCCAACAAAGAGGCCAAGCGCATCGTCATCCAGACCATTCAGCGTGTGGCCACAGAGACGGCAATCGAAAACTCCGTGACCGTCTTCCACATCGACAACGACGAAGTCAAAGGACGTATCATCGGACGCGAAGGCCGCAACATCCGTGCCATCGAGGCCGCAACCGGCGTGGAGATTGTCGTAGACGACACCCCCGAAGCCATTGTCATCTCTGCATTTGACCCCGTGCGCCGCGAAATCTGCCGCTTGGCACTTCACCAACTCATCGCCGACGGACGCATCCATCCGGCACGCATCGAGGAGGTCGTTGCCAAGGTCAAGAAACAGATTGAGGAAGAAATCATCGAGACCGGTAAACGCACCACCATCGACTTGGGTATACACGGCTTGCATCCTGAGCTGGTACGCATAGTCGGCAAGATGAAATACCGTTCATCCTACGGACAAAACCTGCTCCAGCACGCTCGCGAAACGGCCAACCTCTGTGCCATCATGGCATCAGAACTCGGACTCAATCCCAAGAAGGCCAAACGCGCCGGTCTGTTGCACGACATCGGTAAGGTGCCCGACGAGGAGAGCGAACTGCCTCACGCACTCTACGGCGCCAAACTTGCAGAGAAATACAAGGAAAAGGCCGAAATCTGCAACGCCATCGGTGCACACCACGACGAGGTGGAAATGACTTCGCTGCTTGCACCCATCGTTCAGGTCTGTGACGCCATCTCGGGCGCACGTCCCGGCGCACGCCGCGAAATCGTCGAGGCTTACATCAAGCGACTCAACGACCTCGAAAACATTGCCATGAGCTATCCCGGCGTCACCAAGACCTACGCCATTCAGGCCGGACGCGAACTCCGCGTCATCGTCGGCGCCGACAAGGTAGACGACAAACAGGTCGAAACGCTCAGCGGAGAAATTGCACGCCGCATACAAGACGAAATGACCTATCCCGGACAGGTCAAAATCACCGTCATCCGCGAGACACGCTCTGTCAGCTACGCCAAATAAGCCGGCCGACTTAACTATACGGACAGCATGAGGTGGTGCAGCAAGGCTGCACCGCCTTCACCGTTTTAAAAAACGTACGGGCCTTATGCCGCTACGATGTGGCCCTCTGAGACGAACAAGGCGGCAACAAAGCAGCTGCAAAATGACAAACTGCGGCTTACGTTTGGATTTTGCGCTCATTAGCACTAAATTTGCACCTGAAATTGGGATAATATGCGTCAATTAAAAATTAATAAGAGCATCACGAACCGCTCAAGCGCGGCTCTTGATAAGTATTTGGTGGAAATCGGACGTGAGGAACTCATCTCGACCGATGAGGAAGTGGAACTTGCACAACGCATTCATAAAGGCGACGCCGAAGCGCTCGAGAAACTCACACGGGCCAACCTGCGCTTTGTCGTGTCGGTGGCCAAACAATATCAAAACCAGGGCCTCGCACTAAACGACCTCATCGACGAAGGTAACCTCGGACTCATCAAGGCTGCCAAGAAGTTTGACGAAACCCGCGGCTTCAAATTCATCAGCTACGCCGTGTGGTGGATCAGACAAAGCATCCTTCAGGCCATCTCCGAGCAAAGCCGCATTGTGCGTATGCCCCTCAACCAAGTGGGCTTTCAGAGCAAACTCACCAAGGCCATAGTCAATTTTGAGCAGGAGTTCGAGCGCCGTCCCTCTGCCCAAGAGCTGGCCGACATCCTTGAGACAGACATCACCAAGGTGCAGGAGGCGCTCGGCACCAATGGCAAGAAAGTCTCTGTAGATGCCCCGTTCCAGGACGACGACTCCAACAGCCTCATTGATATTATGACCGACGAGAGCGCGCCGGGCACTGACAACCAGATGGAGAAAGAGTCGCTCGCCTCAGACCTTGAGGCGGCTCTTGCCACACTCACCGACCGTGAGCGTCAAGTGCTCAAAATGCTCTTCGGCATCGGCCGAAACGAAATGACGGCCGAAGAAGTGGCCAACAGCCTTAACCTCACCCGTGAGCGCGTCCGTCAGATCAAGGAGCGTGCACTACGTCGTCTGCGTGAGGCTTCCAACATCAAAATTCTTATGAAGTATCTCGGCTGAGACTGTTTAAAAGACTGCAGTCTTAAGCCCCACAACACATATCGCGCACATTCGCTGCCCCAGAAGCAAGCGGATGTGCGCGATGTCTTTTCTCCCACAAACGGGCAGAGACCTAAACGTTGAGCATCGGGATGATGCAGGGCGTGAGCAACGAGGTGAGAATACCGTTGAGCGTCAGGCCGAGGCTGGCATAAGCGCCTTGGATGCGACTACGGTCCATCGAGGTGGCTGTGCCTAAGGCGTGAGCCGCAGTGCCCATTGACAAACCTTGCGCCACAGAGCCGCGTACGCGGGCAAAGCCCATCGTCTTGTAGCCGCATACCGCACAAAACAGACCGACACAGACCACCACGGCTGCCGTAAGCGAAGGTATGCCGCCAATGCTGTTGGTCACCTCCATCGCGATGGGCGTCGTCACCGACTTAGGCGCTAACGAAAGGATAACCTCTCGCGAAGCCCCCATCTCCTTGGCAATCCACACCACAGAGACAATCCCGACAACGCAACCCACTAACTCGCAAAGCAGAATGGGGACCAGCTGGCGCTTGATGCGGCTGAGCTGGAGATACAAGGGGACACCGAGGGCCACCACCGCCGGCCGGAGCCAGAACTCTATCATCTGGCCGCCTTTATTATAGGTGTCGTAACTAATGTCAGCAAGCCAAAGGAAGGTAATCACCGTGGCAATAGACACCAAGATAGGGTTCATCACCACCCAGCCCGTTTTGCGCCTCAACAGTTTGCCCAGAAAATAGGAGCCAAAAGTGAGCGCAATCAGGAAAAACTCATTGGAGAAATACGCCTTCATGCTTTGCCTCCTTCCTCTTCTTCATCAAAATCGCTGTGAGTGGCCTTGCCATAAAGCTGGTGCACCCAGCCTGTCACGGCCAGCACCAGAACCGTCGAAATGACCGACGCCACGACGATGGGGAGCCACTCGGCCTTAATGAGCTTGAAGTGGCACATAATGGCCACGCCGGGTGGAACAAAGAAGAAGCCGATGTTGGCCACAAGAAAGTCGGCCAGCGTCTGCACCCATTCGAGCCGGACGACGCGGAGTTGTAGAAAAAGTGTGAGCAGTAGCATACCAACAATGCTCGAAGGCAGGGGGATGCCCGTGAAAAAGATGAGCAGTTCGCCCAAAGCAAGACAGCCAAACAGAATGGCCAGCTGGCGGATCATCATAGTCGTTTAGTGTTTAGTGGAATAAGAGTAGTATGTGGCAAATGCTGTGCCGCAGACGACTGAAGCGTCTGCGGCAGTATGATATTACATTCAAGTTTCGGCCGGTCTTAGCGGTTTCGTGTCAAGATAACGATGACCACGGCAGGGATAATCAGGAAGAAGCCCAGGATGATGTTCCATGTGATGGCTTCGCCGAAAAAAACGGCGCCCATAATCACCGCAGTCATCGGCTCCATTGAGCCCAACACGGCCGTCATCGTCGAGCCGATGTTCTTTACCGAAATCACAAGGCTGAGGTTGGTCACAACGGTGCAGAGCAGGCCGAGCAAGATGAGGTCGGCCGCCTGGGTCGGTGTGGTTATGAGCTGGAAACTTTCTTGTCTGAAAGCTTCTGCGCCAAATATCAGTGCGCCGAAGAAGACGATGTAGAAAGTCAGTTTCAAACCTTCCATATTGGCCACGCGCGACCGGTTGACGCGTATGAGGTAGAGCGCAAAACAGGCCGCCGAGATGAGTTCCAGCACCACACCTCTGACGGCCACCTGAGAGCCTTCCGTGGGCCAAGAGAGCACGGCTACGCCGCCCACGGCCATAATCACGGCCATGATGGAGGCTGGACGTCGCGACTCATTATAATATAGCATCATCAAGACGGCTGTCAGGACGGGATACATAAAGTGCAGCGTCGTGGCCACGCCTGACGACATATACGGATAACCGGCCAGCAGGAACATCGCCGCACCGTCTGACAAGAAGGCCAGATACATCAGGGTCACAATCTCACCGCGGCTGATGCGGAATGAGCGCCGCTTGATCAGCATCAGGACTGCCATAATCACCGAGGCAATCATGAACCGGTAGAACAATATCGACATCGTCGTCATGGCGTTGGGATTGTCCTGCCCCATTTCGCCGCAGATCGGCAGAGTGAATGTGGGAATGAGGCCATAGAATACGGCAGCGGTGAGACCGAAGATGAGACCGCGAGTGCCCGGTGAACTCAGGCTGCTCATAGCGCCGGGAGGAATGTGAAAAGCCATAGCAAAGTTTGAAAGGGTTGTGTGAAAAAATCGGAGTCTCCTGCAAGTCAGGATCTCCGATGTATGACGGACGGAAAACAGTTCCGTTTTAAGGTTGACGTTTGATGATTTCTCTGAAAATATCTGCCATAAGCGGCTGAACGGCATTGGCGGCACGCTGCACTTCTTCGTGGCTCACCTCCGGTATGTCGTCGCCCACGCCCATATCCGTAATCACGCTGATGCCGAACACGCGCATGCCGCTGTGGCGGGCTACGATGACTTCGGGTACGGTGCTCATGCCCACGGCGTCGCCGCCAAACGTGCGGAACATTCTGTATTCGGCCGGCGTCTCAAACGTGGGGCCCTGGGTGGCGATATACACACCCTCTTGAACCTTGATACCTTTTTCCCGTGCAATTTCGCGGGCCTGGTCAAGGAATGCCTTGTCATAGACCTGGTGCATGTCGGGGAAGCGAGGCCCTGTGGGGAAATTGGGACCGTGGAGCGGATGTTCGGGCATAAAGTTGATGTGGTCGGTGATAAGCATCAGGTCTCCCACACTGAATTTCGGGTTGAGGCCACCCGAGGCGTTGCTGACGAAAAGGTTCTTGATGCCCAGTTCATACATCACGCGGATGGGGAAAGTGACGGTCTTCATGTCGTATCCCTCATAGTAGTGGAACCGTCCTTCGAGCGCCATTACCTCTTTACCACCCAGACGGCCGAAGAGCAGGCGGCCGTGATGGCCTTCGACGGTCGAAACCGGGAAATTGGGAATGTCTTGATAGGCAAAGGCGTCGATGATGTCAATCTCTGAGGCGAGTCGGCCCAGTCCGGTACCGAGTATGATGGCCGTCAGTGGGCGGCTTTGTGTGTGGCAACGTATCCAGTCTGCCGTGTCTTTAATCTTTTGAAGCATAGTCTGTGATTATGTGGTTAAATGCATTGTGATGGTTGGCAATGAAACGCACCTCGATGGGTTGGACGTAGAGGCGGCGGCGCAATTGTTGCGACAGTTTTTCGGCCTGGGCCAGAAAGCGGGCCGCGTCTTTCTCCGTCGTGAGGGCCAGAGTCTCTTTTCCTTGTGCCAAAGCCTCCTTGTCGAGTGTTTCAAAGGCTTGGTTGAGTCGCTTGAAATCTTGGGCTGAAAAGTGATGATGGTCGGCGAAACGTTGAGGCCGGACCTCGGCCCCTTGGGCTTTGAGATGCGCATAAAGCGGAGCCGGTTTGGCAATGCCGGTGATGGTCATGACCGGCAGTCCGTCAATGTCGGGACAAGGTGAGGCCTCTTGTGGAAACAGCGGATAGGGTCTGCCGTAAACGAAAGTCGTGAAAAACACCTTCTGGCCTTTTCGTGGCGACAACTTCTTGAAAATCCGAGCCTGTTCGGCCTCTGAGAGCTGCTGAGGACATTTGGTGACAATAATGAGGTCTGCCCTTTTTGCCCCTCTGGCCGACTCCCGAAGCCGGCCTGCCGGCATGAGCCAGTCGTGGCAATAAAGCCGGGCGTAGTCGGTCAGGAGGATATAAAGGCCGGCTTTGACGTGCCGGTGTTGGTAGGCGTCGTCAAGCACTATGACGTCTGCCGGGGTCTCTTGTCTCAGACGCTCAATGCCGCGGCATCGTTGCTCATCCACGGCGACGATGCAGTCCGGTATCTTGTGTTTGATTTGAAAAGGTTCGTCGCCAATTTCTTCGGCCGTCGTTTCGGCTGTCGCCAGTCTGTAGCCCTTGGTCTGCCGTCCGTAACCGCGGCTCAGCATAGCCACGTGCCGGTCGTGCAACAGGCGGATGAGGTATTCCGTATGCGGTGTTTTGCCCGTACCGCCCACGGCGAGGTTGCCCACGGCAATGACAGGCACGTCAAACTGCCGCTCGGACATGATGCCTTTGTCGAAAAGCAGGTTGCGCACACTCGTCACCGCGTCGTAGACCACGGCCAAGGGCCAGAGCAGACACATCGGGCTAAGCATTGGCCTTAATGCAGTTGTGGTTCGAAGGGCATACGGGCCTGCAGGCAGTCGCTGCCTTTGAGTTTCAAGACGAAGCGGAGCGGTTGGTAGTACTGGCCTAAGGTAGTCCTTACTTCGCGTTCCATATAGTTGTCTTTATATTCGCCCATCAATTGGTCGAGCCAGTTGGCCGGCGCGGGATAGTCGGCCAGTCGGTATTGTCTGACCTGGGCCTTCCTTGCCGCCACCTTGATGGCGTCGTCGAGAGTGCCGAGTTTGTCCACAAGCTTCAGTTTGAGAGCCTGCCTGCCGGTCCATACGCGTCCTTGGGCAATGCTGTCGGTATAGGCTGTGCTCAAATGGCGGCCTTCAGCCACACGCTTGAGGAAGAGCCGGTAGCCGCGCTCCACGTATTGCTGCATCGCCTGGCTTTCGGCGGCAGTGAACGGCCGGTCTATTACGCCGAAGTCTGAGGCCTCGTTGGTCTTGACCACGCCTACGTGCAGGCCGAGTTTTTCGGTCATCAGACCGCTCAGGTCGGGCACCATGCCAAAGATGCCGATGCTGCCGGTGAGGGTGGTGGGCTCTGCCACAATGAAGTCGGCCCCGCTGGCCATATAGTAGCCGCCTGAGGCTGCATAGCTGCCCATAGACACGACGACGGGTTTCTTTTTCTTGAGTTGCTGCACGGCGCGCCAGATTTGTTCGGAGGCAAAGGCGCTGCCGCCGCCGGAGTTGATGCGGAGCACCACGGCCTTGACATTGTCGTCCTGGGCCAGTTGGTCGAGGTCTTTCACCACTTCCGGGCCAACGATGAGGTTTCCGCCGCCCATCAGGCCGCCTCCTTCGGCGCCCACGATATCGCCGTAGGCATAATAGATGGCGATTTCGCCGTCGCCGTCGTTGTCGTCTTCATAGCAGAGTGCCAGGTCGGCCGCTTCGACAAGGTTCAGGCTCTCGCTCACACGCTTCTGCAGCCTGTCGCGCATTTCGTCTACATAAGCCGTTCCGTCAACGAGTCGCTTTTTCACGTAGTCTTCGGCGTCGGCAAAGGTGGCATAGCTGTCGGCAATGGCGTTGAGAGAGTCCACGGGAATGTTTCGCGACGCACTCACGTCTTTGCACACCACCGTCCAGATGTCGTTGATGAAACTCTGCATCTGTTCGCGGTTGGCCTCGCTCATTTCGGTGCCGGTGAAAGGTTCCACGGCGCTCTTGTAGGTGCCCACACGGAACACCTGCATCTTCACGCCGATTTTGTCGAGCAGTTCTTTGTAAAACATCGGGGTCGCCGCAATGCCTCGCCAGTCGAGCATACCGCTGGGGTTAATGTAAATGCTGTCTGCCACGCTGGCCACATAATAGGCGCCTTGGGTATAGTTTTCGCCATAGGCCATCACAAACTTGCCCGTCTTCTTGAAATCGGTCAGGGCCTTACGGATTTCTTCGACAGTGGCAAAGTCGGCACTCAGCAAGCCGGCTTCCACATAGATGCCTTCGATGCGGTCGTCCTTAGCCGCCACCTTGATGGCCTTGAGAATATCGTTGAGCCCTTGGTTGTTTAATGCTTCCGAGTTGAAGAAGGCGTCAAGCGGACTTGCCGTATAGCGCTCTTCGACCATCCCATTGAGATTGAGGTGCAAGACCGTACCCTGGGTGATGTTGGGCCGTTGGTCGGCCGAGGCCATCATAGAGAAAAGCATCACCAGAAACATCACAGAGGTGAACACCGAGACAATCAGCGATCCGACGATGACGGCCAGCACTTGTTTGAAGAAAGCTTTCATAAAGTTATTGTGTGATAGGAAAGAGGATGAATGTTTAGAGTTCT
Source organism: Alloprevotella sp. (assembly GCA_045124135.1). Classification (GTDB taxonomy): domain Bacteria; phylum Bacteroidota; class Bacteroidia; order Bacteroidales; family Bacteroidaceae; genus Alloprevotella. Next base: position 71,536 of record JBGVLE010000076.1, read on the forward strand.
ATCTCGACGGGGCAATGGTCCGAGCCCATAATGTCGGTGTGGATTTTGGCACTCTTCAGTTCCGGCACGAGCCGTTGCGAAACGAGGAAGTAGTCAATGCGCCACCCCACGTTCTTTTCGCGTGCGCGGAAACGGTATGACCACCATGAGTAGGCCCCTTCAAGGGTGGGGTAGAAGTGGCGGAAGGTGTCGCAAAAACCGGCCTTGAGCAAACGGCCGAAACTTTCGCGCTCTTCGTCGGTGAAGCCGGCGTTGCGGCGGTTGGTCTTGGGATTCTTTAGGTCTATCTCTTGGTGGGCCACGTTGAAGTCGCCGCAGACGATGACGGGCTTGTGCCGGTCGAGTCGGCAGAGGTATTCTCTGAAGGCGGCGTCCCATTGCATGCGATAGCCGAGTCGGCGCAGTTCGTCTTGTGAGTTGGGCACGTAGACATTGACCAGATAAAACGTCTCCATTTCGAGCGTCACCACGCGGCCTTCCTTGTCGTGATCGTCAAGGCCAATGCCCTGTGCCACGCTAAGCGGCGTGTGGCGGGTAAATATCACCGTGCCCGAGTAGCCTTTTTTCTCCGCATAGTCCCAGTAGCTCTGATAGCCCTCAAACTGCAGGTCAATCTGGCCTTCCTGCAATTTGGTCTCCTGCAGACAGACGAAGTCGGCGTCGAGCGCGGCGAACGTTTCGCCAAACCCTTTGCCGCAACAGGCGCGCAGACCGTTGACATTCCAAGATATAAACTTCATATTGTTAATATATTGCACATACATTAAGGCAAAAGTAGCTAAGTTGCGCCTAAAATCCAAGGCCTTTCAGCATTTTTTGATACCTTTGCCATCGAATTGAAAACGCTACTCCATAGTTTCCCTGATTTTTTCACCACGGGTGTGAAGTCCGGTCTGCTTTGCTGACATTGGTCTATGCTTTGGCCGACTGCCCGCCCTTGTCAAAACGTCTGCAAAATGAAGTCTGCATATATTCGTCTTATGGCCCTTTCGCTCGGTTTCAGTGCGCTCACGTCGGTGGCCCAGTTCCGCTTCGACCAGGTGCGCCGCGAGATGGGCACATTGCTTTGGAAAAATCCCTCTTCGGCTGTGTTCACGCTGACCAATACCGACACCACCGACGTGGTGATTGAGAGCGTCCGTCCCGACTGTGGTTGCACGTCGGTGGACTATCCCCGCACGGCCATAGCCCCGGGCGGAAAGGCTGACATCAAGGTGACCTACGACGCCGCCCTGTTGGGCCACTTCGAGAAAATCGTCGACGTCTGCACCAACCGCGGCGACCGCCGCCTGACAGTGAGCGGCGACGTGGTGCTTGAGGTGAAAGAGCGCCCCGAACGCTATCCCTACCACATCGGCGACTTCTGTCTCGATGCCGACCAGGTGGAATTTGACAATGTGCGCCGCGGCGACAATCCGGTCAAAGTCATTCGTGTCTACAATGCCGGACGCCAGACCATCTCGCCCGAACTGATGCACCTGCCCAAGTATCTCAGCGTGGCCACAGAACCGGCCTCAATACGCCCAGGTCGGACAGGGCGCATCCTCCTTCAGTTGGAGAGCGAGCAACTGCGCAGTCTCGGCCTCACGCAGACCGAGGTATTCCTCAGCCGCTTTAAGGGCGACCGTGTCTCGGCCGACAACGTCATCACCATCTCGGCGACTCTGCTCCCCGAAACGGCGACTTCGACTGTGGCCACGGCTTCTTTCCCGCAGGCCACGCTTGACAGCACGGCGCTTTATATGGGCGATTTGGCCTTGAAAAAGGAACTCAAGCGCGAAGTCTTACTCACCAACACCGGCACAGCCTCACTCGAGGTGCTGGCTCTGCAAGTCTACAATCCCGGCCTGCAGGTGAGCCTCAACAAGTCTACGCTCAAACCCGGCGAGTCGGCCAAAATCAAAATCAAAGCGCGCCGCTTCAAGGGCATCCGCAAGGGACGCCGTCGGGTGTTGCTCATCACCAACGACCCGGTGCGCCCCACGATTGTCATCGACCTTTCCATTGCCAATGCCGGCTAAGCGGTCGTTGGGGCGCCCGGCGTGGGCGGCGCCCGGCGTGGGTGTCGGCTGCGTGTCGCTTTTGTCTTTTTCGCTTGCAGCCGTCAGCGTTATCTTTGACGTAGGATAAAACAAAGAGGAGGCCTTTGGCCTCTTTTTTTGTGCCTGGCGGCCCGTACGGGGATAGGGCCCGTTTTTCCTGTCCTTATGGCAGGAATTTCTGTCCTTATTCCCGCAATGTTTTTCCCTAAAGCTGTCGGTTTTCAGCGGTTCAAACTGCCGCCGCATCAGCCTGGAGGCATTCCCGAAAGCATTTCAGGCAAAAAAATGTTTAGTTTCGTCACGCTCGACCCGCCTTTCTGAACAAGTCCTGCGCCACCCTCTCTTTCCCACTATACAGCAAAAACGCCCGTCTCATCGTTTGACGAGACGGGCGTCTGTATGGATTTGACGTGTGCCTTGGTGGCTCGCGGCAGCTTAGTATCTCAAGATTTGTTTGTTGCGCAGGCGGCTGTTGCGCGTAAGGTTGTTGTTGCGGCAGAGCACCTCCATCTTCACGCCGAGCTTCTTGGCCACTTTGGTGAGCGTGTCGCCACGTTTCACCTGATAGAAGTGAGTGGCCTTGCCGCCATTCTGTGCCAGCTGGCTGCGACCGTCGTTGGCCACAGTGCCTTTGGAGCCTTTCTCGGGGTTGTGGAAGACGAAGTAGTCCGACGTCACGTCTTGGTTGGGAAAGTCGAAGAGCAGTTCGGGATTGATGGCCACGCCCAGCAGACGGGTCTCAAAGTGAAGGTGCGAACCGAAAGAACGGCCCGTGTTGCCTCCCAGACCGATGGGCTCGCCGGCTTTCACCTCTTGGTTGGCAGCGACGAGATGTTTCGACAGGTGACCGTAGATTGTCTCAAGGCCGTTGTCGTGACGCACCACGATGTAGTAGCCGTAGCCACCGGCATCGTAGTTGGCACAACGCACCTTGCCGTCGAAGGCTGAGACGATGGTGTCGCCGGTATAGACCTTGATGTCCAGACCCTTATGCTGGCGGCGGAAGGCCGGGCGATAGCCGAAACGGCTCGTCACCAGACGGCTCGGCGTAGGCATGGCAAAACCACGCAAATCTATGCGGAAGCTGTCGGGCACTTCAGAGGCAGCATAGCAATGGGCCCTGTCGGTGTTCCAAGAGCTATACAACTGGTCTACGGCGTTGTTGTCGTAGCGTGTCAATATGTAACGTTGAAGCGAAACAGAGTCTACTGCTTTGAGTTTGCGGTCTATGGGAGCTTGGTTGGCAATGAGGTCCTGACCGAAAGCGGTGACGGCCGAAGCAGCCAAAAGCAAGCAACAAGCAGAACGCTTTATTATAGATTTAAGATGCATCGGAATGGAGGTTTTTCGCCTGCAAAATTACAAAAACTTAAGGGGGCGGCAAATTTTTCTTATGGATTAACACTATTAAAAAAGTCAAAATGAGCCATTTGACGCGTGGCGGAGGGGCTGTGAGGGTGTAAGTGACGGCGTCAAAGAGTGGAGGTATGTGTTGCCGGCTGAGCGCTTTTTGCGTAAATTTGCCGTTGGTTGTCAGATGTTGCCCATGAACGATTGTTTCGATTTCAAACCCTTCAGGATTTATCACGACCGCTGCGCCATGCGGGTGGGCACCGACGGTGTCTTGCTCGGTGCGTGGTGTGAACTGCCTGCCGGCTGCCGCGTGCTCGATGTGGGCGCGGGGTCGGGACTCATCGCAATGATGGCTGCCATACGCGGTGCCGGCGAAGTGGTGGGGCTCGAAATAGATGCCGAGGCCGCCGCCCAGGCCCGCGACAACGTGGAACTGGCAGCCGGCGTGTTGCCTTGTGGCGTCACGGTGGAGACCGCCGATGTCTTGACCTATACTGCTGCGTCGCTTTTTGACGTTGTGGTGAGCAACCCGCCCTTCCACACCGAGCAGACGGCAGCCCCCGACAAGCGGCGCGCACAAGCCCGACAGGCCGACCTCTTGCCTTACGACCGACTGATTGCCGCGGCGGCCAGTCTGTTGCGCTCCGGCGGTTCGTTCCAGGTCATCTGGCCCTATGCTTCGGCCTCCGACTTCCTGATGGCCGCGTCGACGGCAGGCTTTTCGCTCCGCCGGCAAACGGTGGTGGTGACCAAAGACGGCGCCCGGCCCAAACGGGTGTTGCTTCACCTGGTCAAGGCGCCCTATCTCGACACGTTGCCTCGCCACGACACTCTCGTGCTCTTCGACGCCGACGGCCACAAAACGCCGGAATACCAATCGCTCACGGACGCTTTTTATCTTTAATCCCGGCAGGCCTCAGCGTTTCGCCATTTTCCTTTGATTCAAAACCACATCCACGATATGAAAACCATTTCAAACCTTGCCGTCGGCCTTCTCACCGCCATCATGGTGGCGGCTTGTGGTCAGCAAAACAATCCCCATCCCGAATGGTCTGAGGCCCGAACAGCCATGGAGGCCGAGGGACAAGTCATTCTCTCAAAGGCGCGTGCCGCTCTGGCTCGTCAGGATTTCGACACCGCCCGAAGTGAAGTGGGCCAACTGCGCCACCGCTGCAAACTCGCCTACGACGCACGCAACGCCGGCATCCTCTTGCTCGACTCCATAGAGATTGCCGATGCGCAAAGCAGGTTGGGCGATGTGAGCCGGCAACTTGACACGGCCACGCCGCCGACCGACTCGTTGCAGGCCTTGCAGGAAGAACTCGTCATGAGGGTCAATTTCTTCAAACGTAAACTCACTCACGACAAAGCTAAGCAATAGGCCTCCTTTGTGCCGTTTCGTCAGACTCGGCCCCTTTTGCGGCATCGCAGAGAGGCGTGCCGATGGTCCTATATTATTATATGTATGTCTTTTGATTTTCAGTCTGCGCTCAACGAAGCACAATGGGATGCCGTGGCCTATTGCGACGGCCCCTCGCTCGTCATTGCCGGAGCCGGTTCCGGCAAGACGCGTGTGCTCACGTATAAGATAGCCTATCTCATCTCGCAGGGTATGATGCCGTGGCAGATTCTGGCACTCACTTTCACCAACAAGGCCGCCCGTGAAATGAACGACCGCATTGCCGGCGTAGTGGGCGAGGAGGCCGCACGCCAAGTGTGGTCGGGTACATTCCACAGCATATTTGCCCGCATACTCCGCATCGAAGCCGCCTATACGGGCTATCCCTCCGACTTCACCATCTACGACGCCTCCGACAGTCTCAGCCTCATCAAGTCCCTCATCAAAGAACAAGGACTCGACGACAAGGTCTACAAACCCCGCCATATCGCTTCACTTATCTCCGAGGCCAAGAATGCGTTGATATTGCCCGCACAATACCTGTCGGACCCCGCCATTGCCCAACGCGACCGCATTGCCAATGTCGCTATGGCCGGAACGCTCTATGCCCTTTACAATCAACGCCTCAAGGCGGCCAACGCGATGGACTTCGACGACCTGCTGCTACAGGCTTGGTTGCTCTTCGATCAGCATCCCGACGTGACGCAGCGCTATCGTGAGCGCTTCCGCTACATCCTCATCGACGAATATCAGGACACCAATGCCGTGCAACACCAGATAGTGCGCCAGTTGGCTGCCACCGACGCCCGTGTGTGTGTGGTAGGCGACGACGCGCAGAGCATTTATTCGTTTCGTGGCGCACGCATCGACAATATCCTCGGCTTTCAGAGTCAATATCCTTCCACCCGTCTCATCAAGCTGGAGCGCAACTACCGTTCCACGCAGACCATTGTCAACGCTGCCAACAGCCTCATCCGCCACAACAAGAGCCAGATACCCAAAGAGGTGTATAGTCAGCAGGAACAGGGTGAGCCGCTCAAGGTATTCCAGACCTACAGCGAGAAAGACGAGAGTGCCAAGATAGCAGGCGAGGTCCACAGGCTGCACAATTGGGAAAGCGTCCCCTACGACCAAATCGCCTTGCTCTACCGCACCAATGCACAGAGCCGCTCGTTTGAAGAGACGTTCCGCACGATGGGGATACCTTATCGCATTTACGGCGGCCTTTCGTTTTATCAGCGCAAGGAGGTGAAAGACCTCATCGCCTATTTCCGCCTGGTGTGCAACCCTCACGACGAAGAGGCCTTTAAGCGCATCATCAACTATCCGGCACGTGGCATCGGTCAGACCACGTTGGGCAAAATCCAGATGGCGGCCACGGCTTCGGGGATGTCGCTCTGGCAGGTCTGCTCGGCACCCGACGACTTCGGCCTGGCACTCAACAAAGGCACAAAGGCCAAACTGCAAAACTTCGTGGCACTGATGGTGGGCTTCAGAGAGCGACTGCACAGCGACTGTGGCTCTGTCTTGGCTTTGGAAATCATCCGGCGAAGCGGCATCCGCGCCGAGCTCCAGGCAGACCTTAGTCCTGAAGGTGTCAGCCGGCAAGAAAACGTCGAGGAGTTGCTTAATGCCATCAAGGCCAATGAGGCTGAGGTCTATGAGGAAAGCGGCAACGACCGCGTGCTCCTCACCGACTATCTCGCACAAGTGGCCCTGCTCACCGATGCCGACGAGAAAGAAGACACTACGCCGCGCGTGTCACTCATGACGATACACGCAGCCAAGGGTCTGGAGTTTGACACGGTTTTCGTCACCGGGCTTGAAGAAGACTTGTTCCCTAACGCCAACGCCAAGCTCTATCCGCGAGAGATGGAAGAAGAGCGCCGCCTTTTTTATGTGGCCATCACGCGTGCTAAAAAGCGGTGTTACCTCACCTATGCCACAAGCCGTTTCCGCTTTGGTAAGATTGAGTTTGGCCATGTGAGTCCTTTCGTCGGCGAGATTGATGCGCGTTTTCTTGATCAGCGTCAGGCGCAATCGGCCGGTCGTTTCTCGTCGCCGTCTTCGTCTTCCGGTTTCACGTCCCGGCCATCTTTCTTTTCTTCGAAGCCTTCTGTGCCGCAGCCGCCCAAGCCCACAATGCAGCGGGTGGCACCTGCGCCGGCCGGACCTTCACTCCAGTCCAACGGCACCCTTTCAGTGGGTATGAGGGTGGCGCATGAGCGGTTCGGCAAAGGCACCATCGAGGCGCTCGAAGGCACCGGCGACAGCGCCAAAGCCCGAGTCAACTTCGACAATGCCGGTTGCAAAAACCTCCTCCTCAAGTTTGCGCGGCTCACCGTCATCGGGTAACTATGCCAAACATCCCCGCCACTTCTGCAAAGCGCAGTGTGGCGGGGATGTCGTTTCTGGTGAAGTCGGTGTGGCTTATTTCGCTTTCTTCTGTATGCCGGCAATCAGCTGCTTGGCATAGTCGGTGAGCAGGGGTTGTATCTCGGCATAGGGAATGGTGCAGTCGGGCATACCCATGGCATAGCAGGCAATCTCATAGGCTTGGTATTGGAATTTGACGCCGTCAGGCTTGAGCGCGGGAGCTTGGGCGGGCAGCGTGAACTCATTGAAATCGCTCAGCGTGCACGACTGGTATTCGTCTTTGGCCAGCACGTGCTTCTGGATGAGTTTCAGCAATTTGTCTTTGCCTTTGGACAGGACGATGTCGTCTAAGGTGAGTTGTTTGCCCGTATTGGCGTCGAACGTGGCAATCATCTCCATCGGCATGCCGTGGGCACCGCCGGTGTAGACATAGCTTTCGCCCTCGTAGGTGATAAACGTGGGATAGCTGCATTCTAAGTCTATGTCCATTTTCAAGCTATATGGCGGCATGGGATGCTCTTCGTTGGCAAAGTCGGCCTGAACCTTGTCGCCTTCGGCTATGAACGCTTTGGCCGCCGTCTTGATGGCTTCAATCGGGTCGTTGAGGTCGGTGGCCTTCGCGTCGCATTGTTTCAGCAGATAAAGGCGTATGGCGTCCACCACCTTGGGGTTGCCGCTTGTGGGATAGTCCATCTCCAGCTCGTAGCGCGACTTCTGTCCCATCTCCACTTTGAGTTTTTTTGTTGCAAACTTCTGGTCGGCTGCAGGCGCAGTGTCTTGCGTTTGGGCCGCCGTAGAGTCTTTGGCGGTGTCTTTGTTGGCTTGTTCAGATTTGCATGAAACCGTGGCGCCGGCAATGACGACAGCGGCGGCAATAAGAAGCAGTTTTTTCATGATAGGTATGAGGAATTTTGAGGTTAAATAGTCAAGTCTTGTCGTTATGACAGGCCAAAGATAGCCAAAGCCGCCGGATGCGCCGCGGTGTTTATCATTAAAAAAGTGTAAAGCAGCCTTTTGTCATATAGATAAAGAGAAGCCACCTTCTTGTGTGAAGATGGCTTCTCTTTTGGTGATTCGCTTGGGGTTCGAACCCAAGACCCCAACATTAAAAGTGTTGTGCTCTACCAGCTGAGCTAGCGAATCAAACCGTTATTGCTGTTAAGCGAGTGCAAAGATAGCGGTTTCGCCAGTATCTGCCAAGTGTTTCGCCGCTTTTTTTGCTTGAACTGTTGTTTTTTTTGTCAAAACGGGAAGGCGTTGCCTGTCTCTCAGGTCAGTAGTCTGTGTTTTTTTGCCATTCGGGCGTCTTCCATAGTCCGTGGGTGAAGTCCGGTATGGGCGTGGGCCGGCTGCCGGCTGCTGCCGAGAGGGCCGTGAGCGGGCTGAGGCTCGACCATTCGGCGGCGTCGTAAACGTCGATGTCGAGCGGCAGTCCGTGACGGAGGCAGTGGATGAGCCGTGCGTCCATTGCGTAGTTCATTTCGTTAGGCACTCCTATGGCGTGGCCTTCTTCCCATAGCCGGGCAGCGTGTCCTGAGGTGAATTGTCTGGCATAGGCCAAAGCCTTGTCGCCGATGAGGGTGTCGCCGGTTTGTGGTGTGAAGATGGTGGGTTGCGGATATTTCTGCATGAAACCCTTTGTGCCGCACACGGTCTGCAGACGGTTGTAGGGCCGCTGCGTCGACACGTCGAGTTGCAGCATGATGGTGGCGCCTTTGGCCGTGTGGATGAGTGTGGTGTTAAGCGGCGGCGTGAGGTTGTCGTTGTCCTTGTGGGTGTTCGACATTGACACGAGATATTGCATACGGTCTCCGCGGTGCAGTCCTATGAGATGGGCGATGGGGCCCAAGGCATGGGTGGGGTAGGGATTGGCACCGTGTCTCAGCAGACTGCGCTGCATCCAGCTGGGCTCTATCGGTCGGCCTTCTTCGTCGCGCTGGTCGGCGAGGTGGTGTATGTAAGCGCCTTCGAGGTGGGTGAGCCGGCCGAGCTGGCCTTGTCGGTAGATTTCGAGTGTGGCCAGTGCGTAACGGTCATAGCAGCAGTTTTCGGTCATGAAGCAGTGCCGTCGGGTGGCCTCGGCGGTTTCGACGAGCAGGTGACACTCTTCGATGGTCGTGGCTGCCGGCACCTCCACGGCCACGTGCTTGCCCTGTCGCATGGCTTCCACGGCCATAGGCGTGTGGGTGTGCCAGTCGGTGCAGATATAGATGAGGTCAATGTCGTTATGCCGGCAGGCCTCTTTCCATCCGTCTTCGCCTGCGAGCAGTTGGGCTTTGGGGCGTCCGCTCCGCATCAGTTCGTCGTTGGCGGCTATGAGCCGCTCTTCGTCGAGGTCGGCCAGCAGGCGTATTTCAGCGCCACGAATGAAGGCATAGCGGCGCAGGGTTTTGAGCCCTCTGCCGCCCAGGCCGATGAGGGCAATGCGCACAAGGGGGATAGGCTCACAGCGCAGTTGGAAGACGTCTTTCATTGGCGGGAAGGTTTAAGGTGTGAAGGGCAGTGCGGCTTGACCGTCTAAAAATACACCGGCGGGTGTATCGTCCGTTTTGGTGATACACCCGCCGTATGAATAAGGCTTTTATATTACTTCTTCTGTGATTTACCGTAACGGCTCATGAACTTGTCTACGCGGCCGGCGGTGTCGACGAGCTTGGACTTACCGGTGTAGAAGGGGTGAGACGAGCTTGAGATTTCGAGTTTCACTACGGGATAGGTCTCGCCTTCAAATTCAACAGTGTCGTTGGTTTTGCAGGTAGAGCGAGAGAGGAACATGTCGCCGTTGCTCATGTCTTTGAATACGACGGGACGATAGTTCTCGGGATGAATGCCTTTTTTCATTGTTGCTATGTCTTTTTAGTGATTTCTAATGGATTGCGTTGTTGGTAAACTGGTTGTTTCGTGCAATGGGATTGAAACGGCGGCAAAGTTACGTTTTTCTCTCTAAAAGGCAAAGGTTTAGTGCCTTAAAATTTTTCGCCGTGACCCGTTGCTGCCGAATTTTGGCATAGTTGGGAAAAGGCGAAAGCCGTGTGTGGCAACGCCCAGCCGTTTTTGTCTTTTTGCTATCCGGCTTTTGGGCTTATCTTTGAGGTAGGATAAAAGAAGAGGAGGCCTTTTGGGGTCTCCTCTTTGTATTTCAGATGTTTACGGGGCTAAGGACAGGAAAAACTGGCATAAGGACAGGATTTTCTGCGATACTGACAGTTTTTCTTCTCTGCCGTTTCGTCTCATTTTCATACCATTCCGCCAATTTTTTGTGCCGTGTGGCCGCTTCCGGCCGTATGGGCTGTTGAAAGATGTGGCATTGCGTCACGGTCGACCGGCGGTTTTGTCTGGCCCGGTCTTAACACGTGGCAGCCATGGCGCGCTCGAGGCGGTCGATGAAGTCGTCGGCCTGGGCGACGGTGAGGCAGAGGGGCGGCAAGAGGCGGAGGATGTTGGTCGAGGCCGTGCCGGTGAACACGTGTTCTTCTTTCACCAGATGCGTCCGCAGGGCCTTGATGGGTTGGGCGTATTCGATGCCAATCATCAAGCCTTCGCCACGCACGTCGGTGATGGCGGGATTGTTTTCGGCCAATTCACGGAGGCGTTTCAAGAGATGGGCACCCACGTGGGCGGCATTGTCGATGAGTTTTTCGCCCTCGATGACGTCGAGAACGGCAAGGGCTGCCGCACAGGCCAGATGGTTGCCGCCGAAGGTGGTGCCGAGTTGGCCGTAGACGGCCTGGAATTTGGGCGAAATCAAGACACCGCCCATCGGGAAGCCGTTGCCGATGCCTTTGGCCACGGTGATGAGGTCGGGACGTACGCCCAAATGCTGATGGGCAAAGAAGCGGCCGCTGCGGCCATAGCCACATTGTATTTCGTCACAGATGAGCACCGTGCCTTTGGCGTCGCAGGCCTCACGCAGTCCCTGCATGAATTCTGCAGTAGCCATACGGATGCCACCCACGCCTTGGATACACTCCACGATGACGGCAGCCACGTCGCCTTTGTCAAGCTCGGCCTTGAAGGCATCAAGGTCGTTGAGCGGCAAGAAGGTGACGTGTCCGTTCTGATTGATGGGCGCCACGATTTTGGGGTTGTCGGTGGCTTCGACGGCCAGTGAGGTGCGGCCGTGGAAAGCATGGCCGGCGGCCAGGACGCGACGGCGACCTGTATGGAACGAGGCCAGCTTCAGTGCATTTTCATTGGCTTCGGCGCCCGAGTTGATGAGGAAAAACGCATAGTCTTCATAGCCGCTGGCCTTGCCAAGTCGCTCGGCCAGACGTACTTGCAGACTGTTTTCCACCGAGTTGGAATAGAAGCCCAACGTGGCGGCCTGGCGGCTGATGGCTTCCACATAGTGCGGATGGCAATGGCCTATGCTGATGACGGCATGGCCGCCGTAGAGATCAAGATATTCGGTGCCGTGGGTGTCCCAGACGTGGCAACCGCGACCTTTGGCAATTTCAATGTCAAAGAGGGGATAGACAGGATAAAGTTGCATATGAAGGTTTTGAGGCAGGCCGGTCGGCCTGTGTGGGGAGTGATGATTTCTGAAATAATCGCTCAGAAGCCGAGCGGTTTGAGACGCAGTCCGGTGGTCTCTTCAAGCCCGAACATGAGGTTCATATTTTGCACGGCCTGGCCCGACGCGCCTTTGAGCAGGTTGTCGATGCACGCCGTGACCAGCAGTTTGTCGTCGTGGCGCTCGGTGTGGATGATGCACTTATTGGTGTTGACCACCTGCTTCATGTCTATGCTCCGGCCCACATAGTGGGTGAAGGGCGCTTCGCTGTAGAAGTCGGTGTAGATGGCGGCTATTTCCTCCTCCGACCGGTCGCAGCGCACCACCTCGGTGGCAAAGATGCCCCGGGGGAAATCGCCGCGGTAGGGGATGAAGTCGAGGCGGCCGTCAAACTCAGGCTGGAGATGCTTGATGGATTGCAGGATTTCGGGCACGTGCTGGTGGTTGAACGCCTTATAGATGCTCATATTGCCCGACCGCCATGAGAAGTGTGTCGTCGCCGAGGGCTTCACGCCGGCACCGGTCGAGCCGGTGATGGCATTGACCGAGATGTCGCCTTCGAGCAGTCCGGCCTTGGCCAGCGGCAGCAGACCCAGTTGGATGCAGGTGGCAAAGCAGCCTGGGTTGGCCACGTGGCGTGCACCGACTATGCGGTTGCGGTTGAGCTCGGGCAGACCATAGACGTAGTCATTGTCTTCGGCTTCCAGACGGAAGTCCTGTGCCAGGTCGATGATGCGCACGTCGGCCGGCACGTAATGCTCGGCGAGGAAACTCGTGCTTTTGCCGTGGCCGAAGCAGAAGAAGAGCACGTCGACCTCTTCGATGGGCAGCTGGTCGGTGAAGCGGAGGTCCGTTTCGCCATAAAGTCCTTCGTGGACATCGGCAATGTAGTTGCCGGCATTGCTCTCGCTGTGTATGAAAACGATTTCGGCTTCGGGGTGATTAAACAAAATGCGACAAAGCTCGCCGGCAGTGTAGCCGGCACCGCCTACAATTCCTATTTTAATCATATCGGGAGTTTTGAGATAGACGCCGCGTGCACGAAACGGCACGCGGCTATGGGTGAAATCTGTGTCGGGAAGATTAGAACTCGTCGGGATGGTTGGCGTAATAGACGCGCAGGGGTGTTGACAAGACTTTGATGAAACCCTTGGCGTCTTCGGCGGTCCAGCCCTTCTGTGTCTCGCCATATTCGCCGAACTTTGTCTTCACGAGGTCGTTGACAGAGTCCACGCCCACGGTTGAGAAGCTCAGCGGACGCAACTCGAGGATGGCCGTGCCAGTGACGTGCTGTTGCGAGCTTTCGAGCATAGCCTCGATGTCGCGCATTACCGGTTCGAGATACTGGCTCTCGTGCAGGAACATGCCATACCAGTTGGCCACCTGGTCTTTCCAGTATTGCTGCCATTTGGAGAGTGTGTATTTCTCGAGGAAGCGGTGGGCGGCGATGATAAGGGCCGGAGCGGCGGCTTCAAATCCCACACGGCCTTTGATGCCGATGATGGTGTCGCCCACGTGCATGTCGCGGCCGATGCCATAGGCGGCACCTATCTCCTCTACCTTGCAGATGGCGGCAATAGGGTCGTCGAACACTTCGCCGTTGACTGCCTTGAGCTGGCCCTTTTCAAAGGTGAGCCGCAACTCTTCGCTGCCCTCTTTTTTCGCTTGCTTGAGATAGGCCGTGTCGGGCAGGCCCTGGCGGGAGTCAAGGATTTCGCCGCCACAGATGCTCGTGCCCCAGATGCCCACGTTGTAGCTGTATTTGAGTTTGGTGAAGTCGGCCTTGAAACCGTTTGCGTTGAGATAGTCCACCTCTTCCTGTCGCGAGAGATTGCCGTCGCGGGTGAGCGTGATGATTTCCATGTCGGGGCACATCACGAGGAAAGTCATGTCGAAGCGCACCTGGTCGTTGCCGGCGCCGGTGGAGCCGTGGGCAATGGCGTGGGCGCCGATTTCGCGGGCGTAGCGGGCAATGGCCATGCCTTGGAAAATGCGCTCAGACGACACAGAGATGGGATAGACATTATTGCGCAACACGTTGCCATAGATCATGAAGCGCAGGCTCTTGTCGTAGTATTCGCGGGTCACGTCGAGCGTCACGTATTTCGTGGCGCCGAGCTTGTAGGCGTTCTCTTCGTTGGTCTTGAGTTGCTCGGCGCTGAAGCCGCCGGTGTTGGCACAGGCCGCATACACTTCATAGCCTTTCTCGCGAGCGAGATACATCACGGTATAAGAGGTGTCAAGACCGCCGCTGAAGGCGACCACAACTTTTTTCTTTTCCATTGTTCAGTCAGTTTTAGGGAGTTGGTGGTTTTTGTGTATGAAATCAGGCCTGGGGTTCGTTTTGCTTGATGAAATCAATGACGTCTTGCGGCACTTCGACGGGCAGCGGACGGTCGGGGTGGCGTGCGGGATCGAAGAGCATGCCTGTGCAGACGCAGTATTTGCGGCCTGTGCGGGCCAGGACGTCACAGTTGATGCAGCAGGGATGTTCGGGCGTGCCGCAACCCTTCCAATACTCGTCGTCTTGAGTGAGTTCGGCAAACGGCACCGGCACATAGCCCAGCGAGGTGTTGATGCGCATCACCGCGCCCGAACTCGTGAGGCCGAAAATCTTGGCGTTGGGCCAGCGCAGGCGCGACAGCGAGAAGGCCAGGCGCTTGATGCGGGTGGCCAGATGGTGTCCGCGGAACTTGGGCACCACGATGAGACCCGAGTTGGCCACGTAGTGTTTGTTTTCCCAGCTTTCGATGTAGCAGAAACCGGCAAACTCCTCGCCGTAGAGGGCGATGATGGCTTTGCGCTCTTTCATTTTGGTGGCCACATATTCGTGTGTGCGCGATGCAATACCCGAACCGCGCACTTTTGCAGCGTCGGTGATGGTTTGGAGTATGATGTCTACATATTTTTCGTGTGAGGCATCTGCCACGATGACTTTGATTCCGTCGTTATATTCTTCCATTGTGTTGTGGTTGTGTTGATTTGCTGGTTGTGAGTGGGTGTGTGTTCAGAGCATCACGCTCTTGATGGCCGGTATGACTGTGGCCAGGTCGTCGATGAGGCTTTGTCTGTCTGTACCTTCGGCCATGATGATGAGCACGGTGTCGTCGCCTGCGATGGTGCCTATGATGGTGGGCAGGCTGCGGGCGTCGATGTCAGAGGCCAAGCCGCCGGCATAGCCCGGACGGGTATGGACCACGGCCAGATTGCCCGAGAAGTCTATCGACTCAAAGCCCGAGGCGCGCAGATAGTCAGACATAGTCGATGGCGACGTTTTGCGCTGATAGTGAGGGTGGTCGGGGAGGATATAGCGATAGCCCTCGGGTATGGGCACCTTCACGGCCTTGATTTTGCGCAGGTCGCGTGATAGAGTGGCCTGCGTCACGTCAAACCCGTGTCGCGACAATTCGCGCAGTATGCTTTCCTGACTGCCTGCTTCTCCGCGCGACAAGATGATGCGGAGCGTCTCAAGGCGGTCAAATCTTTGTTTCATAAATGCTGTCGGTTATAATTATGCGACAAAATTACGTCTTTTTGCTTGAATATGCAAAGAATAGCTCATTTTTATGCATAAAAATTGCATTTATGTTAGACTATGACTTCCAGGGCCCCATATGCACGTGACTGAGAGGGGTTGCGAGGGTATTGCACCTATTCTATATACGTGCGCGCGCGTGTGGCGGTTTGGGGTTGCGTACGGATACACAAGAGCGGCAACCGGCGTTAAGACCGATTACCGCTCTCAGTCGGAAAGAGGCGACTCGAACGCCCGACCCCTACGTCCCGAACGTAGTGCGCTACCAACTGCGCTACTTTCCGTATTTGCGCTGCAAAGTTAAGGCTTTTCGTTGAATTTGAAAACGTTTTGCGGCTTTTTTTATTCCATTCGCCGTTTTGGAGGCTTGTTTTCGCTCGTGCAGGGAGCTTGGCAGTTGTGCAAAGTCGGCGGTTGGCGTGACAAAAAAAAGTCCAATTTTTCGCAAAAGCCAATAAAAGTATTTTAATGTTATACGCTCTGTTATGTAAAGCACAGATAGCAAAAACGATGGATATAATCTTGAATAACAAAAAACTAAGCGGATTCTCGTGGGGTAACTTTGTCATTCCAAAATTATGTAAATTCGGCGAGGCTTTCGTTTGCGCCTCCCTGTGAAGGACAAAAGTAACAGCCTTTTACCCGACCTAATTCTAATAACTATATTCCAAAACAATAATTATTCATGTCTATGAGGAAAATTACTTTCTTCTCAGCTCTCCTTGCTTTTTGGGGAGGCGTATCTTTGGAGTGCTCAGACAAGCATTCAGAACATTGCCAATGTTCCGGTTTCTTCGGTGGCAGAATTTGTTGACGGTGGTCAGTATGTGATTGCCTTAAAAGACAACGGTTACCTTTACACGGCGTCTCACACTTGTGCGGCTCAAGGTATCGCTGCCAACGAAGCCTATTGTCTCAAACGTAACGGCGCACAGCCCACGGTGGGTAGCACCGATATGTCCAAGGTGTTCACTTTGGTGGTGAAAGGTGACGGTACATACGCCATCAAAGACTATCAGGGCAATTATATTGACAACATAGTCCACGGCGCAACCACTCCTGCCGACCCCGTTCATACTACGGCCGACGAGTGTACCTTTACCATCACCCCGAAGACCAGCCCTAATTGGGGTATTGTTTCAACCTCTACGGCTACCAACCGCAGAACGTTGGACGGCGGTGGCACAGATACAGATGGTGTTGTATTGACGGCATCTGCAGGCAACGGCAACTTCGCCTTTTACCGTGTCAATTTCAACGAAGCCGCAGTTGCCGTTGACAATATTTTGGCCGCATCTGCAAAAGAAGTGACCTATTTGTCTCAGCTCAAGAATGGCAAGCAGTATATCATCAAGAACTTCACCAACGGTTTTATCTATGAGACAGAACACACCTGTGCCGCAAGTCCTGAGAGTGCGCGCGACGACAACAACAAGATTGCCCGTGGCGCTGGCACCGTTGCTGCAGGTTCTGCCGATTTGTCGTATGTCTTCACGCTTTACGTCAACTCTGACGACACCTATTCTTTCAAAGGCCAGACAAGTTATGTGAATATTCCTGTTGCTTTGAGCGGTACCATCCCGTCAGTTGTGAGCAATATCCTCCTTGGTACTCCTACCGGTCCTGTAGACCTCTCTGCCATTACCGGTGCCATTCCGTTTATCCTCGGCGCCAACAGCTTAGGTAATGTGGCCTTCTATGCCGTAAGTTCAACAGACGCTACTTTGGCTATTGGTAAAGCCTACCTCACCGTTCCCATAAGTGGCGGCGAAGGCACCATCCGCCTCTCATTCGGCGACAGCCTCACCGGCATCGAAAACGTGGCTACGCCTGCTGAAGATGCCAGGGTGGTTGACCTCTCAGGTCGTCGCGTCAACAAGACCACAAAGGGCACCCTCTACATCAGCGGAGGCAAAGTGTTTATCGCTCAGTAATCGCTCTATTCACCACTAAAACATCAAAACGTCATGAAGAAATATATCCAACCCGCAGCAACGAAGTTCGATCTCAATATGGAGCGCGTCATCGCCACGTCAAGCTTTGACGTGTCCGTAAACGGAGACACCCCCATCGGTGCCGGAGGCTCTTACACCAACCGCAACGAATTCCCCCGGCTGCCCGGCGACGAAGAATATTCACTGAAACCCCATAAACCATCAAACTCCCGAGCTCTGTTCTGCCCCTCAAAGGCTACAGAGTCCGGGAGTTCTTTTGTGGCGTGACGGCAAATGTGTGCGCCCAGCGTGACCGAATGCTCCAGTCACCATAAAAAGCACACCGTCAACGACTTGTAAGGCCGTGACGGTGTGATTGGGAAAAAGGCAAACTTTCGGGTATAAGGAAATGACCGGTTTTTGCCTGTTTTTTGAGACGATTTTACTATTTCAAGACAGCCTTACATACCCACCTGCTTGAGTTTGAAGCCCGGCATGATGCGGCTGCGGTCTACGTGTCCGCGGATGCCGTCGATGCTGCCCTTGGCCGTGTATTGCCACATGATGTAGTCGCGGCCGTCTGAGAGAATGGGTTGCTCGTCCTGGTATTTTGCCATCATCCAGTGGTATGACTTGAACTGTCCGCAGAGATGGCGATTGTAGAAATTCTGATAGGTGTAGAGCAGGGGCTTCTTGCCAAAATGACGCTCCACGAGACGGATGAGTTCTTTGAGGTCGGCAATGAACTGGGCGTCGCTCACCGTGCCTCGTGTCTCGATGTCGATGATGGGCACGAGGTCTTGCTCCTCGATTTTGATGTTGGCCTTGATGTTTTCAAACTGCACCTGAGGCGCCACGTTGGGACGGTAGAAATGATAACTGCCCACGCTCAATCCGGCCTCGCGGGCCTCGCGCAGGTTGCGCTCGTAGGTGTCGTCCACATAGGTGGCCCCTTCGGTGGCCTTGAGATAGGCATAAGAGATGTTGGCACTCTTCACCACACGCTTCCAGTCGATGACACCCTGATAGTGCGACACGTCGATGCCCTCGCGGTATTTGGTGTTGATGTAGCCGGCCTTGTGGGTATGGGCTGCCTCGGGTGTCGCTGCACGCCGCTCTTTGGTCGCTTTGGCCGCCATAGCATCAGGCTCGACCAGTTCGGGGGTGCCGTTGGCATTTTTGCGCTTGTCTTTTTTGCGTGCCATAGCGTCGGCAGACGGGAGGCATACGAGCAAGACGAGCAGCAACAGACAACGGGCCGTGAACGTGCCGGCAAAATGATGGCGGACTGACAAGGGCAACCTATTGGGGTGGCGGAGGAACTGATGATGAGGCATGAGATGTGGGTGAAGTCGATAGGTAAGGGTTGACGTAAGAGAAAGGCCGGAGGCTTACGGGACGTAGCGGTTTATTTCAGCCCAAAATGATCGTCGGGGTAGAGCGTATTCCACCAAAGCGGCTGGTCTTTGAGCCAATGGGCAAACCATGCAAAGATGACGTTTTGCCAGGCCAGACGCTTGTTGTAGTCGGTGATGACGTGGTTTTCGCCGTCGATTTGCACATAGCTCACAGGCTTGCCCTGTATGCGCAGGGCTGTGAACATCTGTTGGCTCTCGGTGGTGGGCACGTTGGTGTCGGCCGTGCCGTGGAGCAGGAGTATGGGCGTCTTGATTTTGTTGGAGTTGAAGAGCGGCGACTGCTTCACGTACAGGTCGGGATTGTTCCAGGGATAGCTGCCGTATTGTGCCGTTTCGCCATAGGTATAGCCCCAGTAGCCGCCGCCCCAGTAGCTGGCGATGTTGGAAATGCCGGCGTGAGAGATCGCTGCCGCAAAAATGTCGGTGCGTGTCTGGAGGTATTGCGTCATGAAACCGCCGTATGAAGCACCCATACAGCCAATCTTCTTGTCGTTGATGAAAGGATGGGCGGCGACGAAGGCCTTGGTGCCCTCGATGATGTCGTCGGCCGACTCCTGGCCCCACGTGTTGACGTGGCGGGCGGCAAACTCCTGACCGTAGCCGATGGCACCGCTGGGCTCGCACACATAGACCACATAGCCCTGAGCCGCCAATACCTGGAAGGGATATTGGAACTCAAGCATCTTGGGCGTAGGTGTGCATCCGCCATAATAATAGACGATGAGCGGATAGCGCTTGGTGGCGTCGAAGTCGGGCGGGAGGAAATAAAAGCCATGGATGCTGTCGCCACGTGAAGCTTTGAAACTCCAGTCGTGACAGGTGCCCAACTTCACGCCGGCCATGAGGCGGTCGAAGTCGATATCGCCAATGCGGCGGGCCGTCGGCCGCTCAGCACCGAGTGTGCTGACAAACATTTCGCGGGCACGCTCTCCCGTCTGGCCGAAATAGACTGCCAGGGGTGACTTGCGCTGTCCTTGGGCTATGGCAAAACCTTGCAGATAGCTCACAGGCAGACTGTAACGGGTGACTTTACGCGTGGACGGGTTGAGGCGGAAGAGCGATTGATTGCAGCCGTCGGCGGCACTGAAATAGATTTGTCCGTCGCCTTTGGACCAAAGATAGCGCTCCACTGATGGTGCAAATTCACAAAGAACGGGTTCGGTGAGACCCGTCAGGCGGTCGAAGAGGAAGAGGCGATAGTCAAAGCCGTTGGGGTGTTGGCCTTCGCCCACCTCACTGCCAATGCCCTCAAACGCTGCCGGTGAGGCCTTGATGAGGAGGTGCTTGGCGTCGGGTGAGTATTTCACTTCGGCAATGAAGACCGTGTCGCGGAGCAACGTGTCAATCTTGCCCGTGGTGACGTCGTATTCATAGACCGACGTGCGTTCGAAGGGATGGAGAGACGGGTCAAGATAAGACGAAGAGAAAAGCACACGCCGTCCGTCGGCAGAGATGTCGGAGAGCCAGGCCGAGTTGGGGCCGAAATTGAGTGCCTGTTCGCGACCCGTCTTGAGGTCGAAGACCGACAAGGCATTGCGTGAGCGCCAGCCCGGCATACGGTCGTCGGGGTTGTAGAGGCGCTTGAGGCCGGCCACGTTCTCTTTAGGTTGCTCCTGACCACGGCTCAACACGAGGTAGCTGCCATCGGGCGAGAGCGTGAAATGCTGCATTGGCAGGTTCTTGGCATAGACGCTCTCGTTGCCGGTTTGCGGGTCGTAGGCGATGAGGTCCCAACCGTCTTCAGCCTCTTGTGTGATATAGGCCAGGTCTTTGGTCTGATGCCAGGTGAGCGACTGATAGGCATTCCAGCGGCGGACGATGCGCTGTGTGGCCGTCTCGGTGAGCACCGTGCGGAAGACGTTCTTGCCGGAATGTTGCTTGTCGTAGTATGAAGTGGCCAGATAACGCCCCGAAGGTGAGAGCGACACCTGATAATAGTGGTCGCCGTGGAGCATCAGGTCCATGGTGTAGAGCTGTTTGTCGCCGTCGGCCACAGAAAGGCCCTCGAGGCTTTTGCCCGTGAGATAGACATTGAAAGAGTCGCGGCTTGCAGGCTCAGAGAGTGACACGATGGTGAACGTCTTGCGGCCCGGTGTGAACGAGAGCGACTTGTCGTTTTGTGGTTTGTTGTCGATGAAAAGCTTGTAGTCCTTGATGCCATCGATGTGAAGGTCGGCCTTGACAAACTGGTTGGCATCGAGGGCGAAACGTATCGCGCTCACAGTGAAGCGACCGGCAATGGTGTCGGCCTTAAGCACAGCGTCTTTTGCAATGGCACCGCTGAAAGCCGCGTCGTTGAAACGGACGCGTGTGTTGTTTTCAAGCAGTTTTTTTGTATCGAAAGCCTTGCCGCTGAGGTCTACACTGTCGGCAGAGAGCGGCCGGCTGACGCTGTAGGGCGTGATGCAGCGAGCGCTTTGGATGGTCAAGGTGTCAGTGTTGGCAGTGCTTGGGGCGGCAGCCATTGAAAGGGCCGAAAGAAGGAGAGAAAAAGTCATGTCGTGGGTTGGTGAGGATGGGATAAGTAGGGTGGTGATGGCTCTGCGGTTATCGCAGGTTCTGGAAATCTTTCTTGCGGAGCTTGAAAGAGTTGGTGAGGTATTTGTCACGCACCACCTGATTTTCGGCCAGCTCTTCGGGAGTGCCCCGGAAGAGGATGCGGCCTTCAAAAAGCAGGTAGGCCCGGTCGGTGATGCAGAGCGTCTCTTCGACGTTGTGGTCGGTGATGAGGATGCCTATGTTCTTGTCTTTCAACTTCCAGACAATATACTGGATGTCTTCGACGGCAATGGGGTCGACGCCGGCAAAGGGTTCGTCGAGCATAATGAACTTGGGCGAAATGGCCAGGCAGCGCGCAATTTCCGTACGTCGGCGCTCGCCGCCGGAGAGACGGTCGCCATTGTTCTTGCGCACCTTTTCCAGACGAAACTCCTTGATGAGGCTTTCCAGCATGTCGCGTTGTTCCTCCTTGGACTTGCCCGTCATCTCAAGCACCGAGGCGATGTTGTCTTCGACGCTCATTTTGCGAAACACCGAGGCCTCCTGAGCCAGATAGCCTATGCCGGCCCGGGCCCGTTTGTAGACTGGAAATTTGGTGATTTCTTTGTCGTCGAGAAAGATTTTGCCGCCATTGGGCACGACGAGGCCGGTGGTCATATAAAAAGATGTGGTCTTGCCGGCACCGTTGGGGCCCAGGAGTCCGACAATCTCGCCTTGCTTGACGTCGAACGACACGCCGTTGACCACGGTGCGTTTGCCGTAGCGCTTGACCAGACCCTCTGTGCGGAGCATCTGGCGCTCAGGCTGTATGATTTCTGCTGTGGCGTTGGTGTCCATGAGTGTTGAGGCTATGTGAGGTTATTTGGATTTGATTGCTGAATGAAGTCGGCTTTTGCCTGCCGTTTGCCCCACGGCCAGCCAGACGCCGAGAAGAATGGCCGTGCCGCCGAGGACAATCATCGGCGTGAGCGGCTCGCCGAGAAAGATGGCCGAGAAGAGGCAGGTGGTCAATGGGTTGAGGTAGATGTAGTTGGCCGATACGACTGCGCCGAGTTGTTGGGCCACTCTGTTCCAGGTGAAGTAGCAAGCGAGCGAGGCAATGAGTCCCAGGAAGAGCAGGTTGCCCCACACGAGCGGCCGGGTGATGGCCGGGCCCACTTCAGCCACGATGACCGAGTAGCCGTGTGTGTCGCTGACGAGGCTCAGCAAGGGTTCGCAGATGATGGCAGCCAGCAGGCCGTAGCCGAACACTTTGCGGGTGAGCAGCGCCGTACCGTATTTGTCTGCCAACGGTTTGACCACGTGCTGATAGACCGCCCAAAGGGCTGCGGCCATAAGGGCCAGTCCACCGCCGAGCAGCATATTGTTTGCATCCGGGCCTTCACCGCGTCCCACCACAAGCGCCACGCCTCCAAGGGCTATGGTCATACCCCACCAAAGGCGTCGCGTGAGGCCGGACTTATCAGCGGTGAAGAGGGCGCCTAAGGCCGTGAACAATGGAGCCAGGCAGACGATGAGAGAGATGATGCCGGCTGGGGCGCACTTGAGGGCTGTGTTTTCGGTGATGAAATAGAGATAGCCTCCGGTGAGACCCGCCACCATCATAATGGCCTCGTCGCGCCATGAGCGGCAAAACAGACGGCGGTGGGAGAGCGCCAGCATACCGACATAGGCCATAGCAAAACGCCACACGAAGATGCTCGTCGGCGAGAGACCCGCCTGGAGCAACAACTTCGTAGACACGAAGGTCGTGCCCCAAATGCAGATGGTGATGAATGCCAGAAGGTGGTACATCTGTCGCACTGCTTTAGAGTCCTTGGGCTTTGGCCTCGTCCCAGATGGCATCCATTTCGGCCAGGGTCATAGTGGAGAGGTCGCGGCCTTGTTTGATGGTTTTCGACTCCAGATAGTTGAAACGGCGAATGAACTTGCGGTTGGTCTTTTCAAGCGCATTGTCGGGGTTGATCTTATAGAGCCGGGCTGCATTGATAAGGCTGAAGAGGACGTCGCCAAATTCGGCCTCACTCTTTTCGCGGTCGCCGCGTGCCGCTTCGGCTTCAAACTCGGCGATTTCTTCTTTCACTTTATCCCACACTTGTTCGCGTTCTTCCCAGTCAAAGCCCACGTTGCGTGCCTTGTCTTGTATGCGGTAGGCTTTGATGAGTGAGGGCAGTGCGTCGGGTACGCCGGAGAGCACCGTCTTGTTGCCGTCTTTTTCGCGCTGCTTGAGTTGCTCCCATTGTTCGCTCACGGCTTGCGGCGTGGTGACGTCGGAGGGCTGCTCAGCGTCCTTGGGCGGAAAGACGTGGGGATGGCGGAAAATGAGTTTGTCGCAGAGTTTATGGCACACGTCGGCGATGTCGAATTGCTCTTTTTCAGACCCTATTTTGGCGTAGAAACACACGTGGAGCAATACGTCGCCAAGTTCTTTGCAGATGTCGTGAGCATCGTCTTTAATGAGCGCATCACAGAGTTCGTAGGTCTCTTCGATAGTGTTGGGCCGAAGGCTTTCGTTGGTCTGTTTGCGGTCCCACGGGCACTTGACGCGCAGTTCGTCGAGCACGTCGAGCAGACGGCCGAAGGCTTCGAGTTTTTCTTCTCTTGTATGCATGAGTGGTTTCAATCAGGATTATATCCGCAAAGTTACTTTAATCTAATGAATTAAGCGAGTGCAGACTAAACGTAGTGTGTGAAACTTTGCCAAAAAATCAGCCCGAAAGGACAAGAACAGCACCAAAAAGTGCGCGACCTGCAGAATGACAAACACAAAAAAGGAATGTGCCTCAATCGATAGGCACATTCCTCATCAAAATTTTCTTAGTTTATGAAATCTAAGTGAGGCTTAGAAGTTGAAGAGCAAGCCAAAGCTCAGGTCTCTGCTGCTGCAACTCAGGTCGAAGCCTTTGTCGCCATAGCTGAATTTATCGTCGTCGGTGTCGCGGAAGCCGACAAAGCCCATATGGGCAATGAAGTCGATGTTTTTGCACAGGCTCACTTTGACACCGGGCTTGATACCAACCTGCCAAGCGTTTTGGGCGTCGCTGCTTTCACCATCCCCAACTTTTACTTTGTATGAAGCAAAGTCAAGACCACCGTCAAGGAAGAAAGATACGGGACCAAACTTGCAGGCAGTGTAACGAGCGTAGGGATTGACCTCAAAAGCATTGACTTTAACACCGCTTTGGTAAGTGTGCGTGTAGCCCAAACCGAGGCCAATGGCCCATTTGTCTGTCAGATTATAGCCGGCTTCGGGGCTAATTGTAAACTGAGTTTTGTTGTCTTCCCAATTGCGGCTGAGGCTTACAGAACCACCAGCATAGAACTGTGCACTTGCGGTAATGCCCATAACGGCGAGTACCATTGAAAGAATAAGTTTTTTCATACCCAATAATTTTTTTTGAGTTAAACATGTTGTTTTAAACACTGGCAAATGTAGGCCAAAACAACGGGAAAAGAAAAAACTAAACACTCTTTTTAGGTTTTCTTGGACAATTAAGACAAAATCTGCGCCTTTTTGTAAAGTCCACTTGTAGTTTTAGATCCAGAAGTCGCCGCCTCGCCACGTGGTGAAGGGCAGTTCACGCTCCAGCGTATAATGACGGTGATGGGTTTGTCCGTCGGGACTCTGCCAGACTTCTATAACCTGGTTTTTCAACACTTCGCCGTCGGGCAGATGAAGGCGCGACACGGCGAAGCGCTCTATGAGTCGGTCGGTTGACATAGACAACAGCGGAGAGATGTGGTGGCCGAAGGTTGGCGGGAGGCTTATTTGAAATGTTGCCTGTTGTGGTTGAGCGAGTCGGCCCTGAAGAGGCTGTCGCGGATGCGTTGGCTGGCGGTGAGCGGCGCTTGGGGCGCTTGCTGGGTAGAGTCGGCGCGCAATGGTCTCTCTCCGGGCAAGACCGGTGTGCCTTTTGAGTGGAGGCGCAAGAGACTGATGCCGCTGATGTAGAGGATGCGCGGTCGCTTGGACCATTCTGTGTTCTGGTAGATGAAGCCACGGATGGTCTCAATGGGTTTGTCTGCAATCGTCATCGAAGTCTGCTGTTTCCCGGAGCCATAGATGGCCAACTGACCGGTTTGCGACGTGCCGTCTTTATATTTAATGGTGAGCAAGGCTATGCCTGAGCGTTGTCCTTCCTTATAAAACCATTCGGAGGTGAATTGCAGACGGAGCTGGTCGCCTGCGTGGAACGATGTGTCGGCCTGGAGCTGGAACGAGAAGTGGGTGGTGCCTTGCGATGAGAGCATCAGTTGGCGTGTTTCTTGCCAAACGTCGGTGGTGTCGGCTGCCGCGTCTTGTGAGAACGCCATGCCGTCGGCCGGTGTGGGCAGACTGCCCAGTTCGCCGGCCATTCGCTCGTTCAGCCTTTTATAGATGTCGAGCAACTCCTCGGGGTGGGCCGAAAACCATTCGAGCGAGCGCTCAAAGTCGGCCTGTTTGAGACCGTGTTTGGTCAGTGCGGCTTGTGTGTAATAGTGGGCGTTGAGTCGGGTCTCTTTGGTTTTGGTCTGCTGTTCGGCTTCGGCCTGTGTGCCCAACTCGATGGCGAGGTGGTAGTCGTAGAGCACGGCTTCCATCTCGCTGTTGGAGAGAATGCCTTCAGGCCTGTCGCTCTGACAAGCCGTGAGCGTGGCGGCGATCATAAGTGCCACCGCGATGAGTCGGGCTATGGTTTTCATACAGAAGGCGTCAAGCGCGTTTGAAAAGATAGTCAATGGCGAGGAATCGGCGGTAGAAAATGAGCAGGGCTATGCCGCCGCAACTGATGGCGGCGTCGGCGAAGTTGAAGACAGCGCCAAAAAAGACGTTGCCGCCCACAAGGGGCATCCAGTCAGGCCAGGTGAAGAGCGGGAAGTAGAACATATCGACCACACGGCCGGTGAGAAATCCGCCATAGCCATCGCCGAAGGCGGTGAAGTGGGCCACTTGGTCCAGCCCCCTGCCGCTCTCGCTGAAGATGAGACCGTAGAAGAAGTTGTCAATGATGTTGCCGGCAGCACCGGCCACCACGGCGGCCCAACTTACCAGCAGTCCCCACGGTGCCCGTTTCTTGATGATGTTGAAAAGGGCGTAGGCAAAAAAGGCCACGGCCACGATGCGGAAGAGTGAGAGCACCATTGTGCCGACATATTCCATACCAAACGCCATACCTTTGTTCTCGGTGAAGCAAATATGGCACCAGTCGGTCACCTCAATCTGTTCGCCGAGGGCCATATTGGTCTTGACGGCAATCTTGATGATTTGATCGACGATGAGGATGAGGGCCACGATGGCAATGGCCGTGAGCGTTCGGTTGCGGTTGTAGGAGGAATGAGGCATAGTTGGGGCTAAGGCACGGGGCAATACGGAAGACACCGGGTTGGAGCGCCCGGTGTCTTGCCTTGATTATTTCTTTTGTGTGAGTTTGGCTTCGATGCTGAGCGTGGCATGGGGAACGGCACGGAGGCGTTCTTTGGGGATGAGTTTGCCGGTGACGCGGCAGATGCCGTAGGTTTTGTTTTCGATGCGTACGAGTGCGGCTTTGAGACCTTGGATGAACTTCTGCTGGCGTGCGGCCATATTGGTGAGTTCTTCTTTGGTCTGCGTCATCGAGCCTTCTTCAAGCACTTTGTAGGTAGGCATGGTGTCGTCCACGCCGTTGCCGTCTTTGCCCGTCAAGGTGTCCATGATTTGCTGATACTCTCTCTGGGCGAGTTCGATTTTGGCATTGATGAGTTGCTTGAACTCTTCAAGCTCTTCGTCAGAGTAACGGTTTTTTTCAGACATGATAGATAAGATTATAAGGTAGTTATTATTGATTTGGTCCTTATTGATTATGCTTTGACAATATCTGCGCCCACCTGGAAGTCTTCAAAATCGAGACTGTTGCCGCTAGTGGTGGGACCGAAAGTGAAGTCATCGGCCAGCACTTGGCCACAGATGTAGTCGGCATAGTCACGGGCGGCCTCCTGAAGGAGATCGTTGGACTCGAGCCGCACCTTGATGTGGTCGGTGATATCAAAACCGGCGGCTTTGCGGTAGGCTTGGATGCGTTTCACGATTTCGCGGGCCATACCTTCGCGCTTGAGCGATTCGGTGATTTCGAGGTCGAGAGCCACGGTCAAAGAACCGTCTGTGGCAACGGTCCAGCCGGGGATGTCTTCGCTCACAATCTCCACGTCGTCGCGCTCGATGGTGAGTTGTTGGCCTTCCACTTCAATCTGTATTGAGCCGGCGCTTTCGAGCGAGGCGATGTCGGCTTGCGGCAGTGCCGTCACGACGGCCGCCACGGCTTTCATAAGTTTGCCGAACTTCTTGCCCATGACGCGGAAATTGCATTTCACTTTCTTCTCCAGCATATCGCCTTCGACAAACTCAAGTGTCTTCACGTTGACTTCGTCGAGGATGAGGCTGCTCATGGCCTCGATGTCGCTGCGCACGTTGGCGTCGGTGGCCGGTATGCAGATGCGTTGTAGCGGCTGGCGCACGATGACGTGCTCTTTTTTGCGGAGCGAAAGCACCATAGAGGTGACCTTTTGTGCCAGTTCCATACGCTGTTCGAGCGCTGAGTCAATCTGGCTTTCGTCGGCCACGGGGAATTGGGCAAGGTGTACGCTCTCGGCCGTTTCGCCGGCGGCGTCGCGCAGGTCGCGGTAGAGACGGTCGGCATAGAAGGGCGCGATGGGGGCCATGAGTTTCGACACTGTCAGCAGGCAGCTGAAGAGTGTCTGATAAGCACTGAGTTTGTCTTCGTTCATTTCGCCGGCCCAGAAACGACTGCGGCAGAGACGTACGTACCAGTTGGAGAGGTTGTCGACCACGAAAGAGCTGATCATACGTCCGGCACGAGTGGGCTCATAGTCTTCATAGGCCGCCGTCACGCCTTTTACGAGTGTGCCGAGTTCAGAGAGGATCCAGCGGTCGATTTGCGGACGTTTGGTGAAGTCCACTTGCGGCGCTTTGCCGTCGAAACCGTCCACGTTGGCATACATTGCAAAGAACGAGTAGGTCTGGAAGAGTTTGCCGAAGAAGGCACGGGCCACTTCCTGGACGCCCTCTTCGTCAAACTTGAGGTTGTCCCAGGGCGCGGAGTTGGTAATCATATACCAGCGCAAGGGGTCGCTGCCGTATTTTCTGATGGCCCCGAAAGGCTCTACGGCATTGCCCAGACGCTTTGACATTTTGTTGCCATTTTTGTCGAGCACCAGACCGTTTGAGATGACGGCCTTGAAAGCCACCGTGTCAAACACCATCGTGGCGATGGCATGGAGGGTGAAGAACCAGCCACGTGTCTGGTCTACGCCTTCGGCTATGAAGTCGGCCGGATAGACCGTGCGGCCATCGAGTTGGTCTTTGTTTTCAAAAGGATAGTGAATTTGGGCGTAGGGCATGGCGCCGGAGTCGAACCACACGTCGATGAGGTCGGTCTCGCGGTGCATGGGTTTGCCTGAAGACGACACGAGCACGATGCGGTCCACGTAAGGACGGTGCAAGTCTATGCGGTCGTAGTTTTGTTTGGAGTAGTCGCCGGGGATAAAGCCGTTGTCTTTGAGCGGATTGCTCTCCATAAAGCTTGCCTTGACGCTGCGCTCGATTTCGTTGTAGAGCTCTTCGACCGAGGCGATGCACACTTCTTCGCGTGTCTCTTCGTTGCGCCAGATGGGCAGGGGTGTGCCCCAGTATCTTGAACGGCTGAGGTTCCAGTCGTTGAGGTTTTCGAGCCATTTGCCGAAGCGGCCGGTGCCGGTGCTTTCGGGCTTCCAGCGTATGGTTTTGTTGAGGGCAATCATTTGCTCCTTCATGGCCGTAGACCGGATGAACCAGCTGTCGAGCGGGTAGTAGAGCACAGGCTTGTCGGTACGCCAGCAGTGGGGATAGTTGTGCACGTGCTTTTCGATTTTGAAAGCCGTGCCGGCTTGTTTCATCTCCATGCAGAGCACGATGTTGAGGTCTTCAGCCTTGGCGGCTGCGGCCTCGTCATATTTGCCGTCTTTGTTAAACTCGGGCGCGTAGGCATTTTTCACGTAGTCGCCGGCGTGGGTATAGGCCTCGGCGTTGACCAGATGGCTCACAAAAGCCTCGTCACATTCGTCGAGCAGATAGTATTTGCCGGTGAGGTCGACCATCGGGCGGGTTTCGCCGCGGCGCGTTACCATAAAGAGCGAGGGTATGCCGGCTGCTTTGGCCACTTTGGCGTCGTCGGCACCAAAGGTCGGAGCGATGTGGACGATGCCCGTACCGTCTTCGGTGGTCACGTAGTCGCCGGGAATGACACGGAAGGCCAGTGAGGAAAGGTCGGCAAAGGTGTCGCCGGCGGCCTTGAAACATTTTTCGGGATGGGCGGCCACGAAATCGTTGACAAAGGCAGCGGCTGTGTCGCCTGCCTTCTCGGTGGGTTTCACCCAAGGCATGAGTTGCTCATAGTGAAGGCCCACGAGTTCGGTGCCTTTCCATCGGCCCACAATCTGCCAGGGGATAATCTTGTCGCCGGGTTTGTAGTCTTCGAGACTTTGGTTTTGACCTTCGGCTTTAAGATAAGCATTCAGGCGTGCTTCGGCGAGCACGGCCGTCATCGGTTGGCCGTTGTAGGGATTGAAGGTGCGCACGGCTACATAGTCGATGGCCGGACCCACACACAGGGCCGTGTTGGAGGGAAGGGTCCAAGGCGTGGTGGTCCAGGCCAGGAAGCAAGGCTCACCCCATCCCGTCATTTCGGCTTTGGGGTCGGTGATGCGGAACTGTGCCGTCACGGTGGTGTCTTTGACGTCGCGATAGCATCCCGGCTGGTTGAGCTCGTGGCTCGACAATCCCGTGCCGGCAGCAGGGCTGTATGGCTGTATGGTATAGCCCTTATAGAGCAGGCCCTTCTTGTAGAGTTGTGCCAGCAGCCACCAGAGCGTTTCGATGTAGGAGTTCTCATAGGTGATGTAGGGGTGCTCCATGTCTACCCAGTATCCCATGAGGTGTGAGAGGTCTGTCCACTCTTGGGTGAACTTCATCACGTTTTTGCGGCAGCGGTCGTTATATTCTTCGATGCTGATGGAGCGGCCGATGTCTTCTTTGGTGATGCCCAGTTCTTTCTCCACGCCAAGCTCGACAGGGAGACCGTGGGTGTCCCAGCCTGCTTTGCGTTTCACCTGAAAGCCCTGCATCGTCTTGTATCGGCAGAACACGTCCTTGATGGTGCGTGCCATGACGTGGTGAATGCCCGGATGTCCGTTGGCCGAGGGAGGGCCCTCGAAAAATACGAACGAGGGGCAGCCCTCGCGGCTTGTGATGCTTTTATGGAAGAGGTCTTCCTTGTCCCAGTCTTTCAGGATTTGTTCGTTCACCTCAAAGAGGTTCAATCCGTTACGCTCGGTAAATTTCATATTTTTCTGTTTGTCGGAGGTCTCATACCGCTCAGTTTTGCCGGCTTTGAGACGTGTGTTTATTTGGGGTGCAAATTTAGCGAAAAAGGTGGGAAAAACCTTGCGTTGCGACTCAAAAAACGGGATAGCCCGCAAGAGGGCCCGTGAAAACGGGGGGAGATTGCCCTATGTCGGGGCGGGTCTTGTCTCTTTGTCTCTTTGACTTTTCATCTCTTTGACTCATATATATTATATGTACGTGCGCGAAATGGTGGTCGTTTTGTCTTTTTGAGAAGTGCCTATTTGGCGTTATCTTTGTGAAAAGGAGAAGGGAGACCGCCCATTGCGGCCTCTCTTTTTCATATTCCGGCGCTTACGGGGATAAGGAGAGTTTTTTCTGTCCTTATGCCAGAAAAAATCGGGCTAAGGACAGGTTTCTCTTTCGTCCTGTCTCAGGAAAATGACGTGACTCTCTCTCGACTTTTTATGGCTTTCAGAAGGTTGGTTGTGTTTTATTTCTCTGATAAACAGTCATATAGTATGTTCTGAACGTATTGCTTCGTGGTTTTTAACCCAATCTCGGAGTTTATCCAATAATTCCCAAAAATCGTGTAAAAGTATAGCAACGTGTCACGTGTCACCCGCCCGGATGAACAAAACCGCTACGGCCGCCCAAACGACTTCTGTAGACGCTTTGGCGCACTTTGGTAGACGCGAATTTGGTCAAATTGAGCAAAATACGTATTTTTGCAATAATATAGGTATGTTCTACGCTTAGCAGGAATGGTGACATGGCAACGAGACCGGCGGCCACCGACCTGCACAAGATATAAACGACCGACAATCATCATCCCCTCATCAGATACAATTACACCGAAGATGGCCAGAATAAAAAGACTTTCAAAACCAAGACTGCACAGAGAAGGCACCACCATCCTGCAATGGGGCTTGCTCGGCTTGCTGCTCGTCAACGGACTCTTGTTTTTCCTCTTGCGCGACGTGACGCTCATCCCGTTTTATGTCGTGCTGGCCATCACCCTGCCGCTCTATCTCACGGCTGTTAACTTCTTCAGATGCCCTATCCGCCTGTTCAACGAAGAGACTGAAAACACCGTGGTGGCCGCGGCCGACGGCAAGATTGTCGTGATTGAGGAGGTCGACGAGAACGAAGTGTTTCACGACCGCCGCATCATGGTGTCGATCTTCATGTCGGTGACCAACGTGCATGCCAACTGGTTTCCCGTGGAGGGCGTGGTGAAGAAAGCCATTCACCACAACGGCAACTTCCATAAGGCCTGGCTGCCCAAGGCCAGCACCGAAAACGAACGCTCCACCATCGTCATCGAGACACCAGCCGGACAAGAGGTGCTTGTGCGCCAGGTGGCTGGCGCCGTGGCGCGTCGCATCGTGACCTACGCCCAAGAAGGCGATGAGTGTTTTATCGACGAGCATCTCGGCTTCATCAAGTTCGGCTCGCGCGTTGACGTCTATCTGCCTCTTGATACTGAAGTTCTCGCCTGTCTTGGACAGCGCACCGTGGGCAATCAGACCATAATTGCCCGCCTGAGTGGCAAAAAAGCATAAGGGCACGTTTCAAATGAAAAAACATATCCCCAACAGCATCACCTGCTGCAACCTCATCTGCGGTTGCATTGCGGCCTATTTTGCCCTGCAACCCGTGGCCCGCTATGACTTGGCCCTCTATTTCATCGTAGGCGGTGCGGTGTTTGACTTTTTCGACGGATTTGCCGCCCGACTGTTGGGCGTTTCTTCACCCATAGGCAAAGAGCTTGACTCGCTGGCCGACGACATCACCTTCGGTCTGGCGCCGGCCGCCATCGTCTTTTCGCTCTTGCGCGAGACACTGCCGTCTGTCGTCGACGCCACCACGGCGGTCTGGTTGCCTTTTGCCGCCTTCTTGATTGCCGCCTTCTCGGCCCTCAGGCTGGCCAAATTCAATCTCGACGACCGTCAGACCACCTCGTTTATCGGACTTCCCACGCCGGCCAACGCCCTCTTTTGGGCTGCCCTCGCCGTGGGGACACACGACTGGTTGATGGAGACACACTATGCCGCATGGATTATTCTGGCAGCCATACCGCTGTCGTGCTGGGTGTTGGTGGCCGAAATCCCTATGTTTGCACTCAAATTCAAAAACTTCTCTATAAAAGACAACGCCCTGCGCTATGGTTTCATCGCGTTGAGCGCACTGATGATTGCCCTGCTCGGACTCACCGCCCTTTCACTCATCATCGTGATTTATATTCTCTTGTCGGTGACGGTGGGCAGGAAGACACTCTAACACAGACTTAACGACCAACTCATTATGCACCTGCTCGGATGTTTGGGAATTCTGATTTTCGGATTTCTCTTTATGTTTATTATGCTCGGCATCAGAGTCATCACCGAAATCGTAGACAGCATTATCGCCCTTTTCACGGGCCGCAAGCCCCAACGTTCACGCCGTTTTGGTACGTCGGGAGGATTTGGGGCGCAACAAACCCGTGCCAAGAGCCAGCCCCGTACCGACTCCAAAGAACAAAGCCATCGCAGCAACGGCGGCAAATTCTTCGAAAAAGATGAAGGCGAATACGTGGACTTTGAAGAGATAAGAGACTAAAGGAATAAGAGACTAAGGGAATAAGAGACTAAAGGAATAAGAGTTTGAGCGGCTCGGCCGCTTTTTGACTTTTTGTCTCTTTGACTCTACGACTCAAAAGAGTCTTTTTGCCTGTTTGTCCCTCAGTCTCTTTGTCTTTTTGTCTTTTAATCGTAACTTTGCAGCCGCTTAAACGACAAACAATTATCAGATTACAGATACAATGATTAAATCACAAGACATCAAAAAAGGCACTTGCATCCGTCTGGACGGCAAGCTCTATTTCTGCATCGACTTTCTCCATGTTAAACCCGGTAAGGGCAACACCATCATGCGCACCACACTGAAGGACGTGGTGTCTGGCCGTGTGCTCGAGCGCCGCTTCAACATCGGCGAAGCTCTTGAGGATGTTCGCGTGGAGCGCCGTCCGTTCCAGTATTCTTACGCCGAAGGCGATCAATATCACTTCCTCAACCAGGAGACTTGGGACGACGTGGTGATTGGCAAGGAACTCATCACCGGCGTGGACTACATGAAAGAAGGCGACGTGGTGGAAGTGGTGAGCGATGCCTCTACCGAAACCATCCTCTATGCTGAGATGCCCGTCAAGACCCGCCTCAAAATCACCTATACCGAGCCGGGCCTCAAGGGTGATACCGCCACCAACACGCTCAAGCCCGCTACGCTCGAGACCGGCGCTCAGGTGCGTGTGCCCCTCTTCATCAACGAAGGCGAAATCATCGAAGTTGACACCCGCGACGGTTCATACGTCAACCGCGTAAAGGCCTAATCCAAGCCCATATACAACACCATCATAACAAAGGCTTCCCTTTTGGGGAAGCCTTTGTCGTATCTGTCAGAGGGCGAGAGAAAAGACTTATTTGGCCTTTTGGGCCTCTTCGATAAGCATTTCTGCCGAACGGGAGCCACGGACGGTGTTGAGCACCTCGTCGCCGGGACTGAGAAAGAGCATGGTCGGATAGGCCTTCACTTCATATCGCTTGGCCAAGGCCGGACTTTCGCCTTGTTCCATATCCACCTTGATGCAGACGAAATGTTTGTTGAAATACTCACCCACATCAGCACGCGTGAAGACTTTTGTGGCCATCACGCGGCAAGGACCGCACCAGCTGGTGTAGCAGTCGAGAAAGACATTCTTGTCTTCACGCTCAGCCTGCGCCAGAGCCTCGGCAAACGAACCTCCAAAAAACTCTATGCCGCTGCCTTCTGCTCCCAATCCGGCTGCGAGACTCCGCAGACTCTCTCCGACACGGCGACCACGTTCACGCTCGGCCGCAGCGGTGAGATAGGTGGCCAAGAGCTTCTTCTCTTCGGGCTTGAGATTGGGAAAGTTGAACGTCAACTCAATGTTGCCCCGCACGCCGTAGTATTTGTCGAGATAGCGCCCATAGGCGTCGAGGTAGTTCACCAGCGCCACATATTTCTCCTGTCCGCGATAGTCGGCAATCTGGCAGAGTATCATCGTGGCACAGGTGTCGGGCATACCGAAGGTCTGTATTTCTTCTCTGATCTTCTCTACATCGGCCGCGTCGTATGCCCTGTCGCCACAAGCATAGCTCAACAGGCGCGGCGTGAGGAACGACTCAAACTTGTCGGTGACCGTCAAGGGTTCGAGCTCTTTGAGGAAATCGGCCTTGTGGGTCATCAGATAACGATAGAACTCGCAGTCGGGCGACTTGAAGAGGCTGGTGAAAACCCAGTTCTTGCGCTTGGTGAACTCCGCCATCGGCATGTCTTTGATGTATTCGGCCGCAGCTTTATTATACATATCCTGGTCTTTGGCCAGCTGGGCAGCCACGACGATGTTGTAGAGATCTTCTTTGCTGTATTTGCCCGAGGCATAGATTGCTCTCGTACTCTTGAGCGAGGTCTTGGGACTCAATGCACGTGCCCCCCGGTCTTTGAACTCCGGCAGAGCGTGCCCACGATTGATGCGATGTATGACCTCACCCTCGGCATCACGTACCAGGCGGACGCTGTATATGATGTTGCGGTATTTGTTGTCGAGACGGCTTGTGCCGCGCCAGATGGCATTCTTATAGATGGCAAACTGGCGGATGATGGCCGTTTCGTAGACCACGGTAATCTTGTTGGTCGAACCGTCTTCGTTGACATTGTCTTCTTCGTCTTCTTCTTGGCTGTAAGAACTCTTGTCGGCTGTCCAGAAATATGCACAGTCGCCCTTATTTATAAAGAGGTCAGCATTGGTGCGCTGGTAGCCTTGACAGCCACTCATGATGACGTCGAAACCCACACTGCCGCCCTTGGCCATGTGATAGCCCAGACCATAGCCACGCCAAGCGTAGAGCTGACCGCTTTAAGCCGGCGACATACCTAATGCCACCTCGAGTTTCTGCCAGTCGGCATCGGTCGGTACGCGCCAACCGCCCTCTGCGGGCACGGCTTTTGCGGCACCTTCATATGAATAGGGGTAGCCATTTTCGGCAACGTAGCTGCCGTTTGCGGCCTCAGCCTTGTCGCGATGAGTGATGGGGATTTGCGCCTTCTGGGTAATGAGGTTGTTGATATAGTCTTCGCGCTGAGCCTGACGTTCGGCATCAAGTTTGACTATAAGGACATCGTAGAAGGCTTTGTAATAGGCCATCGTCTCGGTGAAGCGGGTCTGGCCATAGGGCACATAGAAGTTGCTCAGGAACATACTCAACAAGGCATTGGAGACACCGGCCTCGGTCTGCCAGTTGTGGTTGGGGTCGTTGACCACCGACATATAACTCTCGGCATATTTCTCGTCTGAAATAACGACGGTGATGTTGGTGGTGTCTACGGCAATGTCTTCAGGTTTGATGTCTTGTTTCTCGCCCCACGTGATGCAACCGTCGGCAGCGCTTCCGGGAAGGAAATAGGCCAGGTTCTCGGCCATCCAAATCTGATAGCCCACACGAATGCAGCGGTAGACGTGGCCATCGCGAGCATCGACAAAGCCGGGAGCCTCAGAGATTTGAGAGGTGTTGAGTGCAAACTCATCGTCGTCTGAGCAAGCCGAGAAGGCACATACGGCCGTCAGCGAAAGCAATATATTACGCCATTTCATAAGGTTGGTGTTCATTGGTTAGTTTGATTAGAAATCAAGATGATGCCCAGTTCGCCCGTGATGTAGTCGGCAAGGATCTGGTATTTTTCTTGACCATCGTAGGGGCACCATAGCGGGCCATGAACTCGGTCTCTCCCAACTGGAACATTTGGGTCACATAATAGTTGAGGTCTTGAGAGATGTTGGCCGGGCTCATAAGGTGTGACGACTGGTTGTTGTAGGAGGTGTCGCCACAGATGAAGCCTAATTTGCCAATCTGCGCAAAGATGAGTGCACGCTCGGCTTCGAAGGCTGAGATAGAATAGACGCCTGACGACCAACCGTTATCAACATACTCATCGGCCATCTCGGGGTCGTAGAGTTCTTCGGGATGCCACCACGAACCTGAGTGAGGCACGCCCCACACGCAGCCCAGACGCCGTTGGAACCACTGACCACCCAAGGACGACCATAAAGTTTGTCGCGGCTCGAGACAGCACCGAAACGGGTGACGAGTTCCTCGTTGAGGGTGACTTTCGACAATACCATATCGCGCAGAATGTTGGTGGCACGCTCTTGTTTGCCGGCATTGTCGAGGTCTTGGAGCTGGCTGACCACCAAGGCGCGGAAATTGGTGTGGTATTCCGGCTTGGTTGTGGCGCCTCCTCGGGTGATGTAGAGCGTGTCTACCAGCAAAAGGCAGAAGGGACGCATCTTTTCTGTCGTCATGGAGAGATAGGTGCGGGCGAAATCGAGTGCGCCAAGTTGCTGTTCTTCTGTGGTGAGATAGTCAAACTTGTATCTCACACTGTTTTTGTCGTGCGACTGAAAGCCCCAGTTGAAGTCGATGCTGTTGGTCAATTCGTCTTCGTCGCCACAAGCTGTGAGCAAGCCGATGAGCGGCAACGCCATGAATATCTTGATGAATTTGTTCATAACTGCTGTGATTTATTCTTTTCGTTGAAAAGTGCTGATGTCAGTGGAGGAGTCAGTTGGCTTCGCCTGTCTCTCCTTCGGTTTCGTCGGGATTGGGCGTTTCGGGAAATCCTTCCTCACCTTCACCCTCTTCGGGTTCTTCGGTCTCTTGGTCTTCGGGAGGCGTACGGACCTCACGGGGATTAGTGGTGAGCGAACCGTCTTCAACGAAATTGACTACCGACTTGGGCAGGGCAAAAGTATAGGATTTGTCGCCGGGAGGGAGCACCAATGTGCGGGTGTACATATAGCCGACGCCGTTGCCTACGACATTGTAGGCATGTGCCAACGTCTTGGCATAAGGATATTCGGCGTTGACGGCATAGCGGCGCAAGTCAAACCAGCGATGGCCTTCGAAGCAAAGTTCCTTGCGGCGTTCAGTGCGGATTTCATCCACCAGTTCGCTGCCGGTATAGGCCAGGTCTACATAGCCGTCGATGCGCTGTTTGCGGAACTCGTTGAGGAGGTTCATAGCCTCGCCGTCGCGGTGGAGCATAGCCAGGGCTTCGGCTCGGTTGAGCTATGCTTCAGCCATACGCAAGGTGAAGCAGTCTGAGATGTGGGCTCTCAGGGAGTTGCGCGCTCATATTTGTAGGCTAGTTGGATGCTGTCGTTGTCTACGACCGAACCCTGGTCATTGTAGTAGGTGGCAAAGAAGCAACTTTTGCGGCGGTCACCGTCTGAGAAAAGGTCGTAGAGTTCTTTGGTCACTCCGAAGTCGCTGGGACGGGCCGTGAAGGTGGTCAGACAGCTCAGATTGTTCGAGCCCTGTGAGAAAATCACCTCTTGGTTTTCGTCGGTCAGGAAGGGTACATCGCTCTGGAAAGACGAGATGGGAGCCAAATGGAATTTGTCGCTTTCCATCACGGCCTTGGCCTTTTGCTCGGCAAGGTCCCATTTCTGCATATAGAGATAGACGCGGCTAAGCAGCAACTGCACAGCCTCAAGAGAGGCACGGTGGAGGAAGTGATCGGGATTTTGCGGACTCCGGGTGAGATAGTCCTCGGCCGTGGTCAGGTCGGTCACAATCTGGTCGAAAACTTCACCCACATTGGCGCGTGTGAATTCAAACTCGACGTCGGGATTGAGCTTGAGCGGCACACAGGGCTTGTTGTGCCAGGTCTGCGGGTCGTAGACGTCTCCATAGAGATTGGGCAATGTGAAATAGAATTGAGCACGGAGGCAATGTGCTTCGCCTTGCACGCGATAGAAGGTTGCTTCGTCTGTTTCGGTGGCGTGGGGCAAATCCTGGATTTCATACAAGATGACATTGGTCACGTTGATGTGTTCGTAGAGTTTGTCCCATGTGCCGGCGTCGTCTCTGATGAGCGAACCGTCGCTGTTGGTGCCCACTTCTTGTTGCCAGCCAAAATAGCCATAGAGACTTTCGACGGCTTGCAGCCAGGCCTTTGATTCCACATTTGACTCGCCTTGGCCAGCAACCACACGGTCACGGCCGGTGTTGACATCGTCGTCGAGCACGTTGAAGAAGCCGCCTACGTTGCCGACAGACGGACCGTCGGCGATGGCTACGCTTTGCAGATAGCCTGAGCCCAATATCACTTCATCGAAATGACTCACCTCTTTGGCCACGATCTGGTCTTGAGAATAGGCGCTCAAGAAGTCATCGCAACTGCTCAAAGCCACAGAGGCTGCCAGAAGTGAAGGAATTCATATCTTTTTCATTGAAATGAGTCTTATATATATTATCGGAGTGTGGATGTCTTCAGAAGAAGTCTTATCGTCAGAAGGAGATGTTCAGACCCAAGGTGTAGGCCGGATGGTCAGACAGGTTGACCGATGCGAAACCGGCCTGTGTCGGCGACTGACCATTGAGCTTGCTTGAGGCCAATGTGAAGACGTTGGTCACAGAGAAATCCAGACGCAGCGACTTGATGGGCGTCTTGCGGAGCAATGCCTGCGCATAGTTGTAAGAGAGCGAGAGGTTGCTCAGTTTGAGGTAGTCGCCCGAGACGACGCGGAGGTCTGAAAGCTCATACATATTCCACACATTGCCGGCAAAAGGCTGGATGTTGTCAATCTTGGCAGCGAGACCTCTCGACCAGTGCTGGGCATATTGAGAATATAGCGGGTCGCTCGGCGAGAGCAGCACGGGAATGTTGGTATAGACTTCATCGCCCGGGCTGCGCCAGCGGTTGTTGAACTCATAGCGCACGTTCTTGTCTGAAGAGACACCGCTGAGCACGGGTGTGTAGAGCTTGAAGAGGCGCACTTTTGAGCCAACGCGATAGTTGAATTTGGCGCGCAGAGAGAGTTGCTTCCAGGTGAGTGTGGCATAAAGGTTACCGGTGAATTTCGGGTCGCGATTGCCACTCTCCACCATCACACGCTGCACCACCTGGCCGAGTGAGAGGCAGGAGAGCAGATGCTGGCGGTCTTGATAGTCGTCAAACATCGGCACACCGGTGCGGGGGTTAAGGCCGAGGAATGCATAAGAATAGAATGTACCGATGGCCTTGCCGTCAATGACTGCCGTACCGTAGAGGTAGTTGTCGATGGTGAAGTTCTCGTTGGTGCCTGAGGCCACTTTATTGGTAGCCTATGAGTAGGGCGTTGAGGGATAGAGCGGCCAGTCTTTCGTCTTGATGGGGTAACCGCTCACCTGGAACGAGAAACCGTGGTTGTCGAGCGTTCCCTTGTTCATATAGATAGAGCGGATACCGTTGATGGTCGTGACGTCGGTGGCGGCAATGGCGTCGGTGGTGTGGCGCCACCAGAAGTCGATAGAGAAGTTCAAGCGGCTCTCAAACATACCGATTTCCGTTCGACGTTGAAGTCGCTTGTTTTCTCCCATTTCAAGTCTGGGTTGGGCAGCGATGAAACGTATGAGACATTTTCGCCATAATAGGTGTCGAGCGTGCCGAGGCGTACGAGCAGGCCGGGCGTCTGGCCGTCGAGCATATTACCCGTATAGCCGTATGACATACGCAGGCGCCAGCGGTCGATGAAGAAGTTCTTGGAGTCTTCATCGGCATAGAAGCTATAAGGGTCGCCCCAGAATGTGTTGCGGATGTTCCAGCTACCAGACACCGTCCACACGGGATTGAATTTCTCGTTGCTGCGGCTGCCGAAACGGTTTGAAGCATCAAAACGGCCGGTGAAGCCAAGCGTGAGCAGGTCGTGATAGGTGTAGGAGATGCTGAGGTTGGCACTCAAGGTATTGGTTTTGCCTTTCGACAGAGAGCGATGGCCTTCAGCCAGCCAGCTTTGATAGAGCGGGAAAGAGGCGAGGTCTTCGGCAGTCATCGACATATATTTCATTCCTCTGTCTTTGAAATAGCCACGTGTCTGGTCGCTGATGCCTGTGCTCCGGCTTATGTCAACCTCATAACCTGCAGTGGCGTTGATGAGATGGAGCTGGTTGGGCGTGCGATAGTGCAAGTTGGCCTGAAGACGGCCAATCAGGCTTTCGCTGATGGTGTTGGTTGTGTGATATACGCCGCCATAGGGCAGTTCGCAGAGACCGCTTTCACCCTCAACGGGCTTGTCAGAGGCTTCACCGGTTTGAGAATGGCCACATAGTTGGTGTTTTCACCAAACCACACGGCCTGAAGCGTAGAGCTGCGGCTGTAAGAAGCAGCAGCCGTGAAGTCGGCAATCGTTCCGAGACGATAGTTCAAATCGCCGTTGACGCTCATAGTGTAGCCGTCATACTCACTCGACGAATTGTTCATCTCGTTGATATGGCTGTGGCGGCAGCGTCACGCAACACGTCGATGCGGTCGATGTCTTCGGGATTGATACCCGAAATGGCGTTGCCCACATAGTTGATAAAGTCTGGGTCGTTGAGCTGGTCGGTGCTGACGTTGACCGGGTCCTGGAGCACGAAA
Source organism: Alloprevotella sp. (assembly GCA_045124135.1). GTDB lineage: Bacteria > Bacteroidota > Bacteroidia > Bacteroidales > Bacteroidaceae > Alloprevotella. The sequence goes on from JBGVLE010000076.1 coordinate 112,415, forward strand.
CCGTCGAGCACCTAGAGCGGTTCACGGTTACTTATTGGCTTGGTTTGCTTCTTATGGATACTTGTCGGGTGCGTAATTAGTTGCATTGTCATTTCCAAAGATTGTGGGTTCTGTATTCTGGAGTTTGGCGGCAATGAAGCGGCGTTTGCAAAATCTGCTTGGCATTGGCCGTTAACAAGGTTTATCATAGGGCTGCTAATGTTATTTTTCATGAACAAAAGGCGCGATTAGCGGTGTTTTTTCAATATATTTGGCTGTGTAAACCAAACCTCGCAAATTCTATGTCTGTTCCCTCTATTTCCCAGACAACAATGGGCTATCCTCAAAAAAAGTTCAATGGTCCCACCAAGCGATTTTGCCAGACGTTGGACCTCAAGGATGACCCAGTGCTTATTGCCGAGTATTGCCGGCTTCACGAACAGGGGCATATTTGGCAAGAAATCCTGGATGGTATCCGCAGCGTGGGGATTCTTGAAATGGAAATCTACCTGCTCGGCACGCGTCTCTTTATGATAGTGGAGACACCTGCCGATTTTGATTGGCCCGTCGCAATGGCCCGCCTCGCCACCCTGCCGCGTCAAGCTGAATGGGAAGCCTTGACCGCTCGTTTTCAGCAGGCTTCGGCTTCGGCGGCCTCGGCTGAAAAGTGGCAGTTGATGGAGCGCATCTTTCATCTTTATTGACGCCGTCATCTCATCCTTGCAAGACAATAAACCTACTACCCAGACTATTGCAACAATATATTTCGCGCATCATTATCCGTGTCAGCGGCGGCTGTCCAGTAAACCAATACATGTTACCTTCCTAAATCATCCTGATTATGAAACACGTAATGCCTCTCCTGTCTTACGATCACGCAGCTCTTGCTCCGGCTATGAGCGCAGAGACCATTGACTATCACTATGGCCGTCACCTTCAGACTTATGTAGACAATCTCAACCGCCTCATCAAGGGTACGCTCTATGAAGACATGGAGCTTGAAGAACTTGTATGCAAGGCTTCCGGACCTGTATTCAACAATGCGGCGCAGACTTGGAACCACACCTTCTTTTTCGAGGCTTTGACGCCAACGCCCAAAGAGATAGGCACTGACTTGGGCGCATCGCTCACGAGCCGTTTCGGTTCGCTCGGAGAGTTCAAGCAACAGTTCATTGCCGCAGCCACGTCACTTTTCGGTTCGGGTTGGACTTGGCTGGTGGAGAATGCAGACGGTTCGCTCGACATCGTGAATACCTCCGGCGCCGGCAATCCGATGACCGAAGGCAAGCGCCCGCTTCTCGTAATCGATGTGTGGGAACACGCTTATTATATTGACTATCGCAACCGCCGTGCTGACTATCTTGAGGCGATTTGGGGCCTGATAGACTGGGACGTGGTGGCCTGCCGCTTGAGCGGCACCTGCTCAGACTATTATCTCTGACACTCTCTAACCAACACTCCTATAATATAAATATGGGTATATCCGCGATAGTGTCGTTGATATACCCATATTTATATGGCCGCAGACCGATTTTTAAGATAGAAAGTATATTTGGAATTCGACGATAAGGGGCGGTCTAAAGGTTTTGATAA
>JBGVLE010000077.1:0-8789 GCA_045124135.1 Alloprevotella sp.
GAAGTCAACCGACGCCAAGCCGAGAGCAGAAGTCAAGTTCGCTTGAATTATGCCGAGGCGCGAAGGAGGAAGACGAAGTCAAATAAAACTTGTTTTAATTTGGACTTTGCCTGATGTGCAGTACCTTTGTATATATGTTAACAGTTTTCTTCATTATGTTGCTGGGTGTCGGCCTGGGATATGCTTTTGGCCGTCGCTTGTCGTGGGTGCGCCATGGCGTGTTGCCGCTCATTGGTCTGCTGCTGTTTTTGCTGGGCGTGGAAGTGGGTGGCGACAAGCGCATTATGTCGTCGTGGAGCACTATCGGGGTTGACGCCATCGTGATTACGCTGGCCGCTACCGGTGGCAGTGTGGCGGCGGCATGGCTGTTGTGGCTGGTGGTGTGCAGGAAAGAAACGAGGCGGTGCCGAAGGGAGGAGTTGGAATGAAGACGACGTTGGGCATATTAGGTTGTTTCGTCGTAGGGATTGCCATTGGCCGTTGGGGCGTTTTGTCTGACGCGACCACCATCGGCCACGTGAGTTTTGCGGCCTTATGCCTGCTTATGCTCTGCGTGGGTATCATGGTGGGGAGCGACAAGACCATGCTCCGCCAGATACGCTCACTGCCTCGCTTGAGTCTGTGGCTGCCTGTGTGCACCATCGGTGGCGCTTTGGCCGGCAGCCTGCTGGCAGCCCTATTGGTGCACCGTTTGCCTACGGACGGTCTGGCTCTGGGTTCGGGCTTGGGATATTATTCGCTCTCAAGTCTGCTCATCGGCGACTTGCGCGGCGCCGAACTGGGCACTATTGCATTGGTTTCGAATATTATGCGAGAGGTCATCACCTTGCTTTTTGCCCCATTGCTGGTGCGTTATTGCGGCGCCTTCGCCCCTATTGCTGCGGGTGGCGCCACGACTGCCGACACCTCACTGCCGGTCATCATGCAGTATGCCGGTGCGCGCTGGACCACCCTCTCTGTTTTCCACGGCTGTGTGGTAGACTTCTCTGTGCCTTTCCTTGTCACGTTTTTCTGCACGGTCTGACGCCGTTGCCCCACAGAGTGGCACGATACGGCGGCAAAAGCGCGGTTTGGGTTGAATATTCTTGGGAGAAAAACAGGGACTGCGTAAATTTGTTGCGGATTATTATCGGTCCGTCTAATACTGTCTTAAACCTTGCCCGATGTCGCAGCCCAACCCTCAATATAAGCGTCGCGAGACCTATATTAATTGTCTGATTTGGACGCTGGCTTTTTCCCTTTCGGCTGTCGAAGGTTTTTTTCCATCAAGAACAATTTGGCGAGCCCGAATATGACTGGACGCATTTGTCATATATCTTGCGACTTGACTGCGTCTTTCTTGTTGTTTTCATTCTCCATAATTATTTTCTGGTGCCGTTGCTGGTGAAGCGCAGCAAGTGGTTCTATTCGCTGATCTTCTTGAGTCTGGTGTTTGTGACGCCAATCACCGTCAAGGGCTTCATTGGCAGAGAAGAGCCTCCGAAAGAGATGTTTTCCCACCTCCACGATAAAGACAAGGGGCCGAAAGAGTTGAAGAAGCCGTCACCAAGAGGCCGCAAGCCTTTCAAACCGCCCTATCAGCCTTTCGGCGCTTCAGACGTGGTGTTGGGCATCATCGCGACGCTGGTGACGGGCCTCAATCTGGGTGTGAAGTTCTTTCTGAAGTCTGAGCAGAAGTCCAAAGAGATGGAACAACTCAGGCGGCGCGCTCTCGAAGACCAACTGCGGTATCTGAAATTCCAAATCAATCCGCACTTCTTCATGAACACGCTCAACAATATCCATGCGCTCGTCGACATCAATCCGGAGCGATTGAAGAAGGCCATCAGGCGCCTTTCGGACATGATGCGCTACATCCTTTATGAGAGCAACAACGATATGGTGGCCTTGCAGCAAGAGGTGGTGTTCATCAAGAGCTACACGGGACTGATGAAAATGCGCTACAGCAACCGCGTGTCCATTTCGCTCAATCTGCAAGACAACCTGCCCAACGCCACGCTACCGCCGCTGCTGCTGATATGTTTCGTCAAGAATGCCTTCAAGCACGGCGTGTCTTACGACCAGCCATCGTTCATCAAGGTGAACCTGCGCTCGGGGCTGCAAAAAATCATTTTCACCTGCCACAACAGCGTGCCCCATCAGGCGGGACCAAGCACCAAGGCGAAGAGTGGCGGCGGAGTGGGACTGACCAACGTGCGCCGGCGGCTCGACATCATCTATGACAATGATTACACGCTCGACATCATAGCGGGCGAAAACGACTTCTTCGTCCAACTCACACTGTCCCTCAACCACGACGGGCCACAAGCCGACACAACGAAAAACACCTAATCTCCATACTATGATACACTGTTTAGTCATCGACGACGAACCGCTGGCTTTGGAACAGCTCAAGACTTACATCGAAAAGACCGAAGGGCTCACACTCGTGGCTGCCGTCGAGAGCGCTGCCGAAGCCGCCAAATGCCTGGAGAGCGAGCACGTTGATGTTATCTTCACCGACATCCAGATGCCAGACATCAGCGGAATTGACTTCATCCGCTCGCTCGACACGCCGCCCATAGTGGTCTTTACCACGGCTTATAGTCAGTATGCTGTCGAGGGCTTTAAGGTCAATGCCTTGGACTATATGCTCAAACCCTTCGGGCTTGACGATTTCAAACAGACGGCCGAAAAAGTGAAACGGCAATACGACCTGCTGCACCAGGCCGAAACGGCCGAACTGCCCCCTACGGCCGACGACGGAGCCATCTTCATCAAGACAGACTACAAAACCATAAGGGTGGAGACCGACAACATCCGCTATGTCGAAGGCATGAGCGAATATCTGCGTTTTCACTTCCGAGACGACCACAAACCCGTCACTGCTCTGCTGAGCATAAAACGGCTCGTAAACCACTTGTCGGGCAAACACTTCATACGCGTGCACCGCTCATATCTCATCAATCTGGCCTGCATCAGAGAATACAACCGCCAGCGCATCACCCTCGAAGGCGGCGAAATCATACCGGTGGGCGATATCTACAATAATACTTTCCTGGCCTATCTCGACGGGAAGTTCCTCTACGGATAGGCCGTTCACTCGGTGGACTGTGACCGCTTCCGGCTTAAGGCTGCAAGTCCGACGAAGGTCAACAATCCGTTGAGCATCAGGAGTTCGTAGCCAAACGAGAAGTCCCAAAGGCGCGGCGCCACGTAGTCCAAAATGCCACAAACCACAGGCGACACCAGGCACACAGCTGGCACCCAGCGTTCAGACGTCAGACGCCGACGGGTGAAAAGGCCGAAGGCATAAAGGCCCAACAGCGGACCGTAAGTGTAAGAGGCCATGACATAGATGGCATTGATGAGACTCTGGTCGCCCACAATTTTGAACACGACCATACAGCCCACAAAAGCCACTGCCAGCACCACATGCACGCGGCGCCGTATGCGCAGGGCTTCGGCCTCGGAGATTGGACGGTCCTCGATGGCCAGGAGGTCGATGCAGGTGGCTGTGGTCAAGGCGGTCAAGGCCGAATCGGCGCTCGAGAAAGCCGCCGCTACAATGCCAATCGTAAAGGGCACCATCACGGCCACCCCCATCACGCCTTCGCCCACAAGCGAAGGCAACAGGCTGTCGCCTCCGGCCACATTCACGCCGCTCGCCGCACTCAAGGCATAAAGCAGAATGCCGAAGGCCAGCAACAAAAGATTGACAGGAAGAAAACATGCGCCATACAGGCACATGTTTTTTTGTGCCTCGCGCAGATTGCGGCAGGTTAGGTTTTTCTGCATCATGTCCTGGTCGAGGCCGGTCATGACGATGACGATGAAGACGCCGCTGAGGAATTGTCGCCAAAAGTTCTGACGACTGGCAATGTCCCAGTCGAACAAGCGCGACATGTCGCTTTCGCTCACCATCTGCACCACGCCGCCGAAGTCAAGACCCAACCGCTGTGCCGCCATCACCATCATCACGACAAGGGCCACCAGCAGGCAGAGTGTCTGCAAGGCATCGGTGCGCACAATGGCCTTGATGCCGCTGCGGCGCGTGTAGAGCCAGATGAGGGCCATCACATTGACCGACAGCAGGACAAAGGCCCACATCCCGCCCACAGAGTCAGCCGGAATGTCGGGCAGAATGAAGTGCATGATGATGAGGCAAACCAAATAAAGACGAGCGGCCGCACCGGTGAGTTTGCTGAGGATAAAGAACAAGGCTCCCGTGCGCCGCGTGCGCCGGCCGAAACGTGTGCCAAGCCAAGCGTAGATGCTGGTCAGGCGCAGACGGTAGTAGAGCGGCAGGAGCACAAAAGCCACCACGAGATAACCGAAAAAAAAGCCGGCGCACATCTGCAGGTAAGTCATTCCGGTCGAAGCCACCCAGCCCGGCACTGAAATAAAAGAGACGCCAGAGATGCTGGCGCCAATCATGCCAAAACCCACCATCCACCACGGCGACTGCCTTCCGGCACGGAAAAAAGTATCGTTGTCGGCCTCACGACCCGCAAGCCGTGACACCAGATACAACACGCCGAACCAGCCCAGGAGGGAGGCGAGAAGGAGAATGGACATCGTGGACATAACGCCTGCAAAAATACGCATTATTTGGCTGAAACGGCACACTGACGTGGCGAAACGGCGGCAAAGGTGCGGCAAAAGGCGGCATACGGGCCTCGGTGTTTGTGCAAACACTGGGCCGGTGTGTGACGGAATGGCGAAGATTTTTTTGATGAATAATCTCAAAAAGACGAGAAACAGTCGCGACAGGTGGCGAAAACGGCTTGGCGACGCAGGAATTAAGGATTTGACAGACGGGAATAAGGGGAGTTGCTACTGGAATAGGAACAAGAAAAACAGTCCTTATCGCCGTATGACACTTCAACACAACAAAATAGAGTTCAAAACGGGCCTCTTCTTCTTGCTCACCTCAAAGATAACGACAAAACGGACGGCTGCAAAAGACAAAAGAATGGCAAGAATGGGCCCTGCCGGTCACGAGGTCAATCCCGGCATATCGCATTTTTAGACCTCAAGATTTGTTAAATCAAATCCATCCGCTGTATCTTTGCAAGAGATAACACACGACAAGAAAGACTTCCCGCCATGTCGTTAGTAAGGAAAACAAAGATATACATCGGTCTGCTCATGCACTTCTTGCGCCGCGGACTTTGGGAGACGCCGACAAGCCGGCTGCTCATCGTGGTCACGGCCTGCACCCGCCGGTTGCTGGTGGCCTATAAACTGTTTGCACGTGAGGGAATGACCTACCGCGCCGCGGCTCTCACCTACTCCACCCTGCTGGCCGTTGTGCCGCTGCTGGCCGTGATTTTTGCCATCGCCAAAGGATTTGGCTTTGCAGAGTTTGCCGAAGACTGGGTGAGAAACAACATTGCCGGCAAGCCCGAGGCGGCAGACACTCTGGCCGACTTCGTTCAAAACTATCTGGGACACGCTCGCGGCGGTGTGTTCTTGGGTTTCGGTCTGGTGTTGCTGGTCTGGACGGTCTTCAAACTGACCCATTCGGTCGAGGGAGCTTTCAACAGTCTGTGGCAGGTGCGTCAGCAACGTCCGCCCACGCGAATGTTTGCCGACTATGCAGCGGTTTTCATCATGCTGCCCTTCTTCCTGTTGGCCTCGAGCGGCTTGATGGGGTTCTTGTATTCCACCGCCAACTCGGCCGTGCCCGATGTGTTCATTCTCAGACCTGCGGCCATTGTCGTGATACAGATTGTGCCCTACCTGCTGAGCTGCCTGTTTTTCACCATACTCTATGTGTTTATGCCCAACACACGCGTGCGTTGGCGCTCGGCTCTGACCGCCGGCATCCCCATTGGCATCCTTTTCCAGATCTTGCAGTTCTTTTATATTCACTCTCAAGTGTGGCTCACCAGCTACAACGCCATCTATGGTTCGTTTGCCGCCCTGCCACTCTTTATGCTGATGTGTCAGGTCAGCTGGACTGTCATTCTTTTTGGAGGCGCGCTGAGCTATGCCGACCAAAACCTGGGCAGCTTCTACCACGGCAAAGACGATGTCAACATGAGCCACCTCGACCGCGACTGCCTCTGCGTCAGACTCGTGGGACACATCTGCAAACGCTTTGCCGAGGCCAAGGCACCTATGAACCTTGAGCAGCTGGCCGAGGCCGAACAGGTGCACCTCAGAGTGGTGACCGACGCCATGTATGAACTGGCCAAAGCGGGCATCGTGATGAAGGTGGACGGCAGCAAGAAAGACGAACCCGACACCTATCTGCCTGCGCTCGACATCCACCGGCTGACGGCTGCACAAGTGCTCTCGGCACTCGACCGCCAAGGCGACGACGTGATGGAAAACAGACAAGACCAGTGGCAAACATTCTGCCGGAAACGCCGCAACATCTTTCACGACCAGTTTGAAGACATACCGCTTTTCCGCCTCGCCGAAGAAAACACCAAGCCCACGGCTGACGACGAAGAGAAATAACGCCAAACCCACGGCAGAGAGCCCTATTTGCCAAGAGCATAAGCCAAAACACACCGCAAAAGGGGTGGTGTGTTAAAAAATGGCGTTTAATGACTCGCCGGAGGCCTCTATGTGACAATAATTCTGTTACTTTGCAGGCTGAAATAAGAAACAGACATTATGACGACAGTCAACACAGTCAAACAACTTGAACAAATCCTCGACGCAGCCCGTCAAAACCACCAAGCCATCGGCCTCGTCCCCACCATGGGAGCCCTGCACGCCGGACACGCTTCGCTGGTGAGCCGCAGCGTCAAAGAGAACGATATCACCGTGGTCAGCGTCTTTGTCAACCCCACACAATTCAACGACAAAACCGACCTGGCCAACTATCCACGAACCCTCGAAGCCGACTGTCTGCTGCTGGAAAACCTTGGCGCCGACATCGTGTTTGCCCCATCAGTCGAGGAGGTTTATCCCGAACCCGACACCAGAAGTTTCAGCTTTCCGCCCATCGACACAGTGATGGAAGGCGAGCGCCGGCCTGGCCACTTCAACGGCGTGTGCCAGATTGTGAGCAAGCTCTTCTATATGGTCAAGCCGCAGCGTGCTTATTTTGGCGAGAAAGACTTTCAGCAGATCGCCGTGGTCAGAGCAATGGTCAATAGCCTCGGTATCGACGTGGACATTTGTCCCTGCCCCATCGTACGCGAAGAGAGCGGACTGGCACTGAGTAGCCGCAACACCTTGCTCACCGAAGCCGAAAAGGCTACAGCCGTCAACATCTCACGCACACTCATAGAGAGCGTGGATTTCTCACAAAACCACAGCGTAAGCGAAACACACAACATGGTTGTCAGCAGGCTCAACGCCATAGACGGCCTCGAAGTGGAGTATTTCCAAATCGTTGACGGCATCACACTCCAACCCGTCGAGACTTGGGAAGACACCGACTACGTGGTCGGCTGCATCACCGTGTATTGCGGAAGTCGGCCCGTCAGACTCATCGACAATATGAAATATCGCGGATAAAACCGAACAGCAATGTACCTCAGCATATTAAAATCAAAAATTCACTGCGCCACCGTCACCGAGGCCAACCTGCACTATATGGGCAGCATCACCATTGACGAAGGACTGATGAAAGCCGCCGGACTGGTTGAGGGCGAACACGTGCACGTGGTGAACAACAACAACGGCGAGCGCATAGAGACTTATGTGATTACCGGCCCGGAAGGTTCGGGCTGCATCTGTCTCAACGGTGCCGCAGCGAGAAAGTTCCAGGTGGGCGACGAAATCATCATTATGAGTTTTGCCCAGATGTCGCCCGAAGAGGCACAGACGTTCAAGCCCAAAGTCATCTTCCCCGACGGTCCAGAAAATCATCTGTAAATGAGACCATACAAAAAGACTCTGTCCTATCGCATCGGCCGCCTTGTCAAAGAGGTGGCCGATGTGCTTTATCCCCGTCACTGCTGCATCTGCGGACGCAAACTCAATAGCGACACCGACAACATCTGCGGCGTGTGCTTCACAAACCTTCCCTTCACCCGATTCAAAGGGGCGAAAGGCAACACTGTAGAGCGTCTGTTCTGGGGAGTCTCAGAGATAGAACGGGCCAACGCGTTGATGTATTACGACATCGACGACCGCAGCCGTGTGTTGCTCTACGAACTCAAATACAACGGCCACGACGACATCGGTGTGCAATTCGGCCGGATTATGGCCAAAGACCTCGAAGACACAGATTTCTTTGATACAATAGACGCCATAGTGCCTGTACCACTTTTCCTTAAGAAGCTCAAAAGACGGCACTACAACCAAAGCGAGCGCATCGCACATGGCGTCTCTGAAATCACCGGAATACCTGTAGAGACACGGGCACTCATTCGTATCAAGGACACACCGACACAGACCAAACTCACCAAAGAGGAGCGGCAAAAGAATATGGACGGTGCATTTGAACTAAAAGAGGCCGTAAGAGTCGCCGGCAAACATATCCTGTTGGTAGACGATGTCATCACTACCAACTCTACCCTTATGTCGTGCATCAATGCGCTCAAGCAGGCTGACAGCGTCAAAGTAAGTATACTGACGTTGGCGCTGGCCGGTAAACACAGCAAACGGCCTCCGCAATACACACCGGAATAAGTTGAAAAGGTGGGCGGTAAACAGACTTCTCTGCAAACAACACTCACGACAAACACCTTATATCAAGCGCACAACTTATATATATCACATAAAAGAAGCCTCTGAAAGTCATCAGACCATCAGAGGCTCTCTTCTTTTTAAAGGGGCGGCGGCGACCTACTCTCCCGCTTGCGCAGTACCATCGGCGCGTCCGGGCTTAACTTCTCTGT
>JBGVLE010000078.1:0-1703 GCA_045124135.1 Alloprevotella sp.
TTAACGTTCAGGTTAAAGATAACATCGTTACAGTGAAAGGCCCCAAGGGTGAGCTTTCACAGGCCATCAACCCCGACATCAAGGTTGAGCAGGAAGATGGTCACATCATAGTGAGCCGTCCCAGCGACGACCGCGAGCACCGTGCCCTCCACGGCCTGTACCGCGCCCTGATCCACAACATGGTGGTAGGCGTGAGCGAAGGCTACAAGAAGGAGATGGAGCTCGTAGGCGTAGGTTACCGCGCCACCAGCACCGGCCAGGTGCTCGAACTCGCACTGGGTTTCTCACACGCTATCTATATCAAACTCCCCAAGGAGATCAAGGTCGAGGCCAAGAGCGAGCGTAACAAGAACCCGCTCATCATCCTCGAGAGCGCCGACAAGCAGCTCCTGGGCCAGGTTTGTGCCAAAATCCGCTCGCTGCGTAAGCCCGAACCCTACAAGGGCAAAGGTATCAAGTTTGTGGGCGAGGTTATTCGTCGCAAGTCCGGTAAGAGTGCAAATGCCAAATAATTAAAACAAGAGTAGCAATGATATCTAAGATAGCAAGAAGAAATAAAATCAAGGCTCGTATCCGCGGCCGTGTCTCCGGCACAGCCCAGCGCCCCAGAATGAGCGTCTTCCGCTCAAACAAGGCAATCTACGTGCAGCTCATCGACGACCTGGCCGGCAAGACACTCTGTGCAGCCGACTCCAAGGGTATCGCCGAGGGCACCAAGTCAGAAATCAGCGCCAAGGTAGGCGAGAAAGTAGCACAGAAAGCCCTGGAGATGGGTATCACCGAGGTCGTGTTCGACCGCAACGGTTATCTCTTCCACGGCAGAGTTAAATCATTGGCCGATGCAGCCCGCAAGGCCGGTCTTAAATTCTAAACACAGATATGGCAACAAAGAACAACAGAGTAAAATCTACAAATGATTTGGAGCTGCAAGACCGCCTGGTGGCCATCAACCGTGTGACCAAAGTCACCAAGGGTGGCCGTGCGTTCAGCTTCGCAGCCATCGTTGTTGTCGGCGACGGCAACGGCGTTATCGGCTGGGGCCTGGGCAAAGCCAATGAGGTGACGGCAGCCATCGCCAAAGGCGTCGAGACAGCCAAGAAGAACCTTATCCGCGTGCCCGTGCACAACGGTACAATCCCCCACGAGCAGGTGGCCAAGTTCGGCGGCAGCCGCATCTTCCTCAAGCCCGCCTCTACCGGTACCGGTGTGAAGGCCGGTGGCGCTATGCGTGCCGTCCTCGAGAGCGTCGGCATCACTGACGTGCTTGCAAAGAGCAAGGGCTCTTCAAACCCCCACAACCTGGTCAAGGCCACCATCGCCGCCCTGGGCGAGATGCGCAGCCCCGCTCAGGTAGCTCAAAACCGCGGTATCTCCGTGGACAAAGTCTTTAACGGTAAATAAAATTCAGAGTTAACACAATGGCAAAAATCATAATCAAGCAAATCAAGAGCCGCATCAACGCGCCTCACGATCAGAAAGCCACGCTCGATGCCCTTGGTCTGAAGAAGATGAACCACACCGTGGAGCATGAGGACAACCCCTGCATCATGGGTATGGTCCAGAAGGTGCATCACCTCGTAGAGGTCACCAAGGCCTGAGCCGAGAGGTGTTTCTGAATTTTTTAAGAACCAAGTTAAAATCAACATTTTGAGCATGTGATTCCGGACCCCGGCCATGCCTCGCAGAGAGCCATGAGGGCTTGC
>JBGVLE010000079.1:0-6204 GCA_045124135.1 Alloprevotella sp.
CATAATGCCGCGCAAGCCGCCGGTGCCGAACTCGAGGGAGCGATAGAAGGCGTCGATGAGGCCGGTCTTGTCGGGGTTCTCAATGAGGGCTTTGACTTCTGCCTGAGTGTCGGCGTCAAAAAGCGGTGAGGTCATCCATTCGCGTGCGGTAGCTTCGCAGCGGGCGATAAGTTCTTGGTTTTCCATGATTGTGATGTATTTTGTTTCTTGATTAGTCTTGTTCGTCGAGCGGCAACACCTCAATCCAATAGCCGTCGGGGTCGCTGATGAAATAGAGTCCCATCTCTTCGTTCTCGTAGCAGACGCAGCCCATCTCTTTGTGCATGGCACGTGTCTCGTCGTAGTTGCCGGGCACGCGCAGGCAGATGTGGAACTCACATTCGCCGAGGTCGTAGGCTTGCGGATGGTCGCGAAGCCAAGTGAGCTCAAGCTTGAAGTCGGAGAGAGGGTTGGAGAGATAGACAATCTTGAAAGCGCCGTCGGGCCCGTTGATTTCGCCGTCGGGGACGAGGCCGAGGGCTTCGCGATAGAAGGCGATGCTGCGCGCCAAGTCGGTCACGTTGATATTGAAGTGGTCAAATTTGGCCTGTATGGTCTTTTTCATAAAGTTTTTTGTCGTGGTGATGTGACAAAGTTAGCGATTTACGCCGAAACAAGACGGGGCAACAGGAATATTTTATTGCCGCCGGGACGGACATCATACAAAAAGAAATAGCCCAAAGTGCCGCATAGACGAAAAATGAAAGGACCGGAAAACCCTGCAACTCTGCATCAAGCGAGGCAGAAAGGCCATAAACAGGCGGTTTCGCAGATGTAGAGTTGAGGTTTGAAACCGTGCACGACTCTGCAAACTTGGTACATAAAAACCGCCCGAACCATTGTGGCCGGGCGGTTGGTGTGGCGGCGTTTGTTTTGACGGCCGCTTATTTCCTGTTTTGGTAATAGTCGCCGTAGTTGTAGCTGTAGCCGTAGGTGTAGCCGTAATGGTAGCTTGAGAGGCGGCTGGAGACAATCTTGGTGCCGTTGAGCAGGAGGCAGAAGTTGTTGTAGCGCTGCTTTTTGTAGAGGTCTTGCACGTGACCCAGTGCGCGGCGGTCCATCACGCCTACGCGGATGACGAAGACGGTGATGTCGGCGTGGTTTTTGATGATGTTGGCATCGGCCACAATCTCAATGGGCGGACAGTCGAGCAGGATGACGTCGAAGCGGTCTTTGAGTTCGTCGAGCAGCTTCTCGAGTCGGCCGTTTTGCAACACTTCGGTGGGGTTGGGAGGTGCTATGCCTACGGGGATGAGCGTGACGTTGTCGCCAAAGGCGTCGTTGATGATGATGTCGTCGATGTCGTCGGTCTGGTTGTTGAGATAGACCGAAACGCCTTGGCCGCGGGTGGGGCACATCTGGCTGAGCGAGCGATGGCGCAGGTCAAGGTCGACCACTGCCACGCGGTTGCCTTTGAGGGCGTAGGCTTTGGCTATGTTGGCCGAGATGAACGATTTGCCGCTGTTGGGGTTGAAAGAGGTGAACATAATCACCTTGCCCTTGCAGTTTTCGCTGACATAGTTCAGGTTGGTGCGCAAGTTGCGCATGGCCTCGTTGATGAGGTTCTTGCCGCCTTCTTCCACCACGATGCTGCGTTTGAACCCGTCTTTCTTGGGGCGCCACCAGTTGCGTTTGGTCGAGAGGTCGGGCAGTTCGCCAATGAGCGGGATGTCAAGGTTCTCGATGTCTTTGCGGCCGCGCACCTTGGTGTTGAGCATTTCGAGCAGGAAGATGATGCCAGCGGGGATGCCCATACCGACGAGCAGGGCGATGAGGAAGATGACCTTGGTGCGCGGTGCTGCCGGACTGTCTGAAGACACGGGCGGCTGGATGATGTTGGAATTGTAGGAGGTGAAAGTGCGTGAAAGCTCGTTTTCTTCTCGTTTCTGGAGCAGGAAGATATAGAGCGACTCTTTCACTTTTTGTTGGCGCTGTACGGAGTTGAGCACCTTGGCCTGTTGGGGGTTGGAGGCGATTTGGCTGTTGATGGCGGCGTCGCTCTTCTCCACGTTGGCCACCTGTTTGTGCAGTTGGGCTATGAGGTTGTCGACCGAGCGGATGATGGCCGTCTTCTGTGCGGCCAGTCTGCGGTCGAGGTCTACTACGGCCGGCGAGTTGGCGGCGCTGTTTTCAATGTAGGTGCTGCGGTCGAGCATCAGCCGGTTGTATTCTGAAATCTGCTGGTCGAGGCTGCTGCCGCTGAAGCCCATATTGCCGGGCAAGAGGTCGTTGGCCTTTTCGGGGTCGGTGAGGCGTTCGCGCAGGAAGGTGGCCATGCTCAGCTGGTTGTTGAGTTGGAGCAGGTTGTCGAAGTTTTTGCCGCTCTGCTGCATGTCTTTTGTCAGCGCGGCCTGCACGTCGGGCATGAGGTTGGAACTCTTGTAGTCTGAGATTTTCTCGTCCACGTCGTCGAGCTCCTTGGTGATGGTGGCCAGTCGCTCGTTGATAAACTCGCAGGTGCTCTCGGCAATGCGGTTTTTCGTCTTCATCCACGTTTCGTTGTAGACGTCGATGAGGGTCAGCAAGACGTCGCGTCCGCGCTCGGGCACTTCGTCGGCAATGGAGATGTTGAGCACGGTGGCTTCTTTGTCGGCCAGGCCGATGGAGAGGCGTCCGGCATATATGTTGCCTATGGCCGTGACGGGGTATTTGGCGACGTAGATGGGTGTGCCTATGAACGCGTCGTTCCAAGAGGGGGTGGCTGCGATGGTCACTTCACCGACGGGTGTTTTGACCATCTGTCCGAAGCGTGCCTTAACGGTGGTCTCGATGGTCTCTTCGGTTTTGCCCATCCGCTTGAACTCAGAGAGCGTGGCCTCGTGCCGACTTGTGGGCGTGAGGGTGAAGGCAAAACTGTTGTCGGTGCCGAGCGGTGCCGAGAGTTTGAGGCTGACGGGCGCGTCGTTGTAGAGCGGTTTCTGGTGAAGCTGCTCTTTGACAAACATCTGCAAGTCAAGCTGCAGGCGCTTCACCGTCTGCTGCATCATAATGGGGGCGCTGATGGTGAGTATCTCGTTGTTGACGTTGCTGTTGTTTTTGATGAGGCCCAGGTCGCTGAAGTCTTGTATCGAGCCGCCTATGCTCGAGCCGCCGTCTTTGTCGTCTTGGATGAGCAGTTGGGTGGTGCTGTTGTAGATGGGCGTGGTGCGCAATATCTTGAGCACGGCCAGCCCCATGGCTATCACCACGGAGAGCAGGAACCAATACCAGTTGTTGACAAAAATGATCCAATAGTCAACGAGTTTGAAGCCATCTTCTTTTTCTTGCGTTCTGTCGTTTGTCATCATGAGGGAGGATAGGGTGATGAGTCCGCCGGCCGGGGTGTGGCTTGGCGTGGCAGACTCGGATATTCAGGTGTTTATCTTGCAAAGGTAGAAAAGATTTTATTTTAATGACGTTTTTTTGTGTTTTTAGTGAAAGGGATGTGGCGTTTGGCGTGATTTGGGGCAGGTTTTGGGTGGTTTGTAGCGGTTGCGGCGGCGTTTGGCTGCGCAGAATGTTCAGAAATGCCGGTAGATTGTGACGCTTTGTTGGCTTAATTTAAGTGTTTGCCGGAATAATGCTGATTTCCGTTAAGAAGCCAATAGGTGTGAAGTGATGGTTTGGAAGACATTCATAAGTGTCTTTCCGTCAACGAGAAGTGTTTTGATGTGTTTGTTGTGATAAGGCCGGGAGTCTCTATGAGCCTTTGGGGAGTGGCCGGAAAACGCTTTTTTGCTCTCGAAACGGGAGCAATTTTCCCCGGGAATAAGCCTGGGGAAAACTGTCCTTATGCCGGAAAAAACTGTCCTTATGGCCGTAAGGCCTTGAAACACAAAAAGAGAGGACCAATAGGGCCCTCTCTTTCTTATGCTACATCAAATTTAGGCTTTTCGTGTGATGACGAAAAAGACAATAAAGCCGTCGCCGGCAAGCGGCGCTGTCTGAGTGGCGGCGTGTTTCAGTCGATGCTGTTTTTCACGCTCAAGTTGGTCACGCGGCTCTTGAAGTCGCCGGCCTTGCGGAGCGGGAACACGAGTGTGCGCTGGTAGTTCATACGCACTTGCGGGTTGTACATCTCTGGCTGCCAGGCGCCTTCCACGCCATACTGGTAGTTGGTGTGGTCTTGTTCGCGCAGGGCATAGATGGTCTGCGGGCCGAGCTCTTCCTTGAGCTTGCCGTCGATGAGCAGGCGGGTCATTTTGTTGTTGCCCTGTATGGTCACTTTGACGCTCTGGTCTGCCGGCAGGCTGTAGTTGAAGGTGTTGAGATAGCCGTCGCGGGCAAAGCCGAGGCGGCCTGTGCGCGGGTCGGAGAGATAGAACGTGGCGTTTTCGGAGGCGAAGAGCACGGTGCCCTTGGCCTCGACTTTTGCGTCGATAGTGAACGAAACGGTGTAGTCGTAGCCCACCTCTTCCACGTCGAGCGTCTGTCCGGGCTTCACTTCGGTTACCTGCAACGGAGCCGCAAGGCGTCCGGCTTCGTTCACACCCGGAGCCTCGGCGAGGGTCTTGCGCCGGGCGTCAAATTCACCGTAGGGCACAGACGTCTTTTTGCCGCTCCAGCATTTCACGGCCAGGGTCTGGAGGGCCGGGAAAACGCGGTCGTGGATGTCTTTGACCGAGATGCCGTTGCCGGCGTGGTCGTTCCAGACGGCAAACATACCGCCCTCGATGCTGGGGTCTTGCTCTTCAAACTGCACACCGCCGATGTTGGCCGGCGTCCAGCTGTCGTAGAGCCACTGGCAGTTGAGATAGTCATAATAATAGCCGGCGGCAGGCACGATATAGACGTAGCCGTCGGGGATGCTGATGAGCTGATAGCCTTGCTCTTTCATGTCTTTTGGCTGTGCAAAACCATTGTACCAGCAGCTCATCAGGACGTTCTCTGACTTGACAGGCGTGTCGCCGTTGGCGTGGGTCAGTGAGCCCCAAAGCACGGCCTGCTTGCCATATTTCTCGACATAGTTGATATAGTGGTTGGCGAAGTGGCGGAACTGCTCGACCAGCTCTTTGGTGGCATTTGAGAACTCATCGGTGCCGATGTGCACGCGCTTGCCGCGGAAGACAGGCTCTTTGCCTTCAAGGTATTCCTTGTAGAGGCCGTCGAGAAACTCGTAGGTTTCGGGTTTGAAGATGTCGAGATGGTCCATGCCGTATTTCTCAGAGCCCAACTCCGGACGGTAATGGGTGAAGGCCAGCGTGTGGGCCGGAGCGTCGATTTCGGGGATAATCTCCACACCGTAGGTTTCGGCCAACTTCTGGAGTTCGATAAACTCTGCCTTGGTGTAGTGGCCGTCTTTGGCGGCGAGGCCGGGGTAGGTGTCGCTTTCGAGGCGGAAGGCCGCCTGGGTTTTGGCCCAGTCGTTGCCGAAGAATTGGCGGAACCCGTTGTCGTTGAGGTGGACCTGCAGCGTATTCATCTTATAATAAGACATCATCTTGACGAGGTTGCGCAGGTAGTTCATCGGAATGAACTTGCGGCCGCAGTCAATCATGAAGCCGCGCATGGCATATTGGGGGATGTCTTTGGTGGAGCCTTTGGGCAGAGCGCGTGTGGCTTTGTCGGCCTGGTCGGTGAGTTGCAAGGCCGTGCGTGTGCCCCATATGAGTGCCTGGGTGTTGGCGGCGGTGATGCTGGCCACGTCGGCAATGTGGAGGCTGTAGCCTTCTTTGCCCAGTGACTTGTCTTTTTTGAGCACGATGGCGAAATCGCCTTTTGCAGCTTTGCCTTTGGCCACGGTGAGAGTCTTGCCGGTGAGAGCGGCATAGTCGCCGGCAAAGAGGCGGGCAGCGGCTTCGGCGTCTTTGCCGCCCGTGTAGACCACGCGGCCGGAGGGGACGAACTGACCTTCGGCTCCAGTCCACGAGGTGAGTTCGGGCACGACGAAGGGCTTGGGGTTGACTTGTGCCATTGTGCTCAGTGTGAAGCCCATAGCACAGACGGCTGCGCAGACGATGTGGCGCAGCGAGAAGGTTTTTCTCTTCATAAAAAATAAGTTTGTGAAGGTTGTGTTTTTCGGATTAGTGTTCTTCTGGTGTACAAAGGTAGTGCAAGGCGAGTGGAATGGCAAATAAAACTTGTTTTAATTTGCCATTCCCGAGCCGCCGCCTACCTTGCGCCGTCAGGCGAAAGGTAGTGCAAATCGGAGCGGAATGACAAGAAAAACTTGATTTTATTGCCATT
>JBGVLE010000080.1:0-4273 GCA_045124135.1 Alloprevotella sp.
TTTATAGAATCAATTAAAAACGATTCTCAAGAATTGGAAGATTTGCAAATGATAAAATTATGGGGTTTTAAGGGACCACAACAAAGAGACCGTGGACACCTTCTCCCTGCCCGGCACCATGTTCACCGAATATCACTGCTACTACGCCGGGAAGCCGTCGCACGCCTTCTTCGAGGCCTGCTGCCCGACCATGCTGCTGAAGATTCCGGCGCGGGCCTACGACGACCTCATCAGCCGTTTCCACGAGTTCGCCAGATGGTGTCTGAGCATGGCGCAGTGCCAGCTATACACATACGAGATCAGGGAGCTCAACCTCAGCGGGAGCGTCCGCGACCGCTACATGACCCTTATGGACCACCGGCCCGACATAATACGCCAGGTGTCACTGCGCACCATCGCCGCCTACCTCGGGGTCTCGCCGCAGTATCTCAGCACCCTGCGCACCAAGTGGCTGATGAAGGGCGGAAAGGATTGACAGGCCACAGTCATGAATCCCCGCTCCACCACCCACAGGCGTCATTTCATCAATTGAATCAGCATATGGCATCAAATGATTCATAAAGAGCCTCATATACGTGTTCCCGCTATTGACGCGCATTCCGCGAATCCCTATTTTTGCACCCGTCAAAGCGACCACCACAAGAACAACAATATCTTAAAATCATAACAAGTATGAGGAACTCTACATTTACTTCAAAACTCGCCAGAAGGGCCGCGGCGACCGTATGTGTCCTTTCGGCGGCGGCCTCCCAGGGCGCCGACATCACATTCTGCTACGGCGACCCCGCAGAGGAATACCAGGTATACGGCTTCAACAAGAAGGAGTCTTACGACGTCGCCATACGGATCGCCGACGCGTCATACGCCGGGGCCAGAGTGAAAGGATTCTCCGTGCCCATGCCGGCCCCTACCGCCTCAATCGGCGCCCTGAGCGGATGGATGTCGAGCGAGCTGAAGCTTGACAACAAGGTGAACGCCCCCGACATCGCAGTAAAGGAGGCCACACTCCAGGACGGTATGTTGAGCGTGACTTTCGACGAGCCCTATGAGATTCCCGCCGAAGGGGTCTACGTGGGCTATTCGTTCAATATCCTGGAGCTCACCGATTACACAGGCTATCCGGTGGCCGTCTACAGCGTCGCCGCCCCCAGCCCCGACGGGCTCTATATGCACTCGAGCCGCAGCCGGCTGAAATGGAAAGGCATGGTCGAGACCACCGGCGCGGTGAGTGCCATGAGGGTGTGGCTCGAGACACAGACCGGCGACTACGCCATGACCCCCGTGCTCCCCCCCCTCAGCCACGCCGGCCTGGAGGAGGGCCTCGTGAGAGCGACCTTCGTCAACAAAGGCGCGGTGGACGCCTCAACGATAGGATACACATATAAGATAGGCGACATGACGGTAAGCGACTCCTTCTCCCTCGCCGACCCGATCATGGGCGGAGGCTCGCGCCGGGAGCTGGAGCTGCCCCTCAAGGAGATGCCGGAGCCGGGGTCATATCCATTCTCCCTGACTGTCGGGACTATAAACGGCGAGCCTAACGGCGACAACGTGAACACAGCCACGGCAGAGATAGAGATACTCCCCTTCATCCCCGTGACGCGTCCTCTCGTCGAGGAGTTCACAGGTCTGGGATGCGCCTTCTGTCCGCGCGGCTACGTGGCCATGGAGCAGCTGCGCGAGACATACAGCGACCTCTTCGTGGGCATGGCCTATCATGCCGAGGCCTACGAGTCGGGATGCATGGTGACTATGCCGGGATCGGAATTCCCGGTAGAGGTAGGAGGTTTCCCCAACGGCACCCTCAACCGGGAAGGACTGCTCGACCCCGGATATTTCACAGAGAAATGGCCTGCCTTCCAGACAGAGTTCGCCCCGGCGTCGGTGGAGGCGACCCTGGAATGGGCCGACGAAGACCGCACAGAGCTCAGGGCCGTGGTGAATGTGAGGTTCGCACGCCCGTATGAAGACTGCGACTACCGCCTGTCGGTGGCTTTGGTGGCCGACGGCCTCAGCAACCCGAAATGGCGTCAGAGCAACGCCTACGCGGGGGAGACAAACCCCTACTACTCAGGGCCGTGGTGGGACATCTTCACCAAGGGGGAACGCAGCGTGAGCGGACTCACATTCAACGATGTGGTGGTCTATTACAAGGATGTCAAGGGTGTGGAGGGCTCGCTTCCATCCTCTATGGATTATGGCGGGGAGGCCGCATACGAATGCCGCGTCCGCAAAGCCGACATCCTTAACATCAAGGGAGAGGAGTTCATCAACGATGGGGCGTCCATACACGCCGTGGGCATCCTTCTCGACGCCGCCACGGGGAAAGTGCTCAACTGCAACAAGTCCGCCTCCCTGGGCTTCATCACCAACTCCATCGGCGAGACCCCCATACAGCCCGGAGTGGTCAGGACTGAATACTACGACCTCCGGGGAGCGCGGGTGTCGTCGCCCCGCGACGGGATATTCGTGGCTGTCGAGACCCTTTCCGACGGGACTGTACGCCACAGCAAGGTGAGACGTTAGACCCGATTCCACCAAACATATACACTACCAATCCGGGCCGGGGAGGACTCTTCACAGAGAGTTTCCCCGGCCTTTCAGTATACCAGTTTACCAAATCCATCCAAGACGCAGCCATATTGCATATCCGCTTTGCAGATTAGCTTTTTATTGATCCTAAAATCCGCAGATAATTTTTCGAGTGTCAGATTTAGCCCTTGCTTGTGACGATTGTGTCTGACTCTAGGCTTAGAAACGCTTGACATGACTTGTATGCAGACACCTTCCCCTTACCCCGTAAGGTCGAGAGGCTTTGACCTAAGCATCAACGAAGAGTGTTAATCTATCCGTGCTCCCAAATTAGGTTGTATGGTTTGTTGGAGAAGATGTTGAGTTTATACTGTCTTGCCGTCTTGACCCACTTGGCAGGCACAGCGATGAATCTGAACAGGAAACTCTTGACCCTGTCTGTGGCCTTGATTCCAAAGAGGACAGCCATGAGGGGCAAAGCCACGATGTATCGGTAGAAATTTGCTGCCATGGCTGTAATAAGCAGGAATACTGTGTTCTGGTTCATGAACGACTTTGGCAGATGTGCCCATCCGAAATCGTTGTTCTGGCGGTCAAAGACCTGTTCTGCCGAGCCCCGCTTGTTGTAGTGCAGTATGATTTCCTCGTCGGTCATGTCCCAGTCGTTGGTCAGTATGCAGCGGTATGTATACTCGCCGTCGAAGAGGTCAAGCTGCTCGCCCTTCTGCTTACGCTGCCGCTGTACGACGAGACGGCAGTGCTTCACGTCCTCGAAACTCTCGAAGGGGAACGATTGTACATCATAGTGTTGGAAACCAATCTCCACGGTGGTCCAACCCGTCTGCCGCTTCACTTTCTCGTACAGGCCTGCATATCGCTCGGCACGGATGTAGAACTTTTCCGTATGCTCCATGACCACTTTCACGATGTCCTCGCTATAGGAGCCGCAGTCGGCACGGAAACTCCTGACATGAATGCCAAACGACCTCATCATCTCGAAGAAACGGCGGTGAGTCTCTGCCTGCTTGAAGCGCACGTTACAGTTGCCGTCGCGATTCTCCAGATAGGCAATCAGCCCGCCGATGGTGAACACGCCGGGGCTGTAGCCGTCAAAGCCCTTGTAGGTCCGCTTGCTGTCATACTTGTCCGCCTCAAGGAACTGGTGGTCGAAATCAACGTCGTATGCTCCGCCCTCCGTAAGCTGTCCCGTTGCCAGCAGCAACTTGATGAGCAGCTGGTTGAGTTTCTCCGCCGTGTTGAAGTCATAGACGTTGCCGGTCTTTTCCGCTGTATACGATATGTTCTCCGTTGCCAGTTCCTCTATGCCACGCAGCACAGTGTCCGCGCTTGGGACGCGGGTATGCGGACGCTCGGTAAGAACGTCCTTCAGATACAGGTTGAGGTCTTCCATACAGTCACCACCGCAGCAGAACACGGAGAAGATGGCACGTATGATCTCGCTGTACTGATAGCCAATCAGAGTGCTGCGAAGTCCTAAGTGTGAGTCTATCACAGAGGACAGAATAGAGTCGAATTTGTCCAAAACGAAAAATATTCCGCCAAAAGCGGTGATTTGCTCAGATTTTTGTTTTACCTTTGCCATGTCATTGATGATTTTTGCTTGTCTTGATTTGCAGCACTAAGGTAAGTGAAAAATCTGACATGGCAAAATCCTGGGCAACTTTTTGTTGCTCAGGAACTTATAAAAATAGTTAAACTAAAGTGCTGCGGAATTAAGGTT
>JBGVLE010000081.1:0-3683 GCA_045124135.1 Alloprevotella sp.
TCCTTCAAAACCCCATCAACACTAGGTCGGCAGTCGGGGAGGGGACCTTCAAAACCCCATCAACACTAGGATTGTGACGATTTGCGCGTCCTTCAAAACCCCATCAACACTAGGGATCACGCAGCGCCTCTAACCTTCAAAACCCCATCAACACTAGGTCTGACGGCGTGCGGTTCCCTTCAAAACCCCATCAACACTAGGTCCTTGATGAACGGTCTGCCTTCAAAACCCCATCAACACTAGGAAAAGGAACTCGCTCCACTCCTTCAAAAGTAACTTCCCCATCGCTCTGGAAGCCGAAAAATCCTGATGCAAACTGCGCGCATTTCGTAAAGAAGGAAATGCGTCATGAGCCGCAAATCTGTCAATAAGGAAGAGTTGTACGCCGACTGGAAGCAGTCTGGAATGTCGGCCTGGGCCTACGCGAATTCCGAGCGTTCTGCGTCTTTCACCTCTGACGGCACGCCCGCCAATTCCCACTACGTCTATGAAATTCTTCGGAGACGTCATCCGGCCAACCGTGATCCGTCATCGGTTTCGATCCGCGTTCACGCCCCCGATCTCTCTGTCGTCCATCAAGCGCGCAAGCCTCAACCCAAATCGACCGTCACCGCCCACACAGTCACCGTGCACGTCGCCGGCGGCTCCAGTATTGAATTCATGTGCAGCTCGCCCGAGCGATTCGCTTTGGACGCCTTGGCACTTTCGCTCCGAAGCGCCCGATGATCGACCTCTCCGCCTACCGTCTTCACTTGGTTCTGTGTCCGGTGGACATGCGCCGCGGGTTCCACTCGCTGAACACACTTGCCGACATCGCGCTCGGCATCGACGTGCAGCAAGGTCGGGACTGTGTGATTTTTGTCTCCAAGTCTCGCGGCGTTTGCAAAGCGATCTGGTGCGACGACACCGGTTCCATGCTTTTGTCCAGAAAGCTCACTCACGGTCGATTTGCCAAGATCCTTGCCCGTGCTCAAGACGGGAGTTCGTTGCGCATTTCCACTGACGAAATCAGACTCTTCTTCTCCGGCCAGGCTATCCAACGAGTGCCAAAATGCATCTTGTGATGATTTCTTGATTTCTGTCAACATATTGATTTTAGGCGAAAATGCGACGAGCGCAATGCACTTTTTTGAGGTGTCGCACGGCCTCTATACGGCTCGCCAGGCCCCGTATTGAGGTGTGGACACGGGGGGAGACATCGGCACACGGAGGCTGCAATGCAGACCTGTCAAGCCCTTTTAAATGAGTGTTAAACATCTGATATTAAATGGTAAATATGGCTATTTTGGTATAATTAAAGCCGTTGATCTTTTCTCCTGCGAGTACCTTTTGATGATTTCCGATAAAGACAGAATTCGAGAGCTTGAAAGGCTGTTGGCCGAACAAAAAAGGCGCGCCGACAAGGCCGAACAGCAGGCCGCAAAAGCAGAAGATAAGGCACTCCAGGCTGAAAGCAAACGCATTGCGGCCGAGGAAAAAGCCAAAGTCGCCGAATCGAAGGCCACCGCCCTTGAGGCGGAAGTGGCGGAGTACCGAAAAATCAAGCCGTTGATTCAGGCGGCCCGCAAGGTCTATGCCGATTTGCTGGCCGATGTCACTTCCGGAGTCTTGAAGCACTGCAACGACATTCCCGAAGGTGTGTTTGACCAACTTTCCAAGGCTTTCGTGAAGGTACACGAAGAGTTCGTTCGTTGCCCGCAGCATCGACTCATCGCCCGACTTTTCAAGACGTCTCAGTCCGAGGGCGTTGATGCAAAGGCCTTGAAAAAGAAGACCGATCTGGCCGAAAAAGAAATCCGGGAAGCCCATCGAAGCATCAAAAAACGTCAACAGCTCTTGGGGGATGCTTTTCGGACCTGTGGGGAGGCGGCTGAGCAACTCGTCGAGAAGTCGGCCGGGCAGTCTTCTGTCATGGTCTGTGCTGCAGCGGCCATTCAGGCAGTGCCCGATCCCGAGCAACGGGAGTTCGCGCCCCTGCCGCACAAGGGCAAGCAGGCCGTGGAAGCTTTTCAAAATGCGCCGGTGCAAGAAGCTGATGCTCTCGCGCACTGTCCGCATTGTGGATCGGACCATCTGACGCAAGGAACCGAGTACGCCCAGAGTCTGCGCAAACTCAGTGTGCGTCTGGACAGCCTTGCTGACCTGATTGCGCAGAACGCGCATCATGTTTATTGCGAGCACTGCGGTACCGTCAGTCTTGTGACGGGAGGTGAGGTTCCGGTTGCACCGGGTCGCACCATCGGCCAAAGTCTGGCGGTGACGGCCGGCATCATGAACGCGACGGGGCTGTCAACGCACCGCGTACAACAAGTGCTTGAGAATGCCGACGATCAGCTTGGCAACGATACTCTCGGGCGCAATGCGCACGATTGGGCAATGGCATTCGGCAAGCCTTTGATGGCTTTGGCGCAGCGTGAACTCGACAGTCAGACGGTGCGCATGGTCGATGAGACCCCGATGACGATTCTGCAAAGTCAAGCGCGCGGGATTTGCAAGCCGGCCCCCGAGAACGAACAACGTCAGAAGGATTACTTGTTGGCCCAGACTTCGGGACCGCACGAAAAGCACCGTGTTTGCCTCTTCAGTTGGATTGGAGGCCGCAGCCGCGAAGCCATCGGTGCGCAAATGCAAGGTATGCAGAACAAAGTGCTTGTCTCAGACGGATACAGGGCTTACGTCGAACTGAGCAAGGGGATGCAGCATCAAAGTTGTTGTGCACATCTCAGGCGTTATCTGCTCGACGCCATCGACGAGAAGGCGATCGACCGGCATTTGTTTGCCAACGACCCTGAGAAGGCCGTTGCACGCGCCATGGAGCAGCTCGAAAAAGGCACAGCCCCCTTTATGCTCTGCGTGGTTCTTAAGGCGATGACCAAGATCTACGGGTATGAGAAGTCGCTCAGGCGTGAGGCGCAGGAAACGGAGCAGGCGTTCCTGGACCGCATTCTGCAATGCCGTCAAACGTACGCCAAGCCGCTCATGGGGCATGTCGATACGATCATGTCGGAGTTGGCAAAAACCTACTGCCGATGCAAGGCGAATGGTGAGTACGAAGCCGCAGGGCATCCGTCGCTTGTTACGCAGGCGGTCGTTTATTACATGAATCGACGGGAGAGCTTCCAAGTCTTTCTCTCCGATCCCCGAGTGCCGCCCGATAACAACAGCACTGAGCGCGCCATACGGACGATTGCAGTTCTCAGGAAGGTGACGAACTTTAAGCAGTCGCAGGAGCGCACGCAGAGCCTGTGCATCCTGATGTCGCTTAACGAGATGGCCAAGGCCAACGGGATCACGGACACCGTGAGGTGGTTGCACGCCTACGGCCGTGCGCTGTATTTACACCGCGCCTCCCGTACATTAACCGCCAAAAAGAATGCCGGCGAGAACTGGCAGGCACGACTGACGAAATTTGATGAAGGCTCCGACGAGGGCTTCGACTACTCTGCCTGGCTGCCTTGGAACTATCGTGAGCCCGAGGGGCAGACCGAGTAAGATCACCAGCAAGCAGACAGCAAAACGGCCGCATACGCGGCCGTTTTGCTGTCTGAAAAAACTTTTTTCGGTGCGATGGGGTGCTTACCTTCAAAACCCCATCAACACTAGGTGTAACTTACTTGTCACTCCTTCAAAACCCCATCAACACTAGGATCACAAACTTGTACTTGTCCTTCAAAACCCCATCA
>JBGVLE010000082.1:0-22740 GCA_045124135.1 Alloprevotella sp.
AACTTTTAAACCCTTAACACCGTATTTTGATATGAAAAAGATTGTTTCTATTCTCATCTTGAGCCTGCTGCCCATTCTCGCCTGGGCCGAAGGCGATTATTATGATTTCAGCAAATTGCGTCAACTCAAAGGCGTGGAGAGTGTTTATATCTCATCACAGATGACCAAAACCATGAAGTCGGGTAAGTCCAGCAAAGTCACAAATATGAATATGGGCATGGGACTCCCGATGAAAAATGTAGACTCCATTCTCACACTCACCACCGAACAAAAATCGGCACTTGGCGAGTTCAAAAAGGCATTGGCGGCACTCCGCAAAAAAAACGGTTATCAGGTGCTGGTGGAGCGTATGGAGGATGACGAAGAGACCTACATCATTGTCCATCCCAAGGCCGGTTCAACCACTGAGTATGACGAAATGATTATTTTCAATCTCGAAGCCGACGAAGGCCATATTGTCCAACTGATTGGAAAACTCGGCGCCCCCGGCAAGTAAGAAACCCATAAACGCTTTCATATAATCGTTGATTAAACCAAAATGTCTGTGACGGGGATGTGGCCATTGTCTGGTTGCATCCTCGTGTGTTTTGCATCCTCGTGCGGTTTGGTAAAAGGCAAAGTGAAGGAGGCGGAAGCAAAAAAACGCGCAAACGCTTTGTGGAAATGAAAGAAAAGTCTATCTTTGCATCGCTTTTCAAGGGAAAAGCCAAATGGTGCTTATAGTTCAGTTGGTTAGAGCGTCAGATTGTGGTTCTGAATGTCGTGGGTTCGAATCCCACTAAGCACCCCAAGCAATTCAAAAACACGTGCAATGGTCAGTTGGCCGTTGCACGTGTTTTTTATGTCTATTCTCCAGAGTCGTGTCAGTAGAGCGGCACAATGAGCGCCCCTTGTGTCTTGAGGTCGTAGACGGCGATGCCGGCCTGTCGGGCTTCGCGGCTGTAGCGCTCCCGGTGATAGTCCGACAGCCCGGCAGAGAGCACAACCAACCGTGGCGCATAGCGCGTCAAGACCCTGTCGAGGCGACCGCTGCATCCCTTTTCCAGCAACACATAGTCCACCTTGAGCGGTTTGAGGCCGCGGGCAAAAGGCAGTTGCTCGCTCACCACGGCCACCCGGCAGCCGGCAAAGACCGCCGTGCCGGCTTTCACCTCAATCGTCGAGGCCGACAGCCGGTCGGTGAAACGTTGCGGCGGGGCCATGCCTTTGGCCACCCAGAAATCTTCGGCCACACGGCGCAGCGAGAGACTGTCGGCCGCGGACGAAGGCGGCATCCACAGGTACGACTCGCGGGCCGACGCGATGAAATGAACCGGCGAGGAATGGCGCAAATGATAAAACACCAGCTGGGGACGCACCGTCTGCCCCGTGGCCTGATGGGTGCAGGTCGCGACAGCCACAACGAGAGCACAAACCGCCGCGGTGCCACACCACAGCCGCACACGCTGACGGGTCCAGGCTACATAAGCCGCCACCATCGCCACGTAGACCAACCACACAGAGACCTCGGGCAGATAGAGCTTGGTGTCGGCCAGCGGCCAGTCGGCAATGACGGCAAGCAAATGCGCAAAGCCCCTGATCAGACCATCCAGCAAAAACACCGTCACGGCACGGGCAAACGGCAAAATGAGGAAGACAAGGCTCAGAGAGATGACCAGCCAGGCAAAAGGTATGGCCACATAGTTGGCCACGAGGCCGTAGAGCGGAATGTTGTGGAAATGATAAATGCCAATGGGCATCGTGACGAGCGAGCAGACGCAGGTGACGCAGAAAAGATTGTAGACCCAGGCCAGAAGCCGATGACGAGCCACGACTTGAGGCACCGTGAGGCGCGGCAAGATGACCAGCATGCCCAGAACAGAGACAAAAGACAGTTGAAAACCGATGTCGAAGAGTGACTGGGGCCAGACCACGAGAATGAAAGTGGCCGCCACCATCAGACCCGACAGCGGGTTGCTGTCGCGCCGCCAAAGCAGGCCAACCTGCAGCAAAGTCAGCATAACGGCGGCACGGACGAGTGATGCCGGCAGGCCTGCTATGAACACAAATGTCCATACCAGCAACAGACAGACGGCCGCGCCACACAGACGTGCCCGACGACGCCAAAGATGACGCAGCAAGAGCCAATGAAACAGCGCGAAGAGAATGGCCAGATGCAACCCCGACAAGGCCAGGATATGGCTCACGCCACCTTGTGCAAAGTGCTCGCGAAGGTCGGGCGTGAGCCGGGTGCGGTCGCCCAGGGTGAGCGATGACACAATGGCCAGCGTGGTGTCTGAGAAGTGTTGGCCGTATTGCCCCACCAGATATGAACGCCAGCGCAAAGCTCTGACTGGCAGAGACATATTGCCCACACTGTCGGAGACTAACCGCCATTGTTGGCGGAGGCAGAAGGCGCTGCCCTGCAAATCGTTCTGGCGCATGAATGCGGCATAGTCAAACTCGCCGGGATTGCCCAAAGACCGCGGCGGTTCGATGGCGGCGTGAAAAGCCAGCCGGTCGCCCGGACGAAGCGGCTTGGCCGACAGCCCTTTCTGACGGGCCGCGACGGCAAAAGGCCCTTTGACCAGTCTCACCCTCACACGTCGGCCGGCATAAGGGCCGGATGTCAGACGGCCATCGACGAGCCAACTGCGGTCGGTCTCTTTGGGCGTCTTGTCGATGAGAAGGGTATAGGTGGCGGGGTTGGGCTCATCGATGTCGGGCGGAATGGTGGCGACGTGGTGCTGGAAGAGGGCTGCGCCGATAAAGAATGAGGCCATCCCCACGCTACACCGGCTCCATATGGTGCCATGGCGCGAAGACCTGATTGCCCACAACGCCCACGCGAGACACACGCCGGCAAGACTCAGACAGACTGCCGGCGGACAAGACCAAAGCCTCGCGAACGCATTGGCCACGAAAATGCCCACCACCAGCGGCAGTGTGATGAGGGCCATAGGTGGCGTGGAGCGTTGAGGCCTTGCCGAAAATTGGGATTGAAGCGTGGGCGACGACATCGCAGGCATAAGAAGGTTTGACAGCCCGAAGTTAGCGATTAATCTGCATTTATGGGAACTTGGCCGCCATCAGGCTGCTGTCATGACAAGCTACGGGGCGTGCAGAAAGACCTGCACGCCCCGTGAGCGTCGTATTGTAGAGAGTGTGTTTAGCGGATGAAAAGCAGTTCGCGGTATTTGGGCAGCGTCCACATCTCGTCCTCGACAATGAGTTCGAGTTTGTCGATGTGGTAACGGATGGCGTCGAGATAAGGAGCGATGTCGTCGTGATAGACAATGGCCAGTTCGCGCACCTCTTCAATCTTGTTCACCACCTTACGCTTCTCGACCATCGCTTCTACGTTTTCGGCGATGAAGCTGGTGTGTTTGTTGATTTTCTCAATAAGGTCGATGTTGTAGGCTGTGAGTTCCTTCACCTTCTCAGGGTCGGTGAAAGCCAGCTGTATCTTGTGCACGTTGTCCACAAGTTCGCTCTGATATTTGGTGGCTACGGGGATGATGTGGTTCATACAGATATCGCCGAGCACGCGTGCTTCAATCTGGATTTTCTTCTGGTAAGTTTCCCATTTGATTTCGTTGCGTGCTTCGAGCTCGTGGCGGTTCATCACGTTCATGCTTTCAAACATCTTCACGCTGCTTTCGTCGAGGTAGCGGTCGAAGATGAGCGGGCACGATGTCTCACAGTCGAGGCCGCGGCGTGCTGCCTCTTCTTTCCACTCGTCGCTGTAGCCGTTGCCGTCAAAGTGAATGGGGCGGCAGGTCTTGATGTCCTCGCGCAGCACATCAAGGATGGCAGAAATCTTGCTCTCTCCCTTGGCCATAAGTGCCTCTACGCGGGTGTGGAAGTCGGTGAGGGCTTCGGCCACGGCGGTGTTGAGGGCAATCATGGCGCTTGCACAGTTGGCGATTGAACCGACGGCGCGGAACTCGAAACGGTTGCCGGTGAAAGCGAAAGGTGAGGTGCGGTTGCGGTCGGTATTGTCGATCATCAGCTCGGGGATTTGCGGGATGTCGAGCGTTATGCCGTGTTTGCCTTCGAGCGTGAAGAGCTCGTCTTTTGTAGACTGCTCAACGCGGTCGAGCAACTCGCTGAGCTGTTTGCCCAAGAAACTCGAGATGATGGCAGGGGGAGCCTCGTTGGCACCAAGGCGATGGGCGTTGGTGGCGCTCATGATGGAGGCTTTGAGCAGACCGTTGTGACGGTAGACACCCATAAGGGTTTCGACCACGAATGTGATGAAGCGCAGGTTGTCTTCGGGGGTCTTGCCGGGGGCATGGAGCAACGCGCCTGTGTTGGTGGTCAGACTCCAGTTGTTATGCTTGCCGCTACCGTTGATACCGGCAAAAGGCTTTTCGTGCAAGAGACAACGGAAACCATGTTTGCGGGCAATGTTGCGCATAAGCGACATGACGAGCATATTGTGGTCTACGGCCAGGTTGCACTCTTCAAAAATCGGGGCCAACTCAAACTGGTTGGGCGCAACCTCGTTGTGGCGTGTCTTGCAGGGGATGCCCAGCTCGAGAGCCTGGATTTCGAGGTCGCGCATAAATTCGGCCACGCGCTCGGGTATGGCACCGAAGTAGTGGTCTTCCATCTGCTGGTTTTTTGCAGAGTCGTGGCCCATCAGCGTACGGCCCGTGAGCAACAGGTCGGGGCGGGCGGCATACAGACCCTCATCCACGAGGAAGTATTCCTGTTCCCAACCGAGGTTGGCCGTGACGTGTGTCACTTTGTCGTCAAAATATCTGGCCACGGCCGTAGCAGCCTTGTCTACAGCAGCCAGGGCCTTCTTGAGCGGAGCCTTATAGTCGAGAGCCTCACCGGTGTAGGAGATGAAGACCGTGGGAATCATCAGCGTGTCGCCCACGATGAAAACCGGAGAAGCAGGGTCCCAGGCTGAATAACCGCGGGCCTCAAATGTGGAACGGATGCCGCCGTTGGGGAAAGAGGAGGCGTCAGGTTCTTGCTGCACCAGCTCTTTGCCGCTGAAGTTCTCGATGACGCCACCTTTGAAGTCGTGTTCGATAAAAGCGTCGTGCTTCTCGGCAGTGCCTTCGGTGAGCGGCTGGAACCAGTGGGTGCAATGGGTTACGCCCATTTCCATAGCCCATTTCTTCATGCCATCGGCCACTTCGTCGGCTACTGAGAGCGGCAGGGGGGCGCCCTCCTCAATCACTTCGCGGAGTTTGTTGTATGTCTTCAGTGAGAGATATTTGAACATCTTCTCCTTGTTGAACACATACTTGGCGTAATACTCTGAAGGACGCACTGCGGGCGTTTTCACTTCAACCGGGCGCTTCTTGAACGCCTCTTCTACAACTTTAAATCTGAGGTTACTCATAGTGTGATATTGTGATTTGATTTTTTATTGTTTGAAGTTTTGTGTTGGTTGTTCGGGCTTATTTCAGCCAGTTTTTGAGTCGGCCCATGGCCTCTTCGCAATTCTCGCGGGTGCCGAAGGCGGTGAGTCGGATATAGCCTTCGCCGGCCGGTCCGAAACCTACGCCGGGCGTGGAGACGACATTGATTTCGTGAAGCAGGCTGTTGAAGAAGTCCCAGCTGCCCACGCCTTCGGGCGTCTTGAGCCAGATGTAGGGGGCGTTGATGCCACCGTAGGTTTTCAGACCCACTTCGGCCAGGGCCTCACGCATGATGGCGGCGTTGGTCATGTAATAGTTGATGGTCTCTTTCACCTGCTGCTTGCCTTCGGCGCTGTAGATGGCCTCGGCTGCACGCTGCACGATATAGGCGGTGCCGTTGAATTTGGTACATTGCCTGCGGTTCCACAACTGGTTGAGGCTGACTTGTTCGCCCGAAGCCACTGTCACGGTGAGTTGCTCGGGCACGACGGTATAGCCGCAGCGCAAACCGGTGAAGCCGGCTGTCTTGGAATAGGAGTGAAACTCTACGGCGCATGCCTTGGCACCTTCAATCTCATAGATGGAGTGGGGCACATCAGCCTCGGTGATGTAAGCTTCATAGGCGGCATCATAGAGGATAATGGCTTTGTGTTGGAGTGCGTAGCTTACCCATTTTTCCAGTTCCTGGCGTGAGAGGGTTGTGCCCGTAGGGTTGTTGGGATAGCAAAGGTAGATGAGGTCGACGGGAGCCGTAGGGAGTGACGGGATAAAGTCGTTTTCGGCCGTGCAAGGGCAATAGTTCACCTTCGACCAGGCTCCGCCGGCAAAGTCGCCGGCCCGGCCACCCATTACATTGGAGTCGATGTAGACGGGATAAATCGGGTCGGTCACACAAATGGTGTTGTCCGTGCCGAGTATATCGCCGAAGTTGCCGGTGTCGCTTTTGGCACCGTCGTTCACAAAGATTTCGTCGGGCGAAAGGCTGATGCCACGCGGTGTGAAGTCGTTTTCCACGATGGCACGGCGCAGAAATTCATAGCCGTGCTCGGGACCGTAACCTCTGAAGGTCTCGCCGTGGCCCATCTCGTCGACGGCGCGGTGCAGGGCCTCAATCACGGACGGCGCTAACGGACGGGTGACGTCGCCAATGCCCAGACGGATGATGTTGGCCTCGGGATGGGCCTCTTTATATGCCGCCACCTTCTGGGCGATGTCGGCGAAGAGATAGTTCTTTTGTAGTTGAAGGAAGTTTTCGTTTATGGTTGTCATGGCTCGATTGTTTAAGCGCGCTGTGAGGATAGAGAAAAGAGCCTGAAAACGCCGTGGCCGCCTTGTCGGCGTCTGGGGCAGATTGCAGACTCTTTATGCTGTTTCATTGCGGAATGTCGATGGTGCCGTCAAACACTTTTGTGGCCGGTCCGGTCATATAGACGTGGCCGTCTGTCTCGCTCCAGGCGATTTCGAGCGTGCCGCCGTCCATGACAATGCGGCTTTTGCGCCCTGCGCGGTGGGTGAGTGCGGCAGCTACGGCTGTGGCACAGGCTCCAGTGCCGCAGGCCATAGTGATGCCGGAGCCTCGCTCCCACACTCTCATACGGATGTCGCCGTCGGGTCTGACTTCGGCAAACTCGATGTTGCAGCGCTCGGGAAAGAGAGCGGCAAACTCGAGTGTCGGCCCTACGTCCGGGAGGTCGAGTGTCTCGACGCCTTCGGTGAAGATGACGAAGTGGGGGTTGCCCATCGAGACGAAGGTGCCGCAGTAGATTTTGCCGTCGGTGGCAGCGACTTCGCCTTCGACGAGGCTGCCGTCCGGCGTGGCCAGTTGGGCGGGGACGGCGGTTTTGGGCGTGTCCATGTCGACGGTGACCGTATCGACGAGTCCGTCGTCGGCTATGTGGAGTTTGAGCACCTTGATGCCCGAGAGCGTTTCAAGTTTGATTTCGGTCTTGTCGGTGAGTCCCTCGTCGTGGAGATATTTGCCGATGCAGCGCGAAGCGTTGCCGCACATCATCGCCTCCGACCCGTCGTTGTTGAAAATGCGCATGGAGAAGTCGCCGTGTTGGGCCGGGCCTATGAGCACCAGTCCGTCGCCGCCAATGCCTTTGTGGCGGTCGCTCCAAACGATGGAGAGCGCTTCGGGATTGTCTATCGGCGTCTCGAGCGTGTTGACATAAATGTAGTCATTGCCCGCCCCGTGCATTTTCGTGAACTTGATGGTTTGGCTCATAGGTGGTCTTTGTCTTAAAACGTTGCAAAGGTAACTAATATTTATCACACAGCATAACAAATAGCATAAAAACTTTCAAAAATCTAACAATATAAGCTTTATTCCTTACAAAATGAGAGATTTATAAAAGATATACTTTCAAAATGAAACATCTTGGCGGATTTTGTGATAGTCGTAACAATCTCTGCGGGCATGGTCGGACAGACTTGTATGCGTCTGAGTGATAGAATGATGGGGCCGGCAGGCAGCCGGTGGCTTGGTGAACCGCTTTTTTTAGTAATTTTGTGGCACTAATCTATAGCAAAATGTATCAACTGGTAATTGTGGTGCCGTGTTACAACGAAGAGCCGGTGCTTGAAGAGACCAACCGCCGCCTGCTGGCTTTGGTCGGGCGGCTTGAAGGCATGGAGGTGGCCACACATTTATTATATGTAGATGATGGCAGCGCCGACGCCACTTGGCGGCTCATTCATTCGTTTTCGGAAAAGACTCAGACCGTGCAAGGTCTGAAAATGGCTCACAACGGCGGTCATCAGCACGCGCTGTGGGCCGGACTGGAAAAAGCGGTCACTATGGCCGATGCCGTGGTCAGCATCGACGCCGACCTGCAAGACAGTGTCGACGCCATTGCCGAGATGGTGGAGCAGCACCGCGCCGGATGCGACATCGTGTTCGGTGTGAGACGCAAACGCACCACCGACTCGTTTTTCAAGCGCGTATCGGCGCAGATGTTTTACCGCTTCATGCAGAGCCTTGGTGCCGACGTGGTCTACAATCACGCCGACTTCCGCCTGATGTCGCGCCGTGCAGTGAAGGCTTTGCTGCAATATCCCGAGCGCAACCTTTTTATCCGTGGTATGGTGAAGACTTTGGGCTATCGTCAGGGCTATGTCTATTACGACCGCACCGAGCGTATGGCCGGCGAGTCCAAATATCCGCTCAGCAAGATGCTGGCCTTTGCCTGGGACGGCATCACCTCGTTTTCCGTGCGTCCGTTGCGCTTGATTATGGGCGTGGGACTGTTTTGCATTTTCATCTCTTTCGTGGCCATTGTCTGGGCGCTGGTCACCTATCTCCAGCACCGGGCATTGCCGGGATGGACATCCATGCTGGTGAGCATTTGGTTCTTGGGTGGCGCAGTGCTTACGGCGCTCGGCATCATAGGGGAATATGTGGGCAAAATATATAGCGAGGTCAAACGCAGACCCCGCTATATCGTAGAGGAAGAGGTGGGCTTCTGACGGCCCGCCTCTTGTCTTGTTTTGTCTTGGTTTATCGGTCGGTGTCGTCGTTGGTCGTTTCAATGGCCACGATGTCACCGCTTTTTTTATTGCTTTGGCGCACGAGATAGATGGTCCAGAGCTCGAGCAGGCTGTAGATGATGAAGCCGCATCCCAGGAGCACGACGGGCAGTCCGGCGATTTCGGCCTTGTCGTTGGTCAGAGCGATGTAGAGACCTGCGGCCAGTTCGAGTGCCGGTACGAGATAGAAGGCCGGATGGAGTTTCACGCCCCCTTTGTGGATGTTCCAGAGTGTGTAGCTCTGTATGAGCGACACGAGGATGAGGCATCCCGAGAGGATGTACATGATGACGGCGATGAAGAGTTCGGGCCAGATCACCTGCACAAGGCCGAAGAGGATGCTGCCCACGGCGATGATGGGGTAGAGCATGATTCGCCGGCCTTCGGGGTCGCGGCGGAAGTAGCTGATGAGCGAGACGGCTCCGGGGATGATGAACACGAGGCCGCAGAGCATAACGATCCACTTGGTAATCTCGGCCGAGAAGACAATCAGCAGGATGCCGAAGGCCAGCACGCAAAGGGCGCGGGCCAGTGTGTTTTGAAGAAATTTTTTCATAGGATGAGGGATTTGATGGGTGAAAGTGTCCGAGTGTTTGGGGCGTGGCCGGCGTGTGGCGCTGGGCGTGGCCGGCCGGTGTGGCTGTGTCTGAAAACCAAAAGCCAATGTGCAGCTGTGGCTGTGGTTGCAGCTGTGGCACATTGGCTTTATGATGTG
The DNA here is from genome assembly GCA_045124135.1 of Alloprevotella sp. Taxonomy (GTDB): domain Bacteria; phylum Bacteroidota; class Bacteroidia; order Bacteroidales; family Bacteroidaceae; genus Alloprevotella. The sequence goes on from JBGVLE010000082.1 coordinate 9,604, forward strand.
TGTCTGGGTGGTGATTAGCGGTGGGTTTATTTCCCGCCTTGGGCCTGTTGGGCGGCGTTTTGTCCGGCGCCTTGAGGCAGTTGTGTGGGCTGCTCTTTCATATCGTCGGTGGCCGATTTGGTTTCAGAGCCGGGCAGGGTGAATGTAGACAATACGCTGAAGGCTACGAGCAGGCCGGCGAGGGTCCAGGTGGCTTTCTCGACGATGTCGGTGGTTTTGCGGACGCCCATAATTTGGTTTGACGAGGCAAAACCCGAGGCGAGGCCGCCGCCTTTAGACTCTTGGATGAGCACGATGAAAGCCAAAGCAACGGCTGCGATGGCTGCCAATACTACAAAAAAGCTATACATTTTCTTCTTTATTATGTTTTTTATTGATTATCAGTTTCTGCAAAAATCGCATTTGGTCTGCAAAGTAACGATTTTTTTTCGGGAAATTCAAGTTTAGCTTGCTGATAATTTCCATGGCCTTCTCATATCGCCCTTGTTTGATATAGATTTTGGCCAGGGTGTCGGTGAAATAATCTTCGTCTTGTTCGGGGTCTTGCTCGGCGTTTCCGAGTTCGGGGATGTATTCGGGTGTGTCTTGCAAGACGAGGCGGTCGCCTGTGGCCTGCGTGCCGATGAAGTCGTCTATGAGCGTGCCGGTGCGTGATGTGCCTGTGGGAGCGGCCTCGGCCGTTGTGGCTTCGGCGTCTTCCATTTGCATGAGATAGGCCATATAGTCGGTGGTGGCGTCGGCTGTGACGTTTTTGCGTCGCTGTATGTCGTCGGCCTGTTCGCTGCCGTGCAGGAAGCGGTCGATGAGCGTCACGGTGCGTTCGCCCCGGCTGGCGTCGGGCTGTTCGTCTTCGCCGGCTATGGCCCGTTCGGGCTTGAGCTGGTAGTTGGCCCCTTCGACCATATCGAAGAGCACGCGTCGGTCGGGCAGGTAGAGGGCGGCGCGGCGCAGTTCTTCGCCGAAAGCGGTGTCGTGGAGGATGAAGAGGTTTTTGAGGAAGAGCAACCGGGCAGCCTGATAGTAGGGGTATCGCGCCACGAGTTCGCGCAGGGCAAAGAGTGTGTCTTTGTCCAGGCGTTCGGGGTGGGCGGTGAGTTCGGCTACCGTGGGCGTCATGTGTGGTCTATATATTATATATATGAGTGGGCGGTGTGGTTGTCGTCGTGGTCTACCAGTTGGCCACGGTGGCGTTGAAGATTTGGTCGGTCAGGTCTTTGACCATTTCGGTGACGAGTTGCTCCTGCACTGTGGCGAGTTGCTTGTTGGCGTCGTATTGTGTGGTGGCTGTGAATTGCCGCTCCCAGTTTTCGTTTGATTTGTTGTTGCGGTATCTGATGTTGACCGTCATTTTGAGTTGCACCTGCGAGGAGAGTCCGTCGGCCGAGATGCCTTTGTTGTATTGGTCATAGCCTGTGATTTCGCCGGCAATCTGCAGGTCGCCTCCCCGCTTCACCAGCCTCAGTCTGGTCTGGTTGGCATAGGCGTCCTGGAGTTTGTTGTTGAACATGGCTTCCATCGGTGCCCATCCATAGGGGGCGCGGTTGGCGATGTTGTCAATCTGGATGGTCTTGATGATGTCGTAGTTGATGTTGGTGCCCGTGAAGTAATAGCTCACGCTGCAAGCCGTCGTGGCTGCCAGGCCCACCATCAAGGCTACGGCCACGCCGATTGTTTTGAGTCGGAGTTTAACTGTCGAGGCCATATTCTTTGATTTTTCTGTAGAGCGTGCGTTCGGAGATGCCCAGTCTGGCTGCGGCCATGCGGCGGTTGCCGGCGGTTGCGGCGAGTGTGTCTTTGATGGAGCGGCGCTCGAGGTCTTCGAGTCGCTGTGTGGGAGCGGTTTCGGCCGGCTCGTCGTTGTCTTTGATTTCTTCGGCCTCCTGGATGGTTGTCTCGTCGCTGCCGAAGTGGTGTGGCCGTGGCGGGCGTCCGCCGGTGAGTGCCGCCGGCGTTTTGGGCTGTCCGTCGTGAATGGCTGTGGCGGGCGCCGGCAGCTGATGGGCCGTGACGATGTGTTTGAGCTCGTTGAGGTCGCGTCGCAGCTCGAAGATGAGCTGGAAAATGGCCTCACGCTCTTCGTCATACCGGTGTGTACCCGCTGTCGGTTCGCCGGTAGGCACGATGCTGGTGCCGGTGTGTGCCCGCTTGAGGTAGTCGCGGAGCGTGTCGGCGTGGATGTCGCGTGCTTCAGAGGTGACCGACATGTTCTCGGCCAGGTTTTTGAGTTGTCTCACGTTGCCGGGCCAGTCGTATGCGGCCAGGAGTCGGGCGGCTTCGGCGTCGAGGCGTATGGGCGGCATTTTGTATTTTTCGCTCATTTCGAGCGCGAATTTCTTGAAGAGCAAGACGGCGTCGTCGCCTCTTTCGCGCAGTGGCGGAATGTTGACACTCACGGCGTTGAGGCGGTAGAAGAGGTCTTCTCTGAATTTGCCCTCTTTGATGGCCTTGCCCATGTCCACGTTGGTGGCTGCCACGATGCGCACGTCGGTGCGTTTCACCGTGCTCGACCCCACGGGGATGAACTCGCCCGTTTCGAGCACGCGCAGCAGCCGGGCCTGGGTGGACAGCGGCAGTTCGCCCACTTCGTCGAGAAACAGCGTGCCGCCCGAGGCTGCGGCAAAATAGCCGTCGCGACTCTCCACGGCTCCGGTGAAAGCCCCTTTTTCGTGTCCGAAGAGTTCGGAGTCGATGGTGCCTTCAGGAATGGCGCCACAGTTCACGGCCAGATATTTTTTGCCTCGTCTGAGGCTGGCGTCGTGAATGATGCGCGGAAAGATTTCCTTGCCCACACCGTTCTCGCCCATGATGAGCACCGAGAGGTCGACGGGTGCAATTTTGAGCGCAATGTCTATGGCACGGTTCAACCCCTCGTGGTTGCCCACGATGCCATAGCGTTGTTTGATGCGTTGCAGGGATGCGTTGTCCATGTTGTTGGGTTTTGGGAGAGTGGGGCTGCCAGGCCGTTTGCCGACGGTCTGCGCCGTGTCGGGCCGCCGTGTCGGGCCGCGGTCAGAGGTCTGTCTGGACGGAATGAGTAAACTGACTATCTGCAAAAGTACGATTTTTTTGTCAGTCAAGCTCACAGCCGGGTCTAAATCTTAGACCGTCGTCGGTGTGAAGGCCATCGGGAGGGCCGCTTCTTATTGTCTTTTTCGGAATGTCGTTTGGGGCTTATCTTTGAGGCAGAAGATGAAGAGAGGGAAGCCAAATCGGCCTCCCTCGTTGTATATCAGAGTCTTACCGTCCTTATGAAAGGAAAAACTGTCCTTATGACAGATTTTTTTGCGATACTTCCCGGCGCGGCTTTCCCTGTTTTTCGTACTCCGTTGTCTCTTCACCGCCTCTTTTGCCGCCATCCGTGAGCCGTGGAAAATAAAAAAGGCCTTACTCCCACTTTTTTTGTCACACAAGTCCCCCGTGTTTGTCCCCCCTTCCGAGCCGCCTGCGCCACCGTTTCATAGGGTTTGTTACAAATTATGTCATCACACTTTTTGTAACAACGGTTTTTGTAGTTGTGGAATTAGTCTTAACTTTGCGTCATCACACTTTACACGTCAGTTATGGAAACCCCGTTTGTCTTTGGAAAAATTGCGACCGGAAAAAACTTTACGGACCGCGAAAACGAAACGGCCTGTTTGGTTCAAAACTTTGTGTCGCTCATCAACACGATAATCATTTCGCCACGCCGATGGGGCAAAAGTTCGTTGGTGCATAAGGCCGCCCAACTGGCCATGCGGCAAGACGACAAGTTGCGTATATGCCACATCGACCTTTTCAATGTGCGCAGCGAGGAACATTTCTATTCGTTGTTGGCACAAAAGGTCATAGCCGCCACGTCGACAAGATGGGACGAAGCCGTGGAAAATGCCAAACGTTTTTTTTCGCAGCTGGTGCCGAAAATCTCTATTGGGGCCGACCCGACGAATGAGGTGTCGATAGGTTTCGACTGGGACGACGTCAGGCAAAACCCCGACGAGGTGCTTGACCTTGCCGAGCAGATAGCCCAAAAGAAGGGACTGAAGATTGTGGTGTGTGTGGATGAGTTTCAAAACATTGCCGGCTTTGCAAATCCGGATTATTTTCAGAAAAAACTACGTTCCCACTGGCAGCAGCACCAGCACGTGGCCTATTGTCTCTATGGCAGCAAACGCCATATGATGCTGGAGGTGTTCACCAATTCGTCCCAACCCTTCTACAAGTTTGGCAACCTCATTTTCCTCAAGAAAATCGACACCGCCTGCCTGGTTGAGTTTTTCAACAATCGCTTTGCAGACACGGGCAAACGCATCACGGCCGACGCCGCACAGCTCATTGCGCAACTTTCAGACAATCATCCCTATTACGCGCAGCAGTTGGCTCAGCTCTCGTGGCTGCGCACGGAGACAGAGTGTACGGCGGCCATCGTCCGTGAGGCTCACGCCGCCTTGATGGAGCAACTGAGCCTGTTGTTTGCCACTATCACAGAGACTTTGACCACACAGCAACTCAACTATCTCCATGCCCTCATCGCCGGCGAACAAGCCATTAGTTCGGCCGAGGTGATGCACCGCTATCGCATCTCTTCGTCCACGTCCATTGCTCGTTCGAAGGCCGCACTCATCAAAAACGACATCTTGGACAATACCGTGGGCGAAATCTCCTTCCAAGACCCCATTTATGCCTATTGGTTGAAGACAGAATATTTTGACAAGTCATAAAACAAGGCCCCGCGTCCGCCGCGGAGCCTTTATGTCATCTCTTCCATACAGTCCCCGCCGTGACTGAGCGTGACTGGAACGCTCCAATCACAGCAAGTCGCTCAGAGTCAAGTGGTTGTAGAGCGTGTGACTGTGTGATTGGGAAAAAGGCAAACATTAGGGTAGAGAGGCCTACATATCGTGCGCCTCGAGGCGTCGCAGGGCCAGTTGCTCGTATTTCGTGCCCGGCTGCCCGTAGTTGGCATAGGGCCAGATGCTGATGCCGCCGCGCGGCGTGAAGATGCCCGTCACCTCGATGTATTTCGGTTCCATCAAGGCGATGAGGTCTTTCATGATCACGTTGACACAGTCTTCGTGAAAATCGCCGTGGTTGCGGAAACTGAAGAGATAGAGTTTCAGGCTCTTGCTCTCCACCATGCGGCGGCCGGGGATGTAACTGATGCGTATTTCGGCAAAGTCGGGCTGGCCCGTGATGGGGCAGAGGCTCGTGAACTCGGGACAGTTGAAGCGCACCCAGTAGTCATTGTCGGGGTGTTTGTTTTCAAACGTTTCGAGCACCTCCGGCGCATAGTCTTGCCGGTATTCTGTTTTTCGTCCCAATCCTTTGAGACCTTCTTCCGTACGGTTCATGATGAGTATATGGTTTGCAGGAATTTGTTTGTCAGAGAAAAAGTTTGAATTTTATGAATGGGAAGCGTTTAGAGCCTTCTGCCTAAGATAAGCCTCAAGTCCGCGGCGGCGGAGGATACAGGCGGGACATTCGCCGCAGCCGTCGCCCGGCACGCCGTTGTAGCACGTCAGCGTGTGGTGTCGCACCAGGTCGAGCACACCCAGTTCGTCGGCCAGTGCCCAGGTCTCGCACTTGTCCAGCCACATCAGCGGCGTGTGTATGACCATTTGCGCGTCGAGCGCCAGATTGAGCGTCACGTTGAGCGAGCGGATGAAAGCGTCGCGGCAGTCGGGATAGCCCGAGAAGTCGGTCTGCGACACCCCTGTCACGAGATGTCTGATGCCCCTTTCGTGCGCATACACAGCCGCCATACTCAAGAAGAAAAGGTTGCGCCCCGGCACAAACGTCGACGGCGGCCTGCCCCCTTCGGCCACGCCTTTTTCCACCTCCATCGTGGGGTCGGTCAGGCTGTTGCGGCCCAGCCGGCCTATGAGGCCGCAGTTCAGCGTCGCGTGCGGCACCCCGGCCTCTTCGGCAATCTTCCGTGCCAGTTCCACCTCGAGCGCGTGTTTCTGTCCGTAGTTGAAGCTCAGCGCCTCCACTTCGTCAAACTCTCTTTTTGCCCAAAACAGACACGTCGTCGAGTCTTGTCCGCCGCTCAGCACCACGAGAGCCCGGCGGTCTGCCGGTTGTTGTCCTGTCAGAGTTCTGATATTTTCCATACGCTATAAGATATATTCTTGTCGAAAGTGTCTTCGCCCTGTGTGCGTTTCACATACTTCACCACCCGAATGGTCACGGGCAGCGCAATGATTTCATAGCCCGTCTTCAGACAGAGCTGGGTCAGCATCATGGCCGGCATCACCTCCCAGGGCACCACGCCGCCCAGCGCCAGCGGGAAGAAGATGAGCGAGTCGGCCCCTTCGCCCACGACGGTTGAGGCAATGGCGCGGAGCGAAAAGTGCCGGCCGCCCTGACTCAGTTTCATGCGGCTCATCACATAGGCATTGAGAAACGAACCCACGAGAAAGGCCAGAAACGAAGCCCCGGCGATGCGCGGAGCCAGACCGAAGATGGCGTGGAAACCCTCTTCGCCCTGCCAGTAGGGCGCTGCCGGCAGCCAGTCGGCCAGGAGTCCGAAAATCACAAAGAGAAAGTTCATCAAGAAACCCATCCATATCACGAAACGTGTCCGGCGGTATCCCCACACCTCGACGAGGCAGTCGTTGATGATGTAGGAGATGGGAAAGACAATGAGACCGGCCGTCATTTCGAGCGGACCGAGCGTCACCTGTTTGGTTTCGAGGAGATTGGCTGCGATCAGGCAGACACAAAAGAGCACGCCCATCAACATAAAGGGCAGGCTCACGGTAGTTTTTTTGTGAGTCATATTCTTGTTTTTTACGAGGTTTGTCAAGCACTCGGTTTCGCCACAAATGCGAAACGATGGCGCAAAAATACGAAAAGTTGCCGAGATGAGCGGGAGAGGGTAGAGGATTTTTGTTTTTTTTCTGGGGTGATTATTGTAATTATATTATTTGGTGGATAGTTGTGCGGCCTCGTAAGCTCTGTAAGGGCTGATATGTTACGCCCCTCCGGGGCTTTTGAGGCCGCTCAAAACAAACCTTTCATCCCAACCTTTCCCCCTCCACCAACGTCCGGTCGAGCCGAATGGCATAGCGTTCACCACGCTCACCCGTGACGATGTAGTTCGAGGCCAGGTGTTCGTCAAACTTCTCGACGAAAGCCTTTCTTATGCGAGCAATGTTCTCGTTCAAGGCATTGCCCAGCGGGTTGACCACCTTCGTGATGGTGAGACACCTTCGGGCCTCGTCCGTGTAGGGGCGCAGCCGGCTGTAGATGTCGAGCAGTTCGCTGTAATGGTCCTGCATGTGTTTGCACACGATGCCCTCGGGATGTCGCAGGTAGAGCAGGTAGACAGCCTTCGGCAGTGCCCCCATCTCGATTTCCATATTGTTATAGTCCGGCAGGAAGATGCGATAGTCCGGCGTAATCTTCAGTCGCGACAATGGTTCCTGCTTGTCGATGAACTCATGGATGGCCACGAGCGAAACACCCTCGAGCCTGAGTTTGCGCACCGCCTGCCGAAGCTCTTGCAACACCCTTTCTGTCTCCACGAGACTCTGCCCGTCGGCCAATCCCCCTTCAGTCGTATCAATGCCGTCGTCGCCCTTCAGATTTTGCGAGCAACCGACTCCGCCCCGCCCAACCCGTCTGAACAGACGGTCCCACATGCCCTTTCCGGATCCCGCTGCGTCAAGCTCAAAATAAGCCTTACCATCCCTCTCCTCATCACACACATCATAAAAAGGCGCTGTGGCCGACGCTCGCTCCATCGTCCCGTCGCTGTTGTCATCCTCCGCCTCCTCCCATGTTTTGCTGAAATTCGTCATTTCTGCAAAACACGCTTCGTCGCGCCACATCGCCTTGAGCCTTTCCTCCGTCGCTTGCTTCAACACCTCGATGGCGTCCGTCCCTGTCAAATCCACCTCGCCAAGCTCCAGCCGGCCGAACCTTGCTTCGCCATCGCCGCCCATTCTTCCCCCGAAAACCAGCGAAGGCTTCAACCCCCGTCTCGTCTCCTCGTCCGCCACGTAAGGCACCAACACATTGCTCCCCACCTCCGCCGTGAGCGGCCCCGGCGAGAGATAAGGCGCGTAATACCTCATCCTCGCCTCAATGTCGCGTCTCCTCATCAAGTAGGGCAGATAACAGAAGTCCAGGCCCATACCGGCAAACATCGCCTTCACGCCCGCATAGTTGAGGCGTATGAAGTTGTTCGCGGCCTCGTCATAGCCATTCTCAATGTAAAACACCTCGTTGGCCTTCGGGCTGAAAGGCAAATCATTGAATACTATTTCGTTCACTGTCATTGCTCTGTTCTGTTTTTGTTGGTTAATGCGCCGTAGGCGAGGAGCGAGACCCACCTGTCCCGGCATTGGCCAGCCATCAGAGTTGCCACTTTTGTGCCAACCCTATTCCGCCTCACCCTTCTTCCCAGGTTCCGTCTTGTCCGTCACGGCCGGCGACTCATCGGCGTTTGCAAAATAATCGAAACGCTCCTTCATTGTCGCCCTTGGCGATGCCATTTCGCAGAACACATAGTCGTAAAACCTGCTGCGGCTTCGTCTCTCCCGTTCAAACATCAAGTCCGTCTCTTCGGCATTGGCCGAGAAGCGCAGCGTGTTGTGTATGCCCATCTCGCCAGCCACCTTGTCCACGTCCTGGTCGGCTCCGATGTAGGTGAACGTCCACCCCATTTGCCTCAGTTCGCCCACGAGCGACTTGATCTGCGCTCCCGTCCACATGCGCGAAGCATTTTCAAATCCGTCCGTAATAATCGTGACGAGCACCCGGTCGCCGTGGCTCACTTTCTGTTGAAGTTCGCTGATGCACGTCCCCATGGCGTCGTAGAGGGCCGTACATCCCAGCAGAGGATAGTCTTCGCGTGTGATGTTTCGAGCTTCGTCAATAGGCACAGCCGAATAGATGCGGTTGAGGAACTGGTCTCCGGCGCTGAACGAGGCCAGCGACACATACTGCCTCAGCTCGGGGTGTCCGTTTTGAGCCAAGCGAATGGTAGCAAGCGTTTCGTTCACGCCCGTGAGCGCCTGCTGGTAGATAGTCCTCATCGAGCCCGACGCGTCGAGGATGACGAGGTTGAAAATCTTCTGAGCATTCATGTCTTGTTGTGATTTAATGGTTAGACATCTTGTTGTTTTGTTTTCTTGTTTTGTCGATGCAAAGTTACGCAGCCTTCTCCGCCACGCCAAGCAAAACCAAAATGCAAGACTTGCAAAATGCCTCTGCCTCTCTTGCTCATATGGGCTCACTTTCCCTTTCCACACGGCCATACCCGAGCGTTGCACTACAGATTTTCTCGGACCATACATCCCGCCAGCCACTCAAATAATTTTACCCAATTTTCCTTTTATTTAATTTTTCTTTTTAGCTTTGCAATCGGACTATAAGCCCAGCCTCGCGCCCCCTTTTGGGCACGAGACACAAAGGGCGCCCACGCCGAGGCGAGTATGATGAAGCCGCAAAGAGGTAGAAGTTATACGAGCGGGAATGTGGTGGGAAGTAATAGTCCGGACATATGGAAGGCGTTTACTCGACGCTCAGTGTCAAGACGAGCTGAAATCTTGCAACCTCTCAGTATCTAAGTCTTGAACTTAGCAACGGTAGATGCCCCGGGTATGATAATATCATCCGTTAAAGACTGCATCAGTCTGTCAGTGGCCCTTGTTTGGGACATTGTGCACTGCATCGTAGTCTTTGCTGATAGTATCATTCATATCGGCGTGGGCTCTGACGTTGTCTGTTCGACTTAGATAGGCAATGCAAGAGCCTCAGCTCGTGGAACGGACAACTGACGTTTCCACGCTTGAATCTGTTTCAATTTTCTATAATGCTGATAATCAACTAAAACATAAGGTTCTGCCCATTGTTTGATACCACAAAGTTCCCATAGTATAGAAGTATCCCCAAATTACAATTATACTAACCTTTAGTTATTCATTTTGATTTGCCATAACTTTCAACGGGTTCTGCTACCATGCTATATTCTTCTTCTGTTGTCTCATATGATTTGATTCTTCTATCCTCAAGATAGATATGGTAAAGCGCGTATTCCAAAGCATCTAAAGTCTGTTGGCGAACTTTTGGTTTTAGCTGGCACTCCCAAATGGTAATGCAATGCCATCCCATAGAATTTAGTTGCCGCCTTTCCTCTACATCTCTACTCCTGTTGCGCTCAATTTTATTTTGCCAAAATTCTGTATTTGTATTCGGAAGGACATAATATTTACAGTCTTCGTGACCATGCCAAAAACAGCCATTTACAAAAATAACAGTTTTATATTTGCGTAAAACCAAGTCGGGATGTCCAGGAAGCCGTGGGTGATTCAGCCTATATCGAAACCCACGGCCGAACAAGAACTTTCTCACCAGCAATTCTGGTTTCGTATTCTTGCTCTTTATCGCAGACATACAACGATGGCGCTGCTCTTTGGTTAGTTTATCCATTTATTTGTCCATTGTGCAATTATCTGCGTTTTATAGATTTGTCAAAATACTTACAGTCTCTATTATGGAATGCAGGATAGGTCCCTTCAAGAATGTCTACAATAATCTTATTTATCTTAGGATTCTCGATAGCACCAGATTCGTACGTAACTTCATTACCATGTAATTTGTCAATCTTCATCTGTATTATTTGATCAGCATCACATACTACAGCAAGGTTTGGGTTATGGGTAACCATGATTATTTGGCGTTTCTTCTTGGCTGCCTTTATAAAGTGAACCAAATACTTAAATACGCTCTCATTGTCAAGGTTTTCTTCCGGCTGGTCTATTATTAAAGGTTTGTCATCCATGTCAATAAACAAGTATAGAAGCAGAAGGAGTGCACCTCTCTCACCTGGAGACAATGATGACAAAGGTTTATCATTCATTTTCAACTGGAAGAAAGGCATCACATAATCCATTCCATAAATAAAATCATAAAGTTCTTGTTTGTCATGACCTTTCTTCAGCTGGCTATCAATTTGTCTAATGCTGTTCTGTCCATCACGTTTGTCCCGTAATAAATCATCATTAATAAGGTTAGCAAAATGTACGAAAGACTCAATTTTATCTTCTTCAACAGACTCGATATTTTCTTTAATTCGCAATGCACCCTGTTCCTTTCCATAATATGTTCCGGAAGCTTGTTGACTAACAAAGTCAAAAAATCGGTCTGCAAAATTTCTTATTGAAAAAGAAGCGTCAAATTCTATTGGGTAATCTTTCAAGTCTTCTTTATACTCTTCAATAAATTGAACTATTGGCGCAAACAGGTTGTTGTAGATGTCAAGAACTTCATGTTTTTTCAGCATAAGTTCAGTAACGTATTGCTTCCTTAATTCTTTCTGTCCATCAAGATCCATTTGCAGCTTACGTTCAATGTATTCTATCTGTGCTTGAAGGAACTTGATTGTGCCATTTTTATCAGGCATTCCAATAATATCTTCTATCATCTTTTCCCATTCCTGTTTGTCTTTTAGATATTTCTGATATTCAAGTTCAGGTGCACTCAACTTCTCTTTGGCTATTTCAAGTTGCTTGAGAGTGTTTTTATAGACATAAACTATACTTCCTTCTTTAGTTTCATCCAATTTTTGATCAATGTCTGCAAGCTGCTCATTCAATTTGCCGATAGTGCAATTAATTAATTCTTGATTGAATTTTACGGTCAATACAGTCTCAATGTTCAATCCAATTTCTTCATATAAAAGTTTTAACTCACTTTTTTCTGATTCAATATTCATTGTCAGCCTAATCAACTTATCCTTGCTGGCTGTCACATCTTGAATTAATCGTATCAGTTTTTCTCGTGAGTTACGTGCTGATTGTATATCCAACTCAAGCCTTTTACACTCATCTTGCAGTTTTTCAATGTTTAGTTTTGATTGCTGTGCCTCTGGATTATCTTCAACTGAAGGCTTCTGTACCTCCTTGGGTTTTGAAGTTTGAGCATTACTCAACTGCTCTTGCCTAAAGGTTAAGTCATTTGCCAATTTCTTTTTATATTCAGGATTGAGCATTGCTTCTTTTTCAATAATATCTTTATTGATTTTACTTATCCTCTCTTGAATTCCTGCACAAGAGGCTGTGTTTTCTTTTGTCAGATAGCTTATAATGCTATCCAAATCATTCCGTCCATAGCGCTTTGCAGGTTCCAAATATTGGAAGATGATTTTCTTCAATTCACTCTCAAACTGATTGTCATCTTCCGTTGTACATAATGTCTCAAGAAAATTCTGAGGAATATATTTCACACGTTCAGGTTGTGTGGCATCAGAAGACATATCAAGTGTTTTGATAGTCGAATGAGACTTGTCAAACCATTCGATGGAAGCTTCTGTTTGCTTTGAACGGTTATAAGGCTTGGTCATCCTAAACTTTGAAGGCGTTAAAAATGACCAATTCTGTGTTGCTGTGTCAGCACATAATGCTACAATGTCGGTAAGAGCACTTTTTCCACTACCTTTATTCCCTATTACTGCAACCAATCCTGGATTCAATGGAATATCGATGCTATCGAACCATTTTTCAGGCATTGTAGCAGTTGCTGTACGATTAATCTGAAGTCCTTTAATGAAATTATATGGACTTTTTCTGATACGTTCCATGATTTCAGGAACATCGTAGCTCACTCTTTCTGGTTCTGCCAAAATCTGTTTTAATCCTTCAAATGTCAAGTCTGCTTTGATCCAGCACGCATTAGTACCAACCTCCTTGACTTCATGTGCATCTGATGTCGTGATTGATGGTTTACCAAATGTTTTCAAATAGAAAAAAGCATCCTTTGCATTTGTAATATCGCAAATATCAATATATCCTTCATTAAAAAGTTCCTCTTTTACAGGCCCTAAAGAATCTTCTATAGACACGTTTTTCTTGGCTTTGCCTTCATGTTTCATCTCTTCGTCAATACTATTTGACTTAGAGCCGGCATGTACAGTCACTAAACCACCATATTGGTGTATTAAATTTGCTGCCTCTTTGAAATCCACTTGTACTTGAAACATTCCTGTTTTGAAGTATGTTTCATCATCCTTTTCCTCGCCATTCAACACTTCTTTCCCCTTCAAAATCATCTTTGAGCGAGTTATTCCTAATGGATTGAGAACATTTTCCGTTAAGAAACTAGCGTCAAGTTTCGTTCCATTATATTCATCAGGGAATAATCCAATCATATGAA
>JBGVLE010000083.1:0-9425 GCA_045124135.1 Alloprevotella sp.
GCTCTCTTCGCCCCACACGGGTTGCCATGTCTCGTCGTGAGTGGCGGTCTCGGTTTTTGCAATCTCAAATCCCGTCATGAGGTCGGCCTTTTGTGCCAGTTTGGAGGCGTCGGCCCGGGTTTTGAATTCAAAGTCCTGCGCCTTGTTGGGGTCTTCCTGCTTGAGCTCGAGTCCCAGATGCGACGGCTTGACCACCGCCTTGTCTTTGTAGGTCAGTTCGTAGGTGGGGCGTCCGCCGTCTGTGAGGCTGAACGTCATCTTGAGTTGCCCGTCTGGCGACTGCAACATTTGGCCGAAGGCTGCAAAAGGCACACAGAAGGCCGCGAGGGCAATGAGTGTTTTTTTCATAGTTTTGACAGATGGGTTGATGGTGTTGTGGAAATACTTGGTTCTGATTTCGATGGCCGTCAAGACGCCTTGGGCGCAATCTCGTGGTCTGCATTGCCCGACCGACGCTTTGGTCCGCATCGTCTACGGTGATTTTTGGCGCGGTGTTTGTTTTAACAAACGTTTGAAACGTCGTGGGTGATTTGAAATCTTGATGTGACAAAATTATATCAAAACGTTACCCGACGTTTAGGCCTATAAATTAAATATAAACCAAACAGACGCAATCTTAAAACTAATCCACTGATAATCAATCTCAAGTGTTTCTTTCGCTCTCTTAAAAATATAAAGATTTAAGAATGTCAGAATGGCAGCGGCGTTACTGAAAAGGCCGTTTTGTGTGCCATTATTCGCCTTGTCTGATGCGGCCTTTGGCGACCTGGCTTACAATTTGTCACTTCTCGCACTTGGTGTGGTGCCACCCGCTTGTTTTGTCTTTTCCTTATCGTTGTTCTCTCCGTATATTTGCCATGTCAGATGAGAGAAGAGGCCCCAAGACGGCCTCTTTTTTCGTATCCGGTTGTCTACGGGGCTTATGGCAGTTTTTCCTGTCCTTATCCCAGGAATGCCTGTCCCTATTCCAGGTCAATCCTGGCTTGGTTTGACTTCATTTTGGGTTGCTTTCCGGCCATTCGACGTCATATCCCGCCTTGTCCGGGCTTAGCGTGGCAGAAATTTGACCTCATTCCGTCACGCTCAATCCCGCATTACAAACAAACGCAGTGGCCCATTCTCACGAAGAAGCCACTGCCAAACCAATACATGCTACCTAAATAATCCTGACCGCTTTGTGCGTATGTCTTCCGGACAGTTTGAAATCTTATACCTTATCTTATAACTCAAAATTCCAATATCAGAATGTCGCGCACGCCCAGTTGCAGGCAGTTGCCGTCGAGCTTGACGGCCCGGCCTGTAATCACGTCGACGGCTTCGTGTCGGGGCAATACCTCGGCATAGCGTTTCAGCGGCAGGCAGGCGGGGTGGTCGGTGCCGTTCATTATGATGGTCACTGTCTTGTCGCCCTTTTGGCGGGCATAGACATAACATCCGTGCTGAATGGCATAATGCTTGAAACTGCCTTCGCTTATGGTTGTGTGGCCTTTGCGCCATCTCAGCAGACGTCGCGTAAAGTCGTATGTATCGCGTGCCGTTGCCGTGAGTTTCTCGCCCTCGAGTGCCGGCTTTGCCGTGGCGGGGTCGAGCGGGAAATCTTGTCTGAGCAAGCCGTCGCAGCGGCTCTTGTTGCCGGCCATGGCCAGTTCGTCGCCATAATAAAGTTGTGGGATGCCCCTGAGCGTGAGCAGCAGGGTGAGTGCCTGGCGGTAGCGGTGTTTGGCGGCGGCCTGTTCGGCGTTGCGTGCAAAGCGGTCGGTGTCGTGATTGTCCAAGAACGTGAGCAGATGCGCAGGGTCGGCATAGACGGCGTCTTGCGACAGATATTCATAGATGCGGGCCAGTCCGCGGTCCCAGTCGTTGGTCTCTTCGTCAAGGCAGCTGCCCAGTAGGCCCATCAGGGGGAAGTCCATCACCGTGGGCAGTTCGGAGTCGTCGCCTTGTGCGGCCAGTTTGGAGCCTTTCTGCCATTGGCTCACCCCGACGTTGTGGCCCAGCCAAGTCTCTCCCACGATGTTGAAATGGGGATATTCGGCGCGCACGGCCTTGTTCCATTCGGCCATAGCCTGGCGGTCGGCATAGGGATAGGTGTCTTGGCGTATGCCGTCTATGCCGGCGTATTCAATCCACCAGATGCTGTTTTGCGTGAGGTAGGCCATCACGTGCGGATTGCGCTGATTGAAGTCGGGCATAGCTTCGACAAACCAGCCGTCGGTGGCGTTGTGGCTGTCTGAGGCGGCGGCGTAAGGGTCGGTCAATGCCGAGATGCGGTATGATGTCTGCACGTAGCGGCTGCCGCAATTAAACCAGTCGTCGGCTGGCCGGTCGGTAAAGAGAAAATTGTCTGCGCCGCAGTGGTTGAAGACCATGTCTTGTATCACCTTAAGACCGCGCTTGTGGGCCTCGTTCACAAACCGGCAATAGGCTTCGTTGCCGCCGAAGCGTGGGTCCACCTCATAATAATCAGTGATAGCGTAGCCGTGGTATGAAGTCGAGGGCATATCGTTAATGAGCAGCGGCGTAGGCCAAATGGCCGTGATGCCGAGGTCGGCGAGATAGTCGAGCGAAGCCGTCATACCGGTCAGGTCGCCACCGTGTCGGGCGTCGGGTTCGAGGCTCGCTGTGGTTTCTTTCAGGCCTTTCACCACATCGTTGCTGCGGTCGCCATTGACAAAGCGGTCGGGCATGAGCAGGTAGACCACGTCGGCGGCGTCAAAACCTTGTGCGCGTGTTTTGGCGTCGCGTGGGCGCAGGTTGTATGCTATGCGCTTTGTCTTCTTGCCGTCATGCAGCACGATGTCAAACGCGCCGGCATGGGCTTGGGCCGTGTTGACATAAAGCAACAGATAGTTGGCATTGGCCGGTCGCACGACGGAGTCAATCGCCACAGCGTCGGTCGACAGACTCACCTCATAGCGCCCCACGCCTTCGCCATAGAGCATAATCTGCAAATGGGGATTGTGCATACCGCTCCACCAGAAGGCCGGCTGAACCTTGACGGCAGGTGAGGCCGTGCGGCGCTCTGACGCCCACATGCGGCCGGCGCCAAACAGTGTGAAGCACACTCCAAAGAGGAATAATGACAAAAGTCTGTTTTTCATAGGTTGAGAAATGTTTGCGGCCCATGGCGACGCGATTTGACTTATAGCCGCAAAATTAGTCACGCTCCTCACGCGCGTCAAGTCAATATAAGAAAAATATAAATCTATTGAATACATAACCTTTTGAATATCAAAATAAAAAGGCTTTTTAGACCTTAAAAAATTGAAGGGCCTACACAAATTATTCTTGAAATGAATGAGCAATATAAAAACTATTTAATACATTTGTTTACAGATAGTGACAGCGTTCAGCCCTTCGCAGTCTGTCGCCGCCTTAATCTTCTTCTTATATACCCTTGTTATGAAAAACTATGCGCTTTTTTTGTTGTGGCTATGTGGCATAGTGGCCTCTGCCCAAGGCTTGCAAATCACCCCCCCATTTGAAAACTTGCTTGTAAAACTTGACAAAATCGTGGCCGAAAAGGCCAACTATCACGAACAGCGCGAAAAACAAGCCGCCAAACTAAAGAACCAGCTTCAAGGTGCACAGACACGACTTCGCATAGGCCTTTATAAGGAAATTTTTGATATCTATTCCCATTTTCAGACCGACTCAGCCAACGTTTATCTTGACTGCCTTGAGCAGCTCTCGGCCACTGGACAAGACGAGCAACTCTCTGCCTACGTCAAGATAGCTCGTGCCGAACTCCATGCTATAGCCGGCCTCTATGCCGACGCCGAGCAAGCGTTGGGCGAAGTGGACCCGAGGCAAATCACAGCCAACAACCAGCCACTTCGCCTTTACTATTTCCGTGTGCGCCGCACCTTGAGCGGATGGATGTCGCAATACATCCAGTTTCCCAATATCAAAAAAACATGGTTGTCCAAGGTGCAACAATATCGCGACTCGCTCATTGCCATTGACCCCAATCCCGTGACGTGTGACGTCGTCAAGGCCGACAAAGCCAATGCCGAAGGCGAGCCGCAAAAGGCACTTGACCTGCTTCTGCCCTATGCCAACAAAATGGACGAGGCCCACACTGACCCTTATGTCTGCTACACGCTGGCCGAGTCTTACCATGCTCTTGGCCAGAACGACAAGGTGGCCTACTGGCTGGCACAGACGGCCATCTGCGACCTCACCAAAGGCACCACCGAATACCAGGCCCTGCCTTGGCTGGCACAGATGCTCTTTGAGGCCGGACAGGTGGAGCGCGCCTACCATTATATGATCTGCTCGATGGAAGACGCCAACTTCTGCAATGCCTACCTGCGCACGGTGGAGGTGTCAAACGTCTTTCCCATCATCGACAAGCAATACAAGCAAACCACCCACGAGCAGCGCAGCCGCCAACGCAAACTGCTCTATCTTTTGGGCGTGCTCGCCGTCATATTGGCCGGCATCATCGTGGTGTTTTATCTGCAAATGAAAAAGCTCCGACTCATGCGTCGCCGGCAGGCCGAAACCAACGCCTCGCTCGAAGAGGCCAACAGCCGTATGCAACAGGCCATGGACCAGCTCCACGAAACCAACGAGACCCTGCAGAAGACCTACGCAGCCCTGCGTCTGACCGACAAAATGAAAGAGGAATACATCGCGCGTTATCTCAGCCAATGCCGGGCCTATCTTGACAAGATGGAAGAGAGCCGCAAGCATGCGCTGCGTATGGTCAAGGACCACCAGATAGACGAACTCTACAAACAGCTCAAGGTCGGGCAGCAAATCAAAGACGAACAAGAACATTTCTATGCCGACTTCGACGCGGCCTTCCTCACACTCTTTCCACATTTCATCGAACAGTTCAACGCCCTCCTTATGCCCGAAGGCCGGATTTGCCCGAAACACGACAACCAGCTTAACACTGAGTTGCGCATCTTTGCACTCATTCGTCTCGGCGTGAAAGACACGGGCCAGATAGCCCATTTCCTCAACTTCTCAATGGCCACCGTCTACAACTATCGCTCTAAAATCCGCAACAAAGCCGTGGGCAATCCCGCCGAGTTTGAACAAAAGGTCTGCGAACTGTAATTGGAACAATCCAAAAAACGCAACCGGTCTGAGCAGTCCTTCTTCGGGGACTGTTTCAGACCGAACGCATTATATATATAATAGGAGTATGTTGCCTGATTAAGGCTTCCAGGCGTCGAGAATGGCTGTGGGTTTGCCGTCTGAAGCAAAAGCTCCCATTGTGTAAGGACCCCAGCCATAGGCATTATACGACGCCGGCTTCCAGTTGCCGTAGACCTCCGGCTCCCAATAAAATACGCCTGCGCAGACCGTGTTGCCGAGCGCTTTGACCTTGGTCATAAAGTCTGAAGCTATATGAGCGCCCAGTGTGACGTTGCTCTGCTCCACGCCAAACTCAGACACCATCACCGGCACGCCATAGGTCTGTGTCAGTTGCTTGATGCACGCCACGGCCGATTGGTTGAGCTGTGCCCAGGTCTGGCTGTCGTCGTCGGCTTGAGGGTAGTGGGAGAGGGCAATCATATCAAACGAAGCACCGGCAGCCTTGAAGCGTTTCACCCACCAGTCGTTGTCTTCGTAGGCGTGGTTGAGGTGAGGCATGACATAGGCTTGGGGATAAACCGCCTTGGCCGCCTCATAGCCGGCCATATAGAGTGCCACAAAGTTTTGCCATCCGCCGGGCAGGTCGCCGCTTTCGTTCCAGAGCTGACCGGTGGGATGCATCATACCGTTGCGTGTCTCGTTGCCAATCTGTATCCAAGCCACTTCAACGCCCGTCTGCTTGATGGCCGAGAGCGTGGTGTTGACGTGTTCGGCCACTTTGGCTTTGAGCGCAGTGAGGTCCAGTCCCTGCCAGTCGGCTGGCATATCTTGCCGCGATGGGTCGGCCCACCAGTCAGAGAAGTGGAAATCAATCATCACGTTGAGTCCGGCCTCTTTGGCGGCTCGGGCTTTGGCCGTCACGTCGGCCGCGTCGGAGTAGTTGCAGCCTTTGTTTTGCGGTTTCACCCATACGCGCAGCCTCACGGCATTCATGCCAATCTCCTTCATCAATACCGGACACTCGCGCGCCTCACCGGTTTTATTGTAGAAGTTT
Organism: Alloprevotella sp.; assembly: GCA_045124135.1. Classification (GTDB taxonomy): domain Bacteria; phylum Bacteroidota; class Bacteroidia; order Bacteroidales; family Bacteroidaceae; genus Alloprevotella. The sequence continues at coordinate 6,107 of JBGVLE010000083.1, forward strand.
TTTCCGTCGGCCTTCATCCCGGTGTACCAACTGATGTCTGCACCGCGCACAAAGGCGGTGACATCTTCGGGTGCTGAAGGCGTTGAAGGTTGTCCGGATGGGGCGGTCGAGGGAGGAGGAGGCACTTCGGAACCGTTGTCGTCGCTGCCGCAGGCAGAGGTGCAGCAGAGCGAAGCGAGCAAGAGCGAGAAAATGGCCTTTTTCATAGTTGTAGTTATTCCTATAATATGATTGTGGTCTTGAAACATAGTGATGGCGCGGAGCCACACGGTTATGGCTTGGCCGTAGCGCCGACTTCGATGTGGCAAGAGGCCGGTTTGAGGCCCTTCCCTTTCACACGCAGTGTGGCCTGCCCCTTCGCGTCGCCGGCTTGTACGATGACGGTGAGCTGCCCGCCGAAGGCTTTCATCTGGGGCAGATGGAAAAGCTCGAGCGAAGTGGCGTCGCCGTTGGCCGCCGCCTTGTAGCGGGCCGCACCTTTCACTTCAAACTGCAGCGAGCCGTCGAAGTGCGGACAGAGGTTGCCTTTGGCATCTACCACCTTTATCGTGAAATATCCCAGGTCTTTGCCATCGGCCTGAAGCGGTTGGTCACAAGCGGGCTCAATCACGATGTGATGAGGCTTTCCGGCGGTGTGCATCGTCAGGCGCTCAGCCTCATGGCCGTCGGCGTCGTAGGCCACCACCTCAAAGCAGCCGGGCTGGTAGACCACGTCGTGCCACATCAAGCGATAGCGCTCTTCCACCGTCTTGGCCTCTGCGGCAGTCTTCTTCGACAGGCGCCCCTGACTCTTCCCGTTGACAAAAAGTTCGGCCGAGGGGTATGACGTATAGACAAACACCGGCGTCACTTTCCCCTCGCGCCCCGGCCAGGTCCAGTGAGGCAGTGCCCAGAGCGTGGATTGCTTTTTGTTCCACACGCTGCGGTAGAGATAATAGCGGTCCTTAGGAATGGAAGCCAAATCGATTATGCCGAACATCGACGAATGGTTGGGCCAGGCATCGGTGTCGTAAGGCGACGGTTCGCCAAGATAGTCGAAGCCCGTCCAGACGAACTGTCCGATGGTCCAGGGATAGTCTTCGGCCAAAGCCAAATCAATGTCGGGGATGTTAGACCACGAGCAGTATTCAAGGTCATAGCTCGAGCTCTGATGGTCCGGCGTCACCACATCGGCTCCACGCACGGCTGGAAAATGGTAAACGCCGCGTGAACTTACGGTCGAGGACGTCTCGCTGCCCAAGACAAGGTTTTGCGGCAAGCGCCGGTAAGCCTCCTCATAGCGATGAGCACGATAGTTGAAGCCGGGCACGTCGAGCATTGCCGCAAAACCATTGTCAAGCACACACGACACTTGGTCCATACCGCAAGTGACGGGACGGGTGGGGTCTTCGCGGTGACAAATATCGCGTAGCCACTTGGCCACTTTGTAGCCTTCAGAAGAGCATTGTGTGGGCACCTCATTTCCGATGCTCCACATCACGACACTCGGATTGTTGCGGTAGTGACGAAGCATATTCACCATATCGCGTTCAGCCCATTCAGTGAAATAACGGTGATAGCCGTTGTCACATTTGGCAATGTCCCATTCGTCAAACGGTTCGAGCATCATCATAAAGCCCATCTCGTCACACAATTCCACCAATTCGGGTGCCGGCATGTTGTGAGACGTTCGAATGGCATCGCAGCCCATATCCTTGAGCAGGCGAAGTTGATGAGCAATGGCACTGCGATTGACAGCAGCCCCCAGAGGCCCTAAGTCGTGGTGCAGACAGACACCCTGAAACTTGCGGTGCCGGCCGTTGAGATAAAACCCCTTGTCGGCCACAAACTCGATAGAGCGTATTCCGAAAGACGTTTCGTAGCAGTCAGTCACACGGCCGCCCACCGAGATGCGTGTGACGGCACGATAGATATGTGGCGTCTCGGGCGACCAAAGACGTGGATGCTCCACCGTGAAATGTTGTTCAAAAGGTTCGCCGTGGTTGATATATCCTATGTTTCGCTTATGAGCCACTACGCGTCCGGCATCGTCTTTGATTTCCGTGTCAACGGTCAGTTGGCAAGTGTCGGCACCCACCACTTCGGTGCGCAGGCACACCGAAGCATAATCAGCAGCCACGTGAGGCGTGGTGACTTGCGTACCCCACACAGGCACATGGACGCGCTCTGTCTCCACCATTTGCACTTTGCGGTAGAGGCCGGCGCCGGGATACCATCTGCTCGACTGGGGTTTGTTTTCAAGATGTACAGCCAGCACGTTGGGGATGCCGTCTTGACGCACAAGGCTCGTCATGTCACAATGAAACGAGTTGTAGCCGTATGGCCAGAAGATGGCTTCGCGGCCATTCACATAGACTTTTGCCTCACTCATGGCCCCTTCAAAAATCAGAGTAACTGTTTTTCCCGGCGTGGTGGTAAATTCGCGGCGATACCATCCTTCGCCCACATAGGGCAGTCCGCCTGTTCGTCCCGTCTTGACCGTGGCCTCTTCTTCAAAATTCTGCGTGATGGTCACCTTCTGCAGGTCGTTGTCGCGTGAGAAGGGCCCCGTGATGGACCAGTCGTGAGGAATGTTTACTGTAGCCCAATACTTGTCGTCATAATTGATGTCGGCTGCGCCGGTTGCAGCGCCTTTATGAAAACGCCAATCTTTCTCGAGCGTAGTAACCTGCCGTTGGGCGACAGAGTCAAGCCCCATCCACCCCATCAACAAGGCAAGAGCAATAGTGTGAAATCGAGTCATATTCAGATTTAAGAATTTGTTTTTTTAGAAACGAAAAGCCGTGACGGCTTAGAAAGTGTTTATTGCAAAAATACAATATTTCACAAACAGCCCCTACGCTCTCCCGGCTTTTTCTCATATTATGCCAATGTCTTGTCCCGAAACCAATGCCCATACTTAGGGTATGCATAGTCATAGAGATTTCTTCGTGAGAAATATAAACAGGCATAAATCCACCCATCTCATCAGGCCAATAACGCCCCATAATTTTGACGAAAACGCTTAAAACTGACTTTATAAACGCTTAAAAAATTGTGCCAATCAAAAAAAGTCGCTTCAACTCTTGCTCATCTCAGCAGAAAGCTCTAATTTTGCCCCTCGTAAGACCAACTGAGTCTTGGAGAGATGGTAGAGTGGTCGATTACAGTAGTCTTGAAAACTACCGTGCTGCAAGGCACCGGGGGTTCGAATCCCTCTCTCTCCGCAATAAACGCTGAAAATCAGCAAATTATAAAACAAACACCCAATTTTACACCCAAGAATGTAAAGTTGGGTGTTTTTATTTTATTTAAGACGAATCATATTCGCTCGGAAAAT
>JBGVLE010000084.1:0-2713 GCA_045124135.1 Alloprevotella sp.
TGACCTTACAAGTTATTTCACCGCTGTCTCTTCCTCGCCGGCCACGGCTTTTGAGGCGGGGCGCTGGTATGCCGTGCACAACCCCTATCGCGGCGGCTACATCAAAGCCGGTGAAGACTGCACGCTCTCTTGCGCCGGCACGGCCCTCACCGACGGCGACACGGTCACACTGGGTGCCGACCGCCTGTTCCGGTTCGTACCGACGGCCGACGGCGCCTCGACCTACTACCTCCAGACAGGCTATGGCCACTATGTAAAAAAGCTCGTCAACGGCGTATGGACCACCTACGGCAACAACGGCTCGGCCACATCGACCGACGACGCCGACATCGGCATTTTCACCGTCAGACAAATCAATGACAACGAGGGCAACGCCATAGAGAGCTACTTCATGATTATCGACCAAAACAGCGTGGACCTCGACGCCGACGCCTCGAAAAAACTCGGCGGCTGGGGCACAGACGTCATCACCACCATCAACGGTCAGGCCCGCGCCTGGCGGTTTTATGCCGTAGAGGTGGTGACCGAGAGCGAACTCTCGCCACAGACGCGGCTTAACAACAAACTCTCTCACTACAGCCTCTTCCGCCTGGTCAACCGCCACCCCTATTCCACCCGCTGGACGGCACCAACGGCAGCCGAAAACGTGGACACGCGCAAACTCATCGTGGCCGAAGGCTCAACGCTGACAGACTGGAGCGGCATCTGGGCCTTCACGCCATCAGGCGCAGGCTATCACATCCAGAACGCACAGACGGCCCACTATCTGCCCGGAAAAATGAACACCGGCTCGGACAACTACGCAGCTACGGCTTGCCCTGACAAGGTGTGGTACGTGAAAAGCAGTGCCTCAAACACCACCAACGCGACCGACTACGTGACCCTCTCGACCAATGCCGACCTGAGCGATTACAAGGCACTGCACTTCGCCTCCTGGCAAATTCTCGTCACCTGGCAATCCAGCACGGCCGAGCAAGGCAACATCGCTTCCGACTGGCTGTTTGAGCCGGTCGAAGACGTGACGACGGCCGAAGTGAAAGCCCATTTCACACAACTTGAAGGCTATGCCTCGACCGTGGCGGCAGGCAAGTATTATCGGCTCATATCCAAACGCTACGGCACGACTATGACCGAAAATATCGCAACGGGTGCCGTGAGTTCGACAACGGCGGCCGACGAAGACTACTCGCAACTCTGGCAACTCGCAGAGGCCGATGGCAAATGGGCCATACAAAACGCACTGACGGGACGCTATCTGGCCTTGCAGGGTGGCGCACTGAGCAGGTCATACACCACGACGGGAACGGCTGCGTCGGGATTTACCTTTACCGAAAATACGGCCGAGACTTTCTTGACGAGTTTCAAGATTGCCGACTCGGGAGGCGTGGGCCTCCACACAGATGCCGGCGCCAACGTGGTGGGATGGTACACCAACGCCGACGCTTCGCTATGGTACATCAAGGAGGTGAGCGTAGACGCCGACGCTTTGGCACAGGCTCAGGCCACATTCCAAGAAGCCTGCGAAGCCATCGAAAACCAAAGCAGTTATGCGGCTTTGATGTCCAACTATTTCACAGACCACGCCTGCACCACCCTGCTGCCCGAAGTCGCCGCCATGACCGACGAGGCTCTCACCGCACAGATGACAACCGACGGCCTGCCTGCCACGCTGAAGGAGACGGTGTTGAAAATCAAGAACCACACATGGACGGTGTGGGACGAAGGATGGGACAAGACCGAAGAGACATTCCGCATAGCCGCATACGGCGTCTACAGCGACTATCAGCGCATGGCCTGGGAGCAGCTCAAAATCGGCTATCATATGGGCCGCTTGAGCAATCCTACGGGCATCGTGGTGAAAAAAGGCAAGCCGTTCTACATTTTCGCCGACCAGATACCCGAAGGGGCTTCGGTGAAAATCGAACTCCAGAGCCAAACCAACACCACGGGCTTGCAATATGACCTGACAGAGGGACTCAACATCTTCCTCTGCGGCGACGACGCCACGCTCTATGTGTTTTATCAGGCTGAGTTTGTCGACGACACGCCGCCGCTGCTTTCAGCTTTCCCCGACATCAAGGTACACATCGAGGGCGGCGAGGTGAACGGCTATCTCGACCTGACACGCGGCGACGACAACGCCGACTGGCAACAACTGCAAACCCACCTGCTCAGCGCCAGCCCCTATCTCAACATCAAGGGCCGCCGCGTGGTCTTCTCCATGCGTACGGCAGAGGTGGTGAGCGCTTGCCCCGAAAAGATGACAGAACTCTGCAAAATCTGGGACAAGATGGTAGACGCCGACTACGAGCTTATGGCCGTGAGCGACTTCGACGGACGGTTCAACAACATACTCAACGCCTTCACCGTCTATAATGAAAACGCATATATGTATGCTACAAACGGCGGCACATACTACAACGCCAATACGCTCTCTACGGTGATGAACTACGAGACGATGTCCGGCACCGGCGGCGCCATTTGGGGACCGGCCCACGAAACGGGCCACGTGTTGCAGAACCTTATCAATATGGGCGGACTCACGGAGGTGTCGAACAATCTCTTTTCCAATCTCGCCGTCTACAACATCGGACGCTGCACGTCAAGAGCCGCCTCCATCCAGACTACTTTCGACAGTTTCGCGGCCGGCACCTTCTTCAAACTGCGCGGCATCTGGGAAACCACACACTTATACTACCAACTCTATCTATTC
>JBGVLE010000085.1:0-10100 GCA_045124135.1 Alloprevotella sp.
CTTCATCTCGGCGTCTTTGTTGGCGGCGAACCAAACGTGAGGATTGAGCGTAGAAGTCTGGCGTACGCTGGCGTTGCTGTATCTCCAGCCGTTGGCTGTCATCACGGGGTCGCTGATGGTGAGGCCTGACGTGCTGGTCCATGTGTCGTAGGTGATGCTGGGCCAATAGTTGTCGCTGCCTTTTGATACGCTTTCGCCGAAGGTCTCCTCGAAGATGACAACTTCGGTGCCGGGCTCTATGTCGCCGCCACCTACTTCGCCGCCACCTGCTTCGCCACCGCCGCCTTCGCCGCCGCCTTCTTCAGCGTCGCCGAAGTCCACGTCGATGGTGCCGCCTACTGTGGTGGTCCAGTCGGTGATGGTGGCCGTGCCGAACGACACATAGATGGTACCGCCCGTGTTGGTCACGTTCACAGGGAAGTCAATGCTCTTGCCGGCCTCGAGTGCCGAGGCGGGAAGGGGCACGCTCACGGTCTTGGTGCCTATGGTGAGTTGCAGTTGGGCATTGGTCAATGAGGCTGGCACGAGAATGGCTTCTGCCTTTGTGCCGGCGGCATTCACCTGGAAGTTGACCGTGCCGGTGGTCTGGCCCACATTGAGCGTACCGGTGGCCAGGTCGAAAGTGGCGCTGGTGGGCACGCCGGTGAGTGCGGCCTCGAGTCCCACGGTGGTGGAGATGGTGGCGTCTGCGTTGATGGTCAGCAAGACGTTGGCCAACTGGTGGGAGAAGCCCAGGTTGACGGCATTTGCAGAGGCCGAAACGCCTGTGGCGTTGTTCGAATAGAGCAAGTCGATGGCGGCCAAGTCGCTTTGGTTGCTCACGTCTATGGGCACTGTCGTGCCGCTCACGTTGGCCGTGTAGGGATAGTAGGCCACGAAGTCGGCTGTGCCTTCTTCAGGATAATAGATGGCTTCGGCAGCCGTGGCGGCTGTGATGTTGCCGCGGTCGTCGGTGATGTATTGGCGGTTTTGCACGGCCGCGTCGGTCAGGGCCGTACCGCTTGTTTTCATATAGATGCCAATCTGGTCGCCCGAAGCCCAGGTGGTGCCGGAGGCTTTGTGCTTGGAAATGTAAGAGGTAAACTTCACTGCGTCACCGTTGACATCCCAGGTCGAGTCGTCGTCGAGACTGGAGCAGGCTGCGAGAGTCATCACGCCAAGACCTGCGAGAAATAGATGTTTAAGTTCCATGATTGAAATATGAATATGTCTTTTTTTTGAGAAAATGCGTGTGGTTAGCCTTGTCATTGCCATTTGCTGGCGTCATAGCTCGACTTGTAGGTGTCGCTGATGGAGGGGAAGAAGGTGAAGCCCGTCTGGCTTTCGAGTTCTTTCACTGTGAGTGCGGCGTTCATATAAGAGGAGCCGGAGTAGGAGGCGTTGTTGAATTTGAAGGCGATGGTATAGGCTGTGCCTGTCTGCCGGTCTATGCGGGCCAGCGCCTTAAAGTAGTAAGCCGGAACGGCCACGTTGACACCGTCGTTGTCGGTGGTATAGCGCACGCTTGTCGAGCCTACGGCCGACGGCATGGCACCCGTCACCACATAGAGCGTGTCGATGTTTGACGACCAGTTGCGCAACTTGCTCTCGAGTGAGGCCCAGATGTTTTGGTTTAGTGCGCCCACCTGCGGAGTCATATTGGTGAAATAAAACGTCTGGCGGTTGGCTTCGAGGGTGACCAGACGGTCGGCGCTCGGTATCTGATGTCCGCGGTCGAAGCCGTTGATGCCCTTGGTCATGTTGGCCTGCAGCGAAGCGTCGATGGCGGGATCAAAGGCCCATTCGTTAGTGCGGCTCACGTTGCTCTGTGTGTAGTAGTTGCAGAGCGGATAGGCCACCCAGTAGGCTATCTTCAGGTCGGTGTCGTAAAGCATGGAGTAGTTGCGCACCTGCTTCGAGCCATCTGTGAAATAGTGGGTGATGTATTTGAGGTTTTGGGCTGCAAGTTCGTCGGCGGTGATGACGGGCGTTTCGGTCCATTTGGCATATTTCACCTCTTCGGTCTGTGTGCCGCCGGAGTGGGTCAGGCGCACGGTGTAGGCCTTGACCTGTCCTTTTTCATAGGCCACGTTGCTGGCAATCGTCACCTGCTTGGTTTTGCCGTCGGCCGTCGTGATGGTCACTTTGAGCGGCTGTGTGGCCGCCTGCCCGGCGTTGGGGATGACAAAGGCCGTGGCGGTGGCGTTCTGTCCCGAGACGCTTACTGCCATATTCACGCTGGCGTTGCCGCCGAGGTCAGAAAAGGTGGCGTCGGCGAGATGGAAGCTGGCCGTGGTTGGCGTTTCGTCGAGGCTGACGGTGAGACCGTCGAGGCTGCTGCCGGTGGTATTGACAATGTTGAGCTGCACTTTGGCCAGCTGGTGGGTGAAGTTCAGACCCACGGGTGCGTTTTGCCGGCTCAGGCCTTTGGCGTTGTCGGCATACATCAGGTCGATGGCCTCGGGATTGCTCTGGTCGTGAAGGTCAACGGGGTAGATGCCGCCGGCCACGCTGGCCGAGTAGGGATAGTAGGCCAAGAAGTCCACTGCCGAGCCGTCTTTGGGATAGGCCAGAGCCGTGGTCTGTCCGGCAAAATAGCCGTTGCCTTCGATAGTCACGTAGCAGGAGCCCTGTGGCGTGGTCTGCGCAGACTGGTCGAGCGTTTGTCCCGTCGGCATCATGTACACGCCGATTTGGTCGCCGGCTGTCCAGGCTGTGGCGGTGGCACGCTGCGTCGTGGCCGTGAAGGCCACCGTCTCGGGCGCGTCGTTCACGGTATAGTCGCCGTCGGCACTGCAAGCGGTGAGCGACAATGTCAGAGCGCCCACCATAAAAAAGTTTTTAATGGAATAGGTCATAAATAATAATAAGGTGGTCGTGGGGAAATGATGCGGGCCCGTGGAATGAACGAAATGACACGGAGGTTGAAGCCCACAAGTTTCCACTCCTGTTTTACGGGGAGCAAATATAGGCCATTAAAATTAAAAACTTGTTGCAAAATGCTTACAAAATATTTTTTTGCACAAAAAAACGCCTTCAGGGCGCATACGACAGCGGCCGGGCAAGGCGTGAAATGATAAAAATGCGTAATTTTGCCGACGATAATATTTTTCAGATTATACCCTTACGACTATGTCTCAGAAACCATCCATTCCAAAAGGCACGCGTGATTTCGGTCCACTTGAGATGGCCCGCCGCAACTATATATTCGACACCATCCGTCAGGTTTATGCCCGCTACGGCTTCCGTCAGATTGAGACGCCGGCTATGGAAAACCTCTCCACCCTTATGGGCAAATATGGCGAGGAGGGCGACAAATTGCTCTTCAAAATCCTCAACTCGGGCGACTTCCGCTCATCGGTCACTGCCGAAGACTATGCCGCCGACTCTGCCGCCCGTCTGGCCGCCCGTTTTTGCGACCGCGGCTTGCGCTATGACCTCACCGTGCCCTTTGCCCGCTATGTGGTGCAGCATCGCGAGGAGCTGCAGATGCCTTTCAAGCGCTACCAGATACAGCCCGTATGGCGTGCCGACCGTCCGCAAAAGGGCCGCTACCGCGAGTTTTATCAGTGTGATGCCGACACCGTCGGTTCCGACTCGCTGCTCTGCGAAGTGGAACTGATGCAGATGGTCGACGAAGTGTTCCGCCGTCTGGGCATCCGTGTGTGCATCAAAATCAACAACCGCAAAATCCTCACCGGCATTGCCAAGACGCTCGGGGCTGCCGACAAGATTGTAGACATCACCGTGGCCATCGACAAGCTCGACAAGATTGGGCTTGAGGGTGTCAATGCCGAGTTGCGCAGCGCCGGACTGGCCGATGAGGCCATCGGCCGCCTGCAGCCCATCATTGCCCTTTCGGGCTCCAATGCCGACAAGCTCGAGACCATGCGCTCGGTGTTGGCAGAGAGCGAAGAGGGCCTGAAGGGCATCGACGAGGTGGCTTTTGTGCTCGACAGTCTCCGCGGTGCCGACTTGACCAATGCCATCGAGTTTGACCTCACCCTGGCGCGTGGTCTCAACTACTATACCGGCTGCATTTTTGAGGTGAAGGCCCTCGATGTGGAGATTGGCAGCATCACCGGTGGCGGCCGCTACGACAACCTCACCGGCATTTTCGGTCTTCCGGGCTTGAGCGGCGTGGGCATTTCGTTTGGTGCCGACCGCATCTACGACGTGCTCGACCGTCTGTCGCTCTATCCCGACAATGCCCGCAGCGGTGCCGACCTGCTTTTCATCAATTTCGGTGCCGCCGAAGCCGCCCATTGTCTTGGCCTGGCCCGTCAGGCCCGTGCCGCCGGCATTGCTACCGAGGTCTATCCCGACAGTGCGAAGATGAAAAAGCAGATGGCCTACGCCAATGCCCTTGGCATTCCCTTCGTGGCCATGGTGGGCGAGACCGAGATGACCGAAGGCCGCGTGTCGCTCAAAGACATGACCACCGGCGAGCAGGCCTCGATGACCATGGAAGAGGTCATCGCCAAGATCAAAGGCTAAGCCGGCCGGCGTAGCCGTTTCGTCTTTTTCTTTTTGGCGGCCAAGGCCAATATTTGAAGTAAGAAAAAAGAAGGGAGACCCTGCTGGGCCTCCCTTCGTGCTTTACGGGTCCTTACGGGCATAAGCGCACGAAAAACTGTCCTTATTCCCGTTTCCCCTGTCCTTATCCTCGTTGGGGTTTGGCCTGGTTTTGCAGTTTCCGGGGCTGCCCGTAGGCCCGTAGGCCCGCCTTCCGGCGGTTCGGGCGAGGCATTGTGTTAAATTGCGTTGTATCGGCGTCACGCATCGCCCGGGCTTTTGTTTACGAAAACCGGGACCCCGTTGACGCTATTTTTTTAGCGGCTTTTTGTAACATAAAAATATTTTGATATTTTTGCGCTGAACTACTTACGTTAACCGATCCAATCATTATGAACAAAAACATCCGAATGTTTGCCAAGGGGATGCTCATCCTTCTGGCAAGTGTGACGTCTACCGCCACGATGGCAGCCGGCGCCCCGTCGGCTTCAGGTGGCGGCAAGACCCTGGCCGCGGCCGAAGAGAGCACGACGGCGACGAGTATGCCCGAAGACGGCAAGACCTATTACATTTATTGCGACAACGCCACGCAGCAGTTTTTCTACAACAATGGCGGTACGCTGGCCGTGAGCAATGGCGTGACCAAAGATCCCTCGCTCTACACCTTCACCTGTACGGTGACAGCCGAGGGCAAGTATCAGTTCCAAAACGTCAGCAATAGCAAGTACTTTGGCTTCAAGGGTTTCAGTGCCTCCGCCTACAACTACACCCTCTCCGACGGCGTGCCCTCGGGCGAGGCCGTGCATCTCTATGCCGATGCCGCCGGCAAATATCTCGTGATGAAGGAAGACGGCGGCTTCGACCAGTCTACGGTGGCCAACTATACCAAAACCGACGACGACATCTTCTCGGCCAACTACATCTTCGTAGATGCGTCGGCCTGCAACATCCTTTCGTTTTCAGGCAATGCCGCTTCAGGCGCCACCGTCACGTGGAACGGCGAGACCAAATCGCTCCCCTGCAGCTACCTCGTCATTCCCGGAACAACCGTGACCGACGCACAAGTCACCTTGAACTATGACGCGGCCACCTTGGCCGATGCCACGCTGAAATATGAAGGTGTCTTCACCAGCGCCGGCGTGGAGACGACTTTGCCCGATTCTCACGACGGCACGGCCAATGCTTCCTACGAAATCCGCTTTATGCCCGACGTCTTCTCGTCTGCATACGGCGAGAAATGGGTGCGTGTGATCAATGCCCGCAAACCGACCAATGGTTTCACCCTGCCCGGCAACACCTCGGGACAGATTGCCACCAACACCGTGGACCCGTCCAGCCTCGACCACCTCTGGTGTCTCGTGGGCGACTACAAGAGCTTCAAAATCTACAGCCACACCAGCGAGACCCAGGTCATCACTCACGACGGCACACCCGCCGGCGGCGAGGCCGTGAGCCTGCAAGCCGAGAGTGCCACCAGCACCGCCCAGTCGTGGCAACTGGCCGACTATACCTCCTCGGCCAATTCCGGCTATGCCATTGAGGCCTCCGGCAGTACGGCCAACATCGGTCTCAATCCCCACGGTGGTGTGCCTAAAGACTTGAAATTCTACAGCAGCACCGACGGCGGCAGCACGTGGAAGTTCCTCATCGTCGACACCGCCAAGCCCGTCAAACTTAGTGCCACCGTCAGCGGAACGGCCTTTGAAAACAACCCCGTGGCCAACATCATCATCACCTCGGCCGGCACGACGCTGACCTATCCCATCCGTCAGACGGCCTCAAACCCCACGGGTAATCTTGATGAAATCCAGCTTTATCTCTACAAAGACAAAACCTTCACCGCTTCTTCCTATACCTATCGCGGCTTCGACTGTGTGCAGTCGCTCAATGGCAATCCCGTAGCTTCGATGGCCAACCTCACATTGGAAGAAGGCATGAGCCTTAACTTCAACTATACGGCCAACGAAGACCGCATCATCTTCACTACCCCCGACGCCAACGGTAAGCCCTACCGCATCCCGGCCATCACCACAGCCCTCAACGGCGACGTCATTGCCGTGGCCGACAACCGCCCCTGTGGCAGTGACATCGGCTATGGCGAGGTGGATATTAAGGTCCGCATTTCTAAAGACAATGGCGCCACATGGTCGACCGAGGCCTTCCTGGCCGACGGCGACGGCGATGAGTCGCGCATTACCGACAGCGACAACACAAACAACTACGCCTATGCCTACGGCGACGCCGCCATCGTGGCCGACCGTGAGAGCAACAAGGTGGTCGTGTTCTGTGTGGCCGGAAAGACCGTATGCCACAACGGCAACTACATCCCCGACTCTGACTCAAGCAACCCCAACCGCGTGGCCAAAGTCGTGGGTACCTACAACGAGTCCACCGCAGCCTGGGAATGGACCGAACCAGTCGAAGTGACCGAAGCCTTCTATTCGCCCTTCGTCAGCGAGACCGACGGCGTGAAGACAGCCACCGTCAAGTCGCTCTTCATCGGCTCCGGCCGCATTATGCAGAGCCGCGTAGTCAAGAAAGGCGCCTACTACCGCCTCTATGCTGCCCTCTGGACCAAGAACGAAGGCAACCGCGTGGTTTATTCTGACGACTTCGGCGAAACCTGGAACGTGCTCGGCACCATCTCCGACCGTCCGGCCTCAAGCGGCGACGAGCCCAAATGTGAGGAGTTGCCCGACGGCACTGTCGTGCTCAGCAGTCGTAAGGCAAGCGGCCGTTACTTCAACCTCTTCACCTTCGCCTCTACCACCGGTGACGACGCCTACACCACCGGTACCTGGGGTACAGTGACCACCGGCATCAGCAACTCAGACACGGGCACCAACGGAGAAATCTACCTGCTCAAAGGCGTCATGGACCAGAAGACGGGTCTGAAGAAAGACGTGATGTTGCAGTCTGTGCCTCTCGGCAGCGGCCGCAAAAATGTGTCAATCTGGTATAAGGAGATTGACCCCAACACCAGCTACACGCCGGCCACCTTTGCCGCCAACTGGACTTTCGGCAAGCAGGTGAGCTTCCGCGGTTCGGCCTATTCCACCCTCACTTGGCAGAACGACGGCCGCATCGGTTTCCTCTTTGAAGAAGAGCCCGGCGGCTACTGCATCATCTATTGCCCCATCACCGTGGCCGAAGCCACAGGCGGCGCCTATGCGCTCTATGACAAAGCCGAGAGCGTGAACGTGGGTGTGGCCGGTGCCAACGAAGCTCTGGGCAAGACCGGTCCCGGTTACCCCAAAGCCACCGCTGCCGCCCGCACCACTCTGCAGACGGCCATTGCCACGGCACAGAGTAGCACCTCTGACGACACCGACGCCATTCTCAACACCCTTGCCGCCGCTGTGACCGCCTATAAGGCCTCGACTGCCGACATCCAGTTGCCCGAAGACGGCAAAGCCTATACTTTCTGCAAAGTCACCAAGGCCGGTGCCAAACGCTATCTCAAATATGAGGGCGAAGCAACCGGTATGAAATATTCAGCCGCCGACGCCGCCGATGCCACCGTCTTCGTGTGTCGCGACTTGGGCGAAGGCAAATTTGTCTTTGTCTGCAACGACGGCAAATACCTCATTTGGCGAGGCAGCAATGCCGGTGGCAACAGCCAAAAAGGCTATTGCGACTACTTCAATCAGCCCTTCTCCACCACCGTCCAAGTGACGACCACCGACCCCGACTCGGGCGAGAGCACTACGTCCGACGTCACCGAGACAGCTACCGATTGGCCCATCATCACCCTGGCCAAGATGACGGTAGGTGACCAAGTGAGTGCCACGCAAGAGGCGCTCTTCGGCTATCTCACCTTCCGTGCGCGTCGACTGGCCAATATCGGCAATCGCAACGAGTATGCCTATACCGTGGTGAAAACCGCCGGTACTTTCGACCAAGCTTCGGTGCCTTACTTCAACGAAAACTATACCTCGGCCATTCTTGTTGAAGAGGCCGAATACCCCAACAACATCAACCTGACGCTAGTGACCGAGCGCGACACCTATATTAAAGGAATCGAGGCCGGTAGCACCATTTGCACCTTCAGTGCGCCCTTCCCCACGGTGATACCTGCAGGCGCTCAGGCTTTTTATGCCACCGACACCGAGAATGGTGCCAAGATGAAAGCCATTACCGCCGCAGCCATTCCAGCCAACCAAGGCGTGGTGATGGTGGGTGAAGCCGGTTTCACCACCGGTATGATGGTGCCCGTGACCACCGAAGAAGTGGCCGACCTCTCAGGCAATGTCTTCGCTCACACGGCCGGCGCCACCCATGTGCTCGTGGACGGCGACTATATTCTGGCCAACAGCACCGACGGCCTGGCCTTCTACAAAGGTCGTCCCGGTACCACACTCGGTATGAACCGCGCCTATATTCCCGCAGCCGTCTCCAGCGAGACCGGCCGTGCCTTCACGCTCAACTTCGGCGGCGAGTCCACTGGAATAGGCACAGCCGTGAGCGGTGAAGACACCGATGGCAATGCTCCCGTCTTCGACCTCACCGGTCGCCGCGTGAACAGCCTGCGTCAAGGCTCACTCTACATCAAAGGCGGTCAAAAGTTCATTGCCCGCTAATACGCTCCATTCACTCAAAACGAAAGCAAAATGAAAAAGACCTATCAACAGCCGGCATCTGCTTCCGTTCAGTTTTATGCCGAACACGACCTGCTTCTCACCAACTCGGCCGTGATTGGCACCAACGACTCGGCCGACTATGTAGACGGCTCCGAAGCGCTCACCAATCGTCAAGGCTCGAGCTCCTATTGGGACGACGAACCATGGAATGAATAATCCTCAGGGGCTAATCCATACCCCATAACCCAACCGAGGCCAATGCTCCACCCGTGAGCGTTGGCCTCGGTTTTTATGCGTCCCATTCAAATCCTATCACATCCCATTTGATTTTTGGCGGCCTCGTTACGGCCTGAAGGGTCATTCGTGGCCGCTCAAATATGGCATACTACAGAATACCAACGTATATGAGTGACCAAGCAACGGCCTGTAAGGCCAACGAGACCCAAGCCCAGGGCAGAGGTGACACATAGTGGCACCGGCACCCTGGGTAAAGTTGTGCGATAATGTTCGCCCTGTAAGGGCAAAAGCCTTATTTATATATTCAAAATCAATTTATTATAAATCTTTTGCCCCTTCAGGGCGCATTGAATGGTCCATGTCTACCCAGGGTGCCGGCGTCGCTTCGCGCCGCCTCTGCCCTGGGCTAGGGTCTTGTTGGCCCTTCAGGCCGTGCTGGCCGCCAATATACGACATATGGACACGTTCTGATGTGGGTTATGCCGTGATTGGCCTTGCTTGGCCGCTCAATATCACAACTACCAAATTATACCCACTTTCCTATAAAAACCATCTCCCGCAACCCCCAAATATCCCTCCTCTACCCAAATTCCTGCCTTTTTCCCAATCACCCAATCACGCCCTTGTAACGCCTTGACCCTGTGGCCGATGCTGTGACTGAACGCTCCAATCACGCCAATCACGGTTTGGGCATATAAAAAGCGGACGAGTCCCAACCAATGAACTCGTCCGCCACCAATCAATTTATATGAGTAACGTTACTCCATGTTGTCCCACATACCTCCGGCA
>JBGVLE010000086.1:0-18682 GCA_045124135.1 Alloprevotella sp.
CTGGCACAGGGGCTTTTCACCGTGGCCGTCACGCTCTTTACCAAGGGCATTGTGGCCGCACGCATCCAGTTTGTGCTGCTTACTGCCGCCATGGCCAAGAACCCCATCGGCCTCATTGCCGTGGCACTCAGCACCGTTATCGGGCTGGTGCTGCAATTCACAGGGGTGCTGGGTGACGACACCGAGGCCGTGGAGGAGAACACCAAGGCACTCAAAGGACGAGAGAAAGCCCTGCAAGATTGCAGTGAGGCGGACAAAGCGGCCAACGAGAAATACACCGAAGAGGCCAAACGCATCGAAAAGTTGCAACAAATCATCCACGACAACACGCGCTCCATCAAGGAGCGCAGGTGGGCTATTGCGGAGTTGCAGAAGTTCGTACCCGAGTACCACGCTTCGCTCAGTAATGAGGGCACGCTGACTGAACGCAACACCGAGAAAATCAAGGACTATTTGGTGCAACTCAAAAAGAAGGCTCTGGCCGAGGCTCTTTATGAGAAGCTCAAAGAGGCTATGAGCAAGAAAGCCGATGCCGACCTGGCCAAGCAGGCTTGGGACAATGGGGTGCGCATCGGCAAGGAACGCTTGAAGAAACCGGAATACCAAAGCCGCATTGAAGAAGAATGGGGCTACACGTGGGAAGGCGGTCTGCGCACATATGATGTGGAGAAGAACCCGCTTTACACGGAAGCCAACAACAGACTCTTCCACAGCCTGGACAGACAGCAGTTTTGGGCCAACGAGCAGAAAAGCGCGCAGGATGCCATTGACACGCTGATGGACTACGCCAAGCAGCAGGGCGTGGACAAGATGCTGGACAACCTCATGGCCTCGGGCGGCAACGAAACCGACCTCAACAACCGCAAGGGCACGACCCCGACACTGCCGGGCAAGGGCAAAAAGACCGACCCGGTCAAGGAAGCCCGCGACAACCTCGAAAAGGAAGCCCTTGCCCGCAAGCTCTACCAAACCCTACAATACCAGCAGGGACTTATTTCCCGCCGCGAGTACGAGGAGAAACTCCTCGCCATCGAGCAGGACATGGTCATCAAGCAGCGCGACCTCTACCAGCAGGGCAGCAAAGAGTGGAACGAACTCGAAGAGAAACGCTTGGATATGGTGCAGCGTGTGCGCGACCAACAGGCGCAATGGAGTATGCAGGACATCGCGCGGCAGGAGGCCGAGGCCAACGCTGCCGCACAGCGCGAATACCTGCAAGGTACGCTCTCGGAAGAGCAGTACCAGCAACGCCTGGACGAAATCAAACTGGCTCACCTGCGCAAGCGCGCCGACTACTATACGCAGTTCGGCGACCCCGAAAAGGCACAGGAGTTCACCGCGCAGGCGGATGCAGAGGACCTGCGCCAGCAGATGGCTCGCCGCAAGGATTTTCTGCAAAAGGCCAAGGCCATAGAAAACGAGTATTTCCAAAAATCCTTGGACGAACGCCAGCAGGACGAACTGCGCCTGCTGGACGAACTGATTGCCGCCGGGGTCATTGCGGAAGAGAAAAAGCAGGCGTACATTGACCAAATACAGAAGAAGTACGACAAACTCCGCAAGGACGAGAAAGACAGGAAGGACAAGGAGGAGGGCAAGAAGATTGAAAATCCGCTGGGCAATGCCACAGGCATAGCCTCGGATTTTACCGACATCTTCAAGAAGTTGGAGAGTTTGCAGGCCAAACTCAAAGACGGCGAACAGACGTGGGAGGACTACGCCGCCGTGGCCGTGTCGGCACTGGCTTTTGTCAGCACGGCGCTGTCCTCCGTGGCGCAACTATTCTCTGCCCAACAGCAGGAGGAGGAAAACGCGGTCACCCAGCGGTACGACCGCGAAATTAAAAAGGTCGGCGAGAACTCCCGAAAGGGCAAGAAACTCGAAGAACAGAAGCAGAAAGAACTTGCCGCCGTGAAGAACAAATACCGCAAGAAGCAGATGGGCATGGAGATAGCGCAGGCTGTGGCGAGCACTGCCATGGCGGCTATCAACGCCTACGCCTCTGCTTCCAAGGTTTCGTGGATTTTGGGCCCGATTGCCGCCGCCATGGCCGTGGCCGCTGGCGGCATCCAAATCGCGGCCATCAAAAAGCAGCACGCTGCCGAGAGCAGCGGCTACTATGAGGGCGGCTTCACGGGTGGCTCGGACTACCGCCGCAGGGCTGGCATCGTTCACCAAGGAGAGTTCGTGGCATCGCACCTCGCGGTGCAGAACCCGAACGTGCTGCCTTTCCTGCGGCTCATTGACCACGCCCAGCGCAACAATACCATTGCCTCGCTTTCTGCCGCCGATGTCAGCCGCGCGATCGCCGCGCCACAGGCTACCGCGAACGCCGCGACTGCCACGGCTGCTGCCCCTGCCTTGCAGGTCGTTGACACTGCCTCGGGCAGGACGGCCGATGCCATCGCCCGCCTCAATGAAAACTTGGAGGCTGGCATCCGCGCCTCCGTTTCCATCACGGGCGAGGACGGCTTCGAGCGGCAATGGAACAGGTACAACAAAATGAAGAACAGGAAATGATAGCCCTTTACATCAATGATAAGCCCGCCATCATCAAAAGCGGCACAAGCATCAAACTCACACGCGAAAACCCGTTTTTCACTTCGGCGGGCGACTATACGCTGGACGTGGTGCTGCCCTTGTCGGGCTGCATGGAGAACCTGCGTATCTTCGGCGCGTTGCAGTACCGCGCCGTGTCGCTGAAGTTCCTTGCAGGCAAGAAATTCCCTTTTCGCCTGGTCACGGAGCTGCTGACCTTGGAAGGCACAGCCATCGTGACCAATGTCACGCAGGACGAAGTGAAGGTGCAGTTGCTCGCGGGCAACTCTGCACTTAACTTCGACACGCTGGGAGAGGACGGCGAAAAGTATATCGACGACTTCGACTTGGGCCGTGCCTACGGCGACCTGTGGGACAAATACCACCCAAACGAGGAACAGACGGACGTGGGTACGATGCGCATGCTGATGTCCGCCCCGTTTACCATTGAGCAAACGGACAGGTTGCTCCATGGCTCGGTAGAGGAAACCGACTGCGTCTGCTTTCCTATTTGGTCTGACACGGATGCGGCCTGGGCGAACCAGCATCAATATGCCTTTTGGGGGGACTATTCCAGCGGTGACAGAATTTGGAGGGATGATGCGCGGACGTACCGCTTCATCCTCAAAGGGAACGAGTCGGACTTTTATCCGGACCTTCTCGAATACCCGCCCAATTCCATGCCTTATACGGCCGACCCGCCGCGCCTACACCTGCGCGACAACTTAGTGCTTGCGCCGCAGCCGTATCTCTGCATCATCGTGGAGCGTGTCCTCGGGGCTTTGGGCTACTCCCTCGCTCCGAAGGACAACGTCCTGCACCAGGGCTGGATGGGGCAGGTATTCATCGCCAATGCGCGCGGCACGCTCCACTTCGCGGGCTGCGTGCCGCACTGGACGGTCAAGGAGTTCTTCACCGAACTGCGAAACTTGTTCGGTGTAATCGTCTTGGTGGAGGGGAAAAGGGCGCGGGTAGTCAGCCGCACCACGCTCTATACAAGTGGCTCTACCGTGGAAATCCACTCGGCCACTGACGAGCGTTCCACGGACATTGATACGGAGGGGGAACAGAAAGAAACGACTTCGGGAAATGTGGGCTACGCCTTTACCGACATCATCGACAGGCAACTCGCCATCGGGGAGGAGGCCTACGAGAAAATGGACGTGCGCCGCGTGGCGGACGCTGACCTTGTCGCGGCCTTCCAGTCGGTAAGCGAAGAGGAACGTGCCAAGAGCAACATCCTCTTCTACGCCACCACTTCGGGCGACCGCTTCGGCATCTTCTACAACGCGGACGCAGAAAGTTTCTCTTTTCCCGAAGTGGACCACCTCGGGCCGCTGTTCCGTGACGAGGATTTCAAGGTGGACACGCAACTGCGCATCGTCCCCGCCTCGATGGCGGAGGACAAGGCTGTGTTGAAAACAAAATACATGGAGTACATCGTGCAGGGTGTACCGGGTTATTACACGTATGACAAACTTGCCAATGTTGACGATAGGCCATACGATGACTTCCACGTGCCTTATCTCATCACCGCCGACACTTTGCAGGCGAGTTCCAAGACGCTCTTCAACCTGCAAACATACATCGAAAGCGAGGAGGACACCACGCAGGACGAGGCGGAGAAGCAGGAGGTGATGGAGGTGGCGGTGAACTGCGGAAGTGTCTTCACGCAGTCTTTCCAGCCGAACAAGGTCAATGAACCCGATTTGTTCTATACCGTGCGCCTGCCTTACCCCGTGGGCGTGCCTTACTACCGCTCACGTGCGGACGACAGCATCGTCCACGTGCCGGACTGCTTGCAGTTCCTGCTGCATTACCCGGGCTCGCCCGTGAACCTTTGCCTCACGGCTGGCAGACTCAACATTGATACGCGCGTGGTGCGGCAAATTTCATTTACTGACCGCGCTACCGACCCCAACAGGGTCTATCTTATCAATGGCAGGAGGTTCCTTTGCCAAAAGATTGAGATTACCTTGGACGAGCAGGGTGTGCAGCCGCTCAAAAAGGGCTACTTTTTCGAGGTGGAGTAAATCATATTGGACTTGATACGCTGCCGCTTTTTCTTTCCCGCGACTTTGCCTGCTATAAGGCTGTCAAAGTCGCGGGCTGTATTTGCAGGGGCTTCCTGCATAGCGGAGTCCTCAACAATGGTTTCGGGAGTGTTTACGGGAGAAGTGGGGATAGGAGCAGCCTTTTCTTTCTGTGGTTCGGTGCTGCCATCGGTCGCCTGGGTGGCTGGCTCTGACTGCGCAGAGCCGCCTTGACAACCTGCGGACGGTGAGGAACTGCGTGCCGTATGCGCAGGGGCGCATGATTTTTGGGCGGCACTTGCCTCACGCTTACCGCAGGTGGCTTCCTCAGTTGCACCGGGCGTTTTCTCATCGGGCTGCTTTGTGCCCTCTTTTTCTCCCGAAGTCAGTGGAAGAAGCACTTCTTTTTCGGGTGCGGGAGGGACTGGCTCTGACTGCGCAGAGCCGCCCGGACATTCCTTGCTGGGTGCAGCCTCTGCCGTATGCGCAGACGCGCATTCTGATTTTTGGGCGGCAAAGGCTTCACTGGACGCACGGAAAGCACCCTTGAAGTGCTTGGTTTGTTCATGTACCGTCATGCTGTCGCCTTTGAGGTACTTGTTCGTGGTGCTGATGTCGCTGTGGCGCGCCTGGTCACGAGCGACCACAATACCTTCGGCATTGGCAAGGTCGCGAATGCCACTGTCTTTCAAAGAGTAGAACTGCTTGCTGTCGTCCCCTCGCAATACCACACGTACTTTTGTGAAGTATTCGCGAAAAATTCGGCTGTCTGCCTGCTTTTCGCTGGGCTTGAAATCCTTGCCAAAGAGAAAGCATTGGTTCGGCTTGTCGAACACGCGAAGTTCTATCATAAGTTTGATGATGTCATCATTCAAACCTACCATGCCGTCCTTGCGGTTCTTGCTGATGGAGGCGGGGACAAACACTTTCTGCTCGGACAAGTGGATATGCTCCAACTTAATTTGAGCCAACTCTATCGGACGAATGAAGGTGTAATACTCCATCAAACAAGCCAGTAGAAAGTGTTTGTTTGCCCCACGCAGATAGTTCTGCAAGGAGGCGAGTTCCTGTGCAGACAGAGCGTTTCGCTTTTTCGGCTCTTCTTTGAGTTTCTTGATTTTGGTGGCTGGGTTCTCTTTCAGATAACCTTTCTCCACCATCCAGGTGCACAGGGTGGAGAGCCACCCGAGGTAGTTGTTTCGGGTGCGCGCTGAGCTTTCGCGGTCAAGAAGGATGTGGTCAAGGAAATCTACCAAAAGATACAAATCTATTTGGTTGCAGAATTTCACGGGCGTTGCCCTGCTTTGCAGCCACTCGCAGAAAATCCCCAAATACGACAGATAGCCATACGCTGTCTTGGCTTTCATCGTATTGTTTTCCGCGCTGCGCTGCAAATATGCCTTGTAAAGTTCAAGGCATTCAGAAAAGGGAGTATGCTCCCTTGTGGTTTCTACCTTCACCCACACGTTCCAGCCCGAACGCAGACGCGCTGTAACGCTGGTGATGATTTCCGTGGCGCGCGCTTTGCGCTCGCAAATTGTTTTATAACGGTCAAGTATGTACTTTTTCCTTTTCATTGCTCCGACCACTGGGTCGAAACAATAAAAATCAACGTACCAACTTTTGCCCGTGTGGAGCTGGGGAAGGGTGTAAGGAATAACGTCTGATAGACGATTTTTTCGGGTTACCGAGGCACACATTTTTTTGACATTTTTCGCTATCAAAAAATCAATCTTGATTTGAAAAATGCCCATTTTACATCGTCCGAGTTTCGTCCGACCATTTTTTCAAATGGCGGTGAAAAACGCAAAGGAGTACAGCCGCATTACTGCGATTGTACTCCACATTTGCTTTGGACCTCTTGCGATTTCACCGCAATTTAGTTGCGGGAGCTCGACTCGAACGAACGACCTCCAGGTTATGAGCCTGGCGAGCTACCAACTGCTCCATCCCGCGATGTTCAAACTGTTTGTTTCCTGTTTGCGAGTGCAAAAGTAGAAAGAATATTCGAAACAACCAAATATTGCGGCGATTTTTGTTCAAAAGACGGCGATTTTTTCAAAAAAACGAGGGCCGGGCGCGATTTCCGGCTGGAAAATCTTAGTTTTACAGAGAAAGAGAGCAAACTGAAGACGTTTGACAAACACATCCAAACATCCATTGCCATGCAGATACTATTGGCAGATGCCAAAACAATGAAAACCGACAGGACACAAACCACCGACAGGCTGCCGCGATTTGAGGCTTTGGCCCGCGCATTGGCCGACGAAATGGCCGAGGCCGATGTCGATGACCTGAAGGCCGACCTGAAATGCAGCGCCGCCATTGCAGCCGGAGCACAAAAGGCTTTCCGCCAGTTCGCCACCACCCCACCCTGCCGGGCCTTGCTCGCTTACGACGGCACGGCCTACAAGCATCTGCAGGCTGCCGGAATGAGCCGCGGGTCTATGGCTTTTGCCGACGAGCACTTATGGATTACGACGTTTATGTATGGCCTTCTCCGCCCTGCCGACGGCATACGGCCCTATCGAGTAGCTCCAAGTGTGCAGTTGGCCGCTTCTGACGGCTTGCCGCTTGGTCGGTTTTGGCGGTCTCTGCTCACCCCCACATTGATCGGGGCTGCCCGACAAGACGACGGTGTTCTGCTCCATCTTTCCACGACCGAATACGAGCAACTGTTTGACTGGCGTGAACTCAAGCAAAGCCTGCGCATCGTGCAACCGCGTTTTCTTGTGCGCCAAGGCGACAAACTCTCCGTGCAGGCTGTATGGGCCAAAGCGTGTCGCGGCGCTATGGTGCGGTTTGTTTGCGACAACCAAATCACACGTCCCGAAGACTTGCCGGCGTTCACCTACGAGGGTTTTGTCTATGATACTGCGGCGAGCACAGCCGACGTGCCGGTGTTTGTGAGGGGATGAAACTGCGATTTTTTTAGCAGGGGCGAAGTTGATTGTTTGAAATGCCGAACCGCAGCCCAACTTGCATTTATGAGAGGGTAAAGCGTATGATTGGCTTTATTCAGAGCATCCCTTGGTAACAATGCTTTTGCCCTTACAGGGCGTACATTATCGCCGGGCTTCCCCAAGGTGCCGGTGCCACTACGTGTCACCTTTGCCCTGGGCTCTGTGCTTTTGGCCTTACAGGCCGACAAGACCGCTCTTTACCCAAATGTCACCTTTTTCCCAATCACACAATCACGCAGCTGTAACTAACTATATATAAGCGGATTGCTGTGACTGAACGCTTCAGTCACGTCCAATCACGCGCTTCAAGTCTTTCGGACTTATCAATTGGGCATAAACACCTTGCGAGGCGGCCTCAGAGCATCTTCAAGCTCTCGAGACAGCCTCGCAGTTTTACGGTTTATGAACAAAAAGTGGGTTAAAGCCCAATTGGCTATTGGTCTAGTTAGTCGGCGTCGGGCGTGATGAGTTTGTAGCCCTTACCGTGGATATTGATAATCTCCACGTTCTCGTCGGCCTTGAGATGTTTGCGCAGCTTGGTGATGTAAACGTCCATGGAGCGCGCGTTGAAATAGTTGTCGTCTATCCAGATGGTTTTCAAGGCATAGTCGCGCTGCAGGATTTCGTTGGCGTGGGCGCAGAGCAAACCGAGCAGTTCGCTCTCTTTGGTGGTGAGTTTCACCGATTCGCCTTCGCGTGAGAGTATCTGCTTTTGGGTGTCGAAGGTGAACGAGCCGATGCGGTAGAGCGTGCGGTCACGTGTCTTCTTGCCTTTGACGCGGCGCAGGATGGCTTCCATGCGGAAGGTGAGTTCTTCCATCGAGAAGGGCTTGGTGAGGTAGTCGTCGGCACCGATCTTGAAGCCTTCGAGGATGTCTTCCTTGAGCGTCTTGGCGGTGAGGAAGATGATGGGCACGTCCTGGTTGGTCTGGCGGATTTCCTTGGCCAGTGTGAAACCGTCTTTGCGGGGCATCATCACGTCGAACACGCAGATGTCAAATTTTTCTTTCATGAAGGCCTTGTATCCGGCTTCACCGTCGCCGTAGAGTTCGGTGTCGTAGCCTTTGGCCTGAAGATATTCACGGAGGAGCATACCGAGGTTTTCGTCGTCTTCACAGAGAAGCACTTTCATTTTGTGGTCCATCATAGTCGTAGGGTTATTTTTTTGTTGTGGGTAATGCGATGATGAAGCTCGTGCCTTGTCCGGGCTTGCTTTCGGCGGTGATATGGCCGCCATGGGCGGTGACCACGCGTTTGACGTAGGCCAGACCGAGGCCGAAGCCTTTCACGTCGTGCAGGTTGCCGGTGTGTACGCGGTAGAACTTATCGAATATTTTCTTGAGGTTTTCTTTTTTGATGCCGATACCGTTGTCCGACACGGTGATGACGACCTTGTTGCCATCTACGCTTGTGGCAATCTCGAGATGGGGTGCACGCTCGGGGTCGCGATATTTGAGGGCATTGTCGAGCAGGTTGAAGAGCACGCCGCTGAGGTGCATCTCGTCGGCATAGACCATCATGTCTTCGGCGTCGAGGTTGGTGGTGATTTCTCCGCCCACGTTTTCCACTCTGAGGCGGAACGTCGAGGCCACTTCGGCGGCGAGTCGGTCAATGTCGAGTTCACGCTTGCGGTAGGTGGCGGCTTTGCGGTCGAGGATTGACATTTGGAGCACCTTCTCCACCTGGAAGCGCAGCCGTTTCGTCTCGTCGGCAATGACCGTGGACAAGTGTGTGACGGTGTCGGGCTTTTTCTCCACCGACGGGTCTGAGAGCATCTGCGCGGCGAGTGAGATGGTGGCCACGGGGGTCTTGAACTCGTGGGTCATGTTGTTGATGAAGTCGTTTTTCATCTCGGTCAGTCGCCGCTGTCTCAACACGGCCCAAAGGGTGAAGCCAAACATGGCGCAAACGATGATGGTGAGCACAATGGCGGGTATCATGAACCCGACGCTGTTGAAGATGAACCGCCTCATTTCGGGGAAGTGGAGCCATACCACTCCGGTGCGTGCGCGGGGGTCGGAGGGGAAGAGCTCTTGCCGGTAAGTGTCTTGTGCGCCGGCCTGCTCAAAGTCGCGGCAGCGGTATACTTCCCGTCCGTCGGAGGTGGTGATGCGGAAGTGATAAGGCAGGGTGATGCCTTCACGGCTCAGCTCACTTTTGATGGCGCCGTCGAGGCTGTTATAGTCCAGGCGCTTGGCCAGCGGTTTGTCGGCAGGCCGATAGAGAATGGCAAGGGTCTCTCTGACGCGTGCCGAGTCGTCGAGGGCGTCGAGTTCGGCTCTGGCTTCAGGCGAGAGGGCTTGTTTGGTCTCCGAGATTTCGAGGTCGCGCACGGCACGTGAGAGGGCGCGTCCGGTGGCCTCGTCGAAGTTCTCGCGGCGTATTCTGTAGAGCGCTCCGAAATAGGAAAACTCCAGATAGAGCAACAGCGCCAGCGAACAGCTCAGGATGGTGAGAAGTATGTATATCGTTTTCTTGCTCATGATGTACCGGCAAAAATAGAAGGGATGAGGCAAAGGGCCAAGCGTATGGCTGTCTTTGATTAACAGATTAAATATAAATTAACTATTTATTTTGTTTTGATTATTGTTTTAGTAATTATAAAAGAGCATAGATGTTTGCAAAAGCATCTATAATAGACGTAAAAAAGACGGATTGAGGTTGCGACGAAACGCCATGCTTCATCATCGTGGCCGACGGCAGCGCCGCGTGGTGTTTCCTTCTGATGGCCTCCTCGCCATGCTTTGTCTTTTGTCGTCAGCGCCCGGACGGTTAAATTTGGGGCAAGAAAAAAGAAGGCAGGTCCGTTTGGGCCTGTCTTCTTGTGTTTCAGAGACATCATTATGTGAGGAGTTGTCGTTCCTGTCCCTATGGCAGGGATTTCTGTCCTTAGTCCAGTCACGATTGTCCTTATTGGCGTAACGCCGTCGCGCAGTCTCGATGGCTTTTGCCCCTGTTTCCGCCCTTTTTTGCCTCAGCAAAAAACTTTTTTACCCGTTTTGGTCATTGACAAGGCGCGTTTTGAACAGTGCCACGACTGTCGCCGCCACTGTTTTTAGCCGTTCAATAGCGGCGCAGACGGAGATAGTAGTGCGAATGGCTGTAATAGTCTGTCACGTCAAGGTCCATATAGCCATAACCTATGTCGTCAACAAGGGCGGTCATATCGGTGCGGTAGTCGTGATTGAAATCAAACGAAATGATATTGTCGGTGACGTCCCAGTCGCCGTGCTCGTCAAAGCCGTTACGGCCGTAGCCGCGATAGGTGCCGTCGTAGAAAAATTCCATAAAGTCGCCTGAGTGATAAGGCACGTCGTAGTCGTAGCTGCTCACGTCATAAATCTGCCACGTCCCCACGATGTTGTCGCGCATCCATAGGTCGTGTTCGTCTTCGCAAGAGGTGAGACCGGCGGTGGTGAGCAGCACAATGGCCAGGCTCAGGGTGTGTCGTAATAGTTTCTTCATAGGCTGTGTGTGATGGATTATTGTTTCTCTATCAAGGCTACGGCATAGGCCGCGATGCCTTCTTTGCGGCCCACAAAACCGAGGTACTCGGTGGTGGTGGCTTTTATATTAACGTCGGCCGGGTCGATTTGCAACACTTCGGCGAGCGTTTTCTGCATGTCGGGGATGTGGGGATTGAGTTTGGGGGCCTGCGCACAGACGGTGGCGTCGATGTTGCCCACCCGCCAGCCGCGCTCGTGCAGCGACACCACGACGCGCGAGAGCAATATCTTGCTGTCGATGCCGGCAAACTCGTCGGCCGTGTCGGGAAAGTGATAGCCGATGTCGCGCAGACCGGCGGCGCCGAGCAGGGCGTCACAGATGGCGTGGATGAGCACGTCGGCGTCGCTATGGCCGAGCAGCCCACACGTGTGGGGTATCCGGATGCCGCCAAGCCATAGTGGACGGCCTTCGGCAAACTGATGGACGTCGTAGCCCATACCTACTTTTATTCTCATACTTGTCCGGGGTGGTCTGTGCCTTATCGGCGGTGGAAGAGGTCTTTGATGCCGTCCATATCGAACGAGAGCGACACGCGCAGCGTCTGGTCAAGGGGATTGCTCGGCGTGGTGGCGATGGTGTAGCCGGCGTCAATGGCCATCACGTTCATACGGAAACCGGCGCCGACGGTGAAATATTTGCGGTTGCCCTGCATCTCGCTTTCGTGGTGGTAGCCGGCACGGAGCGAAAACTTGTCGTTGTAGGTGTATTCTGCACCCACGCTCCATTGGATTTCTTCCAACTCTCCCTTGAAACCACGCTCGGAGTCGCCGAAGCTCTTGAAGATGCCCGAGATGGACGAGATGTCGTGATAGTCGTCTTTGAGGCGCTGCTCATACTCTTCGTTGGTTTCGTCTTCACGCTGCAAGGGACGTGAGGGCACGAGCAGCTTGTTGACTTCAGCGTTGAACGAGATGCGGTTGTACTCATTCAGGGGTATGAGGTAGCTCAGACCGAGTCGCAGGTTGGTCGGAATGAAATACGAATAGTCTTCACCATAGTTGATTTTGCTGCCGATGTTGCTGATGTTCAAGCCAAAGGCCAACAGGCACTCCCGGCTACCCATCATGACGTAGTTGTTGTAATAGCAGGCAATGTCTGCGGCAAACGCCGAGCCGGCCGTGACTTCGTCGCTGTAGTGTCCGCTCAGGTCTGAATACATATAGCGCAAAGCTACGGCGGCAGAGAATGTCTCACTCAGCATGCGCGAATAGGCCAGGTCTACGGCAAACTCATAGGGCTTGACGGTCATGGTGCCGGCAGAGACGTCGCCGAGCGTGAAATAGCGCAACGAACCGCTGACGGCCTGATAGTCGCCTATGCGCACGTAGCCGGCGGCGTTGAGCAGGGCGATGTCGTTGACGACTTGGCGGAGCCACGGGGTGTAGTTGAGCGACACGCCTGCACGGCTTATGGTAAAGGGGTATTTGGCGGGGTTCCAGCTCTGCGAGTTGACGTCCGGCTCGGTGGCAGCACCCATGTCGCCCATACCTGCAGAACGGGCGTCGGCGGCGATGGTTTGCGACGTCACGGCCGTATAGACGGGGTTGAACTGGTCTTTCTCGTCGTCCTCAGCCAGAGCCACACCTGGCCACATCAAAATCATGGTGGTGATGACGAATGCTTTGTTTATGATTTTTCTCATGGTCTGTAAATTATCTAACGTATGATGATGAGTTTCTTTGTTTCTGTTTCTTCACTCTGTGCCTCACCCGTGTGGCGTGCTCGGTAGAGATAGAGTCCCGGCGCGAGGCGTGAACCGCTCTGGTCGGTGAGGTCCCATACCACGGCGGCATTGGCCGAAGGGAGCGAGGTGGTTTTGGTCCACACACGGCGGCCGAAAGTGTCGTAGACTTCAATCTCGACCCTACTGCTGCCGGCTTCGACCACCGTGGCTTGGCTCACCATGAAGCGAGTTGATGTCCGGGCAGGGTTATCGCTTACGTTGACATCGAAATAGGGTTGCACGTCGCCCACGTAGAAGTTGAGCGTCGACACGGTCAGGTGGTTGTTGATGTCCCACACGCGCAGGCTGAGCTGGTGCTCTCCCGGAGCGAGATTGTTGAGTGGCCGGTGGATGTGGCCGGTGGTGTAACTGCCAAACTCGTAAGAGAAGTCGTCATTGAGCACCACGGCAGACTGAGCGTCTCCGTCGAGGGTGAGTTCGATGTCGTGCCCCACGCCACTTCCCGAGGCATTGATGCCGCTTTCGTCAGAGATGATGGCGCCAAAGACGGGATTGCTCGAGGTGATGCCGCCATCCACGAAGTCGGGCGAGTCAAGATAGACAAACACCTTGGGGCCGAGCGTGTCGGTGGCCGCCGTGGCGTCTGTGCCGTTCAGGCAAAACTGCGTGTTGCTGCCAGCGGCTTCGGTCTGGCCGTCGGCCGAGACGGCATAAATCTGCACCCGGCCGGCATCGTTGGTATAACTGATGTCGCGCGGAATGGGCACACGGACGGTGAAGCGGCCGTTTTTCACGGCATCGGTGCCTTCAAAGATGGTTTTGGTGCGGTCTGTGAAAGTCATCACCTTGGCCGAACCGCTGTTGTTGAGACCGGTGAAAGTCTCGAGGCGGTCTGAGACGTGGAGGGTCACTGTGCCGTTGAAGGTTTCATCAACTCCGCCGTCTTCAGCCTTGACACAGCCGCTGAAGGTGGCCACTGTGCCCGAGGCGAGCGCCACACCAAAGGTGGTGGAGAGGTCGGTGTGGTTGATGCTATCGATGACGGCGTCACGGCGTGGTATGGCTATGGTCAGCGCCGGGTCGCCCAAGAAGGCGTATTTGAGTTTGTTGATGTCGACATCGGTGTAGTTCGTCACGACATCACACTTGGCCAGCCGCAAAGCTTCGGCCATGGTGTGGCCCTTGGTCTTGTCCACCAGATGCTTGAGCAAGGCCAGATTGAGTGCCTCATTATAGTCGGCATAAACCGAGCGGGAGGCGCAGACCATAGCCACTGCCCCACCCTCGGCGTTCATCAGTCCGCGGCGCGCTATGTCGTCACGGTCTGTGTCGTAGGGCGAAATTTCGCAAGAGGCCATCACCCAGAGCGGCAGGCGGCCGGCCGACGGCAGGTCGAAGTCGTCTTTCAGCAAAATCTTGGCATGTGAAATCTGGTCGGGGCTGCCGTGGCCCACATAGTTGAAAAGCAATGCGCCGCGCTGCATTTCCTGCTGCATCAAGGCGGTGGCTTGCGGATAACTGTAGCCTGTGGCGGTGATGGTGCGGGGATAGATATCCCAATATACTTTGCGCAGCAGAAGCGAGTTGTCTGTGGTGGTGTTGAACGTCTGTGCGACCTTCTCGCCGGTGTTCATATGGAGCAGGTTGTCTTTGTCGTCAGCCAGGACGAAGGCGCGTGTCTTCCATATGCCGGTCTCCTCGTTGTTGAGGTAACTGATGCTCTTGTCCACGAGGATGCGGGCCTCTGTGACTGTTGTGCAGGGGAAGCGTCCCACGGCAATGTCGGGCTTGGCGCGACGCTGGCTGCTGCCTTCGCTGTCGTCGAGCCACGTGTAGAGGTCGTCGGTGACGTAGCTGTAGAGCGAACCGAAACGGATGTTTTCGCGTGTGGCCTCCAGGGCGTCGGCGTCGGTCTCAAAGGCGGGAAGATAGTCGGCAGCCTGTTTGCCTTTGGCGTAGTCGGTGAGCAGGCGGTTGTCCCAGAAACAGTTGCCGAAGAGGCAGAGATAGCTGGGCAACGCGTCGGCTTCGGCACGGTCGTAGAGCATTTTCATATAGCGGCGGATGGCCGACGGATCGGGCGTGCCCGATGAAAATTCGTTGTAGATTTCTCCCACATTGACCACTCTGACGCTTCGGCCTTTAGCGGTATGTGCCTCGGCAAGCCGTTTGGCTTCGGCGGTGAGTTTGCCGCCTGACGGCACCACGATGGTATAGTCCACCGGCGTGTGGCCGTGAAGGTCCTGATTGGGCACCTCACCCACCACCTTCGGTGCGGGATATGAGGCAGAGAGGTCGGCTATGACATAGCGCTGGGCGGCATTGTCGACGGGGAAAGAGGCTTTCGTGCCGTTGAGAATCCCCACGATGTCGGCCGTCTGGCACTCGCCGTCGGCGATGCGCCAAAGCCGGGTGTTTTCGTTGGCGGCCACGACCGTGATGACCGCCGGCCGCGACACATTGGGCGTAAAGGCAAAGGGGGCGTCTGAGGCTTTGAGCCTGCGGCGATAGGCCAGACGAATGAAGTCGAGGCGGGCAGGATTGGTGGTGTTGATGTTGATTTTGACGGTGTTGACCGGCTGAAGGTCTTTCACGTTGAATGTCTTGTGGGTCATATAGCCCACGAAGTCGGAACCATAGATGGGCACGCCGAAACTTGACAGCGCCGTGCCGTTGAACTCTGACTTGACCGTAGTGACGGTTGTCGAACTGCTCGCCGCCACGCCGATGTTGATGGTGGCCGTTTGCCCGTCGACAGCCGACGGGGTCTCGATGCGCCACGTGGCTGTCGGACTCGTGGAGAAGTCTGGGTTGTCGAAGAGCATGCGACCGCCAGTGTAGAGGGCTGCTTTGTCGTTGTCTATCACCGAGAGATGCGTCACCTCATCCACTTCGTCGGCGCCGCCGGCTGCGGTGGCACTGAGTTGCTCAAGCGTGGCAGGCTGTTCTCCCTCGGTCACAAAATAATACGAAAGCGTGGAATAAGGCTGGTTTTCGTGGCGCCAGCGGCCGTTGGCCGTGATGTATGATTTGCGGACGGTGCCCTCGGCGAAGAAAATCACATCGCCGCTGCGGCGGCATAAGGGCACTTCCTTGAGGTCGTCGGGCACGGCGTTGGGGCCGGTGAATGTCCAGGCTTCAGACTGCAGGCGGCCGCCGTAGCCATAGACCTTCACTCTCGACATGTCGTTGAAACCCATCGCGGCAAGGTCTTTGGCCGAGAGGCTGTAGATGCCTTCTTCGCTCACGGCGATTTTCACCCACCGGCCGCTGGCAAGCACCGAGTGGTCGGCCCATCGCATGGCGGCGGTGGCAGCGGTGAGGGCACGGGTCAGAGCTTGCGAAGGCGAGGTTTGGTGCGGCCCGTAGACTTCTAGTTTGAACGAGGTCAGGCGATAATACTTGCCGTCTCGCTTCACGATGGGTACGAAGCTCACCTCCATCTGCCCCACCTTGCGTGCCACGGCGTAGTCGATCTTGGGCACAACGGTCTCGGCAACATCCCATCCGTTTGCCTTGATGATAGCGGCTTCGGCAGCAGATAGGCGGACGTATTCGGGATAGACCAACTGCACACAGTCTGCCGCGCCTGCCGGTCGGATGATGGTGGCATATCGCGGCAGGCCGGCGGCGGTCACGGGATAGTCTGTGGCTGAAAGATGCACGAAGACACGGGCCGTGTCGGACACGACGGCGTCGGAAGACGCCGGCCAGGCACCGACAGCGGCCTTAATGCCGGGCGACATCAAAGCCAACAGGAAGAGAAGTATGTGGGTCTGAATTCGTGTTTTCATGGAAATGGTCCACCTTATATATAATATATATAGGAGTAGGCATAATTATTTCACATTAAAGCTGAGCAGTCGCTCGCCGTCGGCAAAGCCTTCGATGCGGACGTCGGGACTGACCACGACGGGCGTGGCCGGGAGGACGTAGAACAGCAAATCGCCGCGGCGCAGCATGGAATACTGGCTGACGTAGGCCAGAACGGCTTCGGGGCTGAAAGGCAGATTGGCGTCGGTGCCGGCAATGTTCAGCGTCTTGTCGCCCACGTTCATGCTGAAGTCGGGACAGACAAACGGCTCGCCGTCGGCCAGAGGCACAAACGAGCCGACCACGGCCGAATTGTCAAACCCTATGGCTATGTCCCAGGGCAAACCGTCACGGCGGCACCGCTCGAAAAGGCGGTCGGCACAGAAGGCAGCCCCCACGGTCACGGCGTCATAATAGCGGCGGGCAAAACGCTCGGATACGTAGCGTCCCAGTCGCGAAATGCGCAACACCAAGGCCGGACGGACGCTGCAAGGGTCGGCGTAATCGGGGATGAAAAACGGCCGGCCGTCTTTGAGCATCGCCGTCTCGGGAAGTGTCTGCACGACGGGCTCACTTTCAGTAAACGGATAAAAGGGCTTTTTATTGTCTGCCTCGGCATAATTGTCGGCCGAAGGCGGCTGGGTGAAGTGGTTGGCTACAGAAAAAATCTTCATGGGCTGTGGGGCTCAGAGGGCATTTCAAGACGGTTTGTTTTCAGAACGACACGTTCAGACCGAACGACAAGAGTTCCTGGAACTGGAAGTAGGACTTGTCGGGCTGACGGGCCACACCGTCGTCAAAACGGGGATAGAGGAAAAGTTGCGTGGAGAGATATTTGTTGAACTGGGCCTTGAAGGTATTTTCCCACTCCAGCTGCACGCGCTTGTAGTCTGAATAGTAATAGATGCGTCCGCTCCACGAGAGATTTTTGATGATGTTCCAGGTGTAGCGTATCGTAATGTTGGAACCGAAGCTGGTCTTGACGTGTTTGCCTTCGTCTATACCGAAAGCCGTGGCCAGTCTTTTGCGGTCTACGTATTTGAGGTCGTAGGCCAAGGGGCTTATGGTGGCACTGAGCGTAAAGTTTTTCACCGAAAGCTTATAGTCCATACCGATGGAGAAAATAGACTCGAAGGGCGACATAAAGTCGGAGTAGACGTAGTTGTCGCCGCTCTTGTAGCCGGGATAAAACTGCGTCCAGCTCTGGAGCTGGAAGGTGTAGTACCAATGCTTGCTGGCCTGCAGACCGAGTTTGTTGGTCAGACGCAGGAGGTCGGCGTTGGAGAGGAACTTATGGTATTGGTTGTCGTTGATAGAGCGGAAGCCAAGTTTGGTTTCGAGGATATTGTTGAGCACCACCTTCTGCTTGTTGTTGTAGTTGGCCTCAAAATTCACTTGTGCCAGCCACGAGTTGTTGCTCTCGCCGCCTTTATACCAGTTGTCTGAGGTGTGGTTTTGTGAGAGTTGCAGCGACACGTTGGTCTTGAAGGTCCAGAAGTTGGGTTTGCGTACCACGATGCGCCAATCGCCGAACTCGTCGTCTTCGATGACGTCCGGGCGGTTGGCACCGGCTTTTTCGGTGAGATTGGCTTCGGGCCGGATGTCTTTTTGGGTTTCCTGCACCACCTTGGGCTCAGTGCCGAGGTCACTCTCATTATGGGCGATGAGCCAGGGCGCATAGGTGTAGACATAGTTGAGCGCGTCGCTCGAAGCGAGCAGCAGGCTGTCGGTGGCACCAAGCGTGCGGCCGCTGCCTGCCGGCGAAAGCCCGATGGCACGTGACACCGACGAGGCATAGAACGTGGGCGACGAGAAGAGGGGGAAGTAATAGGGATTGCTCAGCGTGTCGCGGCCGTTATAGTCCCACTGGGCATAGCGTTTTTTGAGGTCGTCGAGCTGACTGAGATATTTCAGATAGAGATGAGTCGTGGTATCGGTGTTTGTGGTGCGCTTGTGCCTGGCCGTTTGTGCCGTTGCCGTGAAGGCCATGAGCGTGAGCGCCACGGCCGCTCCCCATCTGGCGAGTCGCGATGAGCGCGGAGTGCGTTTATTGTTCATTGGTCCGTGTGTTCGAATGGGTGTTGAGGTAGTTGTAGGCTTTCTCCCAATCGGTGTTGAGCGAGAAAGGCGTGATTTCTCCCGCC
>JBGVLE010000087.1:0-4193 GCA_045124135.1 Alloprevotella sp.
CTTCATCTCGGCGTCTTTGTTGGCGGCGAACCAAACGTGAGGATTGAGCGTAGAAGTCTGGCGTACGCTGGCGTTGCTGTATCTCCAGCCGTTGGCTGTCATCACGGGGTCGCTGATGGTGAGGCCTGACGTGCTGGTCCAGGTGTCGTAGGTGATGCTGGGCCAGTAACCGTCGGAGCCTTTTGACACGCTTTCGCCGAAGGTTTCTTCAAAGATTACGGTAGAGCCGTCGGCTTCTGAACCGCCGGTTTCACCGCCGCCGCCTTCACCTTCGCCGCCGCTTTCGCCGCCTTGTCCGGGCTCAATGCCGTCGAAGCCATAGACGTCGTTGATGCTGCGGATGGTGAGTTGCCAGTTGCCGTTGAAGCGACCGAGAATGGCAATCACGTTACCCGTGCCAACGGGCAGTTTGGTGGCGGCAAAGTCAGCATAGTTGCTGGTGCGTACGCTGATGGTGTTGCCATAGGCGTCGGAGAGGTCGCGGGTGCCATAGCCGCTGGTTTCTGCAAAGTTGACCTGGCCACCCTGGGTGAAGTGAACGCCGGTGAGGCGCACCAGTGTGAACTTGTTGGCGTCGGCGGCATCGCTCAGGCTGCTGATGTTGTCGAACTCTTTGATGTCGATTTTGCTCTCGTCGGCCCAGCCGTTGCAGTGTACGTGGGCTTTGAAATCTTCGTAGGGTGTGCGGTAAAGATAGCCGGAGGGGTGGCCGATTTGTTGTTCGTTGCCGTAGACAGAGATGCAGAGGCCCTTGAGGTCTACAAACACTTCCTGGCCGGCGGCGTAATCATTGTAGACGCCGTTTTGGTCCACGAGCATCGTGATACCGCCGGTCTCGTCCTGGATATAGATACTTTTGAAGATGTTGCCCGAGCGGTCGTCTCCGGCAATGCGTGCCTTGAGGAAAAGGCTGTCTTCGATAGTGATGGCATTGTTTGAGGTGGCAGCGGCATAGCGTGCGCGCAGGTCGGCTACGGTGATGACCTGAGCATCAGCGGGCAGACTGTATGAAGGCTCGTTGAGCGGCGGCATATCATAGTCGCGGTCGCAGGCCGTGAAGACCATTGCCAACAACACCAAGGGAAGGAGCAAAAGGTTATGAATACGTTTCATAATAGGAATGGCTTATTGTGTATGATTATTCTTTTTAGGGGAAAATATTAGAAGCGGTAGCTGACGTTGAGGAAGCAGTTGAAGCCCTGCATGTAGAAGTATTTGGACTTATAGAGTTCGGGTTTGTCCACACGCACACGTCCTTGTTCGTAACCGCCGGTGCGCACGTCCTTATTGTTGAGGATATTGTTGAACGCGAGGTTGACGTTGATGGAGTTTTTGCCTTTGAGATAGAATATCTTGCCGATAGAGAGGTCAATGGTGAAGTCGGCGTCAAACTCTTCCTGGTGGGTCAAAGTCTGGTAGGCGTTCCAGAGTTCGGTGTTGTTGGGCGTCACGGCCGGGATGGTCGACGAGCCGTTGGAGTAGCCGTTGTAGATAGAGGCAGTGCGGCGTGAGGGAGCCACTTCGACGAAGTTGCGGCCGAAGCCGTTGATGTTGGCGCCGAGGAACCAGTAGTCGATGAAGTAGCGGATGCCAAATGTTCCGGCTACCTGTGGCATACCGCCCACATAGACGCCTTTCATATAAACGCGCTCTTCATCCTGCAAAGAATATTCGCCAACGTCTTTGCCGTTTTCGGTCGAATACTGTCCCATGGGGTTGTTGGCGTAATAGTATTCAGAGATGGTACCGGCAAGGTCGAAGCTCCAGTGTCCGTCGAGCTTGTAGGTCAATCCGAGTTCGACGCCATGGTGCACTTTGTTGACGCCGGTCATCACGTGGTTGACGAAGGTCACACCGTCGTAATAATAGCTGTTGCGCTCCAGCATATCATAGAAATTGGTCTGGAACACCGACACACGGCCTTGGAGTTTAGGCGTAGAGAAGATGTAGTTCAGGTCGGCAGCGAAGAGACGTGAACTCTTAAGGTTGTCGGGAGTGGCGTCTGAGACGCGCGGAGAGATATAGGCGTCGTTGACGAGCGGAGCCTGGGTGCCGTAGCTGAGGTTGGCGGTGAGGATGTGTCGGCCGTTGAACTTATAGGTGAGTCCGCCTTTGAGCATCATGTCGGTGAAGCTGTGATGGCGTCCGGGGCCATAAGAGTTGTTGGGATTGTGGCCGTTGCGCATCGCGCCGTCACGCCAGAAGTCTGTGTAGGTGAGTTGGAAGCCGTAGTAAGCGTCCCAGTGTCCCACGCTGTATTCGTTGACGAGCCAAGCTTTAAGCGAATTGATGTTGATCTTGAAGTCGTAGCCGAAGATGCCGCCTTCATAGACGCGGCGGTTAGGGCGGTTGAGGTCGCTCTGGCGCTGGTCGTCTTGTCCGGGATAATCTGTGTCGGCATACTTGTCGATGTCGAGCACGTAGTCGGCTCCGAGCAGGTCGTCTACGGTTTTGAACTGCCGTGAGACGGTGTTGCGTGCCACGATGCCGGCGTTGAGTTTGCTGTGTCGGCTGAGGCGTGCGTTGACAGTGGCGTTGAACGTTGTTTCGTAAAGGTCGCTTCTGCGTTCTTCCACGAGATAGACGGCGTTGCCGTTGCCCATTCGTTTGTTTTGGGCGTTGGCGGAATAGAGCGAAGCCCAGTCGATTTGTGTGAATGAGGGGTCGCCCATACGCCAGCGCTCTGCATAGGCCTCGGCAGCGTCGATAGACGCTGTGCTATTATAATAGAGGAAGTAGGAAGGCAGATAGCGGTAGTAGTCAGGGCGCGGGTCGGCACCGTCAAACCAGTTGAGCGAGGTGTTGCCGTAGCGGCCATAATGGAAAGCCAGTCCGGAGTTGAGCGTCACGTCGGGTGTGATTTTCCACGTATAGCCCAGCACGGTGGTCGGGTCGAAGGCCATCACCCGGCGTGCGTTGCGCTTTTTGCCATTCTGGTAGCCCCAGTTGGGGTTATAGAGATTGTTACCGGTGAGGTCGTAGACTTCCTGGAGCGTACCGGCCTGTTGTCCGCGGCGTACGGGTGAGCCGAAGGTGGTCAGTGTGAGTTTGTGGTCGCCGCCTTGCCAGCGTTTCTCGAGCATCAAAGCATAAGAGAAATTGCGGTAGAAGGTGCCGTCTATGACGCCTTCGTTTGAGTATCGTCCACCCACCAGGGCCGAGAAGGCCCAGCCGCGTTTCGACAGTCCGGTGTGGTAGGAGAGCATGGCACGCATCCAATAGTTGCGGTTGGTGTAGGTCACAGTGGCCTTGCCCCCTCGGGCGAAGTCGCCGGCTTGCATGCGGATGTTCTCAGCGCCGCCGATTGAACCGAAGGTAAAGGCGCCCGGGGCTGAGTTGATCAGGCCGTCTCCGTTGCGGGTGAAATCGTTGATGGCACCTATGGACGAATAGTTGAATACGCCTCTGAGCTGGTCGTTGAACGGCACGCCGTTGATGAAAGTCTGCTCATATTGGCTCTCATATCCACGGGTGCGGAAGCGCATATTGGAGAGCTGGTAGCCCATCTTGTTTTGGTAGACATCGTGCGAGGTGAGCACTTGGGTGTTGATGTCGTTCGAAGATGAGTTGCTGCCATCTTCTCCCTCGGCGTCAAACTGCGAAGCGTCTATCACGCCGATGAGTGAGAGGGCGTCGTCTGCGATGGTGTCGGTTTGTGCCGACATCATGCAGGGGAAGAGCAACGCTCCGACGGGAATTAATGCTTTTTTTATCATATAAAGGAATGATGAAAGTGAAAAACGCTGGAGACGATGGCTCTCAACCGTTAGAGAGGCGTCGTCTCCAGCGAATGTGGAGGGGATTAGTCTTTTGTGCCTACGAGCTTGATGTTGTCAATGCGGAAGCCGGCTTTGTTGACCGTGGCAGACGAGACAAACGACATCACTGTGGCGCCGGGTGTGAGGCCGGTGATTTCCACGCTCTGATAGGTGTTGGTGGTCGCGATGGCTTTGGCCGGCACGGCAAATGTGTCGCCGCCCCAGGTGAGCTTGATGGCGCTCTGGTCGCCTGCGGCATTGGCGGTGATGTCGTAGGTGAGTTTCAGGTTGGAATAGCCGGTGGTGTCGAAGCCTTCAATCTTCATCTCGGCGTCTTTGTTGGCGGCGAACCAAACGTGAGGATTGAGCGTAGAAGTCTGGCGTACGCTGGCGTTGCTGTATCTCCAGCCGTTGGCTGTCATCACGGGGTCGCTG
>JBGVLE010000088.1:0-13304 GCA_045124135.1 Alloprevotella sp.
CCCGCTTATGTTTTTGCTGCGCTTCCTGTTAAAAGTACAACTGTTGTCATACGTTTTTTTGGGAAAATGAAAGTAACGGCACAGTTGCTTTCTTCTCCTAATTTTTAATTGAGATTATCGGCGGCGCTCGGCTAACAAGCAAACAAGTTGTTCTGCCCCCTTCTACCCAAATTGTTGCCTTTTCTCCAATCACACAGTCACGGGCTTGTATAGAATTGACTGTTAGCGCTTTGCTGTGATTGGACGTTTCAGTCACGCTTAATCACGCAGAGTGTTCATAAGTAAGTTCTTTTTTTAGCGGCCTCGAAGGGGCATCACACTATATCCCATTGGGTTTCGCCTTTCTCTTTTGCGGCTGAGCCTAAGAATTAATCGGTATATTTGCTCCACTCTTGCCTTATCATCAAGATCTACACGCCTGAGCATCGACGCTTCAATCATATACAGGGTGACCGAAAGGGCTGAAACGATATGAGCAAGGGATTCCATTTATATAAAATAAGCCTCGCCGACTAAAGAATGATCGGCGAGGTTTTGCTGAGTCTGTATGAGGTATTGAGATACGTCTTTTCTTATGTCGGGAGGAGCCTCCTTTAGGCGATTGGGCCGTTTGTGCCTTTTGTGCCTTTTGTTTATCTGATAATAGTGGCTTCGCGGTCGGGGCTTACCGAGATGATTTTGATGGGCGTACCGGTGGCCTTCTCAATATAGGCAATGTAGTCTTTGAAGGCCTGGGGCAGAGCCTCTTCACTTCGGATGTCCGACAGCGGAGTCTTCCAGCCGGGCACTTCTTCGTAAACGGCCTCCCAGCCCTCTGTGTCATAGGGCATTTCGGTGGTCACTTCGTCGCCTTTCTTGTAGGCGGTGCACACCTTGATGGTGTCGAAACCGTCGAGCACGTCGCCCTTCATCATCACGAGGTCGGTGACGCCATTGATCATAATGGCATATTTCAAGGCCACAAGGTCGAGCCATCCGCAGCGGCGGTTGCGTCCTGTTACGGCGCCGTATTCGTTGCCGATGTGGCGGATGGTGTCGCCGGTTTCGTCAAACAGTTCCACCGGGAACGGACCGCTGCCCACACGGGTGCTGTAGGCTTTGAAGATGCCGAAGATGTGGCCGATGGTGTTGGGGGCCACGCCCAGACCGGTGCAGACACCGCCCGACGTGGTGCTCGAAGACGACACGAAGGGATAGGTGCCGTGGTCGATGTCGAGGAGCGAGCCTTGTGCGCCTTCGGCCAAGACGTTCTTGCCTTCGGCCAGACAGCGGTTTATCTCAAACTCCGTGTTGGTCAGGTGGAAGCGTTTCATGTATTCCACGCCTTCTTTCCACACCTTCTCCTCTTGGGTGATGTCAAAATCGGTGTAGTTGAGGTCTTTCAATATTTGCAGGTGGCGTGCCTTCAAGGCTTCGTATTTGGCCTCAAAGTTTTCGAGGATGTCGCCCACTCTCAGGCCGATGCGGGCAGCTTTGTCACTGTAGGTCGGTCCGATGCCCTTGCCCGTGGTACCCACTTTGCTCTTGCCTTTGGCTGCCTCGTAGGCTCTGTCGAGCACGCGGTGTGTCGGCAGAATGAGGTGGGCGCGGCGGCTGATATGCAGACGGTCGGTCAGCGTGTAGCCGGCTGTTTCCAGTTCGCGGGCCTCTGCCATAAACAGGTCGGGGGCGATGACGCAACCGTTGCCGATGATGTTGATTTTGCCTTCGTCGAAAATGCCTGAGGGAATGGAGCGCAAGACAAACTTCTTACCGTCGAAGATAATGGTGTGTCCGGCGTTGGGACCGCCGGCAAAGCGGGCCACTACGTCATAGCGTGGGGTGAAGAAGTCCACCACCTTGCCTTTGCCTTCGTCGCCGAAGACGATGCCCAAAAGGGCGTCAACTGTTCCTTTTGCCATGTTATGTGTGTCTTTTTTTGATTTCAACGATGTGGGAGAATGGCTCTCTGGTGTTTTGGGGTGAGGCCGTCGGATGGTTTTCAGTCCCAGTTTTATGGCCATAAACCACGCAAAGATATGTTTTTTCCGCGATATGGGCCGCCTGTGTGTCTAAAAATCAACTTTGTGCGCTTTCTTTGCTGCATTCTGTTGACTTCATTCAACGTCGTCCGGCGTTTTCCTGAAAAACATGATGCGGCGGCTCAGCCCTTTATCGCCCAGCGTGCGTAGCTCGTAACTGCCCGGCCTCAGGCGTCGAAGGTCAACGTGGCGTCTCATAGGCTGTGTGAGCAAGGCCCTGCCGCTCAAGTCGCACACCAGCACAAATGGCGCTTTCTCCACGTCGTGGGGCAGATTGAGGCGGTCGTGGCAGACGGTGATGGGGTTGTCGCCACCTGTCG
Source organism: Alloprevotella sp. (assembly GCA_045124135.1). Lineage (GTDB taxonomy): Bacteria > Bacteroidota > Bacteroidia > Bacteroidales > Bacteroidaceae > Alloprevotella. The sequence goes on from JBGVLE010000088.1 coordinate 2,342, forward strand.
GACTGTCGGCTGCGTTGCTCACCTCGGGCAGCGGCGACTCATTGCCGTAGGCGTCGACGGCAGTCACCACATAGCGGTCGGCCATCTGGCCGGGCTGGGTGGGGTGGAAGTCGAATGCCGTGGTGTCCAGTCGTGTGGCCAGCAACACCGTGGTGTGGTTGCCAGCCTTCTCGTTGAGGCGATAGACGTTATAGGTCACGGGCGCCTCTATGTCGTTGTCTTTTACCCGTTTCCAAGACAGCCTGACCGTCCAGTTGTCGTCGGCTCGGGTCACTTGTGGCGTCGGCGGAGCAATGCTGTCGAGCCAGGTCATGGGCGGCAGCTTGGCCGGTTGACGGTAAAAACTCTTTTGCAGGTAGTCGTAGAGTCCTTTGACGTTGTCTGTGAGAAACCGGCTCCTGAAGTGGGCACTGCCGCCGATGTGGAGCTGGCGGGTGAAGTGGAGCTGTCGTGTGACGACCGTCAGCGGCCAGTTTTTTTCTTTCTCACTCAAGAAATAAATGCCCAGCCCCGGCACGACGGGTTTTCCCGTTGACGTTTCTTGCCAGTCTTGGGCGAAGGGGTAGAAGTGCCGGCCGTCGAAATACATCATCGGGAAGAGCATGTCCATCAGTCCTTCGGCCAACCACGACTGGGCGTCTTGCCACACGGCGTCGCGGGCGTTCCAGCCGTAGCTGCTCTGTCGCGGCAGGTCGGCTCGTTTGCCTACGGGCGAGCAACTCATTTTTATCCAGGGCCTTACGGCTTTGACGCGTTGGTGTATTTCCTTCACCACCCGGGTCACGTTGTCGCGTCGCCATTCGGCCAAGGATTTGCCGCCGCCATATTTGGCGTAGGTCTTGCGGTCGTTCCACGGGATGGACTGTTCGGGATAGCGGATATAGTCGAGGTGAATGCCGTCAACGTCATAGTTCCGTGCCACCTCTTCGCAGAGCCGTGCCAGATAGTCGGCCGTTTCGGGCACACCGGGGTCCATCATCCATTGGTCGCCGCAGAGGCGGCACAGGCCGGGCCGTTTTTTGGCTATGCCTTGCCGGCCCAGGCTCTTCATGGCCTTGGCGTTGCCTATGGGGAAGGCCACCATCCAGGCGTGCAGTTCCATGCCTCGGCGGTGGCACTCTTTGACGGCAAAGGCCAACGGGTCGAATACCGGAGCCTTGCCTGCGGTGCCGGTGAATATGGCATCCCATGGCTCAATGGCCGAGGCGTAGGCGGTGGTGGCACGCAGTCGGGCCTGGAAGAGCACGGTGTTGATGCCGGCGGCTTGCAGGCGGTCGAGAATCTGGCAGAGTTGCTTCTGTTGCGCTTCGGCTTGTTGGGCGGTGCGTGCCGGTCGTGCCGGCCAGTCCAGTCCGCTGTATGTGGTGAGCCACACGGCCCTGACTTCATATTCGGGCTGTGGCTGATATAAATTCAAGAGGTCTTGGGCTTTGGTCTGAACCAATCCGACCAAGGCAAGCAGACAGCAAATGGCTTTTTGCATAAGTGTGGGGCTATTTCCGGGCCTCGCGCAGCAGGGCTGTGATTTCGCCGCGCGGCACACCGAGTTTCACGGCCTTCTCCAGATCGGTCTGTGCCGCTTCGTGTTTGTTGAGTTTCAGTTTTACGTGCGCGCGCAATATATATAAGGAGGGGTCGTCGGATCTCAGGCGGATGAGGGTGTCATAGTCGGCCTCGGCCAGATAATATTGTTCCGTCCGGTTGAGCAGAGCGGCCCGTGCCGCCAGACCGTCGGTGTTTTGAGGGTGGGCGGCCACGAAGAGATTGAGCTGCTCGAGAGCCTTCTTTGGTTGTCCGGTCTCTTCCAGTATACCGGCCAGCAGCAGATTGGCACTTTGGTTGTCGGGTTCGGCGCGCAGGATGTCTTCGAGGTCCTGGCGTGCCTTCTCCGGGTGTTTGCTTTTTTTGTGGATGGCTGCGCGGAGAAAACGGTATTGTCTGCCGAGCGGTGTTGTGGCTTTTTCTTCTTCCACCAGTGCGTTGCAGTCATCTTCGGCCGCTTTGAGACTGCCCGTTTCATAATAACACACGGCGCGGCCATAGCGTGCCTCCCGGTTGGCTGGCTTCTGCTTCAGCGTTTCGGCAAAGTGGTCCACCGCCTCGCGGTATCTCCCCTGTGCGAGTCTGATTTCGCCCAGTTTTTCATGCACCAGATAGTTGGCCGGAGCCTCGGGGCGTGTCTTGAGCGCTTTCTGGAGCAGCAGAGCCGCCTTGTCGAGCGAGTCCTCGTGCAGGGCGTTGAGTGCGCGTCGCATATGGTCGACATAAGCCAGCGAGTCCGCCTTGGCACGTGCCTTTATGCCCAGTTCTTCTTTATAGTCCTCGGTCGTTTTGGCCCTCACGGCCCCGTCTTTGAGGTCGATGACTGTCTGTGCCTGCATCAGTGTGGCGAGGCAGAGCCCGATGATGAGCATCGTCTGTCGGAGGCGTCTTTTCATGCGTCAATTCAGGGGATGGTGAAAACGATGGTGTCGCCGTAGGTGGTGCCCACGCCGTTCTGTGCGAAGGCTACGGCATAATATTGGCCACTGCCGAGCGAGTCGGTCTCTGCGGTGAAATCGGCTGTGGGGGCTTCGGCTGTGGTTTTGGCTCTCAGGGTGTCGTTGCCATAGGCAAAGCCGCAGGCGGTGAGGTCGCTGTTGGGCGAGGCCGTGACGCGGGCAGAGAGCAAGGCGCGATGGCCCTCAATCGTGGCACGCAGTGTCTCCACGGTTGGGGCAAAAGGCTGTTCGCCAGAGCGGTCCACGGGATTGCAGGCCGTGGTCAGACCCAGTGTGAAGATGAGTGGAAATAGGCCAACGGGATGTTTCATGATGTGGTGTGTCGTAGGAAGTTATGTCACGGTAAGCTTTATGACCCGGCGGGTCTTGGCGGTCACGGCGACGCGGTCGTCTATGCGGTAGCCGGCGAGCCAGACGATGCCCTCGGTGTCGCAGACCACACCCACCCAGGCCCTCTCGGCGGCAGTGAGGTGACGGTCGGTGAGAAAGTCGCTCACCAGTCTCGAGCCTCTCATGCCGAAAGGCCGGAAGCGGTCGCCTTCTTGCAGGGCGCGATAGACGAGCGGTCCGTTGAGGCGTTCGGCGTCGATGATGGCCTCTGTCTGCGGCGTTTTGAGTGAGTCCAACGCTTCGCGTGTAGTTTCGTGGCAGTCCATCCGGCAACCGTCCGGCAGCGTCTGCATGCCGTTGGTCTGCAAAACCACTGGAGCGAACCGGGGTGGACGCAATGTGGCCTCAATGCGGCCGTCGCGTGAGGTGACGGTATATTGGGCTGTTTCGAACCGGGCACGGGTTGTCTTCAAACTGTCTTGTCGCAAGGCCTCGGTTTCGGCCGGAGTCAGGCCCAGTCGCTGCAAGGCGTCGTAGTGGGCCTGGAGCGTCAGGTCGGTTTTGTGCCAAAACCATCCGTGGCTCAGGCGATGGGCCAGACGGTCGAAAGTTTCAGCCACTGCACGGTCGTAGGCCTGCTCGGCAGCCCGGAGTTTGTGCATATCGCCCCGGAGCGTCTTCACCACTGCCGGGTTGAGCCGTTGGAACAGGGGCATCACTTCGTGGCGTATGAGATTGCGTTTGAAAGCCGTGTCGGCATTTGAAGAGTCGCAGACGTAGGGCTGGCGGTGTCGGGTCAGATAGTCTGTCACCATCTGCCGGCTCACGTCTAGCAACGGCCTCACCACCTTGTCGCGGCGGTAGGCCATGCCGGTGAGGCCGTGAATGCCTGTGCCGCGCACCAGATTGAGCAGGAGTGTTTCGGCGTCGTCGTCTCTGTGGTGGCCCACGCAGACGGCTTCGAGGCCACGCTCGTTGATGAGGCGGTCAAACCACGCATAGCGCAGTCGGCGTGCCGCCATCTCAATGCTTTCGCCGTGTGCCTTGGCTTCGGCCTGTGTGTCGAAGTGGCAGACGTGCAGCCGAATGGCCAACCGGTCGGTCAGTTCCCTGCAGAAAGCCTCGTCGCGGTCGCTCTCTGTGCCGCGCAGGTGGAAGTTGCAGTGTGCCGCCTCAACGTGGTAGCCCAGTTCGTGCAGAGCCAACAGCAAAGCCACCGAGTCAGGTCCGCCGCTCAGTGCCACCAGTGCACCACCGCCCTGACGGAGCAGACCGTGTGTGGCAATGGTTGCTTTGACTTGCTCAATCATAGCGCCCAATGTTAATAAGACACCGAAACCTCGAGACCGGCCTCTGCCACTCGGCGGGCAATGCCGTCGAGCACTTCGTGTGAGGCTTTGCGCAGGTTCAGGTCGGGCGTTTCGCGGTCGATGGTATAAATCATCACCTTCTCAGGCCTGATGGCCTTTACGGCTTCGAGCCACGGCGTCACATAGACGTCGCCGGTGTTGTCGGCATCGTGTCCCTCAAGGTCCTGGCCGGCCATAAACATCGTCTGAATGATGACGTGGCCATTGAAAGCCTTGAGATGGTCAATGACCTCGGCCACGTCGTAGTGGCCCGTGGGCTGGTTGATGCGGCGGATATAGTCCGGCGATATGGTGTCGAGTTTCTGGATGTTGTTGTCCACCTTCATCAGTGCCTCTCTCACCTCCGGTACACCGGTCCGGGTGGCATTGCTCAGTACACTCACTTTGGCCTTCGGGCAATAGCGGTCGCGCAGTGCCGTCACCGCGTCGATGATGGCCGGGAAGTCGGGGTGCACCGTGGGTTCGCCATTGCCGGCAAAGGTCAGCACATCGGGCAGACGGCCTTCGGCGGTCATCACTTTGAGTTTCGCTTCGAGTGCCTCGGCCACCTCGATGGTCGAAGGCCGTTTCTGTGTGGGCCGGCGCTGGGTATTGAGTCCACATTCGCAGTAGATGCAGTCGAACGTACAGATTTTACCGTCGGCCGGCATCAGGTTGATGCCCAGCGACACGCCGAGTCGGCGGCTGATGACCGGTCCGAAAATCGGTGAAGGATAGATAACGGTTGACATAAAGTGTTGTTTTGGAAGTCCAAAGTTACTAAAGATAATGCCAAAACGCCGCTTTTTCGCGCTTTTTAATATCTCCGGCCGCAATCCCCTTGTTCCTGTGAAAGGTAGGCTATGACTCAGCAATGTAATAGTAAATCCTTCGGCTTTCCTTTTGACATTGCATTCGGTTTGCGCTATCTTTAGATAAGATAGGCTTCGGCTCAGCATAGCCAAAAGTAAAAACTCTATTTTTCCTTTTGCTCTGCATTCACCTTGCACTATCTTTGCAAATGAAAATAGAAAAAAACCGTTTTGTTATGAAAAAAATCCTTTTGGTATTGGCCACCTTCCTGCTGGCCGCCTCTGTGAATGCCCAACTCTGCGGCCCAAGTAAGACGAAACCCAACCAGGCCACTGTGGAGTTTACGGCCGTAGCCATTGCCGTAAACTTGAGCGGCGGTATCAAGACCTTAGTTGAAGGTGAGTTTGTGACAGACAGTGTGCTCATTCCTCAAATGGTTTTCACCTATCCTTCCTACACCACCTGCGACGAAATGATTGAGTCCATTCGTGTTCAGGTGCACCATTATCGCGCAGGCCGCTCCTCCCTCGTCGGTTCCACGCCGGCCCAAGAGACCGACTCCATCTACACCGTCGCATTCGTCCCCATCGATAAAAAAATGACACACTTCAGAGGTGCGCTTGATGTCACCACCCTTAATTGGGACAAAGTAGATGTTAAAGCCCTGCCCGGCTCGGCCAAAATTATCAAGAAGGCCGACTACAGTCCCCAGCTCATCCGCCGGGAAAAGAAAAAGCCATAATCCGCCCTTGTGTTCAAACCCGTCGGTTGGGCGTGACAAAAAAACGCGAAAAATCTTGCATGAGGCTCCTCATTTACATCGGGAGCCTCATTCTTTGTGTTCCAAGCCTCAAAATATTTTATGCAAGCCTCGCCGTCACTCCGCTCCCTATTCCAGTTTTTTCTCGCATAAGCCCCGCATTTCCTGTCCTTATTCCCGTAACCCGCTAAAAGCCATAAAAAAAGAGGCTCCGCGGCCGAGCCTCTCCTTTTATACGACTAAGATAAGGCCAAAGCAGGGAAAGAAAAAAGACAATAAAAGTCTGATGTCACAAAAATGTTATCATATGTTTTCTCCTATAATGAGATAATTGTTAACTTTGCCGCGTTAAACCTTTGAGCGATTTGCTGTTAAATCACCAAACTCCCGGCGGTCGTTCATTGCTTACACTTATTCGTTGAATATTTTTTTATCAACCAATAATTAATCTATTACAACCTATGAGGCTATTTACTAAAATGAAAGCCCTCCTCGCTTTGGCGATTTTCGGGGGGGGTAAATTGTGCTACCGCAGGTAGCTTTGTGACCTCTACCGTAGCATCACCTACGGAGTTTTATATTTGCTGTGCAAGTTCGTATGAGGGTACTGGATATCCCTGCAATCATTATGTGGCTTGGGATGCAACAAACAGCAAGTTTGCACCGACTTCGAGCAAACTGACTACGGACTATTCTACTGCGGCAAAGTTTATTGTTATTGCGACCGAAACTGAGGGTCAGTACAAAATCTATTGCACTACCAATAGCAAGTATGTGACCTATGCAGATACAGACAAAGGACAGTCAAAGGTAATAACTGCCGATACTGAGGCTGAAGCCAAGAACTGGAAAATTATTTCCAATTTGGGTGGAGCTGCCAGCAAGTTTGTGACATCCTCGCTCTACGACATTGTCCCTGCTGATATCGCGAGTCCAGGAAATAGTTCTCCTTCATGGAATTTCCATGGAGGTATTGGTAGCTCAAATCTAGGTTTTTATGATGCCAATGATGCCAGTTCCGTGTGGACATTTGTGGCTTTGACCACTCCGACGAAGAACTTCACTCCTGCTGAAGGAGCAGCCTATTGTATAGACCCCGTACAGGGTGATAAGAACTTGGCATCTTTTTTTAATGGTTATGGTACTTCATTTGGTCTGAATGGAACAACTTCGGAGCCGCATCTTGGCAATGTGTTCAAAGTCACAGCAGTGGACTATGCCGGCGGTGAATGTCTTTATAACATTCAGCCTTATTATTTAAGTACTGGTGAAACACCAGCTTATGTGCGTTTCACGGATGCTGCCGATGGTGACGCCAAAGTGACAGTTTCGACGAATACTGCCAACAATAAATGGCGTATCATTGTATCCTCAACATCTGGACAATACACCATTCGTCCCGCTGGAGGAACTGAAGAACTGAGCTGGAATATCCGAGGTACAAACATCTTGGGAGAGGATGCTATAGGTTTCTGGAATGGCTGGGGTGATGTTGCAACTGCCAACAATCGTTGGGAATTTGTGTCAGTGGATATTAACGACGCATCAACCTTGTCGGGGTTGGTTAGTAGATACCAAAACAAGTTGGTCACCCTCACAGACGCCAAAATGACAGAGTATGGTGTAAGCTCAACTACTGACCAACTTGGTGTTCCTACATGGGGCACTTATTCTACCTACAGAAGTAGCCTGACTGCTGAAAATGCAGACGCTGCCACCATTATGGCTTTAGATTTCTCAAGCCTCGAGACGAAAAAGTTTACGTCGGCCGACAATGGAGTTTATACCATCAAAAACAAGATACTCAACAAATATCTTTTCCATAAGCCTGACACCAAAAATCTCACTCTAATCAATGACGGTGCAGAGACCTTGACGCAAAACTACTATTTCAATCTGACGTTCAACGACGAGGGGCAAATCACCTCGGCCAAGAACGTGGTCTATGATGTGGATATGGCTAAAGGGGCGCAGGGAAAGAACTTCGCTGGCGCTACCGCTCAGGCTTATGTTACTGTAGATGCACCGGTATCACCTACGGATGCCAAAGAAGACAATGGCCTTTATAGTGGTGCCAATTATTTTGTACTGCCCGGCTTCCACTCTACGGCGCAAAATGTTTATTCTGTAACTGGTGGAAATTATGATACCACAACCAATCCGTATTTCGTAACGACATGGAACACAACAGGCTCTGCTAATCAATACCTGTTTGAAAAGGTGACGCTTGAAGAAGGCGCCCAGCTCTATACAGTCAATATCAACTACAATGAAGGTTATACTGAGGAACAAGTAGGTGCTGGACGGGCTCTTTATGGCACTGTCGAGCTGACTAATCCCTCTTACCTTTATTTTTCCGCTGAACCCGAACAGAGCGCTTTTGAACCGGCCGATGCCACATCCTTTGCTATCAATGGTTACAGCGTAAGCGGCAATACCGTGAATATTTCTTATGATGTTACGCTGATTGGCGACACAGAGCGTCAGGCTGCCCAGACGCTTTTGGACAACACAGAAGGTAAGGTGGGCTATCCCTCCGCAGCTCCTCGTGCCGCATTCAAGACAACTGTTATTGACGACGCCACCGTTACGGCAACTCAATATGCTAACGCTTTGGCCACATTCAAGGCTTCAACAGATGTGGTTACTCCCGAGCCGGGCAAGACCTATACCATTTCGTTCAGACGAACAGCCGATGATGCAGCCAACTATTACATCTATCGCGAAACAGAAGCCGGTACGACCTTGAAATTTGCTGCACGTCCTGCTGAAGGCGAACTGCCCGAGTCGGCCAAGTTCGTTTGCTTGAAACACGACGATGGCAAATACTCTTTTGTTCCCGTGAAAGGTGGTTTCCTCAAATACAATGGTTTGACGACAGCATACACCGAAACCAATAGCATCAACAAAGCTACATTCAAGCCGTTGGTTGACCCCTCATTGTCAAGAGGTAATATCACTGATACTTCAGCCGAGAATCTCTTTGGTTATGTATGCTTGACGTTTGTGGGCCGAGCCACTAACAGTGCTTCTGCCGGCTGTATGATTATCAAGGAAAACAATGATGTCACAAAAATGACATTCGACAATAGTTATGCGCCTTTTCTCAACGGCAGTCTCACTTCTGCTCTTTCCATTGAAGAAGTCGACTATGCTAACCACCCCACTTTGCTCGAAATCAAGGGCAAGAAAGTGACCGGTAAGGGCGCGAATACGCATATCGGTACGTTCAGCGCTCCCTTCGAAACCACTATTCCCGACGGCGTGACGGCCTATTATGCCGAGAGCGATCCTGAAAGCAATGCTTTGGTGCTCACCGAAATCACCACGGGTACCATTCCTGCCAACGAAGGTGTGTTCTTGCTCGCCGAAACCGCCACTCCCGGCTATTTCGTTCCGGCCATCACCACCAGCACGCTCACCGATAACAAGTTGCTTAACTCCGCAGGCGCTGCCCATACCATCGTAGCTAACGACTATGTATTGGCTAACGCCAATGATGTGACGGCCATCTATAACGCCACTATCGGCACGACTTTGGCTATGAACAAGGCCTATCTCAACCTCTCGCCTGCTGAAGCTGCACGCTTCAGTCTCTCTTTCGACGGCACAACCACCGCTATCGAGGCTATTGACGCAGAGCGCAACAATGAGAATGTTGACATCTACGACCTGAGTGGTCGCCGCGTGCGCCAAGCCGCGAAGGGCATCTACGTGATTGGCAACAAAAAAGTCATCGTGAAATAATTAACGCTAAACAAGAACATCATTATGAAACGTACATATATCACTCCTGCCTCTGTTGGCGTGGACTTCACATGTGAACGCTTGATAGCCACCAGTCCCACCTCTGTGGGCATTGTGGAAAAAGAAGGCGGCGTAGATGCCGGCCAAGCTGGCACAAACCGCAAAGGTTTCGGAGGAAACCTTTGGGACGAAATGAATTAATTTCGTGTATATTTAATTGATTGGTTGGGGATGTGTCGCCGTGAGGCGCTGCATCCCCTTTTGGTTTACTATTCCCTCTTCCGTGATTAACGTGACTGAAACGTTCAGTCACAACAAACGGTACGAAATCAACGGGTTAGAGACGTGTGATTGTGTGATTGGGGAAAAGGCAACAATTTGGGTATAAGGGAGAGCAGCATACAAGTTTACCTGGATTTTGCCGAGCGCAGCCGAAAATCTCAAAGAAAGTTGGGGAGGGGAGTAAACAGAGGCCTAAACGACAAGGTAAGGCGGGCTGGAGGTTAAACCTGTGATGCCGCTTCGGGCGCCTCTGCAATAGCACAGACGCTCAACCCTATTTGTCGGAAGAGGAACGACCTTCGGCCATGACCGTCCGGCGCAAGTGCTTATTGTCAGAGATTACTTTGGTTAATCAGATTGACCACGACCTTCACCATCACATCTTTTTCCTCCGTTCGGCTTTCGGCAATCATCAATGTAAGGGCAACGAGGGTGTTGTCAGCGATACGCTTACGGCCGTCTGCCGAATATAGGATGCCATTCTTCTCCATAAACCAAAGAAAAAGCATGGCGGCAATACGTTTGTTGCCATCGCTGAATGAGTGGTTCTTCACTACGAGATAGAGCAGTATGGCTGACTTTTCTTCAACAGAGGGGTAAAGGTCTTCGCCGCCGAAAGTTTGGTAAATCTGCCAATGCTGCTTTTGAAGGGGTCATCTTTCTCATTGGCAAACCATTGGCTGCCACCGAACTTTACCTTCAAGGCATTGATGGCCTCCATTGCATTCTCATAGGTGGCACGGAATGGCTCTATAGACTTAATCCTGATTCTCGATATTTATCATTTAACTATACTGATACTCTCGATACAGAATATGGAATAACCCCGAACCAGGTAACTCATATTCACGGAAGCAGATTGAATGATGAGGAATATATAATAGGTCATAACAATAATCGTAATCCTTCCAGTGTATGGGATGATGATGGCTTAACATTTGAACAACAAGCTTATGAGAATATCATTGTTTGGATGAACGAGTTTACCAAACAGTATGATAGAAATATTGCTAATCATTCTTCTATCTTGAAAGTATACTTAATCGGGCAATCAATTATTGGTTTGTCGCATCATTTCTGACGCAAAGAAATAGCGAAAAATTGGAATAATCACTATGTCGTCAAGCTTCTGACTACATATGTCATCATATGTCATCGCATTGCATATAACCCTCTATTTA
>JBGVLE010000089.1:0-51718 GCA_045124135.1 Alloprevotella sp.
TGTGGGGCGAAGAGAGCCACATACGCAACCACTACAACGAACTCTGCGTGACGCTCAACCAGCCCAAAAACGACCGGTACATCCGCATTCGTTTCCGCCTCTTCGACGACGGCCTGGGCTTTCGCTATGAATTCCCCGAACAAAAAAGCCTCACCTATTTCGTCATCAAAGAAGAGCACAGCCAATTTGCCATGGCAGGCGACCACACGGCCTGGTGGCTCCCCGGCGACTACGACACGCAGGAATACGAAACCGTGACCTCCCGCCTGAGCGAAATCAGAGGGAAAATGAAGAGCGCCGTGACGCAAAACTCCTCGCAGACCCCTATCTGGGAAGGCGGCGTGCAGACGGCGCTGATGATGAAAAGCGACGACGGCCTATACATTAATATACACGAGGCCGCCTGCATAGACTACTCGTGCATGCATCTCAACTACGACGACAAGACCATGACCTTCGACTCGTGGCTCACACCTGACGCACGCGGTGACAAGGGCTATCTGCAGGCGCCCTGCGTGTCGCCCTGGCGCACAGTGATGGTGAGCGACAAAGCCACCGATATCCTGGCCTCAAGACTGACACTCAACCTCAACGAACCCTGCAAAATCAAAGACACCTCGTGGATCAAGCCGACGAAATATATCGGCGTGTGGTGGGACATGATTACGAACAAAGGCACATGGAGCTACACCAACGATTTCAGCACCGTGAAACTGGGCGAAACCGACTTTGAACACGCCAAGCCCAACGGCACACACTCTGCCAACACGGCCAACGTGAAGCGCTATATTGACTTTGCCGCCCGTCACGGTTTTGACGCCGTGCTCGTGGAGGGCTGGAACATCGGATGGGAAGACTGGTTTGGCCACGAGAAAGACTATGTGTTTGACTTCGTGACCCCTTATCCCGACTTCAATGTGGAAGAGATCCAACAATATGCCGTCTCGAAAGGCGTGAAGATAATCATGCACCACGAGACTTCGGGCTCGGCACGCAACTATGAGCGCCACCTCGACAAGGCCTATCAGTTTATGGTAGACCACGGCTACCCGGCAGTGAAAAGCGGCTACGTGGGCAACATCGTACCCCGCGGCGAACACCACTACGGCCAGTGGATGAACAACCACTATCAGTATTGCGTCGAAAAGGCTGCCGACTATCACATCATGGTCAACGCCCACGAGGCTACCCGCCCCACCGGCATCTGCCGCACCTGGCCCAACCTCATTGGCAACGAGAGCGCCAGAGGCACCGAATATGAAAGCTTTGGCGGCAACGCCGTGGACCACACCACCATTCTGCCCTTCACCCGCCTCATCGGCGGACCGATGGACTATACGCCCGGCATTTTCGAGACAGACTGCTCGAAGATGAACCCCAACAACAACAGCCGTGTGCGTACGACCATAGCCCGTCAGTTGGCCCTCTACGTGACGATGTACAGTCCGCTGCAAATGGCCGCCGACGTGCCCGAACACTATGAAGCACATCTCGATGCCTTCCAATTCATCAAAGACGTGGCACTCGACTGGGACAAGAGCGTATATCTTGAGGCCGAACCCGGAGACTTTATCACCATTGCCAGAAAGGCTAAGGATACAGAGAACTGGTTTGTGGGCTGCACGGCCGACGAAAACGGCCACACTGCCGACTTCAAACTCGACTTCCTCACGCCCGGCAAGAAATACACGGCCACTATCTATGCCGACGCCAAAGATGCCTCTTGGGACAAAAAACCCAAAGCCTACACCATCAAACAACAAACCGTGACGAGCAAAACCCGCTTGAAACTCCACGCAGCCAGCGGCGGCGGTTTTGCCATCTCCATCATCGCACAATAAAGGCCATGGGCCGGGCGGGACGAAAACGTCTGAGAAGACAACGTTAAATAGGTATATAAGAAGAATAAAAGGATAAGGTGTCCCGACCCGGCCCGGCAGCCTCCCTCCGCCGGCCATACCTATTACATCAAAATGAAGAGACAAACAACCTTATTATAATAACATGAACAAACCAAGATTAAACTCCAAGCTTCTGGCCTGTTTCTTGACAGGAGCCTGCATGTCACTTGGTGCCGCCGCTCAATCGTTGACGGTCAAAGGACATGTACAAGACAAGACGGGAGAACCCGTTGTGTTTGCTATCGTCTCCGTGCCGGGCACCAATGCCATGACACAGACCGACGTGAACGGCAACTTCCAGTTGCAAGTGAAACCGGGCAGCAATCTGCGCGTCAACTACATCGGCTATAAGACCGCCATGGTCAAAGCTGACGGCACGGTCGTCGTGGTGCTCGAAGACAATTCGACGCTCAACGAGGCCGTTGTGGTGGGTTACGCCCGCGTGAAAAAGACAGACGCCACCGGCGCCGTCACAGCCATCAAGCCTGACGAAATGAGCAAGGGTATCACCACCAACGCCCAAGACATGCTTTTGGGTAAAGTGGCCGGCGTCGACGTAGCCACAGGCGGCGGTACGCCAGGGGCAGGTGCCTCCATCCGCATCCGTGGCGGTTCGTCGCTCAATGCCTCCAACGACCCGCTCATCGTGATTGACGGTCTGGCTATGGACAACGAAGGCGTCCAGGGCCTGGCCAATCCGCTCTCTATGGTCAACCCTGAAGACATTGCGAGCTTCACAGTTTTGAAAGATGCCTCGGCCACGGCCATCTATGGTTCGCGCGCATCAAACGGCGTCATCATCATCACCACCAAGAAGGGCCGCAAAAACAGCCTGCCGCAGGTGACCTACAACGGTAATGTGAGCTTCGGCACCAAGGCCAAGACCTATGATGTGCTCTCAGGCGACGAATACCGCCAGTATGTGGCCGAACGTTTCGGCGCTGACGCCACACTGCCGCTTGGCAACGCCAACACCGACTGGCAAGACCAAATCTATCAGACGGCTGTGAGCCACGACCACAACCTCTCGGTCAGCGGCGGTCTGGGGTTCCTGCCCTATCGTCTGAGTTTCGGTTACACCAACGAAGAGGGTATCTTGAAGACGTCTGATTTCGAACGCTACACGGTGGCAGCCAACTTGGCTCCAACCTTCTTTGACGACCATCTCTCCGTCAACCTCAACGCCAAATTCATGTCGGCCAAAAACCGTTACGCCGACGGCGGCGCTCTTGGCGCGGCGCTCTCGATGGACCCCACCCAGCCGGTCTACTTTGAAGAAGGCAACCCCTACAGCGCTTTCACCGGCGGCTATTATCAGCATATGCAAGACGGCGCCAACTTCTCTGACCCCAGCTGGACCGCCCAGCCCAACACCAAGAATACGGCCAACCCGCTCGCCATACTTGAGCTGAAAAACGACCACGCCAAGAGCCAGTCGTTCATCGGTAACCTCGAGCTGGACTACAAAATCCACGGTTTTGAAGACCTGCATATCCACGCCAACGTGGGCGGTGACTACAGCGAGGGCAACCAGTGGACGGAAATCTCGCCCTATTCTGCCTCAAACAACTACTTTGGCAACACTTGGCGCCAAGCTAAATACAAATACAACCTGCAAGGCAACATCTACGCACAATACCAGCACCTCTTCGGGCAGCACAACGTAGACATCATGGCCGGTACGGAGGCTCAGCACTTCCACAACAACGGCTTCGGTGAAGGCGGCGGTTGGGACAGCTATCTCGGTCAGGCCAAAGACTATCAGGGACGCGCCACCACGGCATTTGCCACGCGCAACTCTCTGCTCTCTTACTTCGGCCGTCTGAACTATATCTTCAACGATCGCTATCTCGCCACATTCACTATGCGCTGGGATGGTTCTTCACGCTTTGCCAAAGGCAACCGTTGGGGTACGTTCCCCTCATTGGCTTTGGGTTGGAAGATCAAGAACGAGAAGTTCATGCAAAACGCCGACTGGCTCTCTGACCTCAAGCTGCGTCTTGGCTGGGGTATCACCGGTCAGCAGAACATCAACCTCGACTTCTATTATATGCCGCTCTATAATGTGGGCGACGACTATGCCCAATACCCCATCGGCAACAACTATATGCACACGCTGCGCCCCAATGCCTTCAACAAAGACCTTACCTGGGAAAAGACTACGACATGGAATGCCGGTCTTGACTTTGCTTTCCTGAACAACCGCATTGATGGTGCCATCGAATATTACTATCGCGAAACCAAAGACTTGATTTCTACGGTTGACGTGGAAGCCGGCACGAACTTCAACAACCAAATCACCAAAAACATCGGCCGACTCAAGAACTACGGTATCGAACTTACGCTCAACGCCCGTCCCATCCAGACACGCGATTTCACCTGGCAGCTCACCTACAACTTTATGTGGAACCGCAACAAGATTACACAGCTCTATGGCGATGCCGGTTATGTCAACACGGGGATATCTCCCTCTAAGCTCCCCGCCGGAGGTACGGTACAGGTGAATAAGGTGGGCTATGCCGCCAACTCGTTCTACGTTTACCAGCAGGTTTACGACGAAAACGGCAAACCCATCGAGAATATGTTTGTTGACCGCAACGGCAACGGCTATATCGATCCCGACGACCGCTATGTTTACAAGAAGCCCACGGCCGATGTCTTGATGGGCCTCACCTCTAAGTTCATCTACAAGAACTTTGACCTGAGCTTCACGCTCCGTGCCAGCCTCAACAACTACGTATATTATGACTTCCTCAGCGACCGCGCCGACGTCAGCCTCAGCGGTATGACCGTGCAGAACGAATGGACCAACCGCATGCCCGAACATCTCGCGCTCGGATGGAGCGGCAAGGGCAACTATGCTCAGAGCGACTATTTCGTGCGCAACGCCTCGTTCCTCCGCTGCGACAACATCACGCTCGGCTACAGCTTCCAGCATCTCTTCCCCGTCGGCAAGTTTGAAGGCATCTCGGGCCGCGTCTACTTCCTCGTACAGAATCCGTTTGTCATCACCAAGTATGACGGTCTCGACCCCGAACTCAACAACGACAGCTACAAAGGTATCGACAAGAGTTTCTATCCCCGTCCGCGCACCTATATGCTCGGTCTTAACTTGAAGTTCTAATCGACAAGCGACAACTCTTTTCAAACGTCTTAATCTAACATCAATCATGAAACTGAACATTTGCAAAATAATGGTTCCCGTTGCCCTGTCGCTTGGTATAGGACTGGGAGCTACGTCGTGCGCCGACGACCTCAGCCAGTCGTCTATCGACCCGCAGACCCAAAGCAGCAGCAACCAAGACGGCTATTACGCCAAAATCTACGGTTTGCTCGTGCTTTCCGGACAGAAAGGCGCCACCGATACGCCCGATATCTCTGACGACCCTGGCAAGAACCCGTTCTTCCGCCGTATGTGGGAGCAGCAGGAGTTCCCCACCGACGAATGTCTCTGGGCTTGGCAGAATGACCCCGGCCAGTCTGAATTCCTCAACTTCAGCTGGAACTCCGAGCACCTCTTCACCCGTATGCTCTACAACCGCTTGGGCTATAACATCACCCAGTGCAACTACTTCCTCGACCTCTACAACGGCCAAACCGACGAGAAGAGCGTGCGCCAGTGTGCCGAGGTGCGTTTCTTCCGCGCCATGTATTATCAGTATTTCCTCGATTTCTTCGGCCGTGCGCCGTTCAAGGACACTTTCAACAGCGAGAAACCCGTCGAGAAAGTAGGTGCCGACCTCTTTACCTATATCGAGAGCGAATACAAAGACATCATCGACAAGCTTTCTCCGGCTGACCCTGCAGGCCAAGTGTTCGGACAGGTGAACCAAGTAGCCGTCTACATTATGCTGGCCCGCCTCTACCTCAATGCCGAGACCTACATCGGCACACCCCGCTGGGACGACGCCGTGGCCTACTCTACGCTGGCCATCAACAGTGGTTATGACCTGAGCCGCGCCACCAGTGCTGCCGGTTTCAGCGGTTATCAGCAGCTTTTCATGGGTGATAACGACCGCAACCCTGAAGCTATGAAAGAAATCATCCTGCCCATCCGTCAAGATGGAACCCGCACGAAGACCTACGGCGGTACCTGGACCATCATCAGCAGTTGTTACGCCAGCGGCTGTGCCAATTTCTATGGCACCAACGACGCCTGGACTTGTATCCGTGCCCGTGCCAATGTGGCCGACTGGTATTTTGACAACCGCGCCGATGTACCTCTCACCGACGACCGTTGGGCCATCCCGACCGCTGCCGGCGACGATCGTGCCCTGCTCTATGGTGGCGACGACCGCAAGATTGAGTGTGAAAAGATTGGTACTATCACCAACGGTCTGGCCATTACGAAATGGACCAACGAGCACGCTGACGGCACCACAGACTACCACGATCCCAACGTGCCCGACACCGACATTCCCTTCCTCCGTCTGGCCGAGGCCTATCTGACCCGTGCA
The DNA here is from genome assembly GCA_045124135.1 of Alloprevotella sp. GTDB lineage: Bacteria > Bacteroidota > Bacteroidia > Bacteroidales > Bacteroidaceae > Alloprevotella. The sequence continues at coordinate 6,359 of JBGVLE010000089.1, forward strand.
GAAGCCAACTGGCGTCTTGGCGAGAGCGAAACCACCGTATTGGCCGACATCAACACCTTGCGCGACAGAGCTCATGCCCGCCGCTGGATGGGTTCAGACCTCACCGAAATGAACTTCGTCAAGGAGTGGGGCCGCGAGTTTTATCTTGAAGGCCGGCGCCGCACCGACCTGCGCCGCTTCGGCATGTTCACGTCCAATAAATATGTATGGGAATGGAAGGCCGGCGTCTATGAGGGTACGTCTACCTATGACTACTGCAACCTCTTCCCCGTCCCGCAGACCGACATCTCCAACAACCCCAACATGCACCAAAACACGGGCTACTAATCACAAGCCTGCAAGCCACCTGATGGTGCTTATTTCATCCAAAGATAAACACACAAAAGCCTATTATCATGAAAAAGATATTTAGCTATATGCTTTTGGCCTTGTCGATGCCTCTGCTTGCAGCTTGCGACACCGACACCGACAGCAACCCCACGCTGCAAGAGCCGGAGAGCTTCGTGCTCAATGTGCCGCCTTTGGCAGCCAACAACGTCTATGACTTGCAAAACGCCAAGACCGTAGAACTCACCTGCACGCAGCCGGCCTATGGTTTCCCGGCAGCCACAACCTATACCGTCCAGGCTACTCTCGACGCTGACTTTGTAGAAGAAAGCGACACAACCACGGCCAACTACGTGAGCCTGCCCAGCACATACCGTTCTGCTCTGCTCCAAGTGGATGCCTACGAACTCAACGAAGCCCTTTCGGGCCTTTGGGACGCTGCTCACCCCGGCGAAGACCTGCCGGCCTATATGCCTGTGACCCTCCGCCTCAAGGCTAACATCACAGACAGCGAGCGCGGCGTTTGCTATTCCAATGCCATCGTTTTGCCGAAGGTGCGTGTGAGCAAGCCCGTACAACTGCTGCAACTTCCCGAGAGCATGTATATCGTCGGCTCTATGCCCGCATCGGGCTGGTCAACGTGGTTGCCCTTCGCAGCCGTCAACGGCACACCCGGAGTCTTCTATGCCGTGGTCTACTGCCCTGCCAATGCCAACTTCAAGATTGGTCCGGCCAAGGCCGACTGGGAACAGGCTCGCACCTATGAGCAGATGACCTTCACGCCCGAGGCCGTCAGCATTGCCGGCGCCGAACCAGGCACCGACAGCGGCAACAGCGCCGTACGCAATGCCGGATGGTACACCTTCATCGTCACCACGAAGATTGTGGGCAAGGAAATCACCTACACCGTAGACATCCGCGAAGCCGAAGTCTTCCTTATCGGCGCTACGCTCGGCGGCCAATGGGACTTCAGCGAAGTGGGCCGTTGCACCTTGAGCGCCGACGAGACCGAGTGGATCACACCTGCAGCCACCGCAGCCGGTGAGGCCCGTATGTCAGTGAAGGTGCCCGACGCCGCTTGGTGGCAGACGGAGTTCACGCTTAATGACGGTGCCATCTTCTATCGTGAAAACCACAACATCATCAACAACTGGGAAAGCGACCTCAGCAGCACCTACTCCGTGAAACTCACGGCAGGACAGCGCATACGCCTCAACTTCTCAGCCGGTACGGGTGTCGTAGAATAATCTCAGGACAAGTAAAAACAAGACCATAAGTCAAAGAATCCACGCGTCTGCAAGGCGGCAAGACAAAAGGAACACAAAATGACAAACCCCATTTGAAAGGTCGTCTTGCAGACACGCCCGCTCACCAATTAAAACGCAACAACCATGAAAAAAATAGCATTATATACCGGTGCCCTGCTCACCACGCTGGCCTTCAGTGCCTGCGATGAAGACTTCACCGACTGGGCCAACCCACAAGGCTATCCTCAGGGCGACGACGCACAGGCTGTGCAAATCCAATTGTCGGCCGTGCCCACAGCCGCCATCGACCGCGAAACAGCCGCCGACACCGTCGACCTCCTGCGCCTCGACGGCATCACCAACGCTCCCGAAGGCTCCTCTGTGACCTGCAGCAAGCTTTATGTAGAAGGCACACACGCCCTGCCGTTCATCGTTGAAGACGGCGTCATCCGCGTTGCCACTGCCCAGCTCGACAGCGTTGTAGAAAACATCTTCCTGAGCCGTCAACGCACAGAGCGCACATTGTCGCTCACAGTCGACGCTGCCGTGGTCACTCCCGCCGGCGACGCTCTGGCTGTCACCAGCGCTCCCGTCGAGACCGGCTATCTGCAAGTCACTCCTCCGGCCACCGACGCTGCCTATTACCTCTTGGGCATCAACGGCTGGACTGTTGCCGACGCTTTGCCTATGACCGACAAAGGCAACGGCGTGTTTGAAGCCACTTTTGAGGTGAACGCCGACACTTGGTTCAAAATTCTTCCGCAGTCCGCCATCAGCGGCACAGCCATCGATTGGAGCTCTGTATGGGGCAGCAACGTCGACGGCGACACCTCGTCAGACGCTTTCATCACCTGGACAGGCGCACAAGCATTCAAGGTGGGTGAAGGCAAGAGCAAAGTGACCATCGACATGACCAACTGGCGCTACAGCATCCGTGCCGTCTCTGCCGAACTCTATCTCACCGGCTCGGCCTATGGCTGGGGCGTCGAAAACGGCGTGTGGAAACAGCTCACTCCCGTACACAGCCACGACGGCCAGTTCTGGACCATGATCTACCTCACCGAGGGCGAAGAGTTCAAGTTTGCTCCTCAAGCCGGTTGGGGTGGCGACTTTGGCGCTGAGGCACTCACCATCGTAGACCATGCCAACGCCGGTCTGGGCGGCACGGGCAACATCACGGTGGGCAAGAGCGGCTGGTATCTGCTCTATGTCGATGCCACGGCCAAGGTGCTCGAAACCTTCGAGCCCAACGTCTACATCATCGGCAACACCGTCGGTGCCTGGACCTTGGAGCCCGAAAACATCCTGACGGTGCCGGCCGAAAAAGACGGCAGCTTTGTTTCACGGCCTCTGCCTGCCGACGGCGAGCTCCGCGTCTGCGTACATCCTAAAGCAGATGTAGACTGGTGGCAAATGGAATTCATCATTACCGACGGCAAGATTGACTATCGTGGTGCCGGTCCCGACCAGGCCCGCGTCAATGCAGGTGCCGGCCAGAAGCTTTATCTCAACTTCACAGACGGCACAGGCCACATCGAATAAAACCTCAGCCTGACTTCAGGCTTCCACAAACGGGCAAGCGGGCGAGTAGCAGCGTCTACCGCCCGCTTGTCATTTATCGCACTCCTCATCAACACACACCGACCAAAATGAAACGACTGCTCTACGCTCTGCCATTGTTTGCCTTTACGCTCCCGCTCCACGCCCAAGTGCCTGCAGAGAGCGAAGACGTGATGTTGCAGGGCTTTTATTGGAACTCACAAACCGAAACCGGCTGGACCGAACTGCAACGACTCAGCGGCGACATCGCCGCCCATTTCACGGTAGTCTGGTTGCCGCCGTCGGCCAGCGCTGAAGGCGGCGGAGCCGTGGGCGGCACCAACGTGGGCTATCATCCACGCGTGTGGAACGACCAGAACTCTTGTTGGGGCACTGCCGACAACCTCAAAAGCCTCATCGCCTCGCTCCACGAGAGCGGCGTGAAGGTGCTGGCCGACATCGTGGTCAATCACCGTGCGGGCGATACCGGTTGGGGCAACTTCACCGCCGATGATTTCGGCAGCTATGGCAGCTATCAGCTCACCGGCGCACACATCTGCAGCGACGACGAAATAAACACTGACGCCTCTGCCGGCACGTGGAAAGGCACAGCCACCGGAGCGCCCGACACGGGCGAAAACTGGGGTGGCGCACGCGACCTCGACCACACCTCACCCTACGTTCAGGCCGACGTCACCGCCTATCTCTCCTGGCTCAAAGGCGAGTTTGGCTATGACGGCTGGCGCTACGACTATGTCAAAGGCTTCTCAGGCGCATACGTGGGGCAATACAACACCGCCACCTCGCCTTATCTCTCAGTGGGCGAATATTGGGACGGCTCCTACGACAATGTCAACGCCTGGATTGCCAATACCGGACACCGCAGCATGGCTTTCGACTTCCCCATGAAGTACGCTGCGCTCAACAACGGCCTGGCCCGCGGCAACTTCTCGTCGATGTCGTGGATTGAGGACCAGACCACCTGGCGGCCGGCCGGTCTCATCCACCACAATTCCACTTGCGGCTATGCCGTGACCTTTGTCGACAATCACGACACCTATCGCGACTCCAACCGTTTCACGGGCTATGTGGACCAGGCCTATGCCTTCATCCTCTCTTCGGCCGGCGTGCCGTGTGTGTTCTGGCCTCACTGGCAGGGCCGATACCGCGAAGCCATCGAGCGGATGATTGAGGTACGCCGTGCCGCCGGCATCCACTCGGAGAGCAAAGTCGAGGTGACCGCACGCTCCACCTACTATGAGAGCCGTGCCGAGGGCCATCACGGCAGCCTCATCACCCGCATCGGCACAGCCGCTCCCACCACCGTGCCCGAAGGCTACTATCTGGCCGCTTCGGGCGAGAGCTGGCAGATGTTCCTCTCAGACGCCACTTCGGCCATTCACGGTGTCACCACAACCGGCACCGACGACGCCAAAAGCCGGCCGGCCTATCGTCTCGACGGTCGCCGGGTGACCGACCATAATACCAACGGCCTCATCGTGACGGCGGGACGCAAGGTGATTAAACCATAAAAGACTCAGCCGCGTTTTGGGGAATGACGGCCTCATCCGGCATTGTTCAAACCCGGGGCCGGCAATGACAAACATTCTCAAAAAAAGGTGCAAAAGCGACTTGGAAGTGGGCGGAACCAGTTTGAAACTGCCCTAATGCTTTTGGAAAATCACTTCTCACCTTCGGCCTCACTCTGAAAGTAAGGCAAAATTTACGGGGTTACTGACAGAAAATTCTGTCAGTAACCCCGTTTCTCGCTGTCCTTGTCCCGGAAAATCCAAATCCGGGCCTTTTCGGGCCGAATGGCCTTCAATCTCTTCCTTCCTATAGCAAATATAGGCTCAAACTGCTCATGGGGAAAAGACAAAAAGACGCCGCCGTAGCCAAATGGCACGGCGGCGTCTGAGTCTTCATGACGTGGCTTGCCGGCTCGGTCAGCCTCAGGGCTTCACGCCCATGTTGCGGTCGAGAAACTCTACCATCCGCTTGAACAAATGGGCTCGGGTGTTGCCGCCATAGATACTGTGGTTGCGGTTGGTATAGAGCTGCATTTCAAATGGCTTGTCGGCCTGGACGAGTGCCTCGCTCATCTCTGAGGCATTGCGCAGGTGCACATTGTCGTCGGCCGTGCCGTGAATGAGCAGCAGGTTGCCTGAGAGGCGCTCGGCCTGATTGATGGGACAGACGTCATAACCCGAAGCGTTCTCGGCCGGGGTGCGCATATAGCGCTCGGTATAGACGGTGTCATAATAGCGCCAGCTGCTGGGAGCGGCCACGGCGATGCCGCAACAGAAGACCGGCCGGCCTTCACTCATCGACATCAACGTGTTGAACCCGCCGAAGCTCCAGCCCCAAATGGCGATGTGGTCGGCATCGACATAGGGCTGACCGGCCAGCCAAAGGGCGGTCTCGACCTGGTCGTGGCTCTCGAGCTGTCCGAGCTTGAGGTAGGTGCATTTCTCAAAATCCGCTCCACGTGCTCCCGTGCCGCGGCCGTCTACACAGACGCAGATGTAACCCTTGTCTGCAAGATAACTCTCAAACGAGCAGCCGGGGTAGAAACCCGACGACCAGGCGTCTTTAACCTCTTGCGAAGACGGACCGCTATACTGGTACATCAACACAGGGTAGCGGTGCGACGGGTCGAAGTCTTTGGGCTTGACCATCCAGCCGTTGAGCTGCACGCCGTCGGCCGTGGTGAAACTGAACAGCGACTTCTGCGCCAGCCGGTCGTTGGCTCTGGCCTGGAGGTCGGCGTTGTCTTCGAGAGTGGCAATGACACGGCCCTGGTTGTTGCGGAGGGTATAGACGGGCATCGTGTTGAGCGAACTGTAATTGCAGAGGAAATAGCGCATGCCCTCAGAGAACGAAGCCGTGCTTGTGCCCACCTCGGGTGTGAGGCGGCGGGTGCGGCCTTTCTCGTCGGTGGCAAAGACGGCACGGCGTGTCGGAGTCTGGTCGACGGCCTGGTAATAATAGGTGCGGCCGACAGGGTCGTAGCCATAGAAGTCTGTCACTTCAAACTGGCCACTCGTGACGGTCTGCAAGAGGGTGCCTTCGAGGTTGTAGGCATAGAGATGCTGATAGCCCGAGCGCTCAGAGAGCAGGACGAAACGGCCGGGATAGAACTTGAGTGAGCCATAAGCCGTCTCGCGGAGATATTTGTCTGACGTTTCGCGCAATACCACACGGCTCACACCCGAGCGGGGATTGACCATGTGGAGGTCCATCCGGCTCTGATGGCGGTTGAGGGTAACCACAGCCAGGCGCTCGGCGTCGCTGGTGGCATAGATGCGGGGGATATAGCCGTCGCTGTCCATGGGGATGTCCATAGTTCGGGTTACGCGGTTTTTGATGTCGAAAGTCATCACGCTGACCGAGGCATTGCGCTCGCCGGCCACGGGATATTTATAGGTATATTCGCCGGGATAGACGGCGTTTTGCTCAAGAGTGGGCTGGGCACCGCGATACATCTGGATGTGCCAAAGCGGCACCTGGCTCTCATCGTAGCGCACCCATGCCAGCATCTTTGAGTCGGCCGTGAAGGTGAACGAAGAGGCGGTCGAGAACTCTTCTTCATTCACCCAATCGGGGATACCGTTGAGAATTTTGCCACGCTCGCCGTCTTTGGTCACGCGGGTTTCGGCACCGTCAAAGAGCAGTTTGACCAGAAACAGGTCGCCACCTCGCGCGAAGGCGATGACATTGCCGTCGGGCGAGAAGACGGGAGCCTGCTGCGGTCCGCCATCCGAAAGGGGCGAGAAACGGCGGTTGGCCACGTCATAAATATAATACTCGGCCGTGAAAGAGTGGCGGTAAATCTGCCTGGCTTTGGTGGCTACGAGGATGTGCTTGCCCGTGGGCGAAATGATATAGTTGGAAATGCCGTTCACCTTGTCGGCGTTTTTGGCATTGTCCAGATCGAGTATCACACCTACGGGTTGCTGTGTCTTATAGGCAAATCTGACCAGCTGGCGGCCATTCGGGCTGACGCGGGCATAGTGCTCGCCGTCGGCCAATGAATGGGGCTGATTGACGCCGCGACCAAAAAAGGAATAGTCGAGGACTTCGTCGAGTGTGAGTTTGTCTGACGTTTGTGCACAAAGCGATGTGGCTGCACAAAGCGCCAAAGTCAGGATGAATGAAAGGGAGGTGATGCGCATAATTACTATGGTTGTGTGGTGTTGACTCTTTGCTGTAATGGCCCGGCGGCTGACCTGAGGGCTGTTTTATACGCCCAGGTCTTCAGTGGTGTGCTCGATGGCGCCGGTCTCTTGGTTTTGTTTCTTGACTATGCTGCTGGACGAGCCGTCTGAGGCAACCTCAATTGAAAAAGACGGGCCCTCTTCGACGCCGGGCACGCCCACTTGGCCCATCAAGACAATCTTGCCCTTCTCGGCGGTTCCGGCTTCGTCCCAAGCCATACCCAGGAGCACGTAGAGAGCGGCCTCTTCTGGTTTGATGAAGTCGAGGAAGGCCTCTTTGGTATAGGATTGTGAGAAAAACTCACGGCCATCGCGCGTGATGCTGACTTCTACGCGGTTGTCGTAAAACTCTATGCCGCCGTCGCTTTTGATGGTGGGCAGTGTCTTGTCGGCGTGGCGCTTGATGGTGATGACGTAGTGCTGTCCGCCTATTCTGGTGGAGAAATCTCTTGTCGAGGCGGGGTTGGACTCAATGGGTCCGTCGGGACGTATGGACTGGACGGGCCCGGCCGCCTCTTCTTTGTTTTCAGTCGTTGAGCCGCCACAGGCCGAGAGGCTCAAACCGAGCAATGCGGCGCAAAGGGTGGCATAAAAAAGGTTATTTTTCATAGGGAAGGTTGTTTGTCAAGGTTTGAAGTCAAAGAGACAAAAAGTCGAAAGGATTATGAGCCGAAGGTCTTATTGTTTCTTTGCCTTTGCAATGGCTGCAGGCAGACGGAAAGCGGTGTAGACTTCGAGCACGGCGGCTATGGCCAGCGACATTTGCCATTCGGCACCGCTAAACGGTCTGAGACCATAGCGCGAGCAAAACATCAACACGCCTGTGGCCAAGAGCAACAAGGCACCAATGCGCTGCTGCCACACCAAACGCTTGACGGTGAGGCCGAGATTGGGCATGGGCGTGAGCAACTGGGCCGCGGCAAACAGCGACGCGCCAAGACTGAACACGTATGGCGTGAGATAGGTTTCGGGAATAAAGATGGGCATGGCGGCACCTGTCACAACAAACAGGCCGCCTATTCTGTAACTCCACGACACGAGCGACTGGGGCAGGGTTTGACTCATAAAATATGGAAGATTGTTTTTGCTTTATATATAATATAGGAGTGTCTCGCCCGAAACGGGGATAAGACCACGCCGCTCAATGGGTGGCGGCAGAGTCGGGAGAGACGATAAAATAGACATCTTCGTCGGGCGACTTCATCTGATGGTTCTCACGCGCCACACGCACCACGGCGGCAGGGTCGGTCTTGAGCTGGCTCAGCCGCGCACTGTCGGCTGCATAGCGTGCCTCGTATGCCTTGATTTCTTCAAGCGTGGCGGCGTTTTCGGCTTCGAGCCGATAGCGTGCCATAAAGCCATTGTCGTCTACGAATACGGCAACCACGATGAAGAGTAAGATAATCCAGATGTATTTATGGCGCCAAATGGCCGATAGGATTTGACCTGCAAACTGAAGGGCTTTCATTGATTAGTGCGTGGTGAATGGTTTATGGGTGGTCTGAGTGAGGGTAAGGCGAATGAGTGTTGAGATGAACCGGCAAGATGACGGACCGGCCATGTGGCTTCGGCGAATGACTCACCAGCCTGTCTGTGGCCAGCCGGCGGCAACATACCAGGCGGTGCGGCGGAAGGTGAGGTTGTGATTGCCGGCGGGACAAACCGAGGCGTTGGTGTCGTATTCCTGTCGGGGGATGAAGAGCGACAGACCCGAAAAGGTGGCAGGGCAGACCGAGGCAAAGGTCCAGTCGCCGGGGCCGAACCAGAACCGGTCGGTGGCTGCTTTGTAGACTACGGCCCGACCGAGGGCTTGTTTCACTTCGTCGAGAGCCGCTCCCTGAGGAAAGATGACGTCAAGAGCCTCGGCCATATCGTAGGCGTGAGGACGATATTCGTTGGCACGGCCATAATATTGATAGGCCGTGACCGACGTCAAACCGGGCAGGCCCTGCGCCATCAGGCTTGAGACGGGAAGGGCCGCGGCAAAGGCTGAGGCCAGACTGTCGAGAGCGGCCGTACGCACCACCGACATCACGGCGCCGTGGGCATAATAAGACGTGTATTGGTCGGGGTCTCCCACGTCGGCGACATAAGTCTCGGCGATGTGGCTCACCGTGTCCGAAAAAAGGCCACGGGCCAACAGATGCCTGTAATTGGCTCCGGCCGCCGGCAACAAGGCCGGCGAAGCGATGACATAGTCGGTGACTTCTCTCAAAGCATAGGCCACTTCCACTGTCTGCATCAGACAGGCATCAAAAAGGATGTAGTCCGGATGAAGGCCTGTTTGAGAAAAGGCTGTCGCCAAGTCTTCCACGGCCATCTGCTCACCCCGGTCGGGCGCTCCGTCACCGTCGTCTATGCCAAACGATTTGGGGCTCGCTTGCGAACGCCGCTGCGATTGGGGCGTATTTGACGGTGGCAACCAGCCGTCGGCGTGTGACGACATCACCAAGCCGTAATGCGCCGAAGGGGCGAGACGACGGGTGAGGTCAAGCACCTCGCATAGCGTTTGAGGCGATGCCGACGAGCAGTCTCTTTTCCACTCGGCCAAGAGCCGGGGCCGAGGCTCATCGGGAAAAACACGATAGAGCCGGGGGTTGTCGCCGGTGTCAATGAAAACCAGCAGTCTGCCGTCGCGTGGGATGGCAGCGCGTCCGGCCATAATTTCGGCCGTGTCGGCTTGAAGACAACCGGCATAACCCAAGGTGTTGTGCCCGGCCATATAGACGAGCACGGTTTTTGCTCCCAAGTCCTCGACTCCGGGAGACACCAAATTATATCGGGCCATATCCTCGTCGTCGCTACATGCTGCCAAAAGGCCCATCGCCACGACGAGGGTCATGACCACAAGGCTTGAAAAGAGTTTGGAGACAGACATGGCTGGCACGGAATTGATGAGTTGAGGACCAGGATGGTATGGCGTGAGGCACAAAGCGGCATGACATAAGCCTTTGCTGCATTTCTGCGCGTGCCGGATTAAAGCCTATGTTTTGCAAAAGTAAGCAAAACTGCTCAGACACAGTGTGCCCGAGCAGTCATTTTATTGTTTTCTGCAGGTTGAAAGGAGCCGTAAGGCGCCAAAATGATTGATAACGGTCAGAATTTCACCTTGGCACCGGCCAAAAGCATAAAGCCGGGCTGCCGCACATTGGCCAAATCAAAATACCGCGTGGCCGTGACGTTGGCCAGGTCGGCAAAAAGCTCGTAATGCTCGGCCTTCCATCTGAGGCGGCAGTCGAGCAAGGCGTGCAGGCCGTAAGGATGCAGCTGGTCGGTCGGACGGACGCCGTCGTAGACCACATAGCCTCCTTCGCGCTCCCACAACCGCAGCGTCCAGGTGGCCGAGAGTTGCGAAACTATCTTGTAATCGAGCGAGACGGTGAGTTTGTGACGCAGATATTCGAGTGCATAATTCGATTTATAATACTCGGTGCCTTCATCGCGGTGCTGATAGAGGTAGGTGTAGTCCAGACGGAGGCGCTGGAGGGGCTGGCGGCTGCCAAGCAGTTCGCTCAAGGCCGTTTCTGCCGTCAGCGAGGCCCCATAACCTGAGAGCGCAAAACTGGTGGCGTGATAAATGTCTGTGGGACTGTACATCACCCAGTCTATCATATGGTGGCCACGGTTGTGAAAGCCTTCTGCACTAACCTTCCAGCCACGTCCGGCCCATTCGGTGCCGAGGCGGTATGAGGTGGACGTTTCCGGCCGAAGCCCGACATTGCCCTCTTGCGTGGGACTCTTATACCACAGGTCGGTGAACGAAGGCAGGCGCATCGAGCGGTTGCACGAGGCAAACAGCCGCCAGGCCGATGACGGTCTGTAACTCACATCGACACCAGGGAAAAAGCGGAAGGTGCGCGAGGCCATAGAGTTGCGCTGGGCCATCACACCGGCCGAAACTGTCCAATTACCGGCAACAAGATTGTGCTCTAAGTAATAGCTCACGTTGGTGCGCGCGGCGTGATGGTTGTAGTTGACGTCGGGGTGGCCGTTTACGGTGAATTGCTGTTCGTAAGAGAGCGGCAAGCCGAGGTTGGTGCTGTAAAGGCTTTCGTCTCTCAACTCAGCGCCTACGGCCGTCTTGCCCAAAGCCCACTGCGTCCAGGCCCCCATTCCGACGGTCAGCACGTCGCCGCGATGAAAGTTCTCGCCGGTGTGTGAGCCGCGTATGAGTTGGAAATGGTCTGAGCTGCGCAACCACGACACTTGGGGCGTGAAGTGCACGCGGCCTCTGGTTTCGCCTTTGAGGGCCACGAAATAGCGGCGCGTGGCTTCCCACTGGTTGGGATAGGCCGCCGAATAAAACGTATTGGCCCCGAAGTCATTGGCCGTCAGTCCGGCTTGGGCTTGCAGCGTCAAGGCGTCGTCGGCATATTGGCCCTGCCAAAAGGCCCTCACCTGATTGAAGTCGCCATTGTCCACAGCGCCATCGCTACGCGCTGCCCCTACGCTGAGCGAGGAAGAGAAACGCGGCGAAACGGACCAGGCACCACGGGCCTGCGCCAGGACGGTGCCGTAACTGCCCCCTTCTATTGTGGCCTCAAGGCCGGTTTTGGCCGCTCCTTTGGTCACCACATTGATGGCACCGCTGAAAGCTTGCGAGCCAAACACACGCGAAGCTGCGCCGCGGAGTATTTCCACGCGCTCTATGTCGGCAGTAGTGAGAGGGAAGTCGGCCGCGTTGTGGCCTGTTTGAGGATTGGTGATGGCTATGCCGTTGACGAGAATACATATTTGGTCAAAGGTTCCGCCATCGATGCTGATGTCTGTTTGTACACCAAAACCGCCGCGCTGACGGACATCTACGCCCGCGGCCAGTTTGAGCAAGTCGTTGACACTCGTGACACCCGCCGCCTCGAGGTCTCGCTGCGACAGAGTCGTCACCATGCGTGCAGCCACATCGGCTGCCAGGGGAGCGCGTGTGGCGCTGACCAGCGCCTCGGCCAATTCGGTGCCTGCAGAGTCGGCTGCCAGAGCGTCTCCAGCCTCTACAAAAGAGACGGGCTTAGAGTCAGTGGCCAGACAAGGGGCGGCCACGCCGAGCGTCGCCACCGTCAAAACACCGACCCGCACCTCACGGCCCAAGCAGGCAAAGAGGCCATAACTCCGACGGCAGAAACGACGGAAAGTGAAGGTCTCCCTGTGATTGAATAGTGATTTGTATGACATATAAATAATAGTATGAAAATGGAGCCTTGTTGCAGCCCCTCGCGTCCTACAGAAAACGCAGACGCGAAGTTACACACTTTTTCATAAACAAATTCGTAAGTTTGCAGTCAAATTGACCCGAGCCACGCCTCGGCTTTGCCTTTTCCCTCCTCTTCATTCACACAGCAATGTCCCATTCTTCAGAAAAAGAAATCCTTTCGCGCTTTTTCAGCCGCTGGTTGCCGCCGGTCGACAGCCTACACCGCAACGCCGGCAATGAGGTGAGATATCTCCTGACCACTTTGAGCCGTCTCCTGCCACAGTTCATGGGCGTGAAACCCTCTAAGGAGGCCATGCTCCAATTGCTCTACAGCGAAGGCTACACTGTTTTCAACCGGTTTCACATCTTGTTTGAAACCACGCTCGGCGCCACAGAGAATGCTATGGGTAATCTCTTTGACCGTCCCACGCCGACCAATCGGAACGAAAAAAGCGACGCGCTCCTCGCTGATACGAAAGAGCGCGTACATGTCAATGTCGACGGCAATGCCGTCAAAGCCTTGCGCAGCCTGACCTTGCCTTTGCCTGAAAACACCAACGCGGCGAAACGTGCCGAACGCGAAGCGTTGCGCTCAGCCCTCTCGTCGTGGTGTGAAGACCTCAAGGCCTCACTGCCTGATGGCATTTAAGGCCGAGCGGATATATTGAGTCATCATCTCGATGGCTTTCACGTTGTCGCCTCCCCTGGGAATGATGATGTCGGCATAGAGTTTGGTGGGCTCGATAAACTCGTCGTGCATCGGTTTGAGCACCTGGCGGTATTTTGTAATCAACATCTCGAGCGGATGGCCGCGCTCGGCGATGTCACGCTCAATGACACGCAGAAGTCTCTCGTCGGGCAGTTCGTCAACAAATATTTTGAGGTTGAACTGCTCTCTCAGCGCTTTGTCATAAAGTGTCATAATGCCTTCAACGATAATGACCTCTCTCGGCTCCACCCTGACGGTTTCGTCCAGACGGGTACAAGTGAGATATGAGTAGGTGGGTTGGTCAATGGCCCGGCCGGCCCTGAGTTCGGCCAACTGATGGGCGAGCAATCGCCAGTCAAAAGCGTCGGGATGGTCAAAGTTGGTCTTTTTGCGCTCCTCGAGCGGCATGTCAGACTGGTCGTTATAATAGGAGTCGAGCGGCAACACGGCCACAGCGCCTGCCGGGAGGCTCTCCCTGATTTTATCCACGACGGTGGTTTTGCCCGATCCCGTTCCGCCGGCTATTCCGATGATAAGCATAAGGCTTGTTTGATTTATGAGTGTGAATGGATGGAGATTGTTGCAAAAGTAGTTAATAATTATTGGATTGCCTTCCGTCGCCCGCAAATGTTGTATTTTTGCGCATCACATCGCTTCAATTATGCTTTCTGCCTTAGACATTATCTATAAATATTATCCCGCCGACGACGCGCTGCGGCGACTGCTCATCTTGCACAGTCGTCAGGTGGCCGACATGGCTCTCGAGGTGGCTCGTCGTCACCCCGAGCTTCATCTCGACGAGGCTTTTATCGAACGGGCAGCCATGCTCCACGACCTGGGTATATTCCAGACCGATGCGCCCGGCATACACTGCCACGGCGATGCGCCCTACCTGCTCCACGGCCGTCTCGGCGCCGAAATCATGCGCTCGGAGGGCGACGAGGCTGTGGCCCGCGTCTGTGAGCGCCACACGGGCACCGGTCTGACCGCCGAGGCCATACGCCGCCAGAACCTGCCGCTGCCACCGGGCGACTACACGCCGCAAACGATGGAGGAGAAGGTGATCTGCTATGCCGACAAATTTTTCTCAAAAAGCCATCCCGAGCAGCGTCGCAACGTGGAACAAACACTGAAAAGCCTCAGCAAATTCGGCCCTGAGGGTCTTGAGATTTTCAAGGACTGGCACCGGATTTTCGGATAAAATCCCCCGACAAGCGCCCGACGGCGTCACTAAAGGCCGGTGCTTTCAGTGTGCTTTGTGTTTTTTTGCGTAATTTTGCAGCCGTATCTATAATAGCGCTACTACGTTTTGAGAAAACTCTTCATATATCTCTCTTTCTTGCTCATTATGGTCTGCATCGGTGCCTCTGCCACCCAGGGACGCCGGGGCGCTGCCGTGGGCACACTGACGGCCGACTCCGTGGCGACAGACAGTGTGGCCGACACCACGCTCGTGCCGACCGGGAAGGCTCAAAACGACTCAGCGCCTCGTCGCCGCCAGGTCCATACAGATACACTCAGCCGCGACTCTGTCACCACCGACACCATAGGCAAGAAAAAGCCGGGCATTGACGCACCGGTGGATTATGAGAGCGCCGACTCACTGGTCTATGACGCCGAGACGGGTCTGGCTATGCTCTATGGGCAGGCCAAGGTGAACTATCTCGACATGCAGCTCGAAGCGGCTCAGATTTCGTTGAACATGGACAGCACACTGGTGCACGCACAAGGCGCCGTCGACACACTGGGGCACCTCACCGAGACGCCTGTCTATACACAGGGGAGCGACAACTACAAGAGCGAGAAGATGTCTTTTAATTTCAAGACAAAAAAAGGCTATATCTCCAATGTCTACACCCAGCAGGGCGACGGCTTCATGCAGAGTGAGCGTTCCAAGCGTACGCCCGACGGCACCGTCTATCTCGAACACGCCAAATACACCACCTGCGACGCCGAACACCCTCACTTTTACATCGCCCTTTCCCGCGCCAAACTCCGTCCGGGCAAGGAGACAGTCTCGGGTCCGGCCCATCTCGTGGTGTGCGACGTGCCTCTCCCGCTTGCCATCCCCTATGGCTTTTTCCCCATCAACAAGAAATATTCCAGCGGTTTCATCATGCCGTCTTACGGCGATGAGACCAACCGCGGCTTCTATCTGCGAGAGGGCGGCTACTACTTTGCCCTCAACGATTACATGGACTTCAAGGCCCTTGGTGAAATCTACACCAAAGGTTCCTGGGGACTGAGCGGCGAAATGAACTACCGCAAACGCTATCGTTACAACGGCAATTTCTACATTTCGTTCCTACGCACGGTCGAGGGAGAGAAAAACATGCCCGACTATGCCGTGAGCAAGAGTCTCAAGGTGCAATGGACACACTCCAAAGACTCAAAGGCGAGCCCAAACACCTCTTTCTCGGCCCGTGTGAACTTTGCCTCCGAAAACTATGAGCGGTCTAATCTGGAGAGCATGTACAACCCGCTCTCTTACACTCAGAGCACGCGTGCCAGCTCCGTGAGTTTTTCCCACACCTTCACTGACATCGGCCTCACCATCTCAAGCTCGGCCAACCTCACGCAGAACATGCGCGACTCGTCTCTCGCCGTGACCCTCCCGGATCTCAGTCTGTCGTTGGCCCGTTTCTATCCCTTCCGCCGCAAACGCATGGTGGGCAAGGAGCGGTGGTATGAGAAAATCTCCATGTCATACACCGGCCAGCTTTCCAACAGCATCACCACCAAAGAAGACCAGCTCTTCAAGTCCAACCTTGTCAAAGACTGGCGCAACGGTATGCAACACCGCATCCCCATAGACGCCACATTCCAAATATTTAAGTACATCAACGTCTCGCCGCAGTTCACCTTCCGCGACATGATGTACACCCACCGCGTGATGCGTTCGTGGGACACCGACAAGCAACAGGAGGTGTGCGACACCACATACGGGTTCTACAACCTCTACGACTGGAACATCGGCATCTCGGCCAACACCACGCTCTATGGCTTCTACAAGCCCTTGCGCAAGCTCTTCGGCGACAAGATCATAGCCATCCGCCACGTCTTCAAGCCGAGCGTCTCGTTCAGTTATGCGCCCGACTTCACCGCGCCGCGCTACGGCTACACCAAGAGCTATGTGCGCACCGACGCCAACGGCGAAGTCACCACCGTGAGCTATTCGCCCTACGCCGGAAGCCTCTATGGCTATCCGTCGAGCAAAAAACAGGGTATGATCTCTATGTCTGTGTCCAACAACCTGGAGATGAAGGTCAAGAGCGACCGCGACAGCACGGGCGAAAGGAAAATCAGCCTCATCGACGAACTTTCCGGAACGCTCTCTTACAATCTGGCGGCACAGACGCGGCCTTGGAGCGACCTGAGCACCCGTCTGCGACTGAAGTTGTCCAAGAAGTACACGTTCTCGATGTCGGCCGTATTTGCCACCTATGCCTATGCTTTCGACAAGAACGGACGTGTCGTCACCTCCGACCGCACCGAATGGAGCTACGGACGTTTCGGCCGTTTCCGGGGTATGTCGCAAAACCTCTCCTACACGTTCAACAACGAGACGCTTAAAAATCTGTTCTCCCGGCGTGAACGGAGTTCGTCGACCAATACCGACGCCGATACCGACGCCGACGACTCGGGCGAAGACGCCAACGTAGACCCCGACCTGAAGGCCTCAAAGAAGAGCACGAAAAAGGCCGAGAAGGCCCAGGTCGACGAAGACGGCTACCTGCGTTTCTCCATCCCCTGGTCGTTCACTGTCTCGTATGGCATCACCATGGCCGAAGACCGCAGCAAACAAATCAACGTGCGCCGCATGCGCTATCCCTATTCGTTCACACAGACGATGAACTTCTCGGGCTACGTGCGCATTGCCGACGGATGGAACATCACCTTCTCTTCGGGCTACGACTTCAATTATCACGAACTCTCAATGACCACAGCCTCCGTCTCGCGCGACCTCCACTGCTTCGAAATGTCGTGCTCGGTGGTGTTGCGGCCCTACTCTTCGTTTAACTTCACCTTCCGCGCCCGCGCCTCCGAACTGGCCGACGCACTCAAATGGGACAAACGCAGTTCTTACAGTTCCAATATCGAGTGGTATTAAGCCTGCGTGTTTTACCCGGGAAAGCGACCACCGCACCGTGCCCACATTTATTACCCCTCTTATATACAAAACCACAAGTAATGAAAAAACATCTCTTTCTCGCAACCGTTGCACTTCTCTCGACGATGGCCTTCACGGCGTGTGACAACGACGACACCATTGAGCGCCACACGCTTCAGTTCTATCCCATCAAGGCCAACGGCATGATTGCCTATGCCGACCAGACCGTCGACACCATCCGCGTCATCAGCAGCGACTCATGGCAGCTCACGTCGAGCGCCGACTGGCTGACGTGTGACAAAACCAGCGAACAAATTCCGGCAGGCAAGACCTACTCCACCCTGCTGCACCTCCAATATCCTGCCAACAACACAGGCAAGACCCGCAGGGCTTATATCACCGTCAATGGTTATGGACAGATTGCCATGCCCGTAGCCCAATACTACTGGCTCAACATCATTTCGCCGGCTCCCGTCAACACCAACTACACGCAGCCGGACAATCTCGAGGAGGCCGCCATCACCTTCCCGCTCAACATTGACCCGACAGAGGCCGACACAGCCGTGACCTTTACCGTCTATGCCGACGGCGCCACACTCACAAGCAGCGCCGACTGGGCACAGGTTGAGGCCGGCCGTTTCGATGCCGGCAAACACCGCGTGGCACTCCACGTCGACGCCAACCACACCGGCGCTGATCGTCTGGCCACCCTCACGCTCACCTCTAACGGCGTGAGCTCGCAGATTGCCCTCACGCAAAAGGCCGACTGATTGCAGCGACCCTCATCCAGACCCAGTCTGGCCTGCCTCTCTTTGTCTTTTTCCCGAAAGCGTTTCGGACTTATCTTTGAAGCAGGATAATCGAAGGAGGCAGCCACAAGCCAAATTCCAGGCCACATCCACCATCTACGGGGATAAGGACACGAAAAACTGTCCTTATCCCCGTTTTTCGTGTCCTTATGGCAAGAGAGAGAAGAAGGCTTGCGGCCGTCACTGAAGCCATTCTGGCCGCGACGGCTACGCTCATAGCCACGACGTAAAACTTTCCCGGCAAAATCTGCACTGTTTTTGTCACACACAATCCGCCTTTTCAAACAGCCCAATTCGCCGCCCAATCGTTTCACCACCTACGCCAAAATCACTAATTTTGCTTATCACTACAAGCGCAACCCTCAAGCCTATGACCACATCCCATACGTCCACGCCCACACCACGCCTGACCGACTGGCTGCCCACCACACGCAAAGAGATGCAACTGCGCGGATGGGACGAAGCCGACGTGGTTTTGTTTTCGGCCGATGCCTATGTAGACCATCCCTCTTTTGGCGCCGCCGTCATCGGACGCCTCATCGAGGCCGAGGGTTTCCGCGTGTGCATCGTGCCACAACCCGACTGGCACGGCGACTTCCGAGATTTCACGAAAATGGGACGGCCGCGTCTCTTCTTCGCCATAGCGCCCGGATGTATGGACTCGACGGTCAACAAATATACAGCGGCCCGACGCCTTCGCTCTGAAGATGCCTATTCGCCTGACGGACGACACGACATGCGCCCGGAATATCCCACCATCGTCTATGCGCAAATTCTCAAGCGGCTATATCCCGACGTGCCGGTGGTGGCGGGCGGCATCGAAGCCTCACTGCGACGGCTCACTCACTACGACTATATCCAAAATCGCCTGCGCCCGTGCATCCTCGCAGAGAGCGGCGCCGACGCAATCGTATATGGCATGGGCGAACTGCCCGTGGCCGACCTCTGCCATCTGGTGGCCGACGAACTGGCACGGAGGCCGGAGACAGCCTGTACGGCCGGACTCTTCGCCACCCTGCTCCGCCGGCATCCCGTACGCCAGACGGTGACACTCGAAAGCCCGGCCGACATTCATGGCGGCATCACCCGGGCCGACATTATCCTTCACTCCCACGAAGAGTGCCTTGCCGACCGACGTAAATATGCCGAAAACTTCAAGCACATAGAGACCGAGAGCAATCGCCTGCACCCACAGCGCCTGCTTCAAGGCGTGGGCGACCGCATCGCCGTGGTCAATCCCCCCTTCCCGCCTATGACGACGGCACAGATTGACCGCTCGTTCGACTTTCCCTACACCCGGCTGCCCCACCCCAAATACAAGGGCAAACGCATACCGGCCTACGAGATGATCAAACACTCCGTCAACATCCATCGCGGCTGTTTCGGCGGCTGTGCCTTCTGCACCATCTCGGCCCATCAGGGCAAATTCATCATGAGCCGCTCGCCGGAAAGCATTCTCAAAGAGGTACGCGCTGTCACGCATATGCCCGACTTCAAGGGCTATCTCTCAGACCTCGGCGGGCCCTCGGCCAATATGTATGGCATGGCCGGCAAAGACCGCAGTCTGTGTGAGCAGTGCCGCCGACCCTCATGCATAGCGCCGTCGGTGTGTAAGAACCTCAACGCCGACCACCGGCCGCTCCTGGCACTCTATCGGGCCGTCGACGCCCTGCCGGGCATCAAAAAGACGTTTATCGGCAGCGGCGTGAGATATGACCTCCTGCTCCACGAATACGCAGACCCGACCCTGCGCAAGGCGGCAGCCGACTACACGCGCGAACTCATCGAACACCACGTGTCGGGCCGCTTGAAGGTGGCCCCTGAGCACACCTCCCAACGCGTGCTCGACATTATGCGCAAACCGTCGTTCAGCCTCTTCCACACGTTCAAAGACATCTTCGACCGCACCTGCCGCCGCGCCGGACTCAAGCAGCAGATCATTCCCTATTTCATCTCGTCTCATCCCGGCTGCACCGAAGAAGACATGGCCATACTGGCCGTAGAGACCAAGGCGCTGGACTTCCAGCTTGAGCAGGTGCAAGACTTCACCCCCACCCCCATGACCGTGGCCACTGAGACGTGGTACAGCGGATACCATCCCTACACGCTGCAACCGGTGTTCTCGGCCAAGACACCCGAGGAGAAACAGCGGCAGCGCATGTATTTTTTCTGGTACAAGCCCGAAGAGCGGCAGAAAATTATCCAACGCCTCAGGCAGATAGGCCGGCCCGACCTCATCGACCACCTGTTTGGCACCAACCGCCGCCCAGCGCCGGCCGGTCGACGCCCCCAAGACACCAAGCGCCAACCCCGTCGTGGGCGGAAAAGCTGAGCCACACCCCACCTATGCATATTCTCTCTTCGTTCATACAAGGCAAAACCGCCGCGGCCGACCGCTGCGAAGACGGCTACGTCTCGACGCCCCATTTCGCCGCCGTGGTGGACGGTTCCACCTCAAAAGCTGCTCTGTCCGGCGCTATGGCGGCTACGTCAAAGCCTTCAAAGAGCGGCGGACGGCTGGCCATGGAGACGGTGTGCGGGATAATCAAGACGCTGTCGCCATCGGCCACACTCCACGATCTGGTGGGCCAGGCCTCAGCGGCACTCAGAGCATTGTGGCCCGAGGGGGCTGACGAAGAGGCCGCCTTGCGCCCCACCTGCTCGGCCGTGGTCTACAGCGTCTGCCGCCGCGAGGTGTGGATGATAGGCGACTGCCAATGTCGTTTCGGCGGCCTCACCCATACCAACAATAAGGCCATCGACGACATACTCGCTCAAATCCGCGCGGATGTGCTTCACTATTGGTTGGCGGCAGGACACACAGTCGCCAGTCTCAGACAAGACGACCGCGGACGGGCTTTTATTTACGACGTCCTGCGCACACAGACCAATTTCCAGAACATCGCGGATGTCTGCAACCCCTTCCGCTACACCGTGCTCGACGGACAGACAGTCGACGAAACCACCATACCGGTCATTCCCGTAGGCGCGGCCGACAGACTCATATTGGCCTCCGACGGCTATCCGCTTCTCTTCGACTCGCTCACAGAGACCGAGGCTTATCTCAAAGACTGCCTCCTGGCCGATCCGCTCTGCATCGACCGCCATCCGGCGACCAAGGGACTCACAGCCGGCAACGTGTCTTTCGACGACCGCACCTACCTGCTCCTGGACATAGCCCCGTAACTTTTCTGCCTTATGAAAATATGCCTCCTTCAGACCGATATCGTTTGGCAAGACGCCACGGCCAACATCGCCGCCGCCGAGAGCCTCATCCACCAGGCCCCCGAGGCCGACCTCTATGTATTGCCCGAAATGTGGGCCACGGGCTTTTGCATGGACCCTACGGCAGAGACCTTTAGCGAGGCCGAACAGGCTTTGGCGTGGATGAAAGCCTTCTCTGCAAGCCATGGGCTGACCATCATGGGCAGTCTGCCGTGGATGGGAAAAGGCGACAGCCGGGCCACAAACCGGCTTTTTGTGGTCGGCCGAGGCGCCGTCACGGCCGTCTATGACAAACGCCATCTTTTCGGCTATGGCGGCGAAAAGGCCCGCTATCAAGCCGGTTCAGAGCGTACCATCGTGGAGATTGGCGGCCTCAAGGTGTTGATTTTGACGTGCTATGATTTGCGTTTTCCCGTATTTTCTCGCAACTTTGCAGCGGCCTACGACCTCGTGGTCTATGTGGCCAACTGGCCCGAAAGCCGTCAAGCGGCCTGGCAAACCCTGCTCAGAGCGCGAGCCATAGAAAACCAATGTTTCGTCTGCGGCGTCAACCGCACAGGCAACGACCCCGCCTGCCACTATGCCGGAGGGTCGATGCTCATAGACGCTTACGGCAAACCCCTCGCCGCTTTCGACGCCGACGTTCAGGCTGCCACCGTCACGCTCGATACGGAGCGGCTGCGGCATTTCAGACAGAAATTTCCGGTCTTGGCCGACGCCGACACCTTCACCCTCCACTGACGTCTTCTCCCCAACCCGAACACTCCTATATATATTATATGACTACTGACACTACGGTCCAACTGGTCTACGACTATTTCAAAGACCTCTCCGACAAGCAGCGCCAACAGTTTGCCGCACTCGACGAACTCTATCACGACTGGAACGCGAAAATCAACGTAATCTCGCGCAAAGACATAGACAATCTCTATCCCCACCACGTACTCCACTCGCTCGGCATTGCCAAGGTCATCCGTTTTCGTCCCGGCACCGAAGTGCTCGACCTCGGCACAGGCGGCGGTTTCCCTGGCATACCCTTGGCCATTATGTTCCCCGAAAGCCATTTCACTCTTATGGACAGCATTGGCAAGAAGGTGAAAGTGGCAGCCGCAGTGGCCGAAGCCATAGGCCTTGAGAACGTCACAGCCATCCACCGCAACGTGATTGAAGAAAAAGGCAAATACGACTTCGTGGTCTCTCGCGCCATGGCCGAGATGTCTGAGCTGGCCCGCCTGGTCAAGAAAAACATCCGCCGCGAGAGTCACAACGCCCTGCCCAATGGTATCATCTGCCTCAAGGGCGGCGACCTGCATCACGAGCTCAAGCCCTTCAAGCGCGTCAGTGAGCAATGGGAACTCTCCACCTATTTCGAAGGCGATTTTTTCAAAACCAAAAAGGTGGCTTTCGTGGCGATGTGAGGCGCTGCCACTAAGACAATGTTTTTTATCCTATGATTGAAATCCAAACCTTTACTTGCAATTTCATCGAAGAGAATTGCTATGTCGTCAGCGATGAGAGCTGCGAGGCCGTGATTATAGACTGCGGCGCCTTCTTCCCCGAAGACAAAACGCGCATCAGCGACTACATCGCCGCAAAAGCACTCAAACCTGTGCGCCACTTGTGCACGCACGGTCACTTTGACCATGTGTTTGGCGCACAATATTGTGCCGACACGTATGGTCTTTCGCCCGAGCTCTCGGCCGCCGAACAGACCACCTACGCAGCCGCCGCCGAACAGATGCGAGCCTTACTGCACCGCGACTTTCCCTTGTCGCTGCCCGCAGCTGCCACGCCGTTCAACGACGGCGACACCCTCCGTTTCGGCAACCACAGCCTGCGCGTCATAGCCACTCCGGGACACACACCTGGCGGCGTCTGCTTCTACTGCGAAGCCGAAGACGTGCTTTTCAGCGGCGACAGCCTCTTTTGTAGAGAAATCGGCCGCACCGACTTGCCAGGCGGAGACGAGGCGAGCCTTATCTCTGCCCTGCAGCGCCTGGTGACCACCCTGCCAGAAAGTGTCAAGGTCTATCCCGGACACGGTCCGGCCACGACCATCGGCGACGAACGGCTGTTCAACCGCTACATCCGCTAATCCGAGACAATCAACCACAATAAAGACCATATGAAAAAAACAATGATGACTATGATGATGGCCACCGCCGCGGCTTTTGGCTGCAGCGTCGAGGTGACTGCGCAAACCACCGACGGTTTCAAATATACCGACGAGCGTTTTGCCGACATCCAGATGCTGCGCTACAAGGTCGAGGGCTTTGACAATCTCACGTTGAAGCAAAAGACGTTTATCTATTACCTGCAAGAAGCCGCCCTGCAAGGTCGCGACATTCTTTTCGACCAGAACGGACGCTACAACCTCCGTATCCGTCGGTTGCTCGAGGCAATCTACACAGACTATAAAGGCGACCGCAAAGGCAAGTTCTATGCCGGGCTGTCCACCTACTTGAAGCGTGTATGGTTCTCCTCTGGCATCCACCACCACTACGGATGCGAGAAGTTTGTGCCGCCTTTCACGGCCGACGAACTGAAAGCGGCTGCCCGCCAGATTGCTCCCGAAAAGCTCCATCTCCCTGCCGGACAGACGGTGGATGACTTGTGCGACGAACTCATCCCGGTGATGTTCGACCCGGCCGTAATGCCGATGCGCGTGAACCAGAAAGACGGCGAAGACCTCGTGTTGACATCGGGCTGCAACTACTATGCACCGGGCATCACCCAGGCCGAGGCCGAAAAGTTCTACACCGAGCGCAAAGCGCCCTTAGATCCGCGCCCCGTGATGATGGGAATGAACAGCCGGCTCGTAAGAAACGCCGACGGCGAACTCACTGAGCGCGTGTGGCGCGTAGGCGGACTCTATGGCAGTGCCATTGAGAAAATCGTGGAAAACCTCCTCGCCGCACGCCCCTATGCCGACACGCCCGCGCAACAGAAAGTCATCGACCTGCTCGTAGAGTTCTACCGCACGGGCGACTTGCGCACCTTCGACGATTATAGCATCCAGTGGCTCAAAGACACCGAAAGCCTCGTGGACTTCAACAACTGCTTCACCGAAAGCTATGGCGACCCGCTGGGCATGAAGGCGTCGTGGGAGGCCATAGTCAACTTCAAAAATCTCGCCGCCACGGCACGCACCGAGAAGCTTTCTGCCAATGCGCAATGGTTTGAAGACCATTCGCCGGTAGATGCCCGTTTCAAAAAAGAGCAGGTCAAGGGTGTCTCGGCTAAGGTCATCACCGCCGCCATTCTGGGTGGCGACCTCTATCCCTCAACAGCGATCGGCATCAACCTACCCAACTCCGACTGGGTACGCAGAGAGCACGGTTCAAAAAGCGTCACCATCGGCAACCTCACCGACGCCTACAGCAAGGCGGCGCACGGCAACGGTATGGACGCCGAGTTTGTGATTGACGAGGCTACGCGCAAAATCATCGACACCTATGGCGATGCCTGCGACGACCTTCACACCGACCTCCACGAGTGTCTCGGACACGGCAGCGGCAAGCTCCTGCCCGGCACCGACCCTGACACGCTCAAAGCTTATGGCTCGACCATCGAAGAGGCCCGCGCAGACTTGTTCGGTCTCTACTATGTGGCCGACCCCAAACTTGTGGAACTCGGACTGACGCCCAACCTCGAAGCCTACAAGAGCCAATACTACACCTATATGCTTAACGGCCTGATGACGCAGCTGGTGCGCATCAACCCGGGCAATACCATCGAGGAAGCCCATATGCGCAACCGCGCCCTCATTGCCCGCTGGGCCTACGAACACGGACGGGCCGAGAAGGTGGTGGAACTGGTCAAGAAGAAAGGCAAGACCTATGTCAAAATCAACGACTACGAGAAACTGCGCCATCTCTTCGGCCAACTGCTGGCCGAGATACAGCGCATCAAGAGCGAGGGCGACTATGACGCTGCCCGCCGCCTTGTCGAAGACTATGCCGTAAAGATTGACCCCACGCTGCACAAGGAAGTGCTCACGCGCTACGAGAAACTTCATCTTTCGCCCTACAAAGGCTTCATCAATCCGGTCTACAAAGCCGTGCGCGACGCTAAGGGCCGCATCACCGACGTGACCCTGGACTATACCGAGGCTTACGACGCCCAAATGTTGCGTTACAGCCGCGACTACAATACACTTCCCGACGTCAACGAGTAATCCAGACGTCCATTATTCACCCTCAAAAACCAACAGTTTATGAAAAAGTACGTATGCACCGTATGCCAGTGGGTCTACGACCCCGAAGTGGGCGATCCCGATAGCGGCATCGCTCCCGGAACTGCCTTTGAAGACATTCCCGAAGACTGGGTATGCCCGCTCTGTGGCGTAGGCAAGGACCTCTTTGAGGTTGTGGAGGAATAAACCGCCACGCTGTCCCTACAACAAACGATCCCTGCACCTCCGGCTCTTTTACGGGCGGTCGTGCAGGGATTTTTGTGTAAAGGGAAAGAGGCTCAGTCTATGCGCTTCCCGTCTCGGGTGAGTCTGACAGCCTTGGCAAGACGCGGAGCCAGCTCTTCGGCCTTCACCACATAGAGCCGAGGCGTACGGGCCACGGGGAAACGCGAAAAATAAGCGTCGGCAGACCAGTACCAGTCTATGCTGACGGTTTTGTAAACGCGGGGAATGTCACGCCAAAGGCTGTTGATGCACGTCCTGGCGGCGACGGTGAGAGCCGTGCGGCCATCGGCCAGTTCCACCACGCAGAAAAAGCGCGGCACACTCAGTGACTCACGCTCCGCCTCCTCGGCACTGAGCCGCTTCGACACGGTGATGTGGCGGCCGTGCCGGGCATTGATGTCGTGCATCATCTGCCAGAAAACCTTGCCGTGGGTCGACGTGTCGGCTATGCCGTTTGCCGCGATGTACAGATGTATCATTTCGTGTATGAGCGTGTCTTCCCATTCTTCTTCCGGGCAGTCAAACTTGCGGCTCAGCGTGAGCGTGAAGTCGCCCACTCTGTGTTTCACGCCCAAATGCCTCACAGACTTATAGCTCAACGAGCCTTGCGACCGTCGGGCATAGCCGATGCGAAACGCCGGCAAGGGCAATCGGCCGTCGAACATTGTCTGGTTGAAATGCGCAAAGCGTGAGGTGAGGAAGTCTAAGGTGGGAAGCATTGTGGAGAGATGCAGGGGATTTTGGAACGGGCCCAACACCGAGGCGATGGCTGTCGAGAAAAATCCGACGGCTTGACAGGGAAACAATGAGCGGCCCTATCGGACCGCTCATTGGATGTCGTCAGACGATGCCCTGGGCCATCATGGCCCGGGCCACTTTCATGAAGCCGGCAATGTTGGCTCCTTTGACGTAGTTGATATAGCCGGCTTCGCGACCGTATTGCAGACATTGGTCGTGCACTTCGCTCATGATCTTGTGCAACCGCTCGTCCACCTCCTCGGCCGACCACGAGATGTGCATAGCATTTTGCGTCATCTCCAGTCCGGAGGTGGCCACTCCGCCCGAGTTGACGGCCTTGCCGGGAGCGAATGGCGTCTTGGTGGCCACGAAGAGGTCGACGGCCTCAGCCGTACAGCCCATATTGCTCACTTCGGCCACGAGCGTGACGCCGTTGTCGATGAGACGGCGTGCGTCTTCGTCGTCGAGTTCATTCTGTGTGGCACAAGGCAGAGCGATGTCGGCCTTCACCTCCCAAGGCTTGCGGCCCTCATGGAACGTGGCCGAAGGATAGCGCTCGGCGTAGGGCGCCACGATGTCCTCGCCGGAGAGGCGCAGCTCAAGCATATAGTCGATTTTGTCGCCGCTCACGCCGTCGGGGTCGTAGACATAGCCGTCAGGACCGCTGAGCGTGACCACTTTCGCGCCGAGCTCCGTGGCTTTCTTGACGGCACCCCAGGCCACATTGCCGAAGCCCGAGACGGCCACGGTCTTGCCCTTGAGGCTCTGCCCCATATCGGCGAGCATCTGCTGCACGAAATAGAGGGCGCCATAGCCGGTGGCTTCCGGACGTAGGATGGAGCCGCCAAACTCAAGGCCTTTGCCGGTGAAGGTACCTGTGTGCTCGCGCGAGAGTTTTTTGTACATGCCAAACATATAGCCCACTTCGCGTCCGCCCACGCCGATGTCGCCTGCGGGCACGTCCCGGTCGGGGCCGAGGTTGCGCCAGAGTTCGAGCATAAAGGCCTGGCAGAAACGCATGATTTCGCCTTCACTGCGGCCGCGCGGAGCAAAGTCCGAACCGCCTTTGGCGCCACCCATCGGCAGGGTCGTGAGCCCGTTTTTGAAGGTTTGTTCAAAACCGAGGAATTTCAGGATGCTCAGGTTGACTGAGGGGTGGAAGCGAATGCCGCCCTTGTATGGGCCGATGGCATTGTTGAACTGCACGCGGTAGCCCAGATTGACGTGGACCTCACCGTGGTCGTCGACCCACGGCACGCGGAAGGTGACGATACGGTCGGGCTCGACCAGCCGTTCAATCAGCTTGGCCCGCTCAAACTCGGGGTGCTCGTTATACACGTCCTCAATCGAAAGAAGCACCTCACGCACGGCCTGCAGATACTCGTGTTCGCCGGGGTGACGGGCTTCAAGAGCCGTCATGATTTGTTGTGTTTTCATAGGTCTTGGGTAGGTTTTTGGATTAACGCTTCAAATATAGCCAATCCCGCTCAATAGAGGCACATTCTGCCACATATTTATTTTCAGACGCCACGGCGCCGCAACGGGACTGTACAAAATGGTCACTCTTCGTGACAAAATTTTTCCGGGAAAAGTGACAGAAGGCCGTGGACGGCACGCAGGAACAAGTTGAAGTCTGATCCGAAAGGTTGGATTAAGGAAAATTTTTACGGGAATAGGGACAGCATTCACTGGCCTTATGCGAGAAAAAACTGCCATAAGGCCCGTAAAGCATTATTATAGCATAAGTTAACACAATCACAAAGAGAAAACAAAAGGAGAAGCGGCCGCTGCGGTCCCTCTCCTTTTACTCACCCAAATATAAGGCATAAAGTCCGTTGGGAAAAAGACAAAACCGGGAGAATGACGTTGGGAGGGGCTGTTGTAATAGTGTCGAGGCCCGTCCCCGAAGACTGAAAATCAGGCCCAATCATCAACCTCCTGCTTTGCCTTCTCCTTGAAAACGTTGCGAAAACAGACATTCATCCCAACCGCATCCCTGCGCCTTGCCGCCTTGTCGGCTCGCGCCTTTAAACGATTTTGGGCGGCCCGCCACTATGGCCGGGACCGCCCCAATCCATTGCTGCAATAATTTTGCCAGTTTGGCTCACTTCACAAACTTGCGCGAAACGGCGGCTTGCGGTGTGGCGATGGTCACGACGTAGACGCCGGTCTGGAGTCCGCCGAGGTCGACGGTCTGCTCGCTGCCACGGGACTGCCGGCCGAAGTCGACGGTCTTCACGACGGCACCTCCGAGGGTCGACACGCTCACCCGGGCCTGCGGCACAGTGATGTTGAAGAGCACACGCCAGGCGTCGGCTGCCTTCTCAAGCGTCACGGGCCGGTCGGCTTCGAGCGCCTGCTCCACACCCGTTTCTTCGGCCATCTGCAGTGCCTTCTTGATGCCGGCATAAGCGTCAATCTTGCCGTAGCCGATACCGACCTGGTATTCGCCCTGAGTGCCCGGCACGAGGTCGTCGTGGACAGAAGTCTGCTTGATTATCGTCTCCACGTCTTCGGGCGTGAGTTCGGGATTGGCCTGCAGCCAGAGCGCAATGATGCCTGCGGCAGCCGGTGAGGCCATAGACGTGCCCGACATCATGCCGTAATAGAAGCAGGTCTTGCCCTTTTCGGCGGCGGCATATTTCACTGTACGGCCGTTGGCATCGGCGGCAAAGACCGTGCTGTTTGAGGTGTAGTCGTAGACGCGCCCGTTGAACGACGAGCACATCAAGAGGCCCGGGGCCAGAACCGTAGGTTTATCCATCTTGCCACCGATCAGGGGGCCTTGGCTACTGAAAGAAGAGAGCTGTCCCGGCGTGGAGACGGCGCTGCGCATTGTGCTGCCAGCCATATTCTTGAAGACTGCCTTGTTGTCATACGAGCCCACACCGATGAAGTTGCTCACAGCGGCATAGTTGCAGCACACAAAGCGGTCGTCCGGTTTGACGCCATAACTTCCCACGGTGCCTATTACTTCGTTCTCGTCCCAACCGTGGACCACGACATTGGGTGTCAAAGCCGTAAACTTGACAGCGAGTGCCGATTTGTTTTTCCAACTTTCGAGACCAAGCAAAGTCAAGACATTGTCCATACCCATGACAACACACAAATATAATTGCTGGCCACTGCCGCCGTCAATGCCAGTACCATAATAAATGCCGTTGTAGTTGTCCATCAACGACTCGGGGAACGGATAGAACTCCTGAGTCTCGCTGTTTATCAGACCGGCCTCAAAAGTATAGTGTGCCATACTGTCTTCGTTTTCACAGGCGCCCACGATAGCGTTGCGTGTATCGCTGACCTTGACTACGAAGTATTTGGAGTCACCCACGTTTTTCAGGGTGTCCATCACGTGTATTCTGTCACCGTTTTCGTTGCCCATAGCCGCACAATAGATGGCTCCCTGACCGGGCAGAGACTCATAGGGCGCCAGTTCTTCCGAACGACTGTGGCAGGTGTACCAATAGCTGCCCATACTGATATTGGCCACAAGAGGCAGACCCATCTCCTTGGCCTCTTGTTTGAGCCATGCCAGGCAGTCCATGGTGATGTTGGAATAGCCGTCAGTCGTGGCCAAAAGGAGTTGGCTCTCGGGTGCCATACCGCCCACATTCATCGTGCCTGAAATATTGGAATAAGTCACCTCACGCCCGGCAGCAATTCCGGCCACGTGGGTGCCGTGACTGCCATCGACCTCATCGTCCACGAAATTGATGTTTGCGGTAGGCTCTTCGTCTTCGATGTTGTGGCGCCACGCTTTGACGATGCGCGACTGCCCCGTGGCGTCGGTAAAGGCTGGATGGTTGAACTGGAAACCAAGGTCGACCACGCCCACGAGCACACCTTTGCCCTTAAAGGGTGTGTCGAGGCCGGTGCCGGCGTGCACTTTGTCGGCACCGGTTGTGGTTTTGGCCACGTTGTTGAACACGCGCTCCTTCTTGGGGCCTTTCACCTTCTTGACACTCGGCAGGGCGGCAATGTCGAGAATGCGGTCGGCCGGCAATCTGACGGTGACGTATGAGTCTGAAATGAGCCTGGCCTTGCCGCCAATGGCCTCGACAGCGGTGCTCACAGCCGCCGCGTCGTCTGTGTGGACGATGAAACCGGTTGATGTGGCGACCTGCTTGCCGCCCAGGTGGCTGGTGAGTGAGGCCTTGGTCTGTTTTATGGCCAATATGGCTTCGGCGTCAAGCTTGTCCATCGCGTTTTGCGCATGGCCCAACAGCGGCGCAGCAGCCAATATGATTGCAAGAAGGGAAGTGGTGATTTTCTTCATATTCATTTTTGTGTGTGAAATGGTTTACAATGCACGAAGATTGTCAGGATTGAGTCGACAAAAGTATGAAAAACTTGGCAAATAATGTTGGAACGACACAAAAAACGCGCCCCGACAAGGCAGAATGTCCAGTTTCCTGGTTATTTGGCGGCTGAGACATAAGCCCATTATTCAGGTCTCGTGACATCGGCACTCACATTGTTGCAACATACAATTCCGGGGCTTCAACTCTGGGCGAGACGGCAAGGTGTAGGCGACGGGACAATCTGAAAATGATAGGATTAAATCAACGTACGGGCTTGCTTATACGCTGCAACTTCACAACAGGTTTTCAAATACAAGCCACTGTTGCCGCCTTGTCGGCACGCGCAGAAAAACATTCCGGGCGGCCCCGCCACTATGGCCGGGACCGCCCAGAACTATTCGTAAAATCATTTCGTTTGTTTCGCTCACTTCACAAACTTGCGCGACACGGCGGCTTGCGGAGTGGAGATGGTCACGACGTAGACGCCGGTCTGGAGGCCGCCGAGGTCGACGGTCTGCTCACTGCCACGGGTCTGCGCGCCGAAGTCGACGGTCTTCACCACGGCACCGCCGAGAGTCGACACACTCACTCGGGCCTGGGGCACGGTGATGTTGAAGAGCACACGCCAGGCGTCGGCAGTCTTCTCAAGCGTCACGGGCCTGTCGGCTTCGAGGGTCTGCTCCACACCCGTATCTTCGGCCATCTGCAGAGCCTTCTTCAATCCTTCATAAGCATCCATCTTGCCATATCCCGTACCGACCTGGTATTCGCCCTGAGTGCCTGTCACGAGGTCATCGTGCTTGGCGGTCTGTTTGATAATCTCGGTGACGTCTTCGGGCGTGAGTTCGGGATTGGCCTGAAGCCAAAGCGCGATGATACCGGTGGCTGCCGGCGAGGCCATAGACGTGCCCGACATCATACCGTAGAGGAAATGTTCTTTGGCGGCAGCCGCATTGGCATAGGTCACGGTTTTGCGATTGCTGTCAATGGCATAACATACATCTGTGTCGCTATAAGAATATTCTTTGTCGTTGACCGCCGAACAAACGCCCAAGCCCGGCGTCAGCACCGTAGGCTTGTAGATGTAGCCACCCAAGAGCGGACCGCGGCTGCTGAAATAACTCAGCCCGCCCGGTGTGGACGACCTGTCACTTTGGCTGTAGCCGGCGAGGGACTTATAAGAACTCTTGTTGTCATATGCCCCCACACCGATGACGCGCGAGGCTGCAGCGACGTCACAACAGATGTAGTCGTCGTCGGGCGATACACTAAAGCCGTCGTCGGTGTAGTAATAATTGTACTCGCTCCAGGCATGGATGGTGGTACTGGCCTTTGTGGCCACCAACTTGATGGCAGGGCGGGTATAATAGGTGGACACGCCCAGTTCAGTGGCAAAAGCACTAAAGTCGGGGATGAAATAAGCGAAACAATGCTGACGACTGCCTTGGTCAATGTAACTGGCCCAATAGAAGCTTTCGGCATTGTTCAGGAAGTCGTCGGTGAATGCCGTAAAAGTTTTTGTCGATTTGTTGTAAACACCCGGCACATATCTGAAACGTTGCACGCCGTCTGTCTGTCCAGCTGCGCCGCAGATATAATTATCTTCGTCATAATTGGGAGTCAATACAATATATCCTTCATCGCCTACGTTATCGAGTTGCACCTTGGCATGGAGTTCGTCGCCATTTTCATTGCCCATGGCCGCACAGGTCACCAGACCTTTTCCGGCATAAGCGTCGTATGGGGTCACGCTCTCGGAGTTGCTGTTGCATGGATGGTCATACGTGCCAAGGCTGAGGTTGATGGCCATGGGTTGTCGGCGGTTTTGTGCCTCTTGTTTGAGCCAGGCCAGGCAATCCATAATGCCCTGGTGGCTCATATCGGTCGTGGCCAGAAGCAATTTAGACTCTGGAGCCATACCGGCGAGATTGGCAGAAGTGAGGCCGGAGCGTACGGTAATCTCACTGCCGGCCGCAATACCGGCCACGTGGGTGCCGTGACTCTCGGCGAGACCGTCGTGAGTGAGCGTGATGTTGGAGGTAGGCTGTTCGTTCTTTACATATTGGCGCCAGATTTTGGCGATACGGGTGGTGCCATTGGCGTCCTTGAAGGCCGGATGGTTGTATTGGAAGCCCACGTCGACAATGCCTATGAGCACACCGTCTCCCTTATAGGGCGAGTCGAGGCCGGCGCCGGCATGGATTTGCGACACGCCGGTCGACACTTTCGAGACATCATTGCGCAGACGCGACTTTTTAGGGCCGTAGATGCGAACCACCTCGTCCATCGCGGCCAGTTGCTGCACACCTGAAGCCGGTACGCTGACAGAGAGCATTTGGTCGGCGACAGTGGTGGCTGCGCCGCCCAAAGCCTCGACGGTCTGAGCAACGGCTTCGGTGTCGGTGGCTCTGAGCAGGAAGCGGACGGTGGTGTCGTACGTGCGTCTTGTGGCGCTGTTGGTCTGTGAGGCTTTTGCCTGTTTGATCAAGGCTTGGGCAAATACGTCAATCTTGCCTTGAGAGTCGGTTTGTGCCATCAAGGCCTGCGGCATAGAGAGGCAGAACGCCGCAAGAAATATGGCGGAGTAGCGTTTTTTCATTAAAGAGACAATTTTATGGTTGAGGACTATTCCAAATGTAAAACGGCCGCTACCTGACGGCATTCAGACGCAGCAGCAAAAGGGTTGAAGTTGTTTTCCCCTCAAAAGTATGGATTTATTAAGGAATAATGGCTTTTTGACAAGGGAAAGTGCAGAAAAGAGGCTATTTGTCGCTTGTGGACGGCGTGGTGAGGAAGGTGAGAATGGCCTGCATAGCCTGTTCGCGCACATGGGCGTCGGTGATAGACTCAAAGGGAAAGCCCATCGCTATGACCCGCGCACCTCGGCGGCTTGAGGCGATGCCGGCACCCTGTCCGCCGCCATAAGCAAAGGCTGTGAAGGCTGACGGGTCGGCCGGCACGATGGCATCGGGTGCCTGTACGGCATAACGCTCACCCCCCACGGCACGCTGGATGGGCAGAGAGATGTTCAGCCCCCGCACATAGTCGGTGGAATCTTGGCGGGCCGTACCGGCCGGGAGGTAGCTGAGGCATTGGCGGGCAAAGTCTCGCTCCTCGGCAGACTCAAGGTCGGTGCCGATGTAACTGCCACTGACCATCAAGGCGCCGTCTGAGGCCAGATAGTCTTTGAGTCTGCAGCGCATGGGCGCATCAAAAATCTTATAGGTCTTGAAGTCTTGTGGCGCATGTCGCTGCAAACCGCAGATGAGGTCTATGACGGCATAGTCTGAAAGGCGAAGTTGTCCCTCCACAAAGGCTTGGCGGCTACACGACACGTAGTTGTAGCGGCCCGAGGCAGCAATGGCACTGCCGTGGGTCACGGAGAAATCCATCGTGTTGCCCATCACCTTCACCCCGACCAGTTCGTTGCCGCAATAACCCAGTCCGCCGGGGCCTTCAAGTCCCATGGCCGAACGGTCGAAATTGGTCTGGCGGCCGGCAAAAGCCAGACTGTAGTCTCTGGCCACGCCGATGTCGGCATCGAGATCAAAGCCAAGGCTGTCGGGGCTAATCACACGGGCCGGACCGCTTAGGCGCTCAAAGCCATTGACGATTAAGACGGTGGGCGCAGAGGCATCGGCGGAACGGTAGACGCTGAGCACCTCCGACGGGAAACTCTCTCCGCCACGGTTGACGGCGGTCACCTTGAAACTATATGGCAGGCCGGCACTCACGGGCAGCGTGAGCGAACAGTCCTGGCCGCTCACATAACGGCCGTTGTCGAAGCCCTCATCGCCCACTTTGGTATAGACGACGTAGCCCGTGGGACGGGCATTGTCGCACAGTGTGTCCGCGACGGCCCGCCAGGTGAGGCAGACTTCTCCCTCGGGTGTGAGCCTTGCGGCAAAAGCCTCAACAGGCAACGGTTGCACCTCATAGTCTTTCACGCCGTGCTGATAGCAGACAAAATGCAGCATGGCCTTGTAGATGGCCCGCGACAAGGCAAACTTGAAATGCGGGTCGTGGCCATAGGTCATATCGGTGAAATTCTGGTGTGATAGCATCTCGAAAATGGCCGAAGGCACGTCGGGGATGCGCGTCTCGCCATAGTTGCGGTCCCACATCTCGCGGCGCGTCCAATTGGTGTGGAACGTGCGCGACATATCGTCGACCACGCCTGAGAGTATGAGCGAGGCGAGGTCGGCCGAGGCCCGCCGCGACACACCTGTGGGGAATGTCGTTTGGCCCAGACCGTCGACGGAGGTACATATGGCCAGCGACCCGTAGACGGATTGGTCGGCCGTCACGCCGGCATCACTGTGGAGGGCCAAGGCGGCCTCGAGGGGCACGCCCAATCCCGGCAGCCCCGGCATATAACTGCTGCCGCCGCCCAAATAGTTGAGCATATAGCCACGGCTTCGGATGTCGTCGTTGTAGTCGTTCAGCCCCTTGTCTTTATTATATAAGGAGTCGGGCAAACCGCTCCATTGAGCGTGATAGCGGGCGGCTTCGAGCTGTCTGGGCAGTCCGCTTGTGCCCATCTCTCCTCGCGGAGTCTGCCCCACTCCGCCGCCAAAACGCACACCGTCGGCGGTGACCACACCGCGATAGTCGCTCTGGTTGGTGAGAACGACGCGCCCCTGAGTCGTTTCGCCGGCCTCGAAATCGAAGGTGCCGAGATAGACCCAAGTGCCTCCGCCCATCTGTTGGTTGACGCGGAACTGCGTGCGGCCACCGCGGTGATAGACGGTGTAGCGGGCATCGCTCACACTGTTGGGGCGCGAGACGTAACTCACGTAGACGGCATAGCGTCCGGCTCGCGGCAGTGCCGGTGTCCAGGAGACTGAGGCCAGACGCGAGCGGCGTGAAGAGGTGGCTACCTGACGCGAGGTGCCCAAACGAAAGGGCATGACCGAGTCGGCAAGCAGGCCGGCCGGGGCAAAGCCCACAGAGTCGGGAGTGGTTTGCCAGACGTATTCCGTCTGATTGATTTCGGAGTAGGTGCCTCCCCGTCCCGGCGCATCATTGTCGACGACGGCCTCGGCGGTTTGGGAGTCACGCTCGCGGGCTGTCACGACGACGGCACCGGCATTCTCGAGCATCGGAATGAGATAGGGGAAGACGAAAGAGCGGGTGAAAAGATCTTCGGTGGTGCAGAACAAATAGGGCCTTTGCCATCGCCAGATGCCGTCGCGATAGACGCGGCCGTGGCTGGCATTGACCATAAGGTGCTTGCCTTGCAGACCATGCGTCACCTTATAGGGTCGCGACAGATTGACTAGCCAAGGGTTGCCGGTATAGGCGTGACGGCCCCAGATGCGTGTGAGGTCGGCGTCGTCCTCACGCAAGGCGTTGGGAATAAGTTCGTCCATCTCTCGGCCGGCTTTGTCTTTGATGCTGAGGCGATAGACGTTGAAGGGTGTGGGGAGGGTTTGCGAGAGTGTACGGTGTAGCGCGGCCACCGACTGAGGCGTAAAGGGCTGCGAGGCAAAGGCTTCGTTGACAAATACGGTGAGCGTGCGCTCGGTCTCGTCGATGCGCACGCTGTCGGCCTTCATCGGCGTTGAGGGCCGGTAGCCGGCACGCTGGTAACGGTCGAAGAAAGCCGTGACGGCCTCGCGAGCCTTTTGTTGCGGCGTCGGGGCCTGTGAAAAAACAAAGCCCGCAAATGCAGGCCCTGTGAGAAGTAATATGAGCAGTAAGCGTTTCATGACTTGGCTTGGTTTGCGGCATCGCTCAAAGGTTCGACGGCAAACTTCTCCGGGTGTTTGCCGTGAAAGTCCTTATAATAGTCCATGATCACCCGCATGTCGGCTTCAACGTCGCCCGATGGCGTAATCGTTTTCTTGCAGAAAATGGTCTTGGTCTTATAATCGATGGCGAAAAGCATAATGGGCAGTTCGGCCTTGAGGGCGATGAAATAAAACCCGCGCTTCCATTGTGTGGTCAGAGAGCGTGTGCCTTCAGGCGTGACGGCGAGTTCGAAGCGCTCGGCGCTTTTGGCTTTCTCGGCCAGCTGGTCGGTGAGGCTCGTGCGGCGGTTGCGCGTCACAGGAACGCCTCCCAGACGTTTGAACAAGAGTCCGAGTGGCCAGAAGAACCATTCTTTTTTCATCAGGAAACCTGCACGACGTCCTATGGCGTAATAATAGATTTCCGCCATTATGAAGTCCCAGTTGCTCGTGTGTGGAGCGACACATATGATGCATTTGTCGTGTCGCGGGACGGTGACTTCTTCTTTCCAGCCCAGTGTCTTGAAGAAGAGTCTGTGACAAAAAGCGCGTAGCATTAGGGCTGCGTGTGGCCAGATTATGCTTTGACGATTTGCTCGCTGAGGGTGTTGGCCTTGTCGGTAAACTCCTTGCGCAACTGCTTGAAGAAGTTGCGTTCGTTGCCTTTCTCGACGTGGCTGAGCCGGTTGACATACTCGTCGTGCAGGGTGATGATTTCCTGCATGAGCGACTCGAGTTTGGCGTTGTCGGTGTCGGCACACATGCTGAGGGCTACACAGTCGGCGAAGAGTTCGCCGGTGACGACGGCTATGGATTTCTTGAGTTGTTTGCGGTTTGCCATAATATTGTGGAATTAGATGATGGGGTTAGTCTTTAGCGATGATTTCCATGCCTTTGATGATGGCCTGCTCGTTCATAGGCAAGAGTTTGTGGTGTCTTTCGGGCAGGGTTTTGGCCAAGGCTTTCATGACGCTTTCGAGCGACACGATGGGGTGTATCTTAAGGAGACCGCCTAGGACGAACATATTGAAACACTTGATCATCTTGAGTTCGGCCGCCGTTTCCATAGCGTTGATGTGCCAGGCCGTCACGTCGTCTCTCGTGGGCCGTTCCATAATGCCGAAACTGTCGTAGATGATGTCGCCTCCGGGCTTGACTTTGGGTGTGAACTTATCGAGCGAAGGCTGGTTGAGCACGATGGCGGTGTCGTAGCTGCTGAGGATGGGCGACGAAATGGGGTCGTCGCTCACGATGACGGTGACATTGGCCGTTCCGCCGCGCTGTTCAGGACCGTAGGCCGGCATCCAGGTGACTTCCTTGCCTTCCATCAGTCCGGCATAGGCCAGGATTTTTCCCATGGAGAGAACGCCTTGACCGCCGAAGCCTGAGATGATTATTTCTTGTTTCATGTCGTGTCGTTAATCTGTGTGTGGTGAGAAACGCTTGGCCGTCTCAGCGGCTCTGGATGTCTTTGAGGTCGCCTATAGGATAGAAGGGGAACATGTGTTCGGCCATCCATTCGTTGGCCTTGGCGGGTGTCATTTTCCAGCCCGACGAACAGGTGGAGACAATCTCAACGAGGTTGGAACCCAGGCCTGCCATAGAGTTTTCAAAGGCGTGGCGAATGGCTTTTTTTGCTTTGCGGATGGCGGCGACGGTGTGCACGCTCTGGCGGGTGACGTAGGCGGTGCCTTCCAATTGGGCGGCGATTTCGGTCATCTTGACGGGGTAGCCGTGGATGGCGGCTTCGCGTCCATAGGGACAGGTGGAGGTCTTCATGCCCATAAGGGTGGTGGGCGCCATCTGGCCTCCGGTCATGCCGTAGATGGCATTGTTGATGAAGATGATGGTGATGTTGTCGCCGCGGTTGAGGGAGTGGATGGTCTCTGCGGTACCGATGCAGGCCAAGTCGCCGTCGCCCTGATAGGTAAAGACGAGGCGGTCGGGCCAGAGGCGTTTGCAGGCACAGGCCAAAGCAGGAGCGCGGCCGTGGGCTGCCTCTTGCCAGTCGATGTCGATATAGCGATAGGCAAAGACGCCGCAGCCGACGGGGCTGATGCCTATGGCCTTGTCGGCCATGCCCATCTCGTCGATGACTTCGGCAATGAGTTTATGCACCACGCCGTGTGAGCAACCCGGACAATAGTGCATATGCACGTCGTTGAGCAGTTCGGGCTTGGCATACACGAGGTTTTCGGGGCGTATGATAGCTTCGCGTCCGACGGTTTCGTTTTCGATATTGACTTTTTCGCTCATAGTAGAGGAGGTTCAATTTTGTTTTTTGAGGAGGTGCTTCAGCGGCGGCGCCGACTGGTTTTCTTGAGCATATGAGGCATGCGGAACATCGCCTCAACCATTTTGACGAAGACGGCACAAAGGCCGAGGATGTAGCACCAGGTGACATCGTTATGCGTG
The DNA here is from genome assembly GCA_045124135.1 of Alloprevotella sp. Classification (GTDB taxonomy): domain Bacteria; phylum Bacteroidota; class Bacteroidia; order Bacteroidales; family Bacteroidaceae; genus Alloprevotella. Next base: position 45,337 of record JBGVLE010000089.1, read on the forward strand.
TACCACGAGAAAGCGATGCCAATCATAGCCACGAGGGCCATGAGGATGAAGACGGTGTTGAGCACGTTGCGCAACAGGAACAGTTTGTCGCGCTCGGCCCTTTCAGCTTCGCGTTCGGGATGTTTGAGGCGCTCGAGTATGTCGTTTTCTTCTGAGTTCATAAGCTTGTGGTGGCTGTGAGGTCAGAAATTCTTGAGTTGAGCCACGATTTCGTCGGGGTCGGGCACGATGCCACCCAGACGGCCGAAGTGGCGGACGGGACAACGGCCCTCGACGGCCGAGCGCACGTCGTAGACCATCTGTCCGGCGTTGATTTCGACGGTGAGGAAGCCTTTGACCTTGTGTGAGAGGGCGGCGAGGGCTTCTGTGGGGAAGGGCCAGAGGGTGATGGGGCGGAAGAGGCCCACTTTGAGGCCTTGTCCGCGGGCAATCTCCATGGCTTTCTGCGAAATGCGCGCGGCCGAACCGAAGGCCACGAAGATGTAATCGGCGTCTTCGCAGTCGTGCATTTCATATTTCACCTCGTTTTTCTTGATTTCGGCGTACTTGGCCTGCAGATGGTGGTTTTTCTTTTCCATCTCGGCGGGGTCGAGCTCGAGCGAGGTGATGACGTTGACGGGCTTGGCCTTGTCGCGGTGTCCGATGGAGGCCCAGGGGCACTCGGCGATGATTTCTTCCTCGGTGCGGCGTGGCTTGAATGGCGGGAGGATGACTTTTTCCATCATCTGGCCAATGACGCCGTCGGAGAGCATCATCACCGGCGTGCGGTATTTGAAAGCCAGACGGAAGCCCTCGTCGACGAAATCGGCCATCTCTTGCACCGAGGCCGGGGCCAGCACGATGACTTCATAGTCGCCGTTGCCGCCGCCACGGGTGGCCTGGTTGTAGTCGCTCTGCGAGGGCTGAATGGTGCCCAGACCGGGACCGCCGCGCTGCACGTTGACAATCAGCCCCGGCACCTCGGCACCGGCCATATAGCTGATGCCTTCCTGCATAAGGGCGATGCCCACGCTCGACGACGACGTCATGACGCGTTTGCCTGTGCCACCGCCGCCATAGAGCATATTGATGGAGGCCACTTCGCTCTCAGCCTGCACCACAATCATGCCTGTGGTCTCCCAGGGTTTGAGTTCGGCCAGCGTCTCCAACACTTCGCTTTGCGGCGTGATGGGATAGCCGAAATAGCCGTCGCATCCGCAACGTATGGCGGCGTGTGCGATGGCTTCGTTGCCTTTGAGAAGCAATATTTCTTGTTTATCCATTGTTGTCAAACTATGAAATGGGTAGAAATCAATTTGTTGGAACGGCCTGATGACTGGCTGGGCTCAGTCAATCTTTGTCTTGTAGACGGTGATGCAGGCGTCGGGACAGACTATGGCACACGAGGCACAGCCGATACAGGCTCCGGCCACGTCGCGGCTGAAGGGGTAGCCCTTGTGATTGACTTCGTTGGTGGTGAGCGCCAGAGTGTGGGTGGGGCAAGCCACTACGCAAAGGTTGCATCCCTTGCAGCGTGCTTCGTCCACCACGATGGCTCCTTTGATCTTACTCATATAAATATATATAAGATTGGACAGGTTGGCGAGATTAAGGATTGTAGAGGTCTTTATGATAGAAGCTCATGATGTCGCCGGCCAAGGCATAGGTCTCGGCGGCCGGACCGTCGGGGTCAAGCTGCCGCGACTTCATGAACGCACTCATCGCCTCGCCGGGACGGCCGGATTTCATATAGGCCTTGCCTTGGAGGAAATACAACTTGGCGTCGGGTGTCTGACCCAAAGCCTCGTCGGAAAGACGAAGAGCTGCGGTGATGTCGCCTTGGTGCAACAAAAGCTCTATTTTGTCATATAGACTTTGCATTATACCTTATATCTTGAATGACAAAGTTAAACCATTTTTCGGTCGGTTGTTTTCTTTTACGCCTGAAATATCGCAAAAGAAGGGGTTAATAAAAACTAAAAGCCGTGATATGGCTTATTATTATACTGATAATAGGAAAGTTAGAGAAAACGAGGCTTGAAAAGAAATCTTTGAAGCCGGCCATAATCAGTCTGCGCCGCCAATGAGTCAAAATGCACACACTCCGTAGGGGTGTGCGCAATGGCAAAACGCCACATATGGCAGCCATAAAGACGCCCACGGCTCGCGCTCCATATTTTTTAACGCAAAGCCGCCCCTATACCGCTTTGTCTTTTCCGGGTGGCGCGGAGAGTGGTATATTTGAGGCAGGAAACAAGAAGGGAGAGGCTCACGGGCCTCTTTTTTTAATGTTCTGGCCATCACTGGCCTTATGCGAGAAAAAACTGTCCTTATGGCAGGAACAACGGCAATAAGGACAGGACCGGCGGGGCTGAGGATGGGGCTACCGAGGCGTTGTGTTAAGGTCCTTGGAAGCCTTTCGGGCTATCCGCAAACATCTATTCATCTGATTTTCAATATTCTGCAAGAAAGTCCAGCTATTACGCAAGGGATTTAACCCATTATAGCACAAAACAGGCGGGATGATAAAAGTGTTAATTCACGCGACCGGAGCCGTCATCAAAAGGTGGGGTTTTGAACATCAGACCCGGAGGCCCGAGATGAAGTGAGGATAAAAACCAGCCCGGACCTGACGGCCCGGGCTGGTGATGTCGTGTTTGCCGGGACTGGCGCAGACGCTTGTCATTGCGGCTTTTCGGCGCAGTCGTCTATGTCTGTCTTATCCCAACTGCTCGGCGATGAAAGCCTTCATCTCGGGCATGGCGGCTTCAGCGCTCTGGAGGAGCTTGAACTGAGCCTTTGAACGCACGAGATTGTGCTCGGGATATTGTGTCTTGTAGTAAGTGTCGCCGTTGATATAGTCTGCGAGGAAGCGTACGGTCTGCATATAGGGGAAGAGGCAGGCGGCGAAGGGCAGGTTCTCGATTTCGACGGGTGTGAGGAAGCAACGGGCGCTCTTGAGGTAGCCCTCAGTGAATGCCTTGAAGATGCTCATGTTGAAGTTGACGTTGTCGAGATTCTTGTCGTCTTCTGCACCGGTGTTGGCGGCAGAGCGGAGGAAGTCGCCGAAGTCGGAGAAGATGAAGTTGGGCATCACGGTGTCGAGGTCAATGACACAGAGCACATTGCCGGCCTTGTCGAAGAGAATGTTGTCCACCTTGGTGTCGCAGTGACAGATGCGCTTGGCGAGTTTGCCCTCACGATGGAGGCTTTCGCCCTTGCACATTTCGTCGGCACGCTTCTCGAGCTCGTCTACGAGCCACTGCACTTCGGCGAGACGGCCGGCCCTGTTTTCTGCCACGGCTTCGCGCAACTGCTGCAGACGGAACTCCATGTTGTGGAAGTCTTTGATGGTTTCGCCGAGGCTTACAGGGATGTCGGCGAGCATGGCCTGGAAGTTGCCGAAGGTTTCGCCCACAATGTAGGAGCTCTCGGGGGTTACGCCACTCAGAGAGACGGTGTCGGGGATGAACACCATGATGCGCCAGTATTTACCTTCGTGGAGATAGAAATACTTGCCGTCTTTGGCCGGAACAAAAGAGAGCACCTTGCGGTCGATGTCGTCGGTGCCGGCAGCTTCGAGCTTGCCGCGGATGTGGGCGGTGACGGCCACGATGTTGTTCATCAGCATTTCCACGTCGGGGAAAATGGCGTTGTTGATGTGTTGCAACACATAGTCGGGGGCATCGCCCTCGGTGCAGACTTTATAGGTGGTGTTGATGAGACCGTTGCCAAGAGGCTTCACTTCTACAACGTTGCCGGTGATGTCAAATTGGGCAACGATGTGCTTAAGATCTTGCTGTTCCATAGTAATTTTGTTATTATGTTTTAAGGTTATTGTCGTTTTGAACACAGCCCGAAAGTGGCGGGGAGGCCGGAAAATGGGCTTCGAGATAAATGAAAGGGCCGTTAGATCACCTTCAAAGACACGTCCGACAAACGGGCGAAGGGATTTGTTATGCCCACAAAATTACAAATTAATTACAAACGACAAACGCCCCGGCCTGTTTTTAGGCTCGAGGCGCGGATGTGGGAGGTGTAAAGAGGGATGAAATCGTATGTTTGAATTGGGCTTGGCGTCAAGCCATCAAGGCTTCGCAAAGTCCTTCACAGCCGTCTTCAATCAAGTCGAGAGCCAGTTCGAAAGCCTCCTGACCGCCATAGTAGGGGTCGGGCACGGTGGCTGACTGGTGACGGCGCAGATAGTCGGAGAGCAAAACGACTTCGCGCCACGCCCTACCCTCGCGCTGTGCAAAGCGTTCGAGACGGCGCAAGTTGTCGTGGTCCATGGCCACGACGAGGTCGAAACGGTCGAAGTCGGCCACACAGACGGGCCGCGAGCGGTGGGTGAGCCGGTAGCCCCTGGCCGCGGCGTGCCGGCGCATACGGCTGTCGGGGAGTTCGCCTTCGTGATAGTCAATCATCCCGGCAGAGTCTACGACGTAGCCGGCCGCCACGCCGGCCTGGGCCAGTTTGACGCGCATCACCTCCTCGGCAGCCGGCGACCGGCAGATATTGCCGAGACAAATGAAGAGAATGTGTTTCATAGAGTGTGACTGAATGTGACTGGAGCGTCCAATCACAGCATAATCCTGAGGATGAGACAGTTTGCAGGGCTGTGATTGGGTGATTGGAGAAAAGGCAAAAAACAAAGGGCGTGTGCACGCGCGCGTGGGCGGCAGTTTTTTCACCCCTTCACCCAAAAGACACGTCCGGCTTTGCGCGGCCTGGCCTCAGGCAGCGGCCCGTCGGCATATCCGAGCGCCAGATGGCCGATGCCTTCGTAGTCGCCCTCGACGCCAATCTCGGTGAGCCAGTCGCGCCACGCCGCCATTTCAAATTCCTGGCGGGCACGGTGTATCCAGCACGAACCCAATCCCAGGCTGTGTGCCGCCAGCATCATGTTGCCGATGACGAGCGAGCCGTCGTAGACGTAGGTGGGTGTGGTCTTCTTGGTGAGCACGATGATTACCACGGGTGCACCATAGAATGGGTCTTTGACTTTCATGTCAAAAAAAGCGGCATTGTCGCGGCGCAGACGGGCAATCACCTCGGGGTCGGTGACGGCGACAATGGCCCACGGCTGGCGGTCGTGGCCCGAAGCGGCAAACGTGCCGGCTTCGATGACTTGCGCAATCTGGGCCTCGGGGACGGCGTCGGGTTTGAACTTGCGCACACTGCGGCGCGTCTTCATGTTGCGGATAGCTTCGTTCATAGTCTTTGTATTTGTTGATGGTCTGATGGCTTTCCCATTTAGTCAGAAAACATAAGCGGCCCGACGGCAGAGTAAATGATGCCTTGTGCCGGGCGACAAACGCGACTGGGATTAGTATGTGCAAATTTAAGTCTTTTTGCCGACTGCGGCAAGCCGCTTTGACGAAGGGGAATGACCTGATGAATAATAATGCCGGTACGCTCCGTCCGAGAGGCGCAAAGCGGCAAAAGCCGTGGGCAGGTTGGTGGCGTTTTTATTGAGTTTTGTCGGCAATTTGGGCCATTTCATCGAATTTGTTTGGTAGAACAACTGAGAATGGCGAATTTTGCAACCGCTAAAAACTCCAACAAAACAATGAAAAAGATTTTTCTTTCTACCGCCCTGCTTGTGGGCGCAACACTGCTGACCTCTTGCGGCACCACCGGACTGATGTCGGGCACCAATGCCGGCACGTCAACCTCTTCGTCCACTTCTTCACAAAGCGCTTCGCTCCTCAGCGGACTGCTCTCGGGTCTCATCGGACAGTCTACAACCATCAGCCAGGACAAACTCGTGGGCACATGGAACTACTCCGAGCCCGACTGTGTGTTTGAGTCGGAAAACTTCCTGGCCAAAGCCGGCGGCGAAGTGGCTGCCTCTAAAGTCGAGGCCAAACTCGTAGACGCTTACAGCAAAGTGGGCGTGAAAAAGGGCGCCTGCTCGTTCACATTCAAGTCTGACGGCACCTACACGGCCGTCATCGGTGGCCGCAGCATCAACGGCAACTATACGGTCAACAGCCGGGACAACACCGTGTCGATGACCTATCTGGCCGGCGTCAAGACCGTCCAGCCCAAGGTGGTGTTGAGCGGCAACACGCTGAGCATCCTCTACCCCAGCGACAAACTGCTCACCATAGTCAGTGCCCTCTCGGCTCTCTCGTCGCAGGCTTCAACGCTCAAGAGCATCGTGGGCTCTTATGACGGTATGTATCTCGGCTTCAAACTGACGAAATAAACCCACGGCCCCACACTGAGGGCGCGCATAGTCGCGACGTCGTCCCAAACGGTATCGTTTCGGGCGGCGTCGAGATTTTTATAGCCACCGGACAAGGATGTCTGAGGGCAATGTACCGTTTTTTGGTATACTTTCAAGATAGAAGTGCAATTTTCGCTGCCGCTCCCTCGTATTCGAAGCGTAGCGTAGAAG
>JBGVLE010000090.1:0-3173 GCA_045124135.1 Alloprevotella sp.
CCATTGATTGTGGAATCAAACTCGTTGACTATGGACTGTCGCTTTTTGAAAGGGATACTTCCCGTGACTGTAAACACAGGTCTGTCAGGAAAATGCTCACGGATGTATGCCGTATACATTTCGAATGCCGCGAGCGAGGTGCAGCCGACGGCGACCTTGCCTTTGATCCGGTGTATCATGCGGCCTATATGTCGGACTTTGCCAGGATATTCATCTCCGTAATATCCCTCGATAAGATGCGGCACCGAGCATGCTTTTATAAGCAGCTTTATCTGGCGCATGAGCCTCAGTCCGGCATCCTTCTTCGTGTCTCCTGTGTAAATACTCACTGAAAAGTGGGCCAGGGCTCTCATTCAAAAATGGGCCACCACGGGGAGCTTAACCGCCGGTGTTTTTCTTATATTATGAGAAAAATATACCGACACAAAAATGTTAACCGTGGTAGACATACAAACAATCGTACATCTTTATCGGAGCGGCGACTACAGCCGCCGAGGGATTGCCCGCAAGCTCGGCATATCCCGCACAACCGTCGACAAGGTGCTGGCCCAGTACGAGGCCACGCAGGAGACATCGGACAACGAGGCTCTGGACAACCTGCTGACGCTTCAGCCGGCCTACAACAGCCGGGGCCGCAAGCCCCGCAAGCTGTCCCGGTCCATCGCGGCTGAGATAGACAGGTATCTGGAGCTTAACGCCCAACGGCGTCGTCAGGGGATGCGCAAGCAACAGCTTAAAAAGATCGACATCTGGCAGATTCTGTCGGGTCAGGGAGTTCAGATAAGCTACCAGACCGTCTGCCGTTATGTCACAAACAAAGAAAAAGCGGGACGGCCGGGTGACACAAAGGCCTATGTGCGGCAGGCCTATGCTCCGGGAGAGGAGTGTGAGTTCGATTGGGGCGAGGTCAAGATTACCATAGGAGGCGTGTTCCGTAAACTGTACCTGGCCGTGTTCACCACCTGTCATGGCAATCTGCACCGGGCATGGCTGTTCTCGCGCCAGGACACGCTGGCCTTCATGGAGTCGCACCGCAATTTCTTCCGTCAGATACAGGGTGTTCCACGCACTATGGTCTATGACAATATGCGTGTGGCTGTCAAGGAGTTCGTGGGTGCCAACGAGAAGACTCCGACCGAGGCTCTGAGCCGTCTGTCGGCCCACTATGTGTTCAACTTCCGCTTCTGCAACGCACGTGCCGGGTGGGAGAAGGGACATGTGGAGCGGTCTGTGGAATACGTTCGCCGCAAGGCCTTTTCGCTGTCATGTCATTATGCGTCTCTGGCCGAGGCTCAGGCCCATCTCGATGCGGTATGCCGGCAGATGGACGCCGAGGTCTCTTTCGGCAGCGCCTCCGAGAAACAGCTGAAGATCAGCGCCGACCTTGGCGCGATGCGCCCCTGGCCCGGAGACATCGGATGCTTCGAGGCCATGGAATATGCCGTCGACAAATGGTCGACGGTATGCGTCAAAGGCAACCGCTACTCCGTTCCCGACCGCCTGGTGGGATGCAAGGTCACCGTAAAGCTCTATTCCGACAGGCTTGCTATGGTACTCAACCGGGAGAAGCTTGCCGTCCATGAGCGGCTTAACGGGCAGGGCAACTGGTCGCTCAAACTCGAGCACTACCTCACGACACTGCTACGCAAGCCCGGGGCGCTTGCAGGCTCTGTCGCCCTGCAGCAGGTGCCTCACCTTATCCGGCAGCTTTTCGAGCGCCATTTCACGCACTGTCCCAGGGAGTTCCTTGAACTGCTGCTATATGCCCGGGAGCACGGATACTGCTTCCGCGATATAACCGATGCCTCGGGCCGGCTTGCACACCGCGGACTCAACGTCCTGAGCGCCGACCAGATCAAAGCCGAGCTGCACTCCGCCGACAACGCCCACTCCGCCGACAACGCCGCAGCCACGACAATGGCGCAGGATCTCATCCCCGGACAATGCCGGCAAATAGAGCAACGCGCATCCGAGGCCGTGTTCACCACCGATACACTTCTTAACATAACTCCAACCCACACAATCACAGCAATATGACAATGACTGACAATCATCCGCTGTCCGACATCGAGCGCATCACCGCCACCTGCCGGAAACTCTCGATGTTCGCCATGTGCGAATCTCTTGCCGACACCCTCAGGGACGCAGCTGCCGACAACCTCTCCCACGCCGCCGTACTGGCCCGGCTGCTTGATGCCGAGCTCGAAAGCCGCACTGTGGCGGCGCAGCGACGGCGAATACGCGCCGCCACATTCCCACAGCTGAAATATCTCCACGACCTCGTCCGCGAAGAACTCCCGACCGAGGCCAGGGCCGCGCTGCCCGAACTTGAGACACTCGACTTCGTCAAAAACGGCCGTAACCTCGTGCTATATGGCAATCCAGGCACAGGCAAGACACACCTGGCCACCGCACTGGGCATCGCCGCATGCCAGCGCGGGAACTCCGTGCTGTTCACCTCCGTACCGAGGCTGCTCACCATGGTCAGAGAAGCCAGAAGCCAGCACAAACTCACCCAGCTGCAGAACCGCTTTGAGAAATACGACCTTGTCATCTGCGACGAGTTCGGGTATGTCTCATGCGACAAGGAAGGTGCCGAACTGCTCTTCAACCACCTGTCGCTCAGAGCCGAAACCCGTTCTACAATCATCACAACCAATCTCGCTTTCAGCAGATGGAACGAGATCATACCTGACAAGGTCCTGGTCAACGCCCTTGTGGACAGACTCACACACAAAGCCAGAATCATCAACATGACCGGTACCTCATACCGGCTCAAACAGACTCAGCAAATGATTAAAAACCAAATCTGAGCAATGACATCTTCTCATTATTTTATTAACTTTGTACGCTCTCTCGGGTGGCCCATTTTTGAATGAGAGACCGGCCCACTTTTCAGTGAGTATATACACCCAAAGTTTCAATTCTCAGCAGAGCAACGAGGATGTGCATGTAAAATTCTCGCGTATTGAGACACAGGCTCGCAATAAAGCACTGCAAAGCATCAAATTGCTAAGAATGTATCTGTCAGTCAAGGGGAATCCGGAAGGTTGGACCCCGGAGGCTGCTAAAAAGCATGAAGAAGAAATGCTGAAACTTCTCTCAAAATCCTATCAGAAAGATTAAGAGCCGGCTCTAAGAGCCTAATACCCGGCGGTGGTGTGTTGCAAAAT
>JBGVLE010000091.1:0-9160 GCA_045124135.1 Alloprevotella sp.
ATTATATCACTGCAAAACAATACAAAATGCATTTTTAATGTAACTTTTCTTTAGATTTATCATTCACAAAAGTTTTCAAGAAAATCCGGGAAGGCGGGAAAACATCGCCTGGAATAGGGCGAGAATTTTCCGCGATACTGACAGTTTTTCCTGTCCTTAGCCCCGTAACATCCTGAAAACGAAAAAGAGAGCCGCCAAACGCGACTCTCTCTCCTTGCCTACCCCAAAGATAAGGCTTCTTGGGGGAAGGGACAAATGACAGAATTGGAGGGACATTGCTCTTTATGCAAAGTTCCCTTCGCACCTTGGAGGCATAATTGAGAATAAAATCGAGATTGCTTTTCGGTCATTTCAATGCGGCAGAGTAAGCCCTGAAAGGGCACAACATATCAGCCCAGGTCGTTAGGCCTGGGATTTATATGAGCTCCCACATTCTGGCCTGAAAGGTCAGCACATCCAGCGGCGATAGATTGATGGGAACAATATTCATTCCGCTTCTTCCTATTTTCGTAAATTGCCGACCTTTCAGGCCGGAGATTAGTGGACAATCTCACAACCCAGGCCTGGCGACCTGATCTAAAATGTGGCGCCCTTTCAGGGCTTCCTTGGACGCCAAAATGACGAGCGCGATGGTTTTTCTTGCCATTCCGCTCTCACTTGCACTAACTTTCGCCTTACGGCTCAACTTAGGCTGCGCTCGGCAAAGCCCCCCAAAAACAAGTTTTTCTTTTGTCTCTGCTCTCGCTTGCACAACTTTCGCCTACGGCGCAAGTTAGGCTGCGCTCGGCAAAGCCCAATAAAAAACAAGTTTTTCTTTTGTCTCTGCTCTCGCTTGCACAACTTTCGCCTACGGCGCAAGTTAGGCTGCGCTCGGCAAAGCCCAATAAAAAACAAGTTTTTCTTGGTCTTTGCTCTCGCTTGCACTAACTTTGTCCCCAAATATTGATTACTTGCCCTATTATGCACAAATAATGGGGCAATTGGCCGTGAAATCACACAGACAAGCGGCTGCCCGGGCGAATAAAACACATACACACGCCATAGGCAATCCACAACCACTCCTTAATATATAATATGTCTTGCATACTCCACATAGAGACCTCAACCAACGTGTGCTCGGTGGCACTGACCCAAGACGGCACTTGCCTGCTCGACCAAACCGACACGAAAGGACCTAACCACGCCTCGGTGCTGGCTCCCTTCGTCGAAGAGGCGGTCTCGTTCGCCGACAGCCACGCCATACCCCTCGACGCCGTAGCCCTCAGCATGGGACCCGGCTCTTACACCGGACTGCGCATCGGTACGTCCACGGCCAAAGGCCTCTGCTACAGCCGGCAAATACCGCTCGTGGCCATTCCCACACTCCAGACACTCTGCGTGCCCGTGCTGCTCTATCACGACGAAGTGCCCGAAGACGCCCTGCTCTGCCCCATGATTGACGCGCGGCGCATGGAGGTCTACGCGGCCCTTTATGAACGCTCCCTGCAAACGGTCGAAGACACCTCGGCCATAGTGGTGGAGGGCCACACTTTCGACCAATGGCTCGACAAACGGCCGGTGGTTTTCTTTGGCAACGGCGCCGCAAAATGCCAAGACATCATCCAGCATCCCAACGCCCTTTTCATTGCCGACATCGTGCCGCTGGCTCAACACATGATGCCGCTGGCCGAAAAAAAGATGGCGCTCGGACAGACCGAAGACGTGGCCTATTTCGAACCGTTCTATCTCAAAGACTTCGTGGCCGGCAAACCCAAACCGCTTTTCTAAATTCTCTACTACACACAACGCTTTTCACACTCTCAAATGAGCATCAGATACAACACCACAGAAGAACATCTGCGCCTGCCGGCCTATGGACGCATGGTGCAAAATATGGTCAACGAAGCCATCCATATCGAAGACCCGCAAGAGAGGCAGGCCAAGGCCGAAGCCATCGTGCGCGTGATGGGCACACTCGCTCCTGAAATCAAGGCTTCGCCCAACTATAAACAGACGCTCTGGAACCACCTGGCCTATATGGCCAACTACAAACTCGACGTGCAATATCCATGCGACATCGAGAAAGAAGACCAGGCGCTCAAACCACACAAACTCTCCTACCCGGGACACCGCATACGCTTCCGCCACTACGGACACCTCGTGGAAGAGGCACTCAACACACTCAAGACCATCACCGACGACGAACCACGCCGACAACAACTCATCCGACTGGCCGCCCTGCGTATGAAACGCAACCTGGCCGACTGGAAAGGCGACGGCATCGAAGACGACAAAGTGGCACGCGACATTGCACTCTACACCGACGGGGCTGTGAAGGTGGAAGAAACACTCGAGCAACTCAAACAGGTGCAGGCAACCTTGAACTGCACATCGGCCAAACGCTTCAGCGGCGCAGGGTTCAGAGGCCGCAACGGCTTCTTCAGATAAAAGAGAGCCACAACAAGACTTCACGGCAAGACCAAACCACTCAGACCCTATGTCAACATTCATCATAGAAGGCGGCCACCGCATCAGCGGCACCATCACCCCACAAGGCGCCAAGAACGAGGCGCTGCAGGTGATTTGTGCCACACTCCTCACCGCCGAAGAGGTGCGCATCACCAACATTCCAGACATCCTCGACGTCAACAACCTCATCAAGTTGATAGCAGACATGGGCGTGAAGGTGACACACAACGCCCCCGGCGACGTGACCTTCCAGGCCGACGCACCACACCTTGACTACCTGCGCAGCGACGACTTCCTCAACCGCTGTGCACGACTGAGAGGCAGCGTGCTGTTGCTCGGACCACTCACGGCACGCTTCGGACACGCCGCCATCGCCCGCCCCGGCGGAGACAAAATAGGCCGACGCAGACTCGACACACACTTCTTCGGACTCGAACGCCTCGGCGCCACCTTTGCCTATGATGACACGGCAGGCACGTTCGACATCAAAGCCCCAAAAGGACTCACAGGTGCCTATATGCTGCTCGACGAGGCTTCGGTCACCGGTACGGCCAACATCATCATGGCTGCCGTCCTGGCCGAAGGCACTACCACAATCTACAACGCCGCATGTGAGCCCTACATCCAGCAACTCTGCCACCTGCTCAACGCCATGGGCGCACGCATCAGCGGCATTGCCTCCAATCTCATCACCGTCGTAGGCGTGAAAAGCCTGCACGGCGCCAACCACCGCATCCTGCCCGATATGATCGAGGTGGGGAGTTTCATAGGTATGGCCGCCATGACCGGCGACGGACTCACCATCAAAGACGTGGCTGTGCGCCACCTCGGCCTCATCCCCGACGCTTTCACGCGGCTTGGCATCAAAATCGACATCCAGGGAGACAATCTCCACATCCCCCGACAAGACCACTACGAGATAGAGAGCTTCATCGACGGGTCGTTCATGACCATTGCCGACGCTCCTTGGCCCGGCCTCACCCCCGACTTGATTAGTGTCTTGCTCGTCGTGGCCACACAGGCCAAAGGCTCCGTGCTCATCCACCAGAAAATGTTTGAGAGCCGCCTCTTCTTCGTAGACAAACTCATCGACATGGGTGCCCAGATCATCCTGGCCGACCCGCACCGCGCCGTCGTCGTGGGCCACGACAACCAGATACGCCTGCGCGCCTGCCGCATGACAAGCCCCGACATTCGTGCCGGTATAGCTATGCTCATCGCGGCCATGAGCGCCGAAGGCACCAGCCGCATCGAAAACGTCGAGCAGATAGACCGCGGCTACGAACACATCGAACAACGCCTCCGCCAGCTCGGGGCCAACATCACCAGAGAAGCATGATCAGAGAGTCTGAGGTGTTCTACATAGGCACCATCACCAAGGCACGCGGCATCAGAGGCGAGGTGGAAATGCGTTTCACCGACGACGCCTTTGACCGGGGCGACGCCGAATATCTTGTCATAGAGACCGACGGCATCCTCGTGCCTTTCTTTTGGGAGGAATACCGTTTCAAAAACCAAGAGACCGCCATCTTGAAGTTTGAAGATGTCGACACCGAAGCCCGGGCCAAGACTCTGGCCGGACGACGCGTGTTTTATCCCCTCGCCTGCCTGCCCGAAGAAGACGAGCAAGAGGGACTGCGCTCCTGGAAAGCACTCACGGGCTTCCACGTCACCGCCCCCGACGGACGACCCTTAGGCACCATCGAACAGGTCGACGACTCTACGGCCAACATCCTGCTGACACTCTCCACACCGACAGGCAGCGAGATTTTGCTGCCGCTCCACGAAGATTTCGTCACACACCTCGCCATCAAAGAGCGTACCATCGCGCTCGCCCTGCCCGAAGGCCTGGCAGACTTGAACTCTTGAAACCCACGCTATGTCGAAGAAAAAAATAGCCATCTTAGGCTCCACCGGTTCCATCGGTACACAAGCACTCGACGTCATCAGTCTGCACCCCGACTTGTTTGAGGCCCGTGTGCTCACAGCCGGACGCCGCGCCGACCAGCTTATCGACCAAGCCCGGCGCTTCTTTCCCGACGCCGTGGTCATTGCCGACGAAAGCCAATACGATTATGTACAGGAGGCCCTGGCCGACTTGCCCGTGAAAGTGTATGCCGGCGAAGAGGCACTTTGCCAGGTGGTAGAGGGTGACCAGATTGACATTGTGCTCACGGCACTGGTGGGATTTGCCGGCCTCAAGCCGACTCTTCATGCCATCAATGCACGCAAGGCCATCGCTTTGGCCAACAAAGAGACGCTCGTCGTGGCCGGCGAACTCGTCATGCAGCGTGCGCTTGACAAAAAAGCACCCATCTTGCCCGTAGACAGTGAGCACTCGGCCATCTTCCAATGTCTGGCAGGCGAGAAAAGCCCCATCGAAAAGATTATCCTTACGGCCTCGGGCGGCCCGTTCCGCCTGATGGGAAGAGAGCGCCTCGCGGCCGTCACGCCGACCGAAGCGCTCAAGCATCCCAACTGGCAAATGGGCGCCAAAATAACCATCGACTCGGCCACGATGATGAACAAGGGCTTTGAAATGATTGAAGCCAAATGGCTCTTCGGCGTCAATCCCACCGACATAGAGATTGTGGTTCATCCGGAAAGCATCATACACAGCGCAGTGCAGTTTGCCGACGGCGCGGTCAAGGCCCAACTCGGCATGCCCGATATGAGGGTGCCCATACAGTATGCCCTCTCCTATCCGCAGCGACTCACGCTCAACACGCCCAAGCTCGACCTTTTCACACTGGGACATCTCACGTTTGAAAAGCCCGACATGGAGCGGTTTGCCTGTCTTGCGCTGGCCTATGAAGCCACCCGAAGCGGCGGCAACAAGCCCTGTGTGCTCAACGCCGCCAACGAGGTGGCCAACCTGGCTTTCCGTGAAGGCCGACTCGGCTTCCTGCAGATTGCAGAAGTCATCGCCGAGACGATGGCCCGCACACCCTTCGTCGCCGAACCCTCACTCAACACCTACCTGGCCACCGACAAAGAGGCCCGTGCCATCTGTGCCGACCTCATCACCGGTCTGTCATAAGCCGCATTATCCCCAAACCTTTTACCACACAAAAACTGCAGCCTCAAAGCTACAATGGAAGTATTTCTCATTAAAACCCTGCAACTCATCCTCTGTTTCGCCCTGCTCATCCTGCTTCACGAGGGCGGTCACTTCTTGTTTGCCAAACTTTTCAAAGTCAAAGTCGAAAAATTCTGCCTTTTCTTCGACCCGTGGAAGAGCTGGAAACTCTTCAGCTGGCGCGGCACCGACTACCACATCGGTTGGCTGCCGCTTGGCGGCTATGTCAAGATTGCCGGTATGATTGACGAGTCGATGGACACCGAGCAGATGAAACAGCCGGTCAAGCCCTGGGAGTTTCGTGCCAAGCCTGCGTGGCAGCGCCTGCTGATTATGGTGGGTGGCGTGCTGGTCAATTTTGTCTTGGCCTTGTTCATCTATGCCATGGTGCTTTTCTTCTGTGGCGACAAATATCAGCCCATCGAGAAGATGACTCACGGCTTCACCTACAACGAGGCCGCGCATAAGTTGGGCTTTCAAGAGGGCGACATCCCCCTTCAGGCCGACGACGTGGTCTTTGACCGTTTCGGCAAAAAAGCCGACAAGGTCTATCGCGAGATATCGGGCGCCACGACCGTGACTGTCTTGCGCGACGGCCATAAGGTCAACCTCAACCTGCCCGGCGACCTCAATCTGCTGGAAATGCTCAAAGCCCAACCTCCCTTTATGGACGTTCGCCATCCGTCACTCATCGACAGCGTCGAGGCCGGGAGTCCGGCAGCCCGGGCCGGCATCAAGGCCGGCGACCACCTGGTGGCGTTCAACGGCAAAAGCATGACGACATGGAATGCCTTTAATCTGGCGATGTTTGACCTGCAGTCTTCCATTCGTGCCTACGAAGAGAAGGGGCAGGCCAATGAGGTGGAGAAAAGGCGCAAGGTGACAGCCGTGGTGCAACACGACGACGCCAGGCTCGACACGCTCGCCTTGACATTGGCCCGCACAGAGACCGAAGACGGTCCTATATATACAATGGGCATCAGCAAGCACAACGTCCTCGCCGACTATCCCACAGACACCGTCCGTTATGGTTTCTTCGAAAGCTTCCCGGCCGGAGCGGCTTATGGTTGGGATGTGCTCAGCGGCTACGTAAGAGACCTGCAATACCTCTTTACGGCCGACGGCGCCAAGAGCATTGGCAGTTTCGGCACGATAGGCAATCTCTTCCCGGCCTCCTGGAACTGGCAGGCATTCTGGGAACTCACGGCGTTTATCTCTCTGATGCTGGCGTTTGTCAACATCCTGCCAATTCCGGCCCTCGACGGCGGCCACGTGCTCTTCCTTTTGTATGAGGTCATCACGCGCCGCCGCCCGAGCGACAAGTTCATGGAACGTGCCCAAGTGGTCGGCATGGTGCTTTTGCTTGCTCTGATGGCCTGGGCCATATTCAACGACATGCTTCGTTTTGTATTCTAAACTTTCACCATAGCATCAAATCAACGACAATGAAAAAATATCTTTTTTCTCTCTTTGCCCTCTGTCTGGCCCTGCCGATGTTTGTGGCCTGCGACGACGACGACACCTATGCCGATATGCTCAAGCGCGAGCGCAAGCAAATCAGCGCGTTCCTCACCTCGGGCGTGACGGTGTTGGGCACAGACGGTACGCCGGTGCTTGAGGTGCCGGGCAACATCCAAGTTATCAGCGAAGAGCAGTTTTATGCTCAAGACAGCGTGACCGACGTCAGCCGCAACGAGTACGTGCTTTTCAGCGGTTCGGGCGTTTATATGCAAATCGTGAGAAAAGGCCAGGGCAAACCTCTCGCCGACGGCGAGCATGCCACCGTGCTCTCACGCTACATCGAATATAACATTGCGAGCGACACCATACAGAGTTCAAACCGCAACCAATATTATGTGCCTTATCCCGAAACGATGAGCTGCACCAACAGCGGCGGTCTCTTCACCGGCACATTCACCAGCGGCACCATGCTCAACACTTACGGCAAGGCCTCAGTGCCCTCTGGCTGGCTCATCCCCTTGGCGTTCATCAACCTGCCGCGTTTCGACAGTGACGAAGGCACCGCGCTGGTTCGCCTCATTGTCCCGGCCTCACAGGGTCAGAGCGACGCCTCGTACAACATCTATCCCTGTTTCTACGAAATCTCTTACATGCGCGGCCGCGACTGACCGCTGCGTGATGGCGCCAGGGTGAGGTCACTCTGAGCCGCCCGACATAAACCGCACACCGCCTGCCGGCACTCCTCATAGGGGACGATGCCGGCAGGCGGTGTCTTGTTTTTGTAAGAAAAGGTTCAGGCACGGTCGGCCATAAAGTCGCAGACCATCTCGATGATTTCGTCGCCGAATTGCCGCACTTTGACCTGTCCGATGCCGTCGATGGTCAGCAGGGCGCGGGTGTTGGTGGGCTGCCGGTTGGCTATGCCGATGAGGGCTTTGGTGGAAAGAATGGTAAAGGCCGGACGGTCGAGCTCGGCCATCTTGCGGCGTCGCCATTCGGCGAGGCGCTCGAAGAGCTCGGCGTTTTCCACCTCCTCGGGAACGGCTGTGGGCTTTGCCTTCTTCTTTTTCTCGGTCTTCTGGGGTTGTGGCGTGTCGTCGTCGTCGCGGAGTTGCATGGCCGCCCTGGCTCTGAAGCGGAGATAGTCTTTGAGTTCAAACCCCGTCTCGGCCACGTGGTCGAGCTGTTTCAAGGCCACGGCGAGCTGTTCGGCCAGCTCACTGCTGTGGCGGTCGGTCTGACCGGCCACTTCATTATTGTCGACCGTGAGATTCAGGCCATCCACGAACTGCCACAAGGGGCGCAGTTGTTTGGCAAAATAGATGCTGCCGGCCCGGATGCGTTCTTGCAATGTGGTGTCGGCCTCGATATGAGCCGAGACACTGACCAGGCGGTAGATCTGAGCGTAGAACTTTTCGGCCACGTGCACCACGTCGCTGCGCAACCGTCCCTCCCAGGCCGCGAGTTGCCTGCAGGTGTCGGGATAGAGTCTGGCCAAATGGCTTTCGCCCAGCCTCACCAAGGCCGAGAGGGGATTGAGAATGGCGCTGAAGTCAAACAGGCTGCAAGCCGTGTGGCAAAAAAATTCGCGCTCCATTTGTGCAATCATCACATCGTCGGGCCGGTGGCTGTCTATGGCCGTCTGATAATCGTCGACGGCGCGGTCAGTGATGATGGCGGCGGGGCTGACGGGCGACGAGAGATATATGCCGCCGAGTGTGCGGCAACGGCTCAGGGCCACATAGGTCTGGCCGTGGGCAAAGGCTGCGCGCGCGTCTATGACCACGCGGTCGAACGTCAGGCCCTGGCTCTTGTGAATGGTGATGGCCCAGGCGAGGCGCAGGGGTATTTGAGAGAAGATGCCGGCCACCTCTTCTTTGATTTCGCCCGTCTCTTTGTCGAGCTGGTAGCGCATATTCTCCCACACTTCCGGCCCCACCTCGACCGTGCGCGGCTCGGCCTCGTCGGTGCGCACCACGACGCTGCCGCTGAGCACCTCCTCGACCGTGCCGATCATACCGTTGTAGATGTGCTCGTCGTGGTTGTTGCGCAGAAACATCACCTGAGCGCCCACCTTGAGCGTCAGACTCTGTTCGGCCGGCTGCGCCGTGTCGGGGAAGTCGCCTTTGATTGTGGCTTCATAGGTCTGAGCTGCCGTCTTGAGGCTGTCCA
>JBGVLE010000092.1:0-3029 GCA_045124135.1 Alloprevotella sp.
GAAGCACCTCCGCGGCGGTGTGAAGAAAGGCGCTTTTGACGAAGCCGCCGCTCAGGCCAAATTCGAGGCTTGGAAGAAAGGCAAGGACGCAGCAGTTGAAGCTATCGTAAGCAAGAACGCTGCCGCCAAGAAAGCCGCCGAAGCCGCACGCCTCGAAGAGGAAAAGAAAATGAATGCCAAAATTGCCGAGAAAGTAGCTGAGAAAAAGGCTGCTGCCGTAGCTGCCGCCGCTGAGGCCGAAGCTGCTGCCACCGAAGAGACTGCCGAAGAGGCCGAAGCTCCCGCTGAAGCTTAATCGCCAAGTCCGCAAGGCAATTGCCCAACTTTCAGTCAGCCCCGCCAACGACAACAAACCGTTGGCGGGGCTGACTGCGTTTTGCCTGTTTTTGTGAGTCGATGATGACGCTGATTGGCCCCGATTCCGGCCTTTGATCATCGGGAGTGAGAGAATATGGCCGGCACGTGAGGCGGAGTGTGAGCAGACCACCATTGTAACCATACCGTCACAGGGTTGTCAAAAGACTGTCACATCATTGAGGGAACTTTGCCGCTGAATAATCGAATATGACATTTCAATGAACAAACGTTTTCTCAACCGTGAGCGCCTTGCCGCTCTGCTGATTGTCGCCTTCACGATGGCCGTGGCCCAAATCAACGCCGCCGTGCTCAGAGGCAAAGTGATTGACGCCGTAACCGGCGAGAGCCTGACGGGCGCCACCGTGCAGATCACCCAAGCCGGCAAAATCACCACCACCGACGAAGCCGGCCTGTTTGAGTTTGGCGGACTCGGACAACGAGGCTACACCCTCGTGTGCAGCTACATCACCTACGAAAAACAAACCCTCACCGTCTATCCCGCACGCACAGACACGCTGCTCGTCATCGCGCTCAAACCCATTGAAGAGAGCCTCGGCGTGGCCACCGTCACAGCCAAGGCCCGACGCAACACCGAACAGGCCTTGGTCAACCTGCAAAAACAGAGCCTCGTGGTGCAAAACGGCGTGTCGGCACAACAAATCGCCAAGACCCAAGACCGCGACGCCTCGGAAGTGATACGCCGTGTGCCGGGCATTTCCATCATCGACCAGAAGTTTGTCATGGTGCGCGGACTCTCACAGCGCTACAACAACGTCTGGATTAATGGCGCCGCCGTGCCGTCGAGCGAAGCCGACTCAAGGGCCTTCTCTTTCGACATCATACCCTCGTCGCAAGTCGACAACATGCAGATTGTCAAGTCACCGGCCCCAAACTATCCGGCCGACTTCTCGGGAGGCTTCATCCTGATAGACACCAAAGAAGTGCCCAACGAAAACAGTGCGCGCATAGCCATAGGCGGTTCGGTCAATGACCAGACCCACTTCGCCTCGTTAGCCCACGGCCGCACAAGCGGCACCGACTTTCTGGGATTTGACAACGGCCTGCGCTCGCTGCCCGGCGGACTGGACGCCATATTGCCCGCCACACCGCTCGGCCGCGGCATCGACCTCGCCAATAGCGGACTCAACAACGACTGGCGGGTGAAACGCTTCTCACCAATTGCCGACCTCTCGCTGTCGGCCGACTTCAACCGCTCAAAAGACTACGACAACGGCGCCGTGCTGGCCGTGCTGGGGTCGCTTAATTACTCCAACACCTACAAGACCTACGACCCTATGGCCAACGCGCTCTTTGGTGCCTACGACCTGACCAACGACCGTAGCGTCCTGCTCCACAGCTATACCGACCGGCAATACAGCCACAACGCCCGACTCGGCGCCATGCTCAACTTTACCTTTGTGCCCGCCAAAGGTGTGGGACGATACGAATGGAAGAACATTTTCAACCAGCTCGGAACCGACCGCTATACCGACCGTGAGGGTTTCAACGCACAAAGCAACCGCATCGAAGAGGCCGAATATTATTACAGCAGCCGAACCACCTACAACACGCAACTCACGGCCAAATATGTGTGGGAACACAGCCGGATGGACTGGAGTGCCGGTTATGCCTATGCCAACCGTAACCTGCCCGACCGCCGCCGCTACACGCTCGACAACCAGCTCGACCCGGCTCGCGTGGGGCTTACCACCGGCAACGAAATCAACCGTGAGTTTACGCGCCTCGATGAGCACATAGCCTCGGCTGCCTTGAACTATCGCTACGATCTCGGCACCGACGTGTTTGCGCCCCAATTGCTCGGCGGCGCCTATGCCGAATACCGCTCACGCGAATACCGCACGCGCTCGTTCATCTATGGCTGGAACCCTGCCGACAACGACCTGCCTGCCGATTTCCGCTATCTCGACCTCGCCGCCGATTTGTTGGCCGGCAACCATTACGGCGACCGCGGCCTCTACCTGCTCGACGACACCAACCGCCGCGACGACTACAGCGGCCGTCACCTCATGGCCTCCGGCTATCTGGCCGCCAACGTCACACTCGGCCGTCTCGGACTTTATGGCGGCGTGCGCTATGAGCATAGCCGTATGGAACTTATCAGCAACACCCGCTCGTATGAAGTGAGCCACCAGAGCACATTCTACGACACCGACAACTTTTTCCCCTCGCTTAATGCCAACTGGCGTTTCAACACCGCCCATCAGATGCGCCTCTCATACGGCCGCAGCATCAATCGGCCCGAGTTCCGCGAAGTCAGTTCGTCCGTTTTCCACGACTTTGACCTCTCTGCCTCCGTGCAGGGAAATCCCAATCTGACCGATTGCCACGTCGACAATCTTGACTTGCGCTATGAGTTCTATCCCTCTAAGGGTGATCAGATTACGGTGGCTGCCTTCTACAAACACTTTGATGCGCCGATTGAATGGACCTACACCGTTTCGGGCGGCACTGACCTCATTTATTCTTACCAAAACGCTGCCGGCGCACACAGCTACGGCGTGGAGGTCGATGTGCGCAAACGTCTGGACTTTATGGGTTTGAAAGACTTCACCCTTGTGATGAACGCCTCACTCATCAAGAGCCGCGTCAACTTCGACGCCTCGTCGCGACAAAAAGACCGTCCCATGCAGGGACAGTCACCCTATCTGGTC
>JBGVLE010000093.1:0-1800 GCA_045124135.1 Alloprevotella sp.
AAGTCTATGATGGCGCCGCGCTTGCCGTTCACGCCCACGGCCTTGGCCCACACACCGGGTGTCTCGTCGAGCCATTTGCCGTCTTTGTGAATCTGAAACGTGTAAAACTTGCCGTAGAGCTTGGCGTCCACAGAGCCGCTCCACACGCCGTTGGCTGGATTCTTGGCCAGCTGCAGGGTGTCGAAGGGCTTGCCGCCGCGCCCCTGGTCATACAGATTGACGCGCACTGCGTCGGCCATCGGGCTCCACAGCTTGAAGTGTGTGCCCGAGTCGTTGACCGTCAGCTCCAGGTCGGTGCCGTTGTAGGCCGGATATGAGAGAAACTGCTTGTCGTAGTCGCTCTGCGCCAGAGCCGGGAAAGTGGCTAAGGGGCTGAAAGCGAGAAAAGTGGCGGATGCCATTGTCAGAAAGAGTTTTTTCATGAGTTATATAACATGTAAGTTGGCTGCAAGGCTTGCAGCGCTGATAGTTAAGATGAGGGTTATTCTCCTTATAAATAACGCGCAAAAATACAAAATATTATTGATTTACACACAAATTACGCGCTCCTTAATTGCGCGTTTTACTAAAAATTATTACCTTTGCGTGTTAAATGTAAAAACCATAGACGTATGAACAAGCAAAGACCACTGTTAGCATTGGCCTGTGTGGCTCTGGCGGCTTCCGCCTCTGCCCAGTATTATGAACCCGTAGAGGAGGAGCTCCCTGTTACCGAAGAGATGGTTCAGTCGGCTCAAGTGACTGAGATAAAGATAGTTGACATAGAGCCGGAGGAAGCGGAAGTATTCAGTATAGAGAATGAGGAGGGCAAGATAGACATCAAAGGCGTGCAGGAAACGATACATACCGTTGTCATAGAACCCGTCGGGGCGGCCCGTCCCGCCGCGCCCGTTGACAGAATTTTCGATATGGTGGAGCAGCAGGCATCTTTCCCCGGCGGTCAGGGTGCATTGATGCGGTGGATAGCCGACAACCTTACCTATCCGGAGGAGGCCCAGGAAAACCAAATCGAGGGCAGGGTCATAATTAGATTTGTAATCAACAAAGACGGCTCCGTGTCCAGCCCGGTCGTGATGCGTGGCGTGGACAAGGCGCTGGACCGCGAGGCCATACGCCTGGTCCGAAAAATGCCCAAATGGACCCCGGGACGCACGAACGGCGAAATAGTGAGAAGCTATTACGTTTTGCCTATAGTTTTTAAATTGCACTGATTATGAATAAGATACATATAGCATTGGCCGTGGCGGCCATCTCCTTGGCTTCAGGTGTGGCCTCAGCCCAGAGCCGTCCTACACTTAAGGCTCAGAAAACCATAGAACGACAGGAGCAGCAGCGCCCCGCGGTGGAGCCTGTGCTCGTCAGCGATGATAAGGCAGTCGTGGAGGAGAGAGTCTGTCAAGCCGTAGAGCAACGTGGCTCTTTCCCGGGGGGTGAGGCTGCCCTCTACGAGTGGCTTAAAAACACTCTCAAATACCCCGAGCAGGCGTGGGTCAACGGTGTGCAGGGGCGTGTCATCGTCTCGTTTGTGATCGAGAAGGACGGCCGGGTTACCAACCCCAAAGTTGTAAGAGGTGTCAGTCCCGAGCTTGACGCCGAGGCCCTCAGAGTGGTCGGCGCAATGCCCAAATGGACACCCGGGAAAAACAACGGCGTAGCCGTACGCTCAAGGTACGACCTCCCCATAACCTTCAAGATGCCACCCGAACCTAAAGAGCAGATAGAAGAATAATCCCCGGCAACGCGATGCAATTCTTGCACGCCGCCTTGCAGGTTACAGAAATTATTTGTAACTTTGCACCG
>JBGVLE010000094.1:0-26585 GCA_045124135.1 Alloprevotella sp.
TAACGGGAAGGGTACCCATATGCATAAATGGAGCGAGGACTCTAATGGAAATGTAGGCCGAAAAAGGCATGACAAGAGTAATTCTTTTCCTGTTGATGCCGAATACGCCCCTCTTATCAATGATATCGAGAAGTTTAACCAGAAAAAGCATATGGTATGAACAAGAGACCCAAACATCGAGAGATAGCAATCCCCAATTATTGGGGAAACGGCAAGCATGTCTATCGTGATGAACTAGGATGGAGTGACGAGGACCGTCGTGAGGCTCGCTCCAATGTTTCTCGTGAGATATTCGAGTATAATATGAGTATAGGCCGCAACCTGACATTCTATTTTATTGACAATGACACATTCTATGAGTTCTTTGGTGAGCTTGACCATATAGAATTGGTTAAGCCGCCTCGCGATATGAATGAAGAGGATATTGGCTGGCAGTGCGATTCTGCCAGTCATTATCCTACGGAATGTGAGTTAGTTCAACGCTATGAACGGGATGAGGATATCTGGCCCAATACGCTTATTGATGGCAAGTCTTTGGACTACGTGTTAGACCATTCCTTTTTCGTTGAACTAAACTGATATTAGGCCAAGTTGGTTACGTATGATGAAAGTTTTGCATTTGTGCTATAATTCCTGAGTTGCTAAAAATCGACGAAGTTTTTCTTTGGAGATTGATTTATGGCGACCAACTACTATATAAAACTTAAGAGGCTGTGTCGTAATGGTATGTTTACGGCATAGCCTCTTGTTTTTTCGACAATAACATCGATATAAATTGTTCTGTCGATTTAGAAACTATTATTTAGGGTGAAGAATTATTTTGGTTGGAAATATTACTGTCCGACAAAGTCTTTTTTTGTCTTTCCGCCTCTGTCTTAGTCTTTCTTGACAAAGACTTCCGAAAACACGTCCATCGACTCCGGATGCTCTTCGACGAAGGTGTCGATGTGGCGCATACGTTTCTCTTCGAGAATTTCGTCGACGGCTATGAGGATGCCGGTCTCTTCCACCTCGCCAAACTCATGGTTGATGGCGGTGCCGAACACACGCATCGTCGGGCTCAGGCCCATATAAGCGTTGACGAGGGGCGGGATGTTATAGCCCAGTTTGCGCACCTCGGTGTTGAGGATGAAATAGTCTTCCTTGAAGGTCTTGCTGGTGAAGAGCGCGTCGAGCTGGTCTTTGCCGGTTTGGATGACGAGGGGATGTTCGGGCCAGACGAGGCGGTCTTTGTCGCCGAAATGCTTTTCGAGAAAATAGAGTATCATATCTCTGGCCTGCGGATTGAACGAGGGGTACATCGTCATCTTGCCAAAAAAATATTTCAAGCCGGGAATGACCACCGTGAGGGCGCCCAGGCCGTCCCAAAGATTGTCGAGGGCAAAGAGACTCTTGCTCAGGCGGCGGGTGCTTTGGTATTCGAGGGTGACGAAAGAGCGGCCCAGTTCGACAGTGTCGCGCATATAGTCGCGGATGAAGGTGTCGGAAAACTTGAACATGTGCCCCGTGGCCAGTCGCGGTTGCCCGTTGCTGTCGAGCTCTATTTCATTGCCCGGCAAAAAGCGGTATCCGCCCAAAATCTCTTCGTCGTCGGGACACCACACGATGAGCTGGTAGTAGGGGTGCTCACACGTGTCGAACTCGTCAAGGTCGAGTGCCAGGCCGGTGCCTCCGCCGGCGGCTCTGAAGGCAATCTCCCTGAGGCGGCCTATCTCGCGCACCACATTGGGCGCTTGTTGATAGGTCACGATGTAAATCTCGTTGTTGCTCTTGTTGGTCGATCGCAGACGGCGCTCGGGGGTCAATTCGGCCTTAAGCAGTTCCCGGCTGACGGGGCTGATGATTTCTTCCATTTTGATGTGGGCAGAATATGGATGGGTATTGGTGAACCTCCCGGCTTACCGCAGTCGGCTGCGTCGGGTGTTTTCTGTTTCAGAGTTGATAGACTTGGTCTTGCACGTAGGCGGCCCACTCAAGAGGGCGTCGCGACTTGTCGAAGGTTTGCCAAGGTATGGGCTTGCCGATTTTCACGACGAAAGTCTTGTGGCGGTTGCGGAACATTTCGTCGACAAGGTAGAGCATGGCGATGTTGAACTTGATGCCGAGGGCCTTGCTGATGTTGGCAAGCCGATAGAAGCGGTTGGAGTTGCGGCCGCTGAAGTGGATGGGCACGATGTCGCGCTGTGTCTCCACGCTCTTGGTGATGAAGGTCTTGTTCCAGGGCAGGTCGCGGATGATGCCATGGCGGCGACGCGAACACAGGCCGGCGGGGAACATGATGATGTGATTGTCGCTCTTGAAACCGGCCTCGACCATCTCGGGGAAACGGCGGCTCTGGGCCCCCATTTTGTTGATGGGGATGCAGAGGGGCGCCAGACCGTGGAGGTTCATCAGGAGATCGTTGACCAGATATTTCACCTTGCCGTCGTAGTGTCCGCCAAGAATGGCGCCGAGTGCCACGCCGTCTTGACCGCCCAGAGGGTGGTTGCTCACGAAGGTAAACCGACGGCCGTCGGCATCTGAAGGCAGATTCTCAAGACCTTCTATTTCGAGCTTCATGCCAAGGAATTCCACACAGTCGTTGAGCCAGGGCACACCCTGTTTGTCGCCTTCGCGCTCGAGAAATTCATTGATTTCGTCTTGATGGATGGTGCGTTTGAGCCAATTGATGATAAAGCGGGGCACACGGCGCTTTTTGCCGCCTGCCTTGCCTCGCACAATGGCTTCGATGTCTATCTTGAAGATTTTGTTGCTGTCCATTTTGGGTTTGGCCGTGCCGAGCGGCGCTGTTTTACATGCTCAATTTTTAAGCAAAAAATCTGTGCAAAAATACAAAAAAATCGGGTTGTAATAGAGATTATTGCGCTTTTTAATGACGAAGCCCATATTATTGGTATTTTGATGTACGCTCGTCATAGGTCTCCCGGGCTTAAGTTCCACCATTCTCTTCGCCAATCCCTCTTTTACTATATACCCAAAGTTCGCCCTTTTCCCCAATCACACAATCACGCCATTGTATCTTTTTGACTCTTAGCCTTTTGCTGTGATTGAACGCTTCGGTCACGTCTGATCACGCCTTTTGGGGGGCGGCAAGAGGAAAAGCTGATGATGAGAGATGAAAAAGACCGGCAACGATGGGGCTGCATCATTGCCGGTCTTCATATCTTGGATTTTTGGTCTTTCCGACTTTCCGACTCTTAGTCTTGAAGTCTCTTGTGGTATCACATGCGCTCGTGGAACGAACGAGAGATGACCTCGAGCTGGTGCTCGCGAGAGAGCTTGATGAAGTTTACTGCGTAACCGCTCACGCGGATGGTCAGCTGCGGGTATTTCTCGGGGTGCTCCATAGCGTCTTCAAGCATTTCGCGGTTGAGCACGTTCACGTTGAGGTGGTGGGCACCCTTGGTGAAGTAGCCGTCCATCATGGTCACGAGGTTCTCAACGCGCTCCTCGGGAGTGGGGCCGAGCGACTTGGGCACGATTGAGAAGGTGTTTGAAATACCGTCCTGCGAGTCGCGGTAGCGAAGTTTGGACACGCTCGAGAGCGAAGCAATGGCACCATTCTTGTCGCGGCCGTGCATGGGGTTTGCACCCGGAGCGAAAGCCACACCTTTGGCGCGTCCGTCGGGAGTGGCACCGGTCTTCTTGCCATACATCACGTTTGAGGTGATGGTGAGCAGAGAGAGGGTGGGGCGGGCGTTCTTGTAGACGGGCAGCTTCTTGAGCTCTTCGGTGAAGAAGTAGACGAGGTCCACACCAAGGTGGTCCACACGGTCGTCGTTGTTGCCGAAGCAGGGGAACTCACCCTCGATGTCGAAGGCCTCGGTCAGGCCGATGTCATTGCGACGGGTGGTCACCTTGGCATATTTGATGGCAGAGAGAGAGTCGAGGGCGATAGACAGACCGGCGGCGCCATAGGCGATGTTGATGCGCGGGTTGGTGTCTACGAAGGCCATCTGGGCTTTCTCGTAGTAGTATTTGTCGTGCATGTAGTGGATGATGTTCATAGCCTCGTTATAGACGCGGGCAATCTCGGTGAGCACCATCTTGTAGTTTCTCATCACCTCCTCAAAGTTGAGCACGTCGCCGCTCAACACGGGGATGCCTTCCACCATCACCGTACCGGTGTTTTCGCAGCGGCCGCCGTTGATGGCGAGCAAGAGGGCTTTGGCCAGGTTGCAACGGGCGCCGAAGAACTGGATTTGGCGGCCTATGTCCTGGAAAGACACGCAGCAGGCAATGCCGTAGTCGTCGCTGTGGCGCACTTCGCGCATGAGCTCGTCGTTTTCATACTGGATGGAGCTGGTGTCTACCGAAACCTTGGCGCAGAAAGCCTTGAAGCCTTCGGGCAGTTCGGGGCTCCACAGTACAGTGAGGTTGGGCTCGGGCGAAGGACCGAGGTTGTAGAGCGTCTGGAGGAAACGGAACGAAGTCTTCGTCACCTTCGTGCGGCCGTCGTTGAAGCGACCGCCGATTGACTCGGTCACCCACGTGGGGTCGCCGGCAAAGATTTCGTTGTAAGAACCCATACGCAGATGGCGCACCATGCGGAGTTTGATGACGAATTGGTCGATGAGTTCCTGGGCGAAGGTCTCGTCGATGAGGCCGTGCTTGAGGTCGTGCTCAATGTAGATGTCGAGGAATGAAGACACGTTACCGAGCGACATGGCGGCGCCGTCCTGCTCTTTGACAGCGGCGAGGTAGGCCATATACACCCACTGTACAGCCTCTTGTGCGGTCTGTGCCGGACGGCTCAGGTCGAGACCGTAAATCGTGCCGAGCACCTTGATTTCGTTGAGAGCCTTGATCTGCTCAGCCACCTCTTCGCGCAGACGGATGCGGTCGTCGGTCATCGGGCCGGTGAGGTTTTTGAAGTCTTCTTTCTTGGCCTCGATGAGGCGGTCGATGCCGTAGAGGGCCAGACGGCGGTAGTCGCCGATGATGCGGCCGCGGGCGTAGTTGTCGGGCAGACCGGTGAGGAAACCCAGCGAGCGGAAGCGGCGGATTTCTTCGGTATAGACGTCAAACACGCCGTCGTTGTGGGTCTTGCGGTAGTGGGTGAAGATGTCTTTCACCTTCGGGCTCACTTCGGCACCGTTCTCGGCACAAGCCTTCTCAACCACCTTGATGCCACCGAAAGGTTTGATGGCGCGGCGGAGCAGTTCGTCGGTCTGCAGACCCACGATGAGCTCGTTGTCTTTGTCGATATAGCCGGCCGCGTGAGACGAAATCGTCGATACGGTGTTGGGGTCGAAAGAGCGCACGCCGCCATTGGCACGCTCCTCTTCGAGAGCCTTGAGGCAGACACTCCAAACGCTCAGAGTGCGCTCCGTGGGGCCAACGAGGAAAGAGGCGTCGCCCTCGTAAGGCGTGATATTTTTACGAACGAAGTCGGTGACGTCAATCTTGTTGTTCCAAGAACCTGTGGTAAAGTTTGCGTACAAATCCATAGGATGATAGATTTAAATATGGGGTTAGAAAAATTTGTTTTGAAACCTCTTGCCGAAAGCGCTCGGCCTCAAACACTTTTGAAACCACGACGAGCATTTTCTGCCAAGCGGGAGCAAAGGTACAAATTTTGAATCTTTCTACCTAATATAACTGCTTAATTTTTAGAGAGAAAACGGTCGTCAAACGTGGCGTTTCCTTGTTTTGGAATGTCTGGTTGGCAATTGCACACTTATTGCGATCTATGCGCAAAAAACGCGCGGTCGCCCCTACGCCGCCGCTTTTGTCTTTTTCGTTTCGGGTCTGATTTTTTATCTTTAAGATGAGGAAAGGGGAGTGGCTCACAGGCTGCTCCCTCTTTGATTTTATGCACATTCTCAATAGATTAGTGCAACGCTGCGATAGGGACAGTTTTTTATGGGCTAAGGCCCGAAATTACTGTCCTAATTCCCGCAAAAAATGTCCTTGAAACCTTCATTTCTTGTCTCCGTTTCGCGGCTTTCATCCCTCCATTTGCGGTTTGCTCCCTTGTTTTCTATGTAGAGTGTTAAAGTTTGTATACGTCCGTCGCTGAGCACCCCGGTATTTGAACAACAGGCCAAATCTGTCGCTTGGCCTCTCCGTTGGGACGGCAAATGAAACTTTTTGCCGAAAAACTTGCGTGATTGAAAAAATCTATCTACTTTTGCAACCGCAAACAAGCACAGCGGCCACCTGCCGCTTGGCTGAAGCCCAACGATGGCGAGATAGCTCAGCTGGTTAGAGCGTCGGATTCATAATCCGAAGGTCAAGGGTTCAAGTCCCTTTCTCGCTACCATCTTCTTCTTCATTCTTTAACTCCCTTGAGCGTCGTGAGACGATCAAGGGTTTTTCTTTTTTCTGGCCGGCATAGGCCCGCTCGCCGTTGTGTCCTTAGATGTAGTCACAAAACAGCAGATGCAGTGCCTGGTCATCAGGCGCTGCATCTGTTCGTTTGTGCGTGGCATACGTTAGAGGCCGGCGGCAAAGTGTCTGTCTGTATTCCGTCTTTTGCCGTCTGTGGGTCGACGTGAAGATTTTAAGGCTCAGGCGTGCACGTAGGTGCCGATGTTTTCGCCGGCCAGCACGCGGCCGAGGTTGCCCACGACGTCCATATTGAATACATAGATGGGCAGACCGTTCTCTTTGCACATTGCCGTGGCGGTGACGTCCATCACTTTCAGGCCGCGGCTCAGCACCTCGTCGTAGGTGATTTCGTCAAACTTCACGGCGGTGGGGTCTTTCTCGGGGTCGGCTGTGTAGACGCCGTCTACGCGTGTGCCTTTCAGCATCACGTCTGCCTCAATCTCGATGCCGCGCAGCGACGAACCGGTGTCGGTGGTGAAATACGGACTGCCGGTGCCGCAGCTCATGATGGCCACTTCGCCTCGCTCCATGGCTTCAATGGCTTTCCATTTACTATAAAACTCACCGATGGGTTCCATGCGGATGGCCGTGAGCACGCGGCTCTTCACGCCGATGGCCCCTAAGGCCGAACTCAGAGCCAGCGAGTTGATCACGGTGGCACACATACCCATCTGGTCGCCTTTGACGCGGTCGAAGCCCTTGCCGGCGCCGCTCAGTCCGCGGAAGATGTTGCCGCCGCCGATGACGATGCCAATCTGCACGCCCGTGGCCAGTGCGTCTTTAATCTGTGTGGCATATTCGTTGAGTCGCGTCACGTCGATGCCGTGGCCTTGAGCGCCCATCAGGCTCTCGCCGCTAAGTTTGAGAAGAATGCGGTTGAACTTTCTCATAGTGTGTGGAGTGTTTTGTTGTGGATATTGTGGTGATGATTTATGTCAAAAATAGGTCGAGAAGCGACGCCGTCCTTTCTCGCCGTAAAATTACGTCTTTTTTCTAAGAAAAACTCCTGCGGCAGACCCGGCGTAGCAGCACGGCCTGCGTGAGGGAGCGTGTGGCAAGGTAGGCGATGAAGGCCCACCATAGTCCGGCGATGTCGGTGGCGAGGAGCGTATGGGCGGCGAAGAAGACGAGACAGGCTGTGGCCATGGCCAGCAACATCTCGCGGGTGGCGGCGGCTCCGATGAAGAGGCCGTCGAAGATGAAAGCGGCGGCTCCGGCCAAAGGGACGAGACAGACGGCCCACAAGACGCTGCCGGCGGTTGCACGCACGGCTGTCAGGTCGGTGAGCCAGGCTATCATGGTGTGGCCGGCCAGACCGTAAATGGCGACAAACAGACACGCCAGCAGGGCCGCCAACCACAGCAGTCGGCGGGTGAGGGCATCAAAGCCCCGGCTGTGGCGTGCGCCGACGTATTTGCCGCCCAGGGCCTCGCCGGCATAGGCAAAGCCGTCCATGAAATAAGAGAAGAAAATGAAAAACTGCATGAGCAGCGTGTTGGCTGCCAGAGCGGTCTCGCCAAGTGCCGACGAGAAGGCCGTGAAACACGTGGTGACGGCCACCAGACAGAGCGTGCGGAAAAAGATGTCAGTGTTGATGCGGAAAAATCGCCACAGTGCGCCTCGCGTGAAAGTGCCACGAGCGGTGAGGTGGCGCCACCTCACGCCCTGGGGCCGGCCGAGCATAATGAGTAGTAGCGCCACACCGACATACTGAGCCACAAGCGTACCAGTGGCCACGCCGCTCACGCCCATGTGCAGGCCGAAGACCAGTACGAGACTGACGGCCACGTTGACCACGTTTTGCGTGATGGCTGCCACCATCGGACTGACGGCGTCTTGCATACCCAGCAGCCAGCCGTTAAGGCTGAACTGTGCCATCATGGCCGGAGCGCCCCAGATGAGTATAGAGAAATAGACCTCGGTGAGGCTCTCGGTTTGCGGGGTGGCTTCCACAAACGTCATAGCCAGGGCAAAGACGGGACGTTGCAGGCAGCAGAAAACCACGGCCAGGGCCAGACCCAGGCTGAGTGAGCGAGCCAGCAGGCGGTGGGCTTCATCGGTTTGCCGTGCCCCGTAGGCCTGTGCAGTGAGACTGCCCGTGCCCATGCGCAGAAAGTTGCATAGCCAATAGACCATATTGAAAATCATTCCGCCCAAGGCAATGGCCGCCATGGCTGCCGCCGAACCGAGATGTCCGGTAATGGCCGTGTCGGCCAGACCGAGCAGAGGCACTGTGAGGTTTGACACAATGCTGGGCAGGGCTATTCGGGCAATGGGAGATTGTTTCACGAGAGCGGGTGGATGGGTGACAGAATGGTCGGGGCTGATGATACCTATATATATTACAGGAGTTGGCGCACCTCCTTGAAGGCATAATGTCGCAGGGCGCCTTGTCGGTCGCGCAGGATGAGGGTGCCGATGGGCGCCACGCCGATGATTTCGGCCTCAAAGCGGCCCTGGGCGTCGGCATAGGCGTGAAAGCCTTCTCGGTGATAGAGCCGGCTGAGATAGAGCGCGTGGATGGCCGCCTCTTCGTGGCGTTGCAAGCGGCGGTAGAGTTGGTCAAAGTGCCGGCAGATAGCGACCGTCAGTGCGGCGCGGTCGTGTCGCCGTCCGGTGATTTGGCCGAGCGAAACGGGATTGGGCGCATCGCTCCTGAAGTCGGTTTGGTTCACGTTGACGCCCACGCCAGAGATGGTTTGGTCTATGATAGTGCCGCAGAGGTCGTGTTCGAGCAGCATACCGCCAATTTTCCGGTCGTGCCAGTATAGGTCGTTGGGCCATTTCACGCTGAACCCTTCGCCGTGAGCGTCCAGGGCGAGGACCACGGCCAGGGCCTGTATTTCCGACAACAGGAACTGACGGTCGGCAGTGAGGACGCGGGGCCGGCATCTGAGGCCGAAAAGCAGGTTGGCGCCACGCTCGGCCTCCCACGACGTGCCCCGCTGACCACGGCCTGCGGTCTGGAAATCGGTCGTGGCCAGCACAATGTCTGTCTCTTCAGCGGCCGTCTCCTCCCGTTTGAGGGCGAGCATCAGGCTGTCGGTCTCGGCCAGATGGATGTGGCTCCAGCCCCCGGGCAATTCATTGGAGAGCTGCATAGGCTTGTCGGGTTTTCTTGGGGAGCTTCTTGAGCACTTCTTCGAGCGAGTGGTCGATGAGCCGGAAGATGAGAGTGTCGTCCACGTCGCAGTCAAAACACACTTCGTTCCAGTAGCGCTTGTTCCAATGCCAGGCCGGACGTATGCCACTGTATTGTTCGCGGAGCGATAAGGCATATTCGGCGTCACACTTCACCACGACGAGGTCGGGCCGCTCAAGGTCGATGCAGGCGAAAATCTTGTCGTAGACTCTGAAGAGGATGGTGTCGGGTCCGAAAGCCGTGTCTTCGGTGGCCAATGGCTTGGCGAGGCAATAGTCTCTGATGGTTTCGATATTCATATTATAAGAGGGCCTCAATGCCGGCTTCTCACGCCTTCGGGCGTAAAGGCATTGACGTAGTGTTTGATTTCAAAAGGTGGGCGGTGGCCGACGAGAGTGATGATGTCAAACCGAAAAGGCCGGTCGAGTTTGTTCTGTCCCATATAATAGGCGGCTGCTGCGACGAGGTTGGCTTGTTTGTCGAGGTTCACGGCTTTGACGGCCTCCTCAACAGCCTCACTGCCACGTGTTTTCACCTCCACAAACACCACTTCGCCAAAGTAGTCGGCGATGATGTCTAACTCGAGATGGCCCACGCGCCAGTTGCGCGCCAGGAGGCTGTAGCCCTGTTCGGCCAGATATCGGCAGGCCTGTTGTTCGCCTAAGCGGCCCAGTTCGTTGTGTTGTGCCATAAGGGAGGGATGAGACGGTGAAAAATCTGAAGGCTGTGGCGGTCAGCGGCGTTTGCTTTTGAAAAAAGTCTTCATCAGTTCGGCACATTCGGCCTCGAGCACACCGGCCGTGACCCGTGTCTTGGGGTGAAGGGCATGGGGCGCAAAGGCCGAGAAACCGCGTTTGGGGTCGGCGGCGCCATAGACCACGCGGCCCATCTGCGACCAACCGATGGCTCCGGCGCACATCACGCAAGGCTCCACCGTGACATAGAGCGTGCACGTGTCGAGGTATTTGCCGCCGAGGGCATTGGCAGCCGCCGTGATGGCTTGCATTTCGGCATGGGCCGTGACGTCGTTGAGCGTCTCGGTGAGGTTGTGGGCGCGGGCAATGATGCGGTCGCGACAGACCACCACCGCGCCCACCGGCACTTCGTCGGCATCATAGGCTGCCTTGGCTTCTGCCAGCGCCCGTTGCATATAATCTTCGTCGGTCATGGGTTGAGTCCTTTTAAACTGAGAGCAATGCGACCGCGCTCTTCGTCCACGCCAATCACCTTCACGGTGA
Source organism: Alloprevotella sp. (assembly GCA_045124135.1). Lineage (GTDB taxonomy): Bacteria > Bacteroidota > Bacteroidia > Bacteroidales > Bacteroidaceae > Alloprevotella. The sequence goes on from JBGVLE010000094.1 coordinate 10,714, forward strand.
GTTGTTGCTGCAAGTGTACCACCTCGAGCGGGTCTTTGACATAATGGTCGGCGAGTTGCGACACGTGGATGAGGCCTTTGGTCTTGATGCCGATGTCGACAAAGCAGCCGAACTGTGTGATGTTGCTCACGATGCCGGGCAGCAGCATACCCACCTCGACGTCGGCGATGTCGTGTATGCGCGAGTCAAAGGCAAAAGCCTCGGCGTGGCCTCGGGGGTCGCGGCCGGGGCGGTCGAGCTCTGCCATGATGTCTTGAAGCGTCGGCATGCCCACCTGGTCGTCGACATACCGTTTGAGGTCGATGGCGTGACGCACGGCTGGGTCGGCAATAAGCGTGTCGACGCTGCAACCCTTGTCTCGGGCCATCTGTTCCACGAGTTTGTAGCGCTCGGGATGCACGGCCGTGTTGTCGAGCGGGTTGGAGCCGCCGCTGATGCGCAGGAAACCCGCACATTGCTCAAAGGCCTTGGCTCCCAGCCGCGGCACGTCGAGCAGTTGGCGGCGGGTGGTGAAGGCACCGTGCTCGGCACGATAGTCCACAATGTTTTGGGCCAGGGCCGGACCGAGTCCGGAGACGTAGGTGAGCAGGTGTTTGCTCGCCGTGTTAAGGTTGACGCCCACGGTGTTGACGCAAAGCGAAACGGTGCGGTCGAGCGTCTTTTTCAGCTCGCTCTGATCCACGTCGTGCTGGTATTGCCCCACACCGATAGACTTGGGGTCAATCTTGACCAACTCGGCCAGCGGGTCGGCCAGTCGGCGACCGATGCTCACGGCGCCGCGCACGGTGACGTCCTGGTCGGGAAACTCTTCGCGGGCCACGGCCGAAGCCGAATAGACCGAAGCCCCGTCTTCGCTCACCAGAAAGACTTCGACGCCTTCCAGACGTGCCTCCTTGATGAGGGCTTCTGTTTCGCGGCCGGCAGTGCCGCCGCCCACGGCCACGGCTTCTATGGCAAAGCGGTCGGCCAGTTGGGCCACGCGGCACACCGACCGGCCCCACTCGCGGCGAGGCTCGTGGGGGAAGATGGTTTCGTGGTGAAGCAGGTTGCCTTGTGCGTCGAGACACACCAGTTTGCAGCCCGTACGGAAGCCCGGGTCTATGCCCATGATGCGTTTCTGCCCGAGCGGAGCCGCCAGAAGCAGTTGGCGCAGGTTCTCGGCAAACACGCTGATGGCCGCCTCGTCGGCTTTGGCCTTGCTCTCGGCCGCCGCCTCGTTCTCTATCGACGGCTTGAGCAGGCGCTTGTAGGCATCGTCGACGGCCTCTTCCATTTGGTGTGCCGTGGACGATTGCGGATAAACGTAATGTTTTTTGAGGCGTTGCAGACACTCGTCCTCGCAGGCCGGAGAGATGTCTATGCGCAGATAGCCCTCGGCCTCGCCCCGCCTCATGGCCAGCAGACGATGTGACGAACAGCGTCGCAGCGGCTCGCTCCAGTCGAAGTAGTCGCGGTATTTTCCCGCCTCGCCCATTTTGGATTTCACCACCTTGGACGTGATGACAGCCGTGCGCCTGAAAGCGCTTCTCACCGTCTGTCGCGTCTGTTCGTTCTCATTGATGCGCTCGGCGATGATGTCTCTCGCCCCTTGCAGCGCCGCTTCGGCGTCGGGCACCTCGTCGGTCACAAACTTGCCGGCTTCGGTCTCGGGAGCGTTCTTTTGTCGCCGCATGAGCCAGTCGGCAAGCGGTTCGAGCCCTTTCTGTCGGGCGGTCTCGGCACGTGTTTTCCGTTTTGGCTTGAAGGGCAGATAGAGGTCTTCGAGCGCACTGGCCTCTTCGCAGGCCTCTATGCGCCCGCGCAACTCGTCTGTGAGTTTGCCCTGCGCCTCAATCGTGTCGATGATGTAGGCTTTTCGTCGCTCAAACTCCGTGAGTTGGTCGTTGAGGTCGTTGATTTGGGCAATCTGCACCTCGTTGAGACCGCCGGTGGCCTCTTTGCGGTAGCGGCTGATGAAGGGGATGGTGGCCCCCTCGGCCAGCAGGTTGACCGTGGCCTCCACCTGGCGCTGAGTGAGTCCCAGACGGGAGGCTATGATGTGGCTGATTTCCATGGCTGAAGGTGATGTGGGGTGGTTGAAATGTCTTTGTCTGACTTCAAAGTTAGACATTCTGCGCCAGCCGTGGCTTGTTTTTCTGAAAAAACACGTTCCGCCCCAGCCAAATCGCCACGGCGGCAGTTCAAAAAGGCTTGTCGAGCGTGACAAAACATAGACGAAATTTTTCAAGTCTTTTCCAACGGTTCCCGAAATAGGCAGAAAAACGACGGCAAAACGGGAAAAACAGCCTTTCAAACACCAGAAAATGCCTTCTTCCCATTTTCGGAACGACGGGAATAGGCCCGGTTTTTCCTGCCATAAGCCCCGTGAAAACTGTCCTTATCGCCGTAAGACCCTGAAACACAAAAAAAGAGGCCGTATGGCCTCCTCCTTCTTCTGTCCTTACCCAAAGATAGCGCCAACACGGGGAAAGAAAAAAGACGCAAAGGCGCCGCCGTGCCTTTCTGCCACAGCCGCCGGTCGCCATGCCATCGCCACAATCGTGTCGCCGCGACAGTCCGCCGGGCCGGCTGAACGCATTTTTCACTTTTTGTCATAGATTTGACATAAAACGATACACCGCCATACAAATTCTTTTTGTTAATTTTGCACCATACTATAAACTCATTTTATCACTCTTATATGGAACTCGTTGAACAACTTATTTCTCGGGCCAAGACAAACAAACAATGCATCGTCTTGCCCGAAGGTACGGAAGAACGCACCCTCAAAGCAGCCAATCAAATCCTGACCGACGGCGTGGCCGACCTGATTTTGATTGGCAACCCCGACGAAATCCATGCCCTCGCCAAAGAGTGGGGACTTGGCAACATCGGCAAAGCCACCATTATCGACCCCGAAAACAACCCTAAGGCCGAAGAATATGCCCAGCTGCTCTGCGAGCTGCGCAAGAAAAAAGGCATGACCATCGAAGAGGCACGCAAGAAAGTGCTTGACCCGCTCTATCTGGGCTGCCTCATCATCAAGAACGGCGAAGCCGACGGCCAGCTGGCCGGTGCACGCAATACAACCGGCGACGTGCTCCGTCCCGCCCTTCAAATCATCAAGACCGCCCCGGGTATAACCTGCGTGAGCGGTGCCATGTTGCTGCTCACCCACGCTCCTGAGTGCGGCGACAACGGCGTGCTCGTGATGGGCGACGTCGCCGTGACGCCCGTACCCGACGCCAACCAGCTGGCACAAATCGCCATCTGCACCGCCCGCACCGCCAAGGCCGTGGCCGGCATTGAGCCCCGCGTGGCCATGTTGAGCTTCTCCACAAAAGGCTCGGCCAAACACGAAGTGGTGGACAAGGTGGTCGAGGCCTTCGGCATTGCCAAAGAGATGGACCCCGCCCTCGTCATCGACGGCGAGTTGCAGGCCGATGCCGCTCTCGTGCCGGCTGTGGGGGCCTCGAAAGCACCCGGCAGCCCCATTGCCGGTAAGGCCAACGTCCTGGTCGTACCCAGCCTCGAGGTGGGCAATATCGGCTACAAGCTCGTGCAGCGTCTGGGTCACGCCACAGCCGTGGGTCCCATCCTTCAAGGCATCGCCCGCCCCGTCAACGACCTCTCGCGCGGCTGCTCCATCGACGACGTCTACAAGATGATAGCCATCACCGCCAACCAAGCCATTGCCGCCAAAGCCGGCTGCTAATCCATAACCTTCCCAACACGCCAAACATACAATGAAAATATTGGTCATCAACTGCGGCAGCAGTTCTATCAAATACAAACTCTATGAAATGGACGACAAGAGCGTGCTCGCTGCCGGAGGCATCGAGAAAATCGGTCTTGAAGGCTCATTCCTCAAAACAAAAATCAACGGCGAAACCAAAATCATAGAGTCGCCGTGCCCCACCCACACCGAGGGCATCAAACTTATGTTCGACACCCTGCTCAACCCCACCTACGGCGCCATCAAGAGCCTCGACGAAATCTCTGCCGCAGGCCATCGCATCGTGGCCGGCGGGCGCTTCACCAAGAGCCAGGTCGTGACCGACGCTATGCTTGAGGAGTGGAAACAATATATGGAGCTGGCTCCGCTACACAGCGAGGCCCATCTCAAAGGCTATGTGGCCGTGAAGCAGATGCTGCCCCAACTGCCGCAGGTGTTTGTCTTCGACACGGCTTTCCATCAGACCATGCCGGCCGAGGCCTATATGTATGCCGTGCCTTATAAATATTACGAAAACAACAACATTCGCCGCTGGGGCGCTCACGGCACCAGCCATCGCTTCGTCTCTGCCCGTGTGTGCGAGTTCTTGGGCTGCGATCCCAAATCTACTCGCATCATCACCTGCCACATAGGCAACGGCGCCTCGGTGTCGGCTGTGAAAAACGGCGAGTGTGTAGACACCTCCATGGGTCTCACACCGCTCGAAGGACTCATGATGGGCACGCGCTCGGGCGACGTCGACCCCTCGGCTGTGTTAAGCATCATGAAGAAAGAAGGCCTCAACCCCGACCAGATGAGCGACCTGCTCAACAAAGAGAGCGGTGTGAAGGGCATCAGCGGCGTGTCGAGCGACATCCGCGAAGTCGAAGAGGCCCTCAAACAAGGCAATGAGCGTGCCGCTCTGGCACTCAAGATGTATGCCTATCGCATCAAGAAATACATCGGTGCCTATACAGCCGCCATGGGTGGCGTAGACGTGGTGGTCTTCACCGCCGGCGTCGGCGAGCATCAATGGGACATCCGTCAGAATGCTGCCGGCGGTCTCGAATGTCTCGGCATCAAACTCGACAAAGAGAAAAACAAGAAGAACTTTGGCGAAGAAGAAATCATTTCAACCGCCGACAGCCCCGTCAAAGTGGTTGTCGTGCCCACAGACGAAGAGCTCCTCATCGCCTCCGACACCCTCGAACTGGTTTCATAAACCGGCAAGTCCATATCAGCATTGAGCACTCCTATTTAATATATAGGGGTGTCTCTATGTCTTTTTCAATACAGACAAAACCTGACTCAACGCCACAACTATGAACGAGCAACAACTGCCGGACCAACGCCCCTTGCCGCCATTGCCCGACACCAAACCGTCGTCGGCCCTGCCGCCTCTGCCTGCAACAGACGAAACGGCTGATGTCAATGACGAGGACGTCGAAATACAAGTATTTGACAATCCGCCCATGAGCAACGTCGGGTTGTTTGCCCGGCCGTTTTCCTTCCGCGGCCGCATCACACGCTTGGAATTCCTCCTCTCCCACCTGGTCTTTGCCTTGCTTGGCCTTGTGGGCTATATGGCTTCGGTCTATACCGAACTGGCCACACTGTGGGTGGGACAAGACGCAGCCCAAACCGTCCACCATCGCATCATGTTGGGCGCACTGGCAGTGGCATGCTGGGTCTATACGGCTCAAGGCATCAAGCGCTCTCACGACACCGGCAAGACGGGCTGGCTCTTCTACATTCCGTTCTACAACATCGCCCTGCTCTTCCGCCGCGGGCAGACCGACGTGAACCGTTACGGCACCGCGCCGGCAATCCATAGCACTGACACGGCTGTCCGGCAGGGTCTCAAGCGCATGCGCACCCGCGCCTTCTTCTGCGCCCTGGCTTGGTGGATCTGTTCACCGGTCTATCTGGTCTTGTCGGCAGTCTGGCGCCTCCAGCGTTGGAGCCTGCGCATTTTGCTCCTGTTCGTCTCCCCCTTTGTCATATGGTTGCTCTCTTGCCTGACCTTGACCCATCACATTCAGCAGCAACATGGTTCGCTCGAAGACACGGCGCGTGAAGCGGTTGAGGCGCTCAAGGCCGACATAGCCCTTCCGGTTGAGGCCGTCAACTATGTCGGCAAAGACGGTATGGCGGGCGAAGCGTTTGAACTGCAACTCAAGAAGGCCGAAATGCCCGGCGTCTTTGCTGTCATAGACCGCCAGTTGGCCGACACAGCCTCAACGTTGTGGCAGGCCTGTCCCGACGAGATCTATCTCAGCGACGAAGACTATGGCTATTATCAAGAAGACTATGCTCCTACGGCCCAAGACACGACCAAGGCCAACTGCATGGCACTGACCAGGCACGGCCTTTCACTCAAGTCACAGCCCGGCCACAGCGTCGATGTCCGTCTCGTCATCCACCGCGACAGCCACACGGCCCGCCTTGTCATCACCGGCCTGAAGTAAGCCGCTTTTCGCGTGCTCCGACACCAAAACATCAAGTACTAAAGGTCTCTGAAAAGAAAAACGTCAAAGAAACTTGGCGTATTTCACAAAACTTCATATCTTTGCATCGCATTTGAAAAAGAGCCGTTTGCGGCTCTTCCCAAATGCCGCAAAAAGAGACCTAAGTTGCCGAAATAGCTCAGTCGGTAGAGCATTTCATTCGTAATGAAAGGGTCGCCGGTTCGAGTCCGGCTTTCGGCTCACAGATAGAGGCAATTCTTGCTCAAAATCAAGTCAAAACAAGAAGACACTGACGATGGACATCTCGCCAGTGTCTTTTTTTGTTTTGCCGGGCGCCTGCTCAAGAGGCGCCGCCGACTATTGCATCACGCCGTCGTCATACGTCACGATGTCGGGCCATTCAGTAGGCACAAACATACTCTTGTTTTGTCGTCGGGCCACGTGCAAAATCTTCAGCACACCTTTTGTCGACGCATTGACCAGGTAGCAGTGCTCATACTCGCCCAGCGTCAAACACACGTCCATTTCCCATAGCGCACTCTCCATATACGAATAGATCTGCCCCCGTTTTTTATACGACTGCATAAGCTTTCGCAGTTCCGTCGCCACTTCGTCCGCCTCCGTCGTCACGTCATAGCGTGTGCCTTGCGTGATGTCCTCAGCGTTGAGATTATAGGCAACCGTAGCCGTTCCGCCATTGCGTTTGCGGTATTTCACGTTCACGGTCTTGCATTTCTTCTGTTTCACCAAAGCTGCCAAGAAATCTTCCAAAGGTGCATTGTCAAGCGGCCTAACCGTTTCGTCCGGCAGTTTGGGATCTGCAAATTCCACGCCCATCACCATCTGCTGGCAATTGATGTCAAGCATCGCCATGATCCGGGAATGGCGCGTGAAGGCATGTCCGTAGATTTCATGTTCCATAGTCCCTTGCGCCAGTCGCCCACCCTTCACAATAGAGTAAGACACCGTGTCGCACCCCGCCTGTCGATGGGTCTCATAGAGGTTGGCCTCGTCGGCCTCGCTCATAGCTGAGTTGTAAGCAGAGCGGATGGTATAGAGGTCGCTCGAAGCCACACTGTCTTTGGGCACACGCACCATAAAGAAGTCACTGTGCGTCTTGCCGTCGAAACTCTCAACAATCGCGGCGTAAGGTTGGTATTTTCCAGTGGCATAAGTTCTCAATCCGCGCAAAGTTTCTTGCGCCGAAGCCTGCAGGGCCAACAGACACAGGCAGGCCATAGTCATTGTCTTTTTCATGTATTCGGTCTTTTTGTTTGATTAAAAACCTATGTGGGCATATTGTGCCAATACCTCGGCCCTCACTCTGTTCCGTGCCCGAATGGCGCGCTCATCGAGTTGGGAATGTTCGGAGTAGGCGAAGGGAGCAGACACAATATGTGCCGAAAGGTCCGTTTGATAGTTATCGTGGTTTGAAGCCGGCTGTTGTTCGTTCAGGGCGAGTTGGGGCTGTGAGCCGTTCTCGTCAGCCACTCCGGCAGAGCCTCGGCCTGTAATTCCTGCTTTGGCAGATCTATTTTCATCATCATTTCCTTGAGTCATTGCTTCGGCATATACAGGCCTACGGGATTGGCAGTCGACATTTCGTCTTGGGGCTTTTGGCGTCTGAGGCTGTAAAGCCGTCGCCGGAGTCGTCTGTGCCGTAAGGGACGCTTCTGCCGGTTGACCGACAGGTGGGAGCTGTGGTTTTTCAGCGGCGGCGATGGCATCTTGTCTGTCCGGGTTTGGAGCCTCTTTCAGCCATAGCATGTGTCCCAACAAACAGCACAGACAAAATACGGCAGCAACACCCGCTACTTTCAGCCACTTCATCCTGCGTTGGGGCCTCGTGGCCTGGCGTGGAGATTGTGCAGACGGGAAAGTAGTCAGTATGTTTGGGCTCTGCCGCTTGGCGTCGACACGGCTCAACGCTCCGGCCTCGATGCCGGCGAACAACACGGCAAACGCCTTCCAGCGTTGGGGTACAGACGGGTTGGAGGCAAAGAAGTCGGTCAACAGGCGTTCTTCCTCCTGCGTGGTTTCACCCTTTACAAAACGGCTGAGCAAATCTTCAATGTATGCTTCTTCGTATTTCATATTGCTTTTCAATCAATGTGAGTAATCGTGCTCTTGCCTTGCTCAGCATACCTCTTACCGCTCCGGCCGAGGTGCCCAAGACGCGAGCTATATCTTCTGTTTCCATATGCTGTTCCGAGCGCATTTGCAGGATAATCTGCCATTTCTCTGGCAGCTGTTTCACGGCATTTACACACAAGCCGTAGGCCTCTTTGGCTTCCATCGCCACGTCCGGTCCGGGCGTAGACGGCAGATAAGCCGCCTCTTCCGGCCCCTCCTTCACATCGCCGGCTTTGCCAAACAGGCGCCGAAAGAGATGCCTTCTTTTCGCCTTGAGCTGGTTGAGGCAAAGATTGCGGCAAACCACGACGGCATAGGCGCAGAGTTGGCTCTTGTCTTCCGGGAGTTGGCCTCGCAGCAGCCACAGTCTGAGCATCACCTCCTGCGCCGCGTCGGCAGCATCGTCCTCGTCGGGCAGGTAGCGCGTAGCTTCACGCCACACCACGTGGCGCACTTCCGGCACTAATGCTATGTAGGTTTTGTCGTCCATCATACCCAATATACAACTTTATCGGCTTACCGCTACCTTACAATCATATTTTTTTGATTTGCATCCGCAAATGACAGCCTCATTCGAAGACAAAAAAGGGGAGCAGAATTGCTGTTCTGCTCCCTCTCACTTTGATATTGATTGGAATTATTCCCACATCGCGCCGTCGGCAGGCGCTTCGGGAGAGAGGCTCTCGCGTCTGTTCGTTTCAGCTTCTACGCCATTGCCCTCGCCACCATAGTTGATGGAGATGCAGAAGAGTTGTGGCAATTGAAGGTCTATGACGTTAAGGGTTGCAGATTGATAGGGTTTCTTCATTTCTAATATATCTTTTTGCTGTTTGTAATGTAAATCCCCCGTTCCGACTGTGAGGCCTCCCGGCCTTGCAGGTCGTAATACACTTTCACGGTGCCGTCTTCCTGCTCCACGACATCCAGTCCGGTATGAGCGCCCTCGTCGGTTGCCAATCTCAATCGGCTGACGGGTGTCACGGCGCCGGCTGGCACTTCAAACCAAGAGCGGAAACTTTTGATGTTGAAGACTTCGTTGCCGTGTCACATCAGATCGCCTGCAAGATAGTAAATGTCCACGCCGCTCAGTGTGGTAGAGGCCGGGTCGATTGTCCGGTCGAAATAGGTGGCGGCGATGGTCCAGTCCGTCACGTCGGTGGGCACACGCATTTCTGCCGCTTCGGCTTCGCCGGCTGTCACGACGGGGAAAATGGCAGTGGCCGACGCTGTGCGGAACAGCCCGGGCGTGTTGGCAGCCAGCGTGGCGACGGGCGACAACGACAGGTAGCCCTCCGTCTCGTTCACTCCGCTGAGGTTGTAGAGTTGCACGTCGGCTCCCGACTGTGTGGCATAGGGCAGGCAGATGGTGCCCCATTCGTTAGCCATACTTCGCTGGTAGACGTCTTGAATAAAATAGGTGGTGAAGGGTGCCACGTGGATGGTCTGGCTTTCGATGTCTGTCAGTCTGATGTTTTTGACGATGACAGCCTGCGGACCGTGACCGATGAATTCGTCGTAAAGCATACCCGGTCGGACCATCGTCACGGCCTCACCGGCAGCGATGGTGTAGGTGCTTTTGCGTTCCACGACCACGTGGACGACACCTTCCGTCACCTCTTCCGTAATCTTGTATTTGGCAGAAGAGAGAGCGAGTGTGTGCCAATAGGCTTCGTTTGTGACCAGTGACTCCGGCAAAACCAAGTCATATTCCACCTTGATCAACGCCTTGTCGGTGGTGAGTAGAACGGGTGTCTCGTCCTCGCCCATGCTCTCAGTGATGAGGAAGGGTAAGACTTGCAGGCTGCAGTTGGTGTCGTAGGGGGTGGGGCCACGCTGGCCGTGCTCGAGGTGGCGTATCCCGACACAAGGTCGTTGTAGCCGTCGGAGAGGTCAATCTTTTCCAGTCTTATGTCGTGGTTACCGGCGGCGACGCCTTGCAGGGTGATGGTGGCCACGGCGCCGTCGTTGCCGGTGAAGGGCACATCGTCTGAGGCATACCAAATCACACGATAGGCGCCGTCGGCCTGTCGGGCCCAATGGAGTGCATGGCCGTCGGTCTTTCTTGCCGTGCTGACCTTGATGTCGAAGCCGGCCTCCGAGAGTGCCTCGGGCAGATAGATGTCCACCGAATAGGCGTGCACCTCAAACTGGTTTTTCAGCATCATGGTGATGGTGGCCGTACCGTCTACCAAGTCGGCAGTCTGGGCCAGATAGAGCGTGTTTTCGGCCGGATCTATGTCGGTGGCCATGGCGCGATGCAGGCAGGGGCCGAAAACGATGAGTATCAATAATAGCAGTGTTTTCTTCATAAGTTGAGTGTGTCTGTGAGATGATGAGCCTGCGGCTGCGTCAGCGCATTGGAAGGCTGCAGTGGTGAAGCCGTCTGTTGACTCTTATGAACTTATTCGCCGGCCTCTTGGCCCAACATCTTCTTGACGATGACCGAGATGTCGCTCACCGTGATTTTGCCGTCTTCATTGGCGTCGGCTGCGTCGGGACTGAACGCACCGGTCTCTTCGCCAAGCATAAGTTTGACGATGGCCGAGAGGTCTGAAATGCTGATTTTGCCGTCGGCATTGGCGTCGCCTTTCATAAAGCCCGTGATGCGGCAAACGCCCTTGGCGCCCGAACCGTCTGTGGCTGTGGCGGTGATGTCGGCTTGGCCCACACCCACCACTTCGACGTGGCCTTCTGCGTCCACCGTGGCCACGCTCTCATTTGAACTGGTCCAGCTCACGGCACGCGAGGTGGGGTTTTCGGGCAGGGCGGTGGCGGTGAGTTGATGGCTTTGCCCCACTTCGAGCGTGAGGCTCTCAGAAGAGAGTTGCACGCGCTCACACAGGCGGGGCAGAACCTCTACATTTACCGTCAGGTCTTGGCCGGCATAGGTGTCTTCAAGGCTGTTTTTGCTCAATATGATGTTGGTGGCCTTGACGGTGTAGGTGCCCATCGGACGGGTGTCGCCGATGCCTTTCAACACAATCGACATCAGTTTGCCGGTTCCTCCAGGTATGCTTCCGCCGGAGAGGAAATAACAGAAATAGCGCTCTTTGCCGCCGCCCAGATCGCGTACGCTGACCGTCATGCCCGAGGCGGCCTCGGCCAAAACGACGTTGCCGCCCGAAGGCTCAAAGCCAGTGTCGGGATAGGCCGATTGGGCTTGCAGGCTGAGGTAGTTGGGGGCAAAGCGGCTGCCGCTCACCGCCACTTGCGTCATACGCTTGTCGGGGTCGTTTGAATAGATGCTCAGCGTGCCATTGAATGTGGTGAGGTCGGTGCCGGCATAAACCACGTTGAGCGCTGCCGTCTGTCCCGCTGCGATGTTGACGGGCATAGTGTTCGTGACGCTCAACAGGTCGTTGTCTGACAATATCTTGCTGATTTGTAGCGGTGCACTGCCGTAGTTTCTGACGGTCAGAGTCTTTTCGGCGGCCTCTGTGATGGAAACGGCTCCAAAATCGACCGTGGAACTCACGTCGATGGTCGGGCTGCTGATGGTGACCGTGGCACCGGTGAAGGCCGACACCACGTTTTCCACCTGGTTGCCTATGGTGGCCGAGAGCACCACGTTGGCCGGCGTCAGCGTGGCGCTATACCGTCCGTCCAGCTTAACCTTGAACGAGCAGACCACGCCCTCTTGTTCCTTGAAGGGTTTGTCGCCGGGCGAATAGGCCAAGGCGCGTAGCGTGCCATCTTGGAGTGAGGCCACGGCCACGTGGTCGTCTTTGCGCGAAGAGAGGGCAAAGCTGCCGTCAACGTATTTCAGACTCGCCGGCAGATTGAACGCCAACTGAAGTCCGCTCACGGGGTCCATGTTGTTCATGGCGATGTCGATGGTCACTTCCTCGTCAGAGTTTCCAGCCGCGGGTCGCACATGGATTTCGTTCACGGCAAAAGGTTCGGCCTTGAGGGTGATGGTGTTGAGCTTTGAGATGCTGTTGCTCACCACCTTGACCGTCCGGCTGATGGCGACTCTTTCCACGGGTTGATACACCACGTCCACTTGGCGCGACTCTCCTGCCTGCAGGCTCAGGGGGAAGGTGGTGGAGGTGGAAAACACATTGACGTCAGAGAAGTCCAGCTGTGTGATGGTCAGCTGCTCGTTGCCCTCGTTTGTCACGTTGAAGTTGGCCGTGTAGGAGCCTCTGATGGGCACGCGGCCATAGTTCATTTCGAGTGTAGACAAAACGGCTTTGGCGCAGCGCGTCGTCACGGCACCGGGCTCCACCGTACTGCTCACGGCCTCGCCTGCCGTATTGGCTATGAGGACGGCCGAAGGCATCAGCGACACCGTCTGTGGCGTGGAGCCCAATTTGAGTTTGAACGACACCACTTCGCCGCTGCCGGCCGAGATGGGAGCCATGGTGAGCGAATAGACCAGCACCTTGATGGTGTCGTCTTTCATTCCGGCTGTGGCCGAATGGGTGGCACACTGGCTACCCGCCACGGCTGAGCCGTCCACCAAGGTCACGTCGCCGTCTATCGGAATGGCCACCTGCAACGAAGACACCGTCTCGGTGTTCTTCAGTGCCACGCTGACCGTGACTTCCGTGCCGGGTGAGCCTTCTGTGGTAGACAGCGTCACCTTGTTGTCGGCTCTTGTCCCCGGGACAAATCCCAGAGACAGAGCCAACATAATTAAACTTCGCTTGATGTTCATAAGCCTATTATTTCACCACCTTTTCGCCGTTGACGATATAGACGCCTTTGGGCAGTTGGTCTTTTTGCTTGTCGTCCACAGAGATGGTCTTGCCGTCAATCGAGTGGATGCCGCCGGTGGCCTTCAGATTGCTTTCGATGTGGTCGATGGCGGTCGTTTCGGCCTGGGTGACCTTTACGTTGCGACCACTCGCGTCGCTCAGGCAGAGCGTCGACAGACCGGCTTCGCCGATATGCAGCAGGGCGTGTTTGCCGGCAGGCAGCGTTTTGCCGTTGAGGTTGTAGGCCAGGAAGATCCAGTCTTGGTCGCTCAGCCATGCCGAGGTCTGTTCAAATCCGTTCAGGCTTTCGTCCACGCTGATGACGCGGCCCTTCTCGCCGTTCAGGCGTACCTGTACACCGGCCAGTGCTACTGTGCTTTCCACATAGAGCACGCCGTTTTCAATGCTATATTTCGCAGTGCCTTCGGCCAGGGCGGTGGCTTCTGCGCCGGGGTTGAGAATGTTTTGGATGATGCCCACCACGTCGAGACTGTCGATACTGCTGTCTTCGTTCATGTCGGCGGCGTAGTTCACTGTGGTGATGACGTCGGCCACGTCCACATCGCCCGAACCGTTGGCGTCGCCCTTGGTCGAGGTCAAAGGTGTGGCAGCCACCACGTTGGAGATGTCATATTCTTGCAGGTCGGTGGAGAGCACCTTGTAGTAATACCAATAGGTCTTGCCCGGCGTCACGTCGTAGTCGGTGAAATCGGTAGACTCGATGTGGAGGATTTCCTTGTTGATGCGCAGGGTGTCGTTGTTTTCGTCGTAACGATAGACATTGAAGCCCATGGCGTCAGAGAAGTCGTTGTTTTCGTTGTTCCATTTGAGGTCCACACGACCCATCTTGGGGTCTGCCGCAAAGCCGGTGGCCAATGAGCCGGCCGACTGTATCAGCACGTTGAAGTGTGTGGAGTCGTAGGGACAGGTGAAATACTCGTTGTCTTCAGCGCCGCTCACAAAGAAACGGTTGAGACCGTCGGTCGACTCGCGGCCGGTCAGTTTCATATCGAGCGTATAGATGGTGCCTTCCTCGTTCCATGTGCCGCCTTCCAGTTTGTGTTGGGCATAGGGCCGGCGCACACCGTAGGTCACCTGGGGCGCCTTCTCCTTGTTCATCGGGCGGTTGAAATAGAGTTGCACCTGATGAGTGCCAACGCCCAAGGCGTCGAGCTCTTCAAATTCGTCCTGGCAGTCTTTTCCGTTCACCACCACCTTCCACAAGATACCGTGAGGGGCGGCGTAGGGCTGTGTCGGCATATTGCTGAGGTCAATCTTGCCATAGGTGCCGGACGCATTGCCAATTTCATATAAATAGGGACGTATCAAGTCTTCGCGGGAAGAGCCGAGATATGAGGGATAGCCCGAATGGTCTAAGACCGGCGTAGAAGCTGTTGATGTCGAGCATATAGCTTTGTCTGACGATGCTCCATAGATTCTTGTGTAATTGTTGAACTAATTGCAGTTCTTCAGAGTGCTGTATTCAAGACAATAATCTGCAGTCATATCAAAGTTATCCCAGTTGTTTACGAAATTAGAACTGAGAATATCGGCACTATAAAATCTTCTCAAATTACCGTTTAACAAGTTACAGTTAATCAAGCTTGGATTCCAGCGGCCTCCACTTAACTCTGAAAGTTCACATTCTTTCATGACTGGTTGAATGGCAGTGCCAGCATATGAGTAGCCTGAAACCTTACAATAACTGATGGTATCGCGAGGATTGTCACAAATGTAGTATGAAGTGGTGAAGCTCTTACAATTTATAAAGCTATTTGAACAACCTTCTCTGGCTTCTGTGGCATTTTTTGTGGCACATTCAGCTTGAAAGTATATGTTGTGGATGGGGGACTCGGCCGTGCCCGTTACGTTAGCACTACGCAGATGACTCACTGCCTTTGGCTGGGACTGCAACAGTCGCGCATATCTCACCGAGTCTTCACCCGTCGGACGCATGATGCTGCAAGTGGTGCCGTCGTCGTGGACATATTGGGCATTAAGCCATAAGTGGCAGCCAGTGAGCAAGGCTGCAGTCATAAGAAAGCGTAATGGCTTTCGGCTGAGTCTTTTCGTCATAAAACAAAGTGTTTGATGTAGTATTAGAAGGGTAGGATAACGAGATAAATCAGGACCCGCAAAGATAGGTAAAAGCCCAAACAACAACAATCAACCCCGATTTCTATATCATTTTTCGATTTTTTATGGAAAAACCGCTCTCTCATGCCCAACCTGCCCCTAATAGTCACGGTGTGGCTGCCTGACAGCCTTGTGTCAACCGCTCTTGTATCCCACCGCTTTTGTCTTTTGCCGCACCGCCTTTCCCGCTTATCTTTGAGTCAAAGAGAAGAGAGTGGTTCTTTGGCGGACATTTTTTCTTGCTTTTCAACACTTACTGCCCTTATGCCACGAAAAACTGTCCTTATGCCCGAATTTTCTGCGATATTGACAGTTTTTCCTCTCCCTCATCAAGACAAAACCAGTCTCGGTTTTGTCCCGAAACATCCCTTTCCCCAGAAAAATCACAAGTATCACGGCCCGCATAATACCCCAAGTATCGCCGACTGATAATAATCTGTCACATACTGCCCTGGTTTTGTACAAATCTGCCCCAAATCACATCCTGCAACCATCGCGTCTCAAATTTTCAACGCGTCTTATGTATTAAATGAACGCGCGCGCGAAGACCATTTTCTGTCTCAAAAATCGGCCGAAAAAAATTCAAAAAAATATAGAGTGGCGTAAGGCGCTGTAAGCCATAAGCCTTACGTCCGGTTTTCCGTTGTTTTGTATTTTGTTTCTTGAAATTTTTTCGTTGAAAGTCTTGGAGGGAATGTAGGAAGTGCGTATCTTTGCACTCGCTAAACAGGAAACGCGGTA
>JBGVLE010000095.1:0-4239 GCA_045124135.1 Alloprevotella sp.
TGCCGGTGCCACTACGTGTCACCTCTGCCCTGGGCTATGGTCTCGTTGGCCTTTCAGGCCGCCCGCTGCGCCGCTCAAATGACAATCATTAAACAAATCCCTTTTTTGAGCAACCAACCCTTTCTCTCGCGCTACGTTCAAAACCGGGGACGGACGTGACGCATTTTTTATAAAATAATCGCTGATGAGGGAAAAACGGGACTGAAACCGGGAAAAACAATGCGGATGAGGGCACGGAAACGAGGGGAAACTGATGGGGAAAACTTGGAATAGGCCCAAGCAGCGCGGCCATAAGGACAGTTTTTTCTGGAATAAGGGGAATTTTTCCTGTCAG
Organism: Alloprevotella sp.; assembly: GCA_045124135.1. GTDB lineage: Bacteria > Bacteroidota > Bacteroidia > Bacteroidales > Bacteroidaceae > Alloprevotella. The sequence goes on from JBGVLE010000095.1 coordinate 335, forward strand.
TAACCCCGTATCACGTATTTTTTCGTTAAATTCGCCTAAACATAAACAAAAGGGCCGGCCAAAGCGGCCTGCCTTTTTTCTTCACTTTAAGATAACTCTTCCGGACGGAAATCAAAAAGACAAACCGACTTCATGACTGAAGAAACAAATGCTGAACATATCGTCCCTGACGCTCAAAGCTTTTCGCCCCTCTCCGACGCGCGACGGCAAAAGACGCGGAATCGGCAAAGGCTGACAAGATGGGTGGCTGCCGCCGTAGTGGCGGCAGTGTGGTGGGGACACTTCTTGCCCTCGAGACTCGCCGAAGACGTCAACGCCGTGTGCCGGGTGGACATTGCCGCATGGTATGAACTCGTCACGCCCTCGGCCGACACGCTGCGCCTCTCGCCACGCTCACTCAGTTTCACCACGGCCGACGGCAGGCTCTTCACGGCCGACTCGCTGAGGTCGGCAGGCCTGTATGTGTCGGGGCAGGGCCATGTGGTGGCGCCGGCCGAAACATTCGACCGCTGGGCTGCCGTGCCCACAGCCGACAGCCTGCAACGGATATTGGCCGACGAACTGGAGCGACTGACGGAGCGAAGCGCGACACTCAAGGACCTGAAGCGTGAACTGGCCTATTATGCCTCGACACATTCAGTGGTGGACGACGGATACAACGAGGTGATGACGCGCAAGGCAGAGACCGACAGCATCAGCAGCCTCACCGACTCGCTCATCGTCCGCGTGAAGGCGCTCCGCGACGCTCGCCAGACAAAGGCCCGATTGAGATTTGACATCACAGTGAGCCACTCGGTAGCCATACCCGACACCAGGAGCCGCGAGACAGCCGTGGGCTCCATCACGGCATCGGCCCGACTGCTTGCCCACAACGCCAACCTCTTGTTGGCAGAGACAGACGGACTGCCGGCCGGAGCCGACTTTGTGGCACTCTCGCCACGCTTCGTCACCCTTGCCGGCGGCAAACCGGCCACGGTGACGGCCTCATTAGACGAGACGAAACCAGTCGTGGCCATAGACGCCGCAACGGCAAACGGGATGGAACGCACGGCACTGACGGGAGGCAGTCTGGCAGGCAGGGGCGGATGTTTCGTCGCCATGCTCACCGAGAGCGATACCGTCACGGCTGCCCGGATCAGGCAGTTTGTGGGCAGCGCATTGGGCTATTGGCACTGGTGGTGGATGGATGCCCAGACCACCGTCAAGCGCACACTGACCATCACCGACGACGGGCCGGCACGCTCGCAGACAGGCCATCCCCAGACGGGACACAACCTCGCTTCACGCCATCGGGCGGCAGGGGCGTTGGCCACACACACAGACTCGATCGGACGCTATGCCGGCTTTATGGCACAGGGCCGTCGCGAAGGCTACGGCACGATGCGCTATGCCGACGGCTCGGTCTACACGGGAGAGTGGCACGACGGACACCGACAAGGCTACGGCCGGCTGACCGACTCAACCCGGACAACCTATGCCGGCACATGGCAGGCCGACACACTGACCGTGGGCACGATGACCACCACAGACGGCGGTGTCTACCACGGCCGCTTCGACAGCCGCCTGAAGCCTTCGGGCCGCGGGCAGTGGCGCGACAGTTCGGGCACTTACGAGGGAGAATGGACGGCAGGCGAACGTCACGGTTTTGGATTTGCCATCACACGGGGCGAAATCGTCAAGGCCGGCGTGTGGCGGAGCGGAAAGTTCCAGGGCGAACAGATGGTCTACACACCCGACCGCGTCTATGGCATTGACATCTCCCGGCATCAGCACGACATCAAGAAAAAGGTGTACCCCATCTTGTGGGACCGTCTGAGCATTGCCGACATCGACCGCGCCGGCGGACGCCGCGTCAAGGGCCGGCAAGACTATCCCGTGAGCTTCGTCTACATCAAAGCCACCGAGGGCACCACCATCGTCAACCGCTATTATGCCGCAGACGCCGCGGCTGCCCGACGCCACAGACTGGCCACCGGAGCCTACCACTTTTTCTCCACCCGCAGCGGCGGTGCCGCTCAAGCCCGCCACTTCATCGCCAAGGCCCGTATGCGGCGCGGCGACATGGCGCCCGTGCTCGACGTGGAGCCCACCGACCGGCAGATTGCCGACATGGGCGGCGCACAGGTCTTGTTCAGAGAGATGGCCGCCTGGGTGAGGCTGGTCAAGGCCGCCTCGGGCACGCAGCCGGTGCTCTATCTGAGCCAGTCTTTCGTCAACAAATATATGGCCGAGGCTCCCGAGACGCTCACCGAGTGTCCCGTATGGATTGCCCGCTACAGTGCGTTCAAGCCCTACGTCCGCCTGCTTCACTGGCAACTCTCGCCACGCGGCCGGGTGAGCGGCATCACGGGCGACGTCGACATCAACGTCTACAACGGCACGCGAGAGAGCTTCATGGATTATGTCAAACGCTGCGGCGTGAAATGAAGCCATCTTCTCTTTTCTGAAAAACAAATCAAACCCTCACATCATGTCCACACGACTCATCCCACTGGAAGACTTCTTCCGCAACGCCCAAGAGGCGGCCTACCAACTCTCGCCCGACGGCCGTTTCCTCTCATTCATGGCGCCATATGAAGACTGCATGAACGTATTCGCCAAGCCCACGGCCGGCGGCGAAGCCATAAGGCTCACCGACGAAACCGAGCGCAGCATTGGCGGCTATGCCTGGGCCGACGACGACCGACTGGTCTATGTCAAAGACCACGGCGGCGACGAAAACTATGCGCTCTACGGCATACGTCCCGACGGCTCCGACCGTCGCGCCTACACGGCCTTCGATGGTGTGAAGACCATCATCATCGACGACCTCGAGGAGGTGCCGGGACAAATGATCATCGGACTGAACCGACGCAACCCCGAAGTGTTTGACCCCTACCGCCTCGACCTCAATACGGGCGAACTCGCCCTGCTGGCCGAAAATCCAGGCAACTGGCAGGGATGGACCACCGACCACCAGGGACGGCTGCGTGCCGTCACGGCCATCGAAGACGGCGTCAACACCACCCTGCTCTACCGCCCCGACGACACCGAGCCCTTCCGGCCAGTCTTGACCACCAACTTCCGCGAGTCGGTGAGCTTTATGGAATTCACTCCCGACGACCGGCTGGTCTATGCCGCCACCAACCTGCATCGCGACAAAGTGGCCCTCGTCTTGATGGACCCGGCCGACTGCAGCGAACTGGAACAGCTCTATGAGCATCCGCGCTATGACATCTCGAGCATCACCTATTCGCGACGACGCAAAAAACTGCTGGCCGTCTACGTCACGGGGCACAAAGAGCCCATCCGACACTATTTCGACGACGAGGAGCGACAACTGCGCGAGCGCATACAGGCCCATTTCCCGGGACGCCGCTATGGCGTGGCCGACAGCAACAAGGCCGAGACATTATATATAATATATGTGGGCGGCGACCGCACCCGAGGCAGTTACTGGCTCTATGACGCCACCACCGACCGGGCCGAAAAGATTACCGACATCGCCCCCTGGCTGCACGAAGACGAACTCTCTGAGATGCACACCGTGAGCTACACCACCCGCGACGGCCTCGAGATTGAAGCCTACCTCTCCCTGCCCGCCGGACTCACGCCCGACACGGTCCGTGGGCTGCCCGTCGTGGTAAATCCCCACGGCGGCCCATGGGCACGCGACGCCTGGGGCTACGACTCGGAGGCACAATTTCTCTGCAACCGAGGCTATGCCGTTTTTCAAATGAACTTCCGCGGCAGCACGGGCTATGGCCGCCGTTTTCTTGAAGCCGGCTACGGTCAATGGGGACTGAAAATGCAAGACGACATCACCGACGGCGTCGAGTGGCTCATCCAACAAGGCATTGCCGACGCCTCACGCATTGCCATCTATGGCGGCAGCTACGGCGGCTATGCCACTCTGGCCGGACTGG
>JBGVLE010000096.1:0-5253 GCA_045124135.1 Alloprevotella sp.
TGCTCAGCCAGTGTCATCCTATCATGATCATTGATGAGCCCCAGAGCGTCTTGAAAGTATACAAAACGGTGAGCGACAGGATGCCGATGTGTTGGGTGGTCACGTCTTTGACACCAATATCCTCACTGTCATTGCCAGTGAGAGTTATGATGATTTCGCCAAGAAACTCCAGACAGAAATGGCTGAAGCATGTGGTGACAGACCTATCATCATTTCTCCAAATCTTTTTGAGGGTAAAGTATATACAAAAGCTGACGGCACTAATGGACGTTTCGACCTTGCGCAAGCTCGTGCTATCTACAATGCCCTTATACGTCAAGATTATGTTGATGACGAAGGAGCTTTGACAGCGGAATATTATGAAGCTAAGCGAAATGGCACTCTTGACTTTGGTAAGGTTAACGATTTGAAAAATGGCATCATAGCGGCTCTTGACACCGTGTTTGACCCGTCTTCATTCAAACCAGATGATGGACGCAAGCCCAAGGCGGCAAAATTCCAGAAGGAGAACTTTGACAAAAAGGAGTTCCAGAATCTTTGGAAACGCATTAACCAGCGCACTTACTATCAGGTAAACTTCGATACGTCTGACCTCGTGAAGAGGTCCATCAAGGCATTGGATGATAACCTGAAGGTGACAGAGATACGCATTGTGGTGGAAGGCGGTTCGCTTGACAGCGTGCGTGATAAAGAGTCCTTGGAGGCCGGCGTAGCCATGACTCAGGGAAACACTCGCACCATTCATGTCACAGAGGCAATCGGCAAGGGAGTAACATACGACCTTATCGGTAAATTGGTAACGGCAACAGGCTTGACCCGTAAGACGATAGTAGAGATTCTGAAAGGCATTAAACCTGCAACCTTCCATCTGTTCAAGATGAACCCGGAAGAGTTCATCATCAAGGCAGGGTTGATTATCAACGACTGCAAGGCACTTGCCGTTATACAGTGCATCAGGTATGAGAAGCTGAACGACAAGTTCTCAACCGATATCTTCACCGAAAAAATGCTTCGAGGTAAGTTGGGCATCAACGCCATTGAGTCAACCAAGTCGCTCTATGACCTCGTGGTGCTCGACAGCATGGGTACGGAGAAGAACTTTGCCGAGTCTCTGGAGCACGAAGATGACGTGGTGGTCTATACAAAGTTGCCATACGGCTTCTACATCAATACGCCCATGGGCAAGTACAATCCCGACTGGGCTGTCGCCTTCAGGGAAGGAAGTGTCAAGCACGTCTATTTTGTGGCAGAGTCTAAAGGCAATGACCTCCAATGTTCCCAACTCCGGGGCTCTGAGGAAAGCAAGATAGAATGTGCCCGTCGCCACTTCAAAGCCATCAGTGAGGGCGGCTACATCTACGATGTTGCAAGAGACTACAAGAGTCTGTATGATATTGTGACGAAATGATTTGCTTGACTTCGTACAAATAATTTCGGGCGGAAACTGCATTGTTTTGTCAGTTGCCGCCCGAGATTGATTAAAAAAGCTTATCTCTCTGTTGTCTTGTTCTGCCACTCATCAGCAATGCTCTTTCCAATCTATTTTGCGTTCCTTTGCATCAGTCCATTCATCCCAATAGTCGGGATCATCTGACTGAGGACGTTGAGTTCTTGGGGGGAGAGCTCTCATTTTTACCATAACCGGTAGCTCAGATGCCCAACCAAGCAATCTTTTCAAACTCTTTGCAGCACCTGAGTGGCAGGCCCCGTGTCTATTTCTCAATATGTCTGAGCACGGCCAGGTTGTCGGCCAGTTGCGCCACACTGCTCGCTCCGACAAGCACGGAGGTGACGGAGCGATGTTGCAGAATCCACAACAGAGACGCCTCGGCCAACGTGAGGCCTCGGGTCTTGGCTTCTTCGTCCCAATTTTTCAGTTGGTTGAGCAGCTCCGGCGTCAATGTCTCGGACTTGAGAAAACGGCCTTGTGTCATTCGGCTGCCCGCGGGTATGCCGTGGAGGTAACGGTCGGTGAGCAGTCCCTGCGCCAACGGCGAGAACGAGACGAAGCCGACACCACGTTCCAGGCAAAAGGCGTTGATGCCCTCGGTGACGGGTGCCTGATCGAGCCGGTTGAGCCGGCCCTGATAGACGAGCAGGGGGATGTCGTGGCGGGCGAGCCAGTCGGCGGCAAAACGGGTGGCTTCGAGCGGCCAGCGGGAGATGCCGAGATAAAGCGCCTTGCCAGAACGGACAATGTCGGCCATAGCCCCGAGGGTCTCTTCGAGCGGTGTGGCAGGGTCGTAGCGGTGGCTGTAGAAGAGGTCGACATAGTCCAGCCGCATACGCCGGAGGCTCTGGTCGAGACTGGCTATGAGCGATTTGCGTGAGCCCCAGTTGCCATAAGGTCCGGGCCACATCTCATAGCCGGCCTTGGTGGCGATGAAAAGCTCGTCACGATGGGCCTTGAAGTCGTCGCCCAGCAGGCGCCCCAAGGTCTCTTCGGCACTGCCGGGAGGCGGACCGTAGTTGTTGGCGAGGTCGAAATGGGTGATGCCGTGGTCGAATGCATAGCGGACGATCTGCCGCTGAAGATTGAAATCGCCGCCGGCACCGAAATTGTGCCAGAAACCAAGGCTCACCTTGGGCAGCATCACGCCACTGCGGCCGCAGCGGGCATAGACCATACCGTTGTCGTAGCGTGTGGCGTCGGGCGTGTAGGAAGAGGTGGACGTAGTCATTTTTTGTGGGGGACATTTATGTGACCGGAGCGTGACGGAGGAAGGCCGAGGCCCATCAGATGACGTGTGACGCACCGCTACCGCGGTCTTCCATCATTTCACGTGTGGAGCGGCGCGGCTTCTCCACTACCGGTATTTTGAGTGAAGGTATTTTGATTTTCTCTGTCTGATTGACGACTCCACCGCCGGGTGCGAAAAAATCTTCCAACAAATTGCCCGACGACTTGCGAAAAAAGACACGCGCCTCGTAGGTGAGTTCGGGCATCACGACGTCACCATTGCCTGTGGGCGCCACCGAATAAGATGCCACGACCATACGATAATAAATCTTTCCGTTTTCGCGTACACGATTTTGGCTGAGACGGCCACCGGTGGCCACGGGACGGAAAGTGGCATTTTTCACTTTTTTCAATTCGACGTCGTGAACGATGCCTGAGAACGGAGCCGAAGCATAGAGCACATAGGACACCACAAGGCTGTCGCCGCAGTAAATTTGCTCTGCCCGCGCCTCTATGCGACCGAAGGTTTCGACCTCTTGTCTTGTTTTGTCGGCCAAGGCACTCAGACTCGTGAGCAACAGCACAACCAAACAGCCGAAGCGCTGGCGAAATATGGTTTTGAAAGGCATAAAAGATTGCTGGGATTTGACAAATATAATGATGAGATGGTCAGGGCTCAGAGTTTCTCACACTCGTCGAGCCAAGCCTTGGAAACAGCGTCGGTGGGCATGCGCCAGTCGCCGCGCGGACTGAGCGAGCAACTGCCCACTTTGGGACCGTCGGGCAGACAACTTCGCTTGAACTGCTGATTGAAGAAACGACGATAAAATGTGGTTAGCCAGTGTTTTATCGTGTCTCTGTCGTAGGTCTTAACGCGCTTGTCGGCACCGCTGAAAGCGTGGCAGGCAAGATAGAAAATCTTGGCCGGCTTGAAGCCGAAGCGCAAGACATGATAGAGGAAGAAGTCGTGGAGCTCGTAGGGACCGACGAGGTCTTCGGTCTTCTGGGCAATGTGGTCGCCCTCTGTAGCAGGGATGAGTTCGGGGCTGATGGGGGTGTCGATGATGTCGAGGATGGTTTTGCGCGAGAACTCGTCGGCTGCCGTCATAGCCACGTGGGCTACGATGAAGCGCACGAGAGTCTTGGGCACGGAGCCGTTGACGCCATACATGCTCATGTGGTCGCCGTTGTAGGTGGCCCAGCCAAGTGCCAATTCGCTCAGGTCGCCTGTGCCTACGACGATGCCGCCCATCTGGTTGGCCGCATCCATCAGGATTTGTGTGCGCTCGCGTGCTTGGCCGTTTTCGAAAGTGACGTCGTGCACCTTGCTGTCGTGGCCCAAATCGCGGAAATGCACCTCACAGGCATCGACGATGTTGATTTCGCGGATGGTGATGCCCAGACTCTTCATCAGGTCGACGGCATTGCGATAGGTGCGGCCGGTGGTGCCGTAGCCCGGCATGGTGATGCCGACAATGCCTCTGCGGTCGAGGCCAAGACGATCGAAGGCGTGCACGCAGACCAGAAGGGCCAGTGTGGAGTCGAGACCGCCGCTGATGCCGACAACCACAGTCTTGCAGCCGATGTGAGCAATGCGGCGGGCCAGTCCGTTGCTTTGCATGAAGAGGATTTCTTCACAACGCTCATCAAGCGTATTGCCCGTGGGCACGAACGGCAGCGGGTCGACGGGACGGGTCAGAGTGAAGCGTTCGTTGGCCGTGGTGGTGAGTTCGCTGTCGTCGATTTCGATGGTGATGGTCTTGAAGTCAGACTGCAGGCGGCGTGAGTCGGCAAACGACGTGTTGAGTCGGCGCTCCACGCGCAATCTTTCCACATCTATCTCAGACACGGTCAGTTGGCTGTCCATCTCGAAGCGGTTGCCCTCGGCCAGCAGGTGGCCGTTTTCAGCAATATAGGCACGGCCGGCAAAGACCAGGTCCTGGCTACTTTCGCCCCACCCGCTCCCGCTGTAGACATAGCCGGACAGGCAGCGGGCGCTTTGTGTCTCGACGAGGCGGCGCAGATAGTCAGCCTTGCCCACGAGCTCGTTGCTTGCACTGAGATTGAAGATGATTTCGGCACCGGCCACGCTCAAGGCGGAGCTGGGCGGCGTCACGGCCCAAAGGTCTTCGCACAGTTCAAGGCCGAACTTTACGCCTGAATGGGTGAAAACGAGGCGCGGACTGAGGGGGATGTTTTGGCCGCAAAATTGCACCAAGGCATCCGACGGCAGGACCGGGGCCGGCGTGAACCAGCGCTTTTCATAAAACTCCTTGTAGTTGGGCAGGAAGGTCTTGGGTACAAAGCCCCACACCTTGCCATGTCGCAAAACGGCGCCGCAGTTGAAGAGCATGCCGTCGTAGACCACCGGCAGGCCGACAATGCTGATGACGTCGACATTGCGCGAGAACTCCATTAGGCGCAACAGGGCCGCCTCGCTCTCTTCGAGTAGCGTCTGCTGGGCAAAGAGGTCCTGGCAGGTGTAGCCGGTGAGGCCCAGTTCGGGAAAACAGACGATTTCCACGCCAAGGCTGTCGGCACGCACCATAAGGTCTTGCATCTGTTCGATGTTG
>JBGVLE010000097.1:0-22092 GCA_045124135.1 Alloprevotella sp.
AAGCGCCAGGGCGTGTGGATTTTGTATTCGTTGCGTCCCGGGTCTATCGACGACGTGCTGCGCTGGCTGATGACGTTGCCGTTGTCGTCGAACTGCGCATAGGGAGAGTCGAGATGCAGGTATTGGTCGGAATGGAGGTCGAAGAAGATGGGCGAGTGAACGGCCACGCCGAAACGGAACGGCGAGTCTTCGATGGGGCGGAAGATGAAGCCCAGTTTGACGTCGAAACCGGCACCAGAGAGTTGCTCTTCCTGATACATATTATAGTTTTGCGGCGCACCGCCGGCGGGGTCGATGAGGGCTTCGGTATAGCTCAGTGCACTGTGCATATTGACATTGTAGGCGCCGATGGTCAGACCGCCATAGATCTGGTCGTTCCAGTTGATCGACATATTGAAGTCGTATTGCTGTATGCCACCCCATTGTGCGCGGTGGTAGTTGTAGCTTTGCGCGTTGGAGGGCTCGTAGTCTGTGATGCGGCCCTGGGCGTCATAGACCGGTGCGATGAGTTGCGTGTCGTAGCCTTTGAGCGTGAGGGGCGTGGTATAGTCGCGGTTGTCGTTGTTGGAGAGGTCGAGCCAGCCGTCGTTGACATACGCGAGGTCCATCATCTGCCACGATTGCGACAGGCCGCCTGTGGCGATGTTGTCGAGACCTATATACTGCTTGAAGTTGCGGCGTTTGTGGTAGTTGAAACCGAAGTTGATGAATTTGACGTCGTCGTCGATGGGACAGGCATAGACAAAACCTATCTGGTCGAACGAGGCGCGTGTCTTGCCGAGACTCATGAAGTCTACGGCGTCGGCCTGCGTGTGGAAACCACCCGTCAGCGACACGTCGCTGCGGCGGAACAAGGCGATGCCGGCGGGGTTGGTGCCCATGGTGGAGATGTCGGCGCCGAGCGCACCCATCGAGCCGCCCATACCGACGAAGCGTGCCGTGCCGTTGAGATCTTCGCTGCTGAGCTTCTCCATTTTATAAATGTCTTGTGCCATGGCGGGCGAGAGAGCCATCAAGGCTGCACCCAAGAGGAATAGTCTGCGTTTCATATCTCTGTGAAGTTGATGTGAAGGCCGACCGGTGGCATAAGGCCAGTGCCGGTCGGCCGTAAAAGTGTTTTCTTTTCAATTCATACCATATGGGGCATTATGGCCGGCGTGGGTATGGTCTGTAGGCTTATCGGCGTCCGCCAAACGAGCGACCGCCACCGCCGCCACCCATCGACCGGCTGCCGCCGCCCATGGAGTGACCGCTGCCCACCGACGAACCGCCACCTCCAAACGAGCGACTGCCCACTGAGCTGTTGCCCATTGAGCGGCTGGGCGTGGTGCCGTAGTTGCGCTGTGTGGACTGGTTGCTGCCCGGGCCGGAGAACGAGCGCGACGAGCGTTGAGAACTGTTGGAACTGTTGCCAAACCGGCGTCCGGCTCTGTCGGCGGTAGATGTGGCCGAATTGTAGTTGCGCGACGGACGTGCGCGCGATGTGGTTGACCCTGAAGCATAGTTGTAGTTGCGCGACGGACGGTCGGCGGTGACGCGGCGATAGGTGTCGATGTAGCGACCGTTGCCGGGTCGTCCGTTGAACGATGGCCTCCAGACCGTGTCGTACCAATGGTGATGGTGGTGATAGTGCCAGGGGTCGTGCCACCACGTGTGCCATCCCCAACCCCAATACCAGTCGTAGGCCCAGGGCGACCATGTCCAGGCGTAGCTCGGACCATAGAAGGGCGAATAATACCAGGGCGAGAACCACGGGGCGTACCAATAATAGTCGGCCACCACGTCATAGTAGGGGCTGCTCACATAGACGCCCACCGTGGGCGAATGGAAGCGCACGAGTCGGCGCGTGTAGGAACCCTCTTCGGTGTCGGCGTAGTCGTCGGCAGTGGAGTCAATCGTGTCGGCTGAGGTGTAGCGTCTGTTGTAGGCATCAATATCGCGGTCGCTCACTTCATAGAGCTTGGCGTAGGTATTGTTTTCTTCAGCAGATATGCGCTCGGCCTGCGATCTGAAGTCGGAGAGGTCCTTTTGGGGCGTTTTCGACGATTTTGAGGGTACGAAATAGACATCGTCGTCTTGTGCCGTGGCCGGCATAAAGCCCACGGCGGCAAGAAGCATGAGAGACAAAATCTTTTTCATAGCTTAATCAATTTTAGTTGCCTGTGAGTGTCTCAGGCGTCGTTTTTCATCTTTTACTTACGGCAAATGTACGCAAAAAGGTCATACATTGGGCTTTTCTCTCCTCTTTTTGTCATTCTGTAAGGCTTTTTTGGCATTTGTTGGCGATTATTGCCGGTCGGCGTGAGGTTGATGCTTACAAAAAAGCCGGGCCGCTCCAAAACAATGTTCGGGCGGCCCGGCAGAGGTTATGGTTCAGCCTAACAATTAGTTAGACCAGAGCGAGCTGTTCCATTCGCTACCTTTGCGATTGGAGTATTGCTCAAATTGGTCTTTGTTGTCTTCGGTAACCGTGTTACCAGAACCAGACTGAGTTGACAAGGCGAGCATCTCGGACGTCATCACGTCAACGGTCTGTGAGGCAGGTGCAATATATCTTTTTTTCATTGTCGTAATCTTTAGATAATCAATAATGTGCATCTTGGCTTATCTTACGATAATCTTCTTGCCATTGACGATGTTAACGCCTTTTTGCAGGCTGTTGAGGCGATGGCCGGCGAGGTCATAGATTTCAACTTTGCCGTTTTGGCCACCGAAGATTTCAGAAATGGCCGTTGTGGCACCGTTGGCGTCGAAATAGAGTGCCTTGGGAGCAGCCTCTTGAGCCGTTACGGTGAGGTAGCACTTGTATTTGGCGGCGTTGTAGGTGGTGCCGGTACCAATCTGGAAGAAGCCCATTCTACCATCTTTCTTAGAGAGAATGTAGCTGCCTTCGGGCACGGTGCAATCATCTTCGAGCACACCGGTGAGCCAGCCTTCTGTGACGTTGGCGGTGCCTGCGCCACCCTGATAGCCAATGAGCTGATATACTTTGGGAGACTCAGCCGTGGGCATAGAGGCCTCATCGGTATATTCCACGATGAAAGGCTTATTTTTAGTTTCACCGTCGGTATACTCAACCAGTGTCAATACGCCGTTGGCATCGGATGCTTCACAACTATAGAGTTTCACATTAGTGGGTTTGGCATAGTTGATGGGCAGGATGATGGTGCCATATTGTGCCTTGAGGGTATAGGGCAGGCTCAAGATTCCTCCATAGGTCTTGGCGTTTGATACATAAGTATCTACAATCTTATAGTTGTTGTAGAGCGCCTGTGCCTGTTCGAGAGTGGGCGAAGTAGCGTCGGCGTAAGCCTTCACCACGTCGATGGCAGCATTGACCACCTCAGGAGCAGCAAATTCGCTGGGCGAGATTACTTGGGTAGCGCCTTCGGTTATCGAAATCTTGGCAGCATTGGCATTGGCGGCCAAATTCTGAGAAGCGGCCCAATTGTTTACAAGGGCGAGCATTTCGTCATCGGTGCTGGCCACTTTGTAGATGAAATGACGAGCATTTTCGGCAGTCCAATAATTGACATAGCCTGCTGATTCTATATTAACCTGACGGCCACCGAAATAGATGCGGTGGATAGGCTTAGTCTCGAATGTTGCTTCGGCAAAAATATCCGAAGTGAACTTGTACTGAGCATTCTTAGCGCCAATATAGGTAGTTGCATTGCTACCACCATTTACAGACTGAGGATAAAGACCAGAGGCCACATTTACGAGGAAATAGTTGTCGCCGTCTTGCTCGAGTTTCCAGATTTGGCTGGGATCGTTCTCGTTGAGAGCAAAGTTCCACATCTTGTAGGTGCCCTGTTTGGCTTCGTTTACCTGAAGGCCCGTGTAGGTGGAGCGGGTTGTGCTCTGGATGCGATAATATGAACCCACTTCCATTACATTCTTTTTGAAGGCAGCTGAGCTCCTAATTGCAGCAGCAGCTTCTACGTATTCTGAAGCTGTTTCAGACCCTCTCGCGATAAGAGCCCGGGCTTCGCCAATTTTGGTTTGAAGAGCCTCAATTGAACCTGAAATTACAGAATACTGACCAGGGTTATTTCCAAGGGCTGCTCCTGTATAGGGAAGGTAAGTGGCTATCTTATCTTCCAAGAGTGCAATCTTCGTTTGAAGGGCAGGTTCTTTCACTTCTTTGATGTACCAAGCAGAAGCGCCGGTTGCACCACTGCCAAACTGGATAATCTTGTCGCCTGTACCGGAGCCACTGTTATGGCCCAATGCGTGGAAATTTCCACCGGCTACACTGATATTGCAGATGCCACCATCAAACCATGTAAAGCCGCTGTTTGTAGCTGCCGTTTCACCCATTGAATAGGTCGAGTTGGCATAAGAGCTGATATAGTTGTTTGTGCTACAGTTCTTGAAGACATACTTACCGTCTTCCATATAGATCTGCCAGTAGAAGGTTTCGTCAGTAAGGTCAGTGGCCTTCCATTTCAGCGTCGTACCGTCTACATAGGCTGACATCGTCTTGCCTTGACGATTCTCAAAATTTGCATAAGCGCTGGTAATGGCGTAGTACTTACCGGCTACAGGGAGAATCAAGGCATTCAACAACGTTGTAGTGGCTGCAGTGAATTGCTCATCTGTGGAAGAAGCGTTGTCCAAGACGGCTTGGGCTGCATCAATTGCAGACTGGGGATAGTTGCCCGGGTTGGTACCAATGGAATTAGACGCGCAAGCTAATTTTATTTCTAAAATAGATTTATTGTAATTTGTAGTTAAATTAACAATTGACCAACTGGTACCCTCAGCATCTGTAGCTGAAGGGGTCCAGTTTCCAATGTTATCATTTGAATTGCTTGCATCCCAGCAACTGTTTGAGGTAGTGTTCTCTGCATTTGTTGAAATACATACATAACCGGGGTTATGTTTATTCTCTTCAATATACATCGTACAGCCAGCCGCTGTCATTGATGTATTTTCTACTATCAAATCTGTGGCTGCATTATGGATTTTATAGCCGGATCCATCTTGGGTAACATACCAGAATGTTTTGGCATCGATATCTTTAAGGGCTATTTGCATAACACCTGTTGTCCCATTGAAACCGGCGTATTTGCCTGAGCGTTTGCTCTGAAGCATAAAGTAGTATTTATTGGTCTCAGTAGATACTTTAACCTTTAATCCCATATTGTACAGGTCGTCATCTGTTACTTCAATGATATCAATGACAGAACCATTGTCGCTAAGCGCCCGGTCATCACTCCATATGCCGATATGACATTTAGGTTCTCCATCGCTATTATACAAATAGGAATTAGATGTACCATGAAGTTTGAATGTGGCTTTACCCGCGAAAGCTTCGCCGGTATTTGTTGTAGCAGCATAGTCGAAGAGTTGGGTATAACCTTCTGTGCCTTCAGCCAACATTTTAGCCACGCCATTATTATCCGTGGTCATACTGAGTACTTTGCTTGTGCCGGTATTGCGATTGTAGAGTTTGTAGCCATTGCCCGCATCACCTACAAAACACCAGATACCACCGGCATTTACCGGCTTGGTCGTGCCGTTGAGGAGGAGTTGGCCATTTGAATTGATGAACGCATCACCTTGGGTGCCCATATAGCCCGATGTGTGATGGGCATCCGAATTAACAAACTGGAGATAATACCATTTGGTATTAGCAGCCCAACGGCCATCGGTGGGCGCATCAGACACTTCGAATGGCGTCTGAGCATACATCGAACCTGTCGCAGTCATAAATAGTGCAACGACAAGCCCTAAGAAAAGTTTGAGTCTTTTCATTTGTAAGGATAAATTAATTGGTTGATAATAAAAAAAATAAATTGATTGCGGCGGATGGGTACCACACATACCGACTACAACACAGACTGAGGGCTGTGCGTGACGGATAAGTGGCAAAGGGATAGAGTTGTCCCCCCCGGAAAGTGGTTGTAAGGATGGCTTATAGCCCCGGCGTGGACGTAGGGTGGTTGGATTGGTTGGGTTGGTTGGGCGTCGCGGCCGGACAGGGCAAATAAATTGGTTGGTTGATTTGGTTGGATTGGTTGGGCGGCTTTGACAATGAAGTCATTACCATACATTCCCTGCGTGACAAATTTATGAATTATCTGGATTTTAATAAAATTAAAACGAAAAAATGTAAGAGACACGACGTAATAAAACGGCAAAGGCGGTGTTTTGAAAAGTCGAGATGACAAATTATATGGTCAGTTGCGCGCGTGTTCGGTATGCGATGTGAGGTGTTGAACAGGATTTTTATTAAACAATCACCACGGCCTGCGTCGCACGCAAAAAAAATAATTGGCAGATTGACAAAGAATTTGTACTTTTGCTGCCGAATAGCTATCCTTATGAAACTTAGACTGCATTTCTTCCCACTCATCACTTTGACGGCAGCGCTCGCGCTCACCTCCTGCAACGAATATACCCGTATGCAAGGCAGCCAGAACTATGACGTCAAGTATGAGCTGGCCAAACAGTATTATTTCGACGGCGAATATAACCGCGCCTCCATCTATCTGCAGGAGGTCATCGCCATGCTCAAAGGTACGGACAAAGGCGAAGAGTCGCTCTTCTTGCTCGGTATGGCCAACTACAACGCGCGCAACTATGACGCCGCCGTGGCCTATCTGCGCAAATATTACCAGTCTTACCCCAAAGGCACTTACGCCGAGAAGGCCCGCTTCATGGCCGGTATGGCTTTGTATAAGAACACGCCCGAAATAAAGCTCGACCAGACAGCCACGTTTGAGGCCGTGACGGAATTCCAGAATTATCTTGAGGTCTACCCCATCGGCGAGCGCAGCCGGCAGGCGCAAGAGATGATCTTCAAACTGCAAGACCGGCTGGTGGAGAAAGAACTGCTCTCGGCACAACTCTATTATAACCTCGGCACGTATTTCGGCAACTGCTCAAACGGCGGCTCCAACTATCAGGCCTGCATCATCACGGCCGAAAACGCCATCAAGGAATATCCCTACACCTCCCTGCGCGAAGAGTTTGCCTATCTCATTCTCAAAGCCAAATTTGAACTCGCCGCCAACAGCATCGATATGCGCCGCGAAGAACGCTATCACGAGGCCATCGACGAATACTACGGCTTCACCAACGAATATCCCGAGTCAAAATATCTCAAAGAGGCCGCCATTCTCTATAAGAAAGCCCGTAAACACGTGGGCGAAGAGAACAAGACCGAAGAGGAGTGATCCCTCCGGCACTCCTATAATATATATAGTATCCAAACCGACAACAAACCATTAAAAATAATCACTCAAAACAATGGACTACAAGAAAAGCAAGGCGCCCACGAACACCGTGACCCACAACCTGATGGATTTCTGCAAAGGCACGGACAACGTCTACGAGAGCGTGGTCATCATGTCGAAGAGAGCCAACCAGATCTCTGTGAAAATGAAAGAAGACCTCGCCAAAAAACTCAAGGAGTTCGCTTCGAGCAACGACAACCTCGAGGAAACGTTTGAGAATAGAGAGCAAATCGAAATCTCAAAATACTACGAGCGTCTGCCGAAACCCACACTCATCGCCGCCGACGAGTTTCTGGGCGGCAAACTCTATTTTCGTAATCCGGCCAAAGATAAGGAAAAACTGTCTTTTGACTTATGATACAGCGCAAACAGACCCTTTGGCTGCTCTTGGCAGCCGTGTGCCTCGTCTTGACGCTGGCTATGCCCATAGGCACCATCATCTCTAAGGACCTCACATTCTCTGACCTGACGGTCCTCGGCTTTGGGGCAGATGTGAATGAGGCTGTGGGTGCTCACACGCCTTGGGGTGTGTTGACGATCACCGCTCTGGCCATCGTGGCTGCCGTCATGGCCATCTTCGGTTTCAAGAACCGCGCCAAACAGCTCAAGATGACCAACATCATGATGCTGCTCTCGGCACTGGTCATCGTGGTGACCTATATCTATGTGCAGTCTTATACACCCGAAGGCTTTATGAACGACCTCAAGCCGGGCTGCGTGCTCTACTTCGTGGCTTATGTGGCCGGTTTCATGGCTCGCCGAGGCATCCGCAAAGACGAAGAACTCGTCAAGGCTGCCGACCGCATCAGATAAATCCTTTCACTTAAACTCTCAGTCGTTATGTCGCTCAACAAAGTGATGCTTATCGGCAATGTGGGCAAAGAGCCCGAAGTGCGCTACATCGACAACGGTGTGGCCACGGCCAGTCTGACCCTTGCCACCGACACGCCGGGATATACCTTGGCCAACGGCACGCAGGTGCCGCCGCGCACAGAATGGCATCAGGTGCTGCTCTGGCGCCGCTTGGCCGAAATCGTGGAGCGCTATGTGCACAAAGGCGACAAGCTCTATATTGAGGGACAGATCCGCACGCGCTCTTACGTGGACCAGCAAGGACACCAGCGGCGCATCACGGAGATATGGGCCGAACATATGGAAATGCTCACACCCAAACCTCAGGCAGGCCCTGCACCAGCCGCCGCGCCTACCTCGGGCAATCCGCAATAATTGTCACGCCGTCCATATGACCGATCTGATGAACGACTCTTTACGGCAAATTGCCGACACAATGAATATCCGCCTCGCCCTACGTCTGAATTCCGGGAGCGAGGCGGAACTTTTACGGCCCATAAGTGATGCGTGGCAAAAGATTTATGCCCATACGTTTCCCACTCAGCCTATGCGCAGACGAGAGCGACTTTGCGCGGCCGCGATGGTGGCAGAGATGTTGGGCGATGATTATGGCATCGGTCACGACGATGGCGGCAGGCCTTATGCCTGTCTGGCCGGTTCGACTGAAGCCGTGGGCTGTCTGACGGTGAGCCACAGCAAAACGTTTGTGGCCGTGGGCTGGAGCGAAACACCGCTTGGCATTGACCTCGAATGTACGTCGGACCGGCCGTTGAGATTGGCCCCACGTTTTCTCCATGAGAGTGAGTTGCCATTGTTGGAACGACTGCCCCACCCCGCCGCCACCGCCGCCCTAATGCTTTGGACAGCCAAGGAGGCCGCCTTCAAGCGTTTCAGTCGGGAAGGTGCCAATACGCTTTCAGACATCGTATTGCAAATGAACAACGACGTCACAATGACGGCCCGTTTTGGCGAAGCCCATGCGTCGCTCACATTTGTTGTTGAGGAGGAGTGGGCGATGTGTTTGTGTGTGTGAGGGATGCAGGGAAGATGAGCGGATTTGTAGATTTTGACGAAAAGAGATTGTTGGAGTATTGTTCATTTATGCGACAATATAAGCCATAAAAGGTAGAGTTAAAATTGGTTTTGATAATTGTAATAATTGAGCGGCCAGCAACGGGCTGTAAGCCCAACAAGCTCATAGCCAGGGCAGAGGTGACACGTAGTGGCACCGGCACCCTGGGTAAACTTTGGCGATAACGTTCGCCCTGTAGGGGCAAAAGCATTAATATGTAATCAACATCAACTCATTATAAACCTTTTGCCCTTACAGGGCGAATATCATCGTGTCACTTTACCCAGGGTGCCGGCGTCGCTTTGCGCCGCCTCTGCCCTGGGCTATGGTCTTGTTGGCCTTTCAGGCCACAGATGTCGCACATTTAGCTCAAACAAATGCCTCTCGCAAACATGGCCGCAAACAATCATACAAGATTATCCAATCAATAATTTCTTGACATTAGCTTCTACTTTCAAAACTCAAATATATTCGAGGAAGCATTGCGGGAGTGCCACGTTGAACGCATCCTTACAATCTCGGAACAATGGGGCGATGGCGCGCGGATGGAAACCAGCAATACCGCAACCGATTGGAGTGACGTAGAAGAAGGGGATTTGTGCGTGGTCCGGTTTATCTGATATTTCAGGTTTCCTGACGACGAAGTTGTGGATGAATTCGTCCACAAATTGCTTGATGTAGGCCACGCCGCCTTCCATTGTCGGGATGGCATAGCTCTGACCTTGCAGCCCCACGCCTTGTCCCCATACGGCTCCGAAATGTCGCACGGCTGCGGCGGCTGCACCACCGGCGTGTTGGCCGCGAATGTTGCTGCCGAAAACGAAGATTTCGCCCGGACGCAAATCGCTGATGTGACGAGGGGTGACGGCCGGATGCCAGAAGCCGTTCCAGTATTTCAACGGCGTGCCCATTTCGTTGAAACCGAAACGACTCTCAAACTCCAGCACGATGGCGCGCATCTCGGGCGTGAGATAGTTCATAGCCTTTTCACGTATCCAGTGAGGTATGCCAAACACCGCTTCGGCGATGCTG
The DNA here is from genome assembly GCA_045124135.1 of Alloprevotella sp. Lineage (GTDB taxonomy): Bacteria > Bacteroidota > Bacteroidia > Bacteroidales > Bacteroidaceae > Alloprevotella. The sequence goes on from JBGVLE010000097.1 coordinate 10,204, forward strand.
CCGGCGATGCACGCGATGGTGTCGCTGTCGCCCCCAATAGAGACGGCATTGCGTATGGCATCTTCAAAATCTTTGGCTTCGAGCACACAGCGTATGGCTTGCGGCACACTGTCTTGACACGTGCCGCCATTGCCTCGGCCGTCTATGCCGCGCCAGGAATAGCGCTGCTGCAACTCTCTGACGCTTAACGAGAAATCATAACCATAACGACGATGCAATGCTTGGACAATGCCCGCCATACTTTCGCCTTGTCGAGCGAGGTATATGGCCAGCGCCACGGCTTGTGCGCCCTTGATGCCTTCCGTGTGGTCGTGTGTAACCTTGGCGGTGTCTGCTGCCAATTGCATAACCGCTTGTTCACCACACAAGGCAGACTGAGGCGTCGTACCTCTTGATAAGTCAGTGGCTGTTTGTTGGGTAAAGGCATACCATCCAACGGGGCTCACACGCATGGCACTGCCATTGCCACAACTCCCATACGGCTCGTGGTTCGTTGCCCCGTACAACCACGAATTGAAGCCCGGACCGTAACCACCCATCGGTTGGGGATATTTCCGACCAAACTGTATATAGTAATTCTTGAAATCCACACTATCGTCAAGAATGGCCTTGGCTGTGGCCACTGTCAACACTGTGTCGTCTGTGAAATTGCATCCCCTTCCAAAGAGTTCAAAATCCTTGGTCTTAATGTTGTCAAACTCAAATCTGCTCCCTACAATATCGCCAATAATTCCTCCTAACATGATAAATCCTCCTGTATAATTATTTAAATAAACTCTTAAAATTCCAGTCTGAAACCCTTCTGTTTCAGTTCATCATATTTCTCTTTATTAAAGCGCAAGAGTTGCGACTCCCTTTTGGGTGAAGTACGCACCATATCGTCTGTCTGGATGAGCAGCCCGAGATGAAACATCTTCTTCGCGAAGTTGCGGCGGTCGAAATGGACATCGAGAATGGCCTCGTAGAGATTTTGAAGTTGCTTCATTGTGAACGTTTCGGGGAGCAACTCAAAACCTACGGGCTCAAAGTGGATGCGCTCGCGAAGCATTTTTTGTGCCATACGCAATATGCGGTCGTGGTCGAAAGCCAGCGGCGGTATTTCGTCCATTGTTAACCAACGTGCCTGGGCGGCATCGTCGCCACCTTTCGTTTCTTGCAGGCGCACCAGAGCATAATGGGCAATGGTGATGATACGTTCGCGCGGGTCACGTTCCGGGTCGGTGAAGGTGTGAAACTGGCGGATGTAGGCGTTTTTCAATCCTGTCTCTTCTTCCAACTCTCTGAGCGCACCCTCGTGGGCCGTTTCGTCCATTCTCAGAAATCCTCCCGGCAACGCCCATTTGCCTTTGTACGGCTCGATGCCGCGCTCAATGAGCAACACCTTAAGGTCTGAACCGTCAAAGCCGAATATCACACAGTCTGTCGTTACGGCAGGATGAGGATAGTCATAAATGAATTTTTTCGTTTCCATTTTAATAATGCGTAATCTTTACACCGCAAAAGTACGGACTATTTTAGTTATGACAAAATATATTACGTAAAAATTACACATAAGATAAAAATCCGCACGGTCATAGTGCGGATTTATGGAAATTGGCGATAATGTTGAGCGAAGACTCGTCAGTGTTGAAGATGGTATATTGGCCGGGGCTGTGTGGCGGAAATTCGCCGGCGGGTGGAACGTCGGGCGACGGCGCACAGTCCCAACCATAAAAGCAAACACCGCAGAGCGAGGCGGATTTTGACCTCGACTCGGCCAGATGGCTGATCACGAAGGTGAACAAGGCATCGCGACTGCGTGTGGTGGCGGCTGCGTGGCAGTGGCCTTTGTCCCGCTCATAACCCACACGGCCTATGATGATGGGCTTGACCAACGGAGAGTTGAGGCGGTTAAGTTGGGTGAGCACTTCCGCTGTGTTGAGATAGATGTGCGGCATTGCCGTGTGAAGTGCCGCGGTTGTGGCCCATCCGATATCGGTGGGAAGAAGGTCGAGCGAGAATATGTCGACGGCCGGATTGGCGAGCAGAGACGAGCAGACCGTTCTGCTGTTTTTACCGAAGCCGTCTGTGCCGGCCGAAGCGGCGATGAGGTGACGGCTGTCTGCCGCTTTCAATCGTCCGGCCAGCGACAGGATGTCGTCGGTGTGACCGCTGAGCAGCCAAGCCATAAGGGCCGGCGAGTCCTGGTAGGTCTTACGGGTGACGGTGTTGCGGCGAAGCGGCAGCGTGAGTGTTTCGTCGTCGTGCGAAAGGTGGCAATATGGACATTCGCCGGCCGTGAGGCACACCATAATATATATATGTCGGCGCTCGGCTTCGGCCAGAATGGCGTCGAGGCCTTCAAGGATTTTTTCGTCAAAACAGGCCAGCGTGTCGCCATTGCCTTGTCCACACAGACTGACAGTCACTACATTCACGCCCAAGTCTTGCAGGCGGTCTAAGTCGGTTTTGAGCCGCTTTCGGCATGTCTTGTCATTGTGGCTCAACATCAGCGGCGCCTTGGCCATAGTCATCCCGACGAAGTAAGCCGGCTGGTTGGGATTTTCAGGGAAGAAAAGCCGACCGTCACGGGCCGTGACGAAACCGTCGGCCGTCAGCGATGTGGCGAGCAGCGAGAAAAGAGACAATAAGAGTGTGCGCATAGCCGTTGTTAATCGAACAGATTGAGTTTGTTTTGGCGCGCTTCATCGAGCGACTTGAGTGTCACCTCTGTGGTGGCGTGTTGTGCTCTCAAGGCCTTCTGACGCTCGGCGTTTTCAGCCACAAAAGCCTCACGGCCCTTACCCATCAAGGCAGTGGCCACAAGCACCATCTGTGAGGCGTCTTTGACCCAAACCACCGGACCGGAGTAGACCGGGGCTATCTTCAGGGCTGTGTGGAGCGCGCTGGTCGTGGCGCCGCCGAGCAGTATGGGCAGACGGATGCCGGCGGCTTCGAGGGCTTCGGCCGTACGGATCATTTCGTCGAGACTTGGCGTGATGAGCCCGCTGAGTCCGACAAGGTCGGGCTTTTCGTCCATGACGGCCTTCACAACAGCCTCCTGCGGACACATCACACCGAGGTCGTGCACGTCGAAGTTATTGCAAGCCATAACGGTGCCTACGATATTTTTGCCGATGTCGTGGACGTCGCCTTTCACCGTCGCCATCACGATTTTGCCGGCGGAGTGCCCGGCCTGCTTGCCGGCTTCGATGTAGGGTTGGAGATAGGCCACGGCCTGTTTCATCGTACGTGCCGTCTTGACCACCTGTGGCAGAAACATTTTGCCTTCGCCAAAGCGGTCGCCCACCACATTCATGGCGTCCATCAATGGGCCCTCGATGATGCTGATGGCCGACGGGAATGCCCGCAGAGCCTCGGTGAGGTCTTCTTCAAGATGCTCGCCGTTGCCGGTCTCAATGGCGTGGCCTAGACGGCCTCCGAGCGGCAGCGAGCGCCAGGTTTCGGTCTTTTGTTCCGTCTTGGTCTGTTTGTTGGCCAGAGACTCGCCCGCCATTCTGATAAGGGTGTCTACCTGGTCGTTGCGGTCGAAGATGACGTCTTCTATCACCGAGCGCAGCGGTTCTGGCACATCGGCATAGGCCATAGTGGCCGCCGGATTGACAATGCCGAAATCCTGTCCCGCGGCTGTGGCGTGATAGAGAAATACGGCGTGCATAGCCTCACGGATATAGTTGTTGCCCCGGAATGAGAACGACAGATTGCTCACGCCGCCGCTCACGTGCGCCCCTTTGAGGTGCTGGCGGATATAGCGTGTGGCCTCGATGAAGTCGGCAGCATAGTGGTTGTGCTCGGCCATACCCGTACAGATGGCCAGCACGTTGGGGTCGAAGATGATATCGGCCGGATTGAAGCCGACTTTATCCACCAAGAGGCCGTAGGCCCTCGAACAGATTTCTATGCGGCGCTCGAAGGTGTCGGCCTGGCCTTTTTCGTCGAAGGCCATTACCACGACGGCTGCGCCAAACTGCTTGATGGTTCGTGCGTGGGAGAGAAAACGCTCTTCGCCCTCTTTGAGCGAGATGGAATTGACGACACATTTGCCCTGGATGCATTTGAGTGCCGCCTCGATGACTTCCCATTTCGACGAGTCTATCATGAAAGGCACGCGGCAAATGTCGGGGTCGGCACTGAGCAGGTTGACAAAATGCACCATCTCTTTTTCGGCGTCGAGCAGACCGTCGTCCATATTGATGTCGATGACTTGTGCGCCGGCTTCAATCTGAGCACGGGCTATGGTGAGTGCCTCGGTGTAGTTTTTTTCTTTGATGAGACGGAGGAACTTGCGCGACCCGGCCACGTTGCAGCGCTCGCCCACGGGAATGAAGCGTTTGTCGGCCGTCACCCTGAGGCTGTCGAGTCCGGCAAGCGTCATTTCGGTGGCCTGTTGTCTGGGCCGGCGGGGTGTGACAAATCCTCCACGTCCGTCTTCGACCAGCGGCGAGAAGGCACGGATAAACGCGTCGGTTGTGCCGCAGCATCCACCGATGATGTTGACCATTCCGCCGTCGACGAACTCTTTCATCTCTGCGGCCATCTGCATTGGCGTCTGGTCGTAGAGGCCGAGCGAATTGGGCAGACCGGCATTGGGATGTACAGACACATAGCAAGGCACCATTGCCGAGAGGGAGGCCAGATAGGGTTTGAGTTCTTTGGCGCCGAAAGAGCAGTTGAGACCCACTGAGAACGGACGGGCGTGAGCTACTGATGTCCAGTAGGCCTCGAGGGTCTGTCCCGAGAGCGTGCGACCGGCACGGTCGGCCACCGTCACAGAGAGCATCAACGGCACCTCACGGCTCACGGCCATACATTCACGGGCTGCCATGATGGCGGCTTTGGCCCCGAGGGTGTCGAAAATGGTCTCCACCAGTAGGGCGTCTACCCCACCCTCGATGAGTGCCGTTATCTGTTCGGCATAAGCGGCCTTGAGGGTGTCGAAATCCATGGCGCGTGCGGCTGGGTCGTCCACGTCGATGCTGATTGAGCAAGTCTTGTTGGTGGGCCCCACCGAGCCTGCCACAAAGCGCGGTTTGTCGGGCGTCTGGGCCGTATACTCGTCGGCCAGTTGCCGGGCCAGGCGTGCGGCTGCCAGATTGATTTCGCCACAATGGTCTTGCAGGTGATAGTCGGCCATTGAGATGCGCTGGGCATTAAACGTGTTGGTCGTGATGATATCGGCGCCGGCTTCGAGATAGCGCCGGTGGATGTCGGCAATCACGTCGGGCCGTGTGAGCGACAGGAGGTCGTTGTTGCCTTTTTGTTGGCCTTCGATGTCGGCAAATCTTTCGCCGCGGAAATCGGCTTCTTCGAGTCCGTAGGTCTGGATGAGCGTACCCATGGCGCCGTCGAGCAGCAGTATGCGTGCCTTGATGGCATCTTGCAGTGTAGGCATGTGTGCGGATTTAGGCAGTTAAGTGTGGTTTAGTCTCAGGGGGTCAGTAGCGCTTGATGGCTCGGTCCATTTCGCGTCGGTCGTCTTTGTCGCGGAGCGTGGCGCGTTTGTCGTAGTCTTTTTTACCCTTGCAGAGGGCTATGACGAGTTTGGCCCTGCCGTTTTCGTCGATGTAGAGGCGCAGGGGCACGATGGTCAGGCCCGGCGACTTGGTTTCGTTCTCGAGATTGAGAATTTCCTTGCGGTTGAGCAGGAGCTTGCGGTCGCGGCGGGTGGCGTGGTTGCCGAAAGAGCCGAACTCGTATTCGGCTATGTACATGTTTTTCACCCACATCTCGTGGTTGTGGATGTAACAGAAGGTGTCGACCAATCCGGCCTTGCCGGCTCTGATGCTTTTGATTTCGGTGCCGGTCAGGACTATGCCGGCCGTGTAGCGGTCGAGGACGAAATAGTCAAATTCCGCCCGTTTGTTCTTGATATTGACGTTAGCCTTCTTGAGGCCCTTTTTTGCTGCCATAGGTGTTTGGAGATTGTTGATGCTTAGTCGATTACTTCGACAAATGCGCCGAGATGGTCGGCGACGTATTGTCCGACGGCCTGGCAGATGTCTTCTTCTTCTTCCACAAACTCGTCGTCGAGGTCGTCAAATTGCGGGAATTGCTCGAAGAGGGCCATGAAGTCTTCGTCAGAGCAGGGTTTCTCGATGTCGCGGCCGTGTTTTTGATAGAGTTTTTCGGCACGCCGCATGATGGGCACGATGGCGTCTATGCCCCAGAGGCGCATGGCTTTGGTGAAGGGATTCCGGAAGAAGAACGGGCCGTAGCCGTTGTGGACAAGCTGCACGAAACCGCCGTCCATCACCTCGTCGTGGAGGATAAAGAAGGCCCAGAGCGTCACCTGTTCGGCGTTGAGGGCAGAGAGCGACTCGGCCGTCAGACTGCCACAGGCTTGTTCGATGGCGTTTTTCACTTCTCGTGCCACGGCTTCACGGTTTTCGCTCATGGCGGCATCGAGGCTGTTGCGGGTAATCTGGATGTTCATGGATGTAGGGGTATGACAGACGAAAGGCCGCCGGCGCGTGGCGTCATCTCATCTCTTCGATGATGGTCTTTTGTCCTTTGATTTTTTCGCCGGCCACGGCCACGAGCATACCTTTGAGCACAGCGCGGCGCACGGCGGCGTAGGTGGCGTGAGGCGTCACGTCTATGCGTCCGATATCGGTAGCCTTGACGCCGCCTTTTTTGCAAATGAAGCCCACCACGTCGGCTTTTGATATCTTATCTTGTTTGCCCCGGCCAATATAGATGGCGGCCCATTCTGACGCTGCCGGGCGGCGCAGCACCACGTCGGCCACGTCGAGCGTGTCGGCTTCGGCAAACCAGGCGGGAGTGGTTTCGTCCGGACCTATGATGGCGTATGAGGCGCCTTCGGCCAGCCAGCGTGTGGAGCGGCCGTCGCGATGTGAGGCTGTGGCGGCGTCGGCGGCGATGTGATAGTGCACCACCTGTTTCACCTCCGGTATGTCGAGACCGCGGGCTGCCAGGTCGGTCGATACGAGTATGGACGTGGCGCCGCAACGGAATTTGTAGACAGCCCTTTCGCGGTCGGCCTGGTCCATACCGCCGTGGTATTTGCCCACGGCAAAGCGGGCTTCTTTGAGGTGGCCACAAATGCGGTCAACGCTCTCACGGTGTGCGGCAAAGACGATAGTCTGCCGTGAGCCGAATGTGGTGAGCAGCCGGCTGAGGGTGTCGAGTTTGTCCCTTGTTGGCGAAGCCACCACAAAGCGCTGCAGGCGGCCGTCGGCCGTGTGGGGTGTGAAGTCTAGGCGGCAGAGGCGCGTTTCGTCGGTGAAGTGTGCGAGTTCGGCCGGTTCGCTTGTGGCCGAGATGAGCCAGGTGGTGAGCGGGCGCTCAGGCAGTGCGGCTCTCACGGCGGTCATTTCTTCGAGAAAGCCTTGCTCGAGACACTTGTCGTATTCGTCGATGATGAAGAGGCTCACGCCGGCCGTGGCGACGGCTCCCGAGGCAAAGTGGTCAAGGAGTCGGCCCGGCGTGCCGAAGACGATGTGAGGCCTGATGCCTTCGAGTGTTTTGCGCTCGGCGGCTGCCGCTTTGCCTCCCGTGACCGCCATCGACCGCACGCCGCATTTCATCCGCCGTACGAGGCCGTCGCTTTGTTGGGCCAGTTCGCGTGAGGGTTGCACCACGACGACGGTGGTCTTTTCGCCTTCTTCATCGATGTGGTTGAGGGCAGCCAGGACGAAGGCCAGGGTCTTGCCCGAGCCTGTGGGTGAAAGCAGCAACAAGTCGCCGCCCCGTCCGGCCGCGGCCACGAAGTCGCGTTGCATGTCAGAGAGTGAAGCAATACCGAGGTTGGTGAGCGATTGTGTCAGAAGTTGGTCGGTGAGACGCATAAGGTCTTGTTTTAATTTGCAAAGATTGAGCAAGGCGAGCGCAATAAGCTTGTTTAAATTGCCGAGCCGCCGCCAATCTTATGCAAAGATTGAGCAAGGCGAGCGCAATAAGCTTGCTTAAATTGCCGAGCCGCCGCCAATCTTATGCAAAGATAGTGCAAACCGAATGCAATAACAAAAGAAAGTCCTCGGATTTGCTTTTGTCATTGCTGAGGCGATGCCTATCTTATCAAAAGATAGTGCAAACCGATGCAAATCGGTATGGTATTCATAATAGAATTTATCAACTGATTTTTATATCGGCCACGCAAGCCCGCAAGGGCGCAATGAAATATCAAAATAACACTCTAAATTTCAATCTCAAATTAGAACACCTTGGAAAATAGAGCTTTTTTCATTTAAAACGCCCCACCCCTACCCACGCCTATCGCCATTGTTCATAAAACCGGGTCGATGGTGACAAAAATGGTGCAAAAACTTTTGATTATACTTCCGGTCCGTCCAGCCAATCTCCTCCAACCGTCCGGATGGCTCAAAAATCTCACGGCATATGGCCAAAATCTGCCTGTCCCTATTCCAGAAAAAACTGTCATAAGGCCCGTTTTTCCTGCCATAAGGCCCGTATGGCCCTGAATATCAAAAAAGAGAGGCCGCCGGGGCCTCCCTTCTTCTATCTTTGCTCAAATATACTGCGAAAACGGCGAAACAAAAAAGACAAACCGCCACGGCAGCATACTTCATAAAAACAAGGCTGCGAATGTGGCTCACTGTTGTTTGCTGAACTCTTGAGGGATGAGCAGGTTGAGCAAGACGGCCACCACAAACACCACGGCTACGCTGTTGCCGGCAAAGATGATTTGCACGATTGAGGGGAAGTGGGCGAAGATGGCGGGATTGGCCGTGAACCCTATGCCCACACTTATCGACACACTGACGATGACCATGTTGCGCAGACCAAAACCGCACCGCGATAGCATCTCAATGCCGGCAAAGACAATGCCGCCGAACATCATCACGCTGCAACCGCCCAAAACGGCTTGAGGGATGCTGCTCAATACCACACCGGCCACAGGGAAAAACGCACAGGCTATGATGAACAGCGCACCGATGGCAATGGCGAAGCGGTTGACAACCTTGGTGAGCGTGTTGAGACCGACGTTCTGGGAATAAGACGTGATGGGTGTGCAACCAAAGAGGCCGCCAATGGCACTCGAAAAACCGTCGGCCGCCACCGAACCGCCCATTTCGCGGACTGTGGCACTACGCCCCAAGGCTCCCGAACACAGGGCCGAGGTGTCGCCGATGGTTTCCGTGGCCGAAACAAGATAGACACAGACCATGGCAATGATGGCATCAAGCCTGAACTCCGGCACGAAAGGCATAAACTTTGGTATGGACAGGATGTCGGCCTGGCCGACGGCTGAGAGGTTGATCATACCCATACACAGGGCCAACACAGAACCCACCACAAGACCACCCAATACAGAGAGCGACCGCAAACGACGCACCGGACACACCTGCAGAGCCACGCAAGCCACCAGCGTAACGATGCCCACAATCCAATGTCGCATCGCGCCAAAATCACCCGCTTCGACGCCACCGGCAAAAGTTTCTGCACCGATGCCCAAAAGCGATATGCCGATGCCGGTAACCACACAGCCGGCCACGACGGGAGGGATGAAACGCTGCCACAACGACGCGAACAGACCCAAAAAGCCTTCAATGATGCCGCCGGCTATCACAGCCCCCATCAAAACGCCTATGCCCTGGCTTTGGGCAATGGAGATGGCCAAGGCAATAAATGTGCACGACATACCCATAACGATGGGCAGGCGCGAACCGATGCGCCACAATGGATAGAGCTGGATGAGTGTGGCCAGACCGGCCACGAGCATACAGTTGCGTATGAGCATGGCACGGACATCAGGCTCAACTCCGGCAGCACCGCAGATGATGACCACGGGCGTGATGTTGGAAACAAACATGGCCAGCACGTGTTGCAGGCCGTAGGTGGCGGCCTGGTGGAGCGGTACACGGCCGTCGAGTTCGTAGATGGAACCCATAATTGAAAGGCTTAATGGCGTTTTGGGAAAAGAGAAAGACCGGGGTCAGCGCTTGGCGGGCTGTGGCGCGAAGGTGATGGTCTGCGTGGCGTGGTCCATCGACCTGACTATGGCTATCGACTCAAGGTGATAGCCGCGTTGGCGCAAGAGTTGGCCGCCTTGTTGCTGGCCCTTTTCAATGGCTATGCCGATGCCTGAAACCGTGCCGCCGGCCTGTTGCACCAGACTGATGAGTGCAGACGCGGCCTGGCCGTCGGCCAGAAAGTCGTCGACAATCAACACGTGCTCGCCGGCGCTCAGATAAGGCTTTGAGACAAACACACGGTTCATGCGCTGATGCGTGAACGAATAGGCCTCAGCCATATATTTGTCGTCGGTGCAGTTGGCTGTGGCCCCCTTCTTGGCAAACACCACCGGCACGCCATAGAGATGGCCCAGGAGTGTGGCGATGGCTATGCCGCTGGCCTCGATGGTAAGGATCTTGTCGACACGGCTGCCTTCAAACCGGCGCCGGAACTCTTCGGCAATCTGAAGGATGAGCCCCACATCGATCTGGTGGTTGAGAAAGTGGTCTACTTTGAGGATGTTGCCTTGGCCCACATAGCCCTCGGCTGCGATCTTCTCTTCAAGGAAATTCATGGTGTATGGCAGGGTGAAGATTAAAGGGATGTTGATATTCGATAACAAATGTAGGCAATCTTGCATAAAACCCACGCATTGTTTGGCCTTTTTTGCGTTTTGCCGTAACTTCGCTCAGCAAAATCACAAAACACTCACTTATGAACGAATGGTTTGAATGTAAAATCAAGTACGACAAGACAATGGAAAACGGCCTTGTCAAGAAAGCCGTAGAGCCTTATCTGGTCGACGCGCTCAACTTCACAGAGGCCGAGCGACGCATCATCGAAGAAATGAGTCCGTTCATGACGGGCGAGTTTCAGGTCTCAGACATCAAACGCGCCCGCTACGCCGAATTTTTTGAAACGCCGGGCGACGAGGCCGACCGCTGGTACAAGGCCAAACTCATCTTCGTCACGCTCGACGAGAAAAGCGGCAAAGAGAAACGCACGTCACAAAACGTGCTCATACAGGCCGGCACACTGCGTGGTGCGCTCGACCGTCTCGAAGAGGGAATGAAGGGTTCGATGATGGACTACGAAGTGGCTGCCATCAACGAAACGCCGATTATGGATATTTTCCGCTACAAAGCGCCCGACCAAGTCGCCGACGCCGAGGCATTGGAGGACTGATCATGACCGACTTGCAACAACGGCTCAACGACACGCTCAGCGCCTTGCCCGAAAAGGTGAGCCTCGTGGCCGTCTCAAAATTCCATCCCGCCGAGGCCATACGTGAGGCTTACGACGCCGGACAACGCATATTCGGCGAAAGCCGCGCACAAGAACTCGTGGGCAAACACGACACGCTGCCGGCCGACATCGAGTGGCATTTCATCGGCCACCTGCAGCCTAACAAGGTGAAATACATCGCTCCCTTCGTGTCGCTCATCCATGCCGTGGACACGTTTCGTCTGCTTCAGGAAATAGACAAACAGGGACGCCGTTGCGACCGTGTCATTCCCTGCCTGCTCCAACTGCACGTGGCGGCCGAAGAGACCAAGTTCGGCTTCACGCCGCAAGAATGTAGCGACATGCTCGCCGAAGGCGCCTGGCGCGAGATGGACCATGTGGAGATTGCCGGCATCATGTGCATGGCCAGCAATACCGACGACGAGGCGCGTGTGCGTGCCGACTTCCGTGAGGCCTATCAGTTCTACCGCGAAGCCAAGTCCACATGGTTTGCCGACCGGCCGGCGTTCGCGCTGCGCTCTTGGGGCATGTCGGGCGACTGGCACATTGCCGTCGAAGAGGGCAGCAATATGGTGCGCATAGGTAGCGCCATTTTCGGAGAACGGATTTATTGACTTTTACCCCCACGCTATGTCCACGCAACATTGTCCGGAAATCTGTGCCGTGGTTTTTGACCTCGACGGCACCCTGCTCAACACCATTGCCGAC
>JBGVLE010000098.1:0-55120 GCA_045124135.1 Alloprevotella sp.
CAATACGCCATCGAAGATATCGTCAAGGGCGAAAACAGTCTGCCCCAGGCACGTATCCAAGACGCCGACAGTCTTGGCGGACTGGTGGTGGCCGGTATGGAAGAATATCTTTATTTCAAGCGTACGGCCTGGACCAACCACCGTGTACGTTTCTATTATCAGCTTATCTTCAACGCTGCCGACGGCGGTTTTGATGTCGAAATGCGCAACTTGCGGTACATTTACGATGATATGACCGAACCACAGACCTACCGTGCCGAGGAATGGATCACCGACGAGGCCGCCATGAACAAAGACAAGACAAAACTGCTCAAAACGCCCGGTAAATTCCGCCGTTTCACCATCGACCGCAAAAACGAGATTTTCCGCGGTGCCGCTGCCGCCACCGGCGTGGCACCCAAATACAAGGTGGTGGAAGTGATTAGCGACGAAGATTGAGCGGTGAGGGCTATTCCATGACAAGACACAAAAAAGAGCGGCCCTGACAGAGTCGCTCTTTTCAAGTTTTTGTGCAAGCCCAAACCTAAGTTCGATTTTACGCTCTTACATCCAGTCTTGCCGCTCAATCTTTAAAGCCCGCTTTCATTCCACCTCAAAGTCCGCACAACTTCTTTCGGCCACATAAGGCTTGAGGGCCGAGGCCACGGCCACGTGGTGCGGGTTGGTGGCATAGGCTTTCACGTCTGAGAGCGTATCGAAGGTGCTTTCCAAACAAATGTCGCTCGCCTCGCCGGCGTTGACGTTGAAGCCCACAGCAATCTGCCGTATGGTGGGAATGACGGCCGGCAAAGCCATAATACCGCTTTTGAAGGCGTTCATGATTTCGGCCTTTCGTGCCGGTTCGATGTCGTCTTTAAGACGAAAGATAACAATGTGTTTAAGCATATAGATTATGTTTTGAGGAAGACTAAAAGTCAAAGAGTCTAAGAGAATATGAGCGGCCACGACACGGCCCGTAAGGCCAATAAGCCCTGAAAGGGCGCCACATATTCCTGCCAGCAAGGTCGGCAAACAACCGCGGCAAATGATTGATAAGTATTGTCCCCATAATGTACCGACCTTAAAGGCCGGATAAGGAGGGATGCCTCCACACCAAGGCCTAACGACCTGGACTGTTATGTAACGCCCTTACAGGGCTTTATTGCGACTACATCACCCAATTCATTGGCGGCCACGTAACGCTCTAACATGGCTTGACTCCGGCCACATTATCTCCCCCTCAAACCAACTGACAAAAAAATGAAACCACACCGTTTCCTTTCCATTTTCACGATAATCTTCACGCTATGGATGACAATCTGTGTGCTCATGGCTTGCTGTAGTCATAGGGCAGGGGAGTCGTCGGCGGAGGAGGCGGGAGAGAAGGCTAAGGCTGAAACTTCCAAGGCCGTGCCCGACCTCTATGAGATAGTGGCTTCGGGCGAACTCATTATGGCTACGATCAGCGGACCTGAGACCTACTATGACTATCGCGGCGCGCCTATGGGACGGGAATATGCCTTTGCCGCAGCCTTTGCCGAGAGCGAGGGATTGCGCCTGCGTGTGGAACTCTGTGCCGACACTGCAGCCTTGTTTCGTCTGCTCTCGGCCGGCGAGGCCGACCTTGTGGTGATGCCGCTGAGCAAGACCGAGGTGGAGAGCCGCCGTGGTGTGGCTGTCGGCCGGCGCAAAGATAGCAAACATTTTTGGGCTGTGAGCCGCCAGACGCCGCTTTTGGCCGAGGCCGTCAATCGTTGGGCCACCACCGTAGACGAGGCACAGACCACCCGCAGGGAGACTGAGCGCGAAAAGCAAAGCCGTGTGGTGCGCCGTAACGTGAAGCCACGCTTCCTCAACGAGGCAGCCGGAGTGATTTCTTCATACGATGATTTGTTCAAGGATGCCGCAGCCCAGACCGGTTGGGACTGGCGCCTCATTGCCGCCCAGTGTTATCAAGAGTCTGGTTTCGACCCCGAAGCCGTGTCGGGAGCGGGCGCCAGAGGATTGATGCAGATTATGCCTGCCACGGCATCCCATTACGGCGTTGCCGCCTCCGATTTGTTTCAAGCCAAGAAGAATGTGCACACAGCCGGCCGCCACATAGCCGCATTGAACAAAAACTTCCTTCACATCCGATCGAATGCTGAGCGCATCAAATTTGTCCTGGCCGCTTACAACGGCGGCGAGGGTCATATCCGCGATGCCATGCGACTCTGCGAGAAGTATGGCGGCAACGCCTCGTCGTGGGCGGACGTACGCACCTACGTGTGGCGTCTGCAAGAGGCGAGATACTATCGCGACCCCGTGGTGAAGCATGGCTATATGATTGGATCGGAAACGGCCGAATATGTCGACCGCATCCTTGCGGCCTATCAGGCCTATGGCGGCGTAGCCCTGCAAACCACGCCGTCGGCAGCTGTTGGCAACAGCGGGCGAGAGCATGTGCACAAGAAAAACCGCTATTCGGGTTCGCACAAGATTTTCACGCCCGAAGAGTTGAGCCGGATGTGACGGCGGAAGGCGCGAGTGGCGTCACACCACCATATCGCTCCTTTTATATTGTGTAATATTACCTGCACTGAAGAGTTTGTTTCAAGTAAACCTTTCTGTTGGCCATTTTTGGCATTATGAAAAGAATTCAGATGACACATTCCATAGAGGTAGCCAGAGTCACGTCGAATAGGAATATACCGAAGTTAGGTTTGGCCTATTGACTTCACTTTGTCTTTTTCATATCAGCCACTTCAGTTTATCTTTGAAGCAGGAAGGAAGAGGGAGTCTGCTTTGCCCCGTTATTGTTTGGCTTTGCGAGTTATGCTGGGATAAGGACTGGAAAAACCGGCCTTATTCCGGTTTTTTCTGTCATAAGGAGAGGAACGTAGAAGTAGCTTTTGGGCCGTTTCATCGCAGTTTTCCGGCATTATTCGTCGCTGTAGAGCTGTATTGTAACAAAAATCGTGATTTCATCGACTATTTTCGTCACGCTCGTCCCTTGCTTTTGTACAAATCAGAAGGCATATAGAACGGGCCATGTCCATTCACGTCAAGATTTGGGCGTTTCGCTTGGCCACCCACGCGTTTTGGCGTAAATTCGCAACGTAAAACAACAAAAACACACCGACGCCGAAGTCTGACACAGACCCCGGCGCTTCACTGATACCCATGACTTACCCCGACAGTTTTGAACATAAAATAGGTTTTGACGAAATCCGCACCTTGCTCAAGGGACGCTGTCTCTCGTCGCTCGGAACGGAATGGACCGACAACCGGCTGACGATGATGACCTCGCGCGAGGAGATTGTGCAGGCGCTTGAGAGGGTGGTCGAGATGGGCCGGCTGCTCGAAGCAGAAGACGGCGACACGCTCGAACTCAATATCTTCGACGTGCGACAGGCCTTGTTGCGCATACGCCCAGAGCGCACCTATCTCGAGGAACTCGAACTCTTCGACCTGAAACGCGCGCTCAAAACCGCAGGCGACTTTATTGCTATCGTCACAGCCACGTCCGCCGACGGCAGAGAGGCCCAGACCGACGAAGACG
Source organism: Alloprevotella sp. (assembly GCA_045124135.1). Taxonomy (GTDB): domain Bacteria; phylum Bacteroidota; class Bacteroidia; order Bacteroidales; family Bacteroidaceae; genus Alloprevotella. The sequence goes on from JBGVLE010000098.1 coordinate 3,521, forward strand.
CGACGCCCACACTGCGCTATCCGGCCCTTGGCCGAATGGTGGAGGGACTCTCGGCCTTCAATGACATTGTGCGCGCCATAGACGCCGTGCTCAACCGCTACGGCAAGGTCAAAGACACGGCTTCGCCCGAACTGCTCACCATCCGCCACCAGCTCGAACAGACTTCGCGCGGCATCTCCCATTCGCTCCGCACCATCATCAGCGAGGCACAGACCGAAGGTTACATCGACCGCGACGTCACGCCCACTCTGCGCGACGGCCGTCTGGTCATTCCGGTGGCCCCGGGTGTGAAACGTAAAATCCGCGGCATCGTTCACGATGAGTCGGCTTCGGGCAAGACGGTGTTTATCGAACCCACTGCAGTGGTCGAAGCCAACAACCGCATTCGCGAACTCAAAGCCGCCGAACGCCGCGAAATCATCCGTATTCTGCAATCGCTCACGTCCGAAATACGCCCACACGTCAGCGATATGCTTGCCATGCAGCAGTTGCTGGGACAGGTGGACTTCCTTCGTGCGCTCTCGGCCTTCTCTCATGCCATGGCGTGTGTCGTGCCGCAGATTTCGGCTTCGCCGCTCGTCGAATGGCGCAGTGCGCGTCATCCGCTGCTCGAACTCTCGCTCAAAAAACACGGTCGCTCCATCGTGCCGCTCGACATCACTCTGCCTGCCGGCAAACGCATCCTGCTCATTTCGGGTCCCAATGCCGGCGGCAAGTCAGTCTGTCTCAAGACTGTGGGCCTCTTGCAATATATGCTGCAATGCGGCATGCCCGTGCCACTTGACGAGGGGAGCCGTATGGGGGTGTTTCAGGAAATATTCATAGACATCGGCGACGAACAGAGTCTCGAAGACGATCTCTCGACCTATTCCAGTCACCTGCTCGGCATGAAACAGATGATGCGCCGCTCAGGCGAGAAAAGTCTGCTGCTCATTGACGAGTTTGGCGGCGGCACCGAACCTCAGATAGGCGGTGCCCTGGCCGAGGCCATGCTGATGGAGTTTGTCGAGCGAGGCGCCATGGGCGTCATCACCACCCACTACCAGAACCTCAAGCACTATGCCAGCGAGTCTGACACGGTCGTGAACGGCGCCATGCTCTATGACCGCACACAGATGCAGCCACTCTTCATGCTTCAGGTGGGCAATCCGGGCAGCTCGTTTGCCATAGAGATTGCCCGTAAAATCGGTTTGCCCGAAGACGTCATACGCCGCGCCACCGAAATCGTGGGCAAAGACTACGTGATGAGCGACAAATACCTGCTCGACATCGTGCGCGACAAAATGTATTGGGAAAACAAGCGCCGCCACATCCATCAGCGCGAAAAACAACTGGAGGCCACGATGGAAGGCTATAAGCGCGAGATGGAAGACTTCAGAGACGAGCGCAAGAAGGTGATGACACGCGCCAAAGACGAGGCGCGCGAACTCTTGCGGGCTTCGAACGCGCAAATCGAGAACACCATCCGCTCCATCAAAGAGGCTGCTGCCGAGCGCGAAAAAACACGTGAGGCGCGCGAAGCCCTCGAGAATTTCAAGCAAACCATCGAGCAAAACAGCCAAGATGAAGAACGTCTTGCTCGAAAAATCGAAAAAATCAAACGCCGCCAGGAACGCCAGGCCGAGCGCAGGGCGGGTGGGGGACGTCAGCGTGCCAACGGTGCCGCTCAGACTGGGCAGAACCAGCCCGCCGCCACTGCCGAGGCCAAGAAACCGGGACTCTTTCACCCCGGCGACTATGTGCGTCTCGAAGGCCAGACCACCGTGGGCCGCATACAGTCCATTGACGACGGCAAAGCCCGCGTGCTCTTCGGTATGATACACACCACGACGGCCTTGTCGCGACTCGTTCCGGCCCAAAAGCCGGCCGAGGACAAGGCAGTCAAGGTTTCAACCTTTGTTTCAAAAGAGACGCGCAATGCCATGTATGAGAAGAAGTTGCATTTCAAACCAGAGATTGACTTGCGCGGAATGCGTGGCGACGAAGCCTTGACCACAGTGTCGCTCTTTATCGACGATGCCGTCTTGCTCGAACAGTCGCGTGTGCGCATCCTTCACGGCACCGGTACGGGAGCCTTGCGCGAACTGGTGCGCCAGTATCTCTCGACAGTGCCCGACGTGAAGCGTTTCCACGACGAACGCGTGCAGTTGGGCGGCGCCGGCATCACGGTCGTGGAATTGGCCTGAACTTTTCCTTTTGGTTCAAAAAACGGGCGCATAATATTCAAAATCAATAACCTATCTATATGAAGAAATCTTACTTGTTCCTTTTTGCGTTGCTGTTTGCTTCGGCACTTCCTTCGTTTGCCCAACACAACCGTCGGACTATGTCGCTACGACAGGGCGACGGTCTGCGTGTGACGTTGAACTACGTCGGCACCCCACTTTATGGCTGCAACTCCACCACAGACGGCTTGGCCGTGGTGCGTGGTGCAGATGGCTTTTATTATTATGCCGCCCAGACGGCAGAAGGCTTGGTTGCCACCGACGTCCAAGCCCACAATCCGGCCGAGCGTGGCACCGACGAACAAGAGTTTGTAGCCGTTTCGGCCGTGAAAACATCGGCTGCAATTAAACTGCTCTCTTCACTCAATCCCCAACCGGCAGTGAGCCGTCTGCGCGCCGCTTCAACCACAGACGGACTGACCGCTTACGGCCAATCGGCAGGTGGCGCCATTCCCAGTGTGGGCGAGCGTCGCATCCCCGTGATAATGGCCGAGTTCAGCGATATCAAATTCCAGGACACCATAACCGTAGACAAGATGTCGCATATGCTCAACGACGATAATTTCGTGGTTGTGAGCAGCGGCAAGGGTAGTGCGGCACAGTATTTCCGTGACATGAGCGGCGGACTCTTCAACCCGAAATTCGATGTTGTGGCCAAGGTGGCCGTGTCTGGAGACCACGTCTATTATGGTGCAGACTCCGGCAGCAGCAATCACGTCAGAATTACGCAGTTCATTCCCGAAGCCATTGACAGTGCGCAAGCCAAAGGCGTGGACTTCACCCCCTACGTCGATGCCTCTTTGGGCGGCGTGCCCTGTGTGGTTGTGATTTTTGCCGGACAGGGCCAGCACACTTCATACGATGCAGGCTGGGAAGACTATATATGGCCCCACTTCTGGCGCCGTGCCTATACGTGTGGCGGCATCAAATTCAACTCCTATTACGTGGGTGCCGAGATTGCCAACGATTATTTCGATGAAAACGGCAAATTCGTGACAGACAGCGACGGTAACGGCATCGCCCAAAGCACCAATATGGAAGGTATCGGCGTGTTTATCCACGAGATGGGCCATGCGCTCGGTCTTTCAGACCTTTATTACACCGGCTCCAATAAAGATTTGAGCAACTCCATCGCCACACCGGGTTGGTGGTCTGTGATGGACTACGGTCAATATTGGGCCGGCGGATACCAGCCCATGGGATACAGCGCCTATGAGCGCGCACGTCTGGGTTGGCAACAGGTAGAAGAACTCACCGAGGCCAAGGCCGTGACGATGTACAACCATATACTGACAGACAAGGAGCACCCCTCAGTGGCCTACATCCTCCGCTCATCTGCCAATCCGTCGGAATATTTCCTGCTTGAGAACCGCCAGCCAAGCCATTGGTATCCCCATGCATTAGGCCGTGGTATGCTCATCACCCATATCTATTACAATTCGTCGGTGTGGAACCAAAACACGGTCAACAACAATCCCGACCTGCAGCGTGTGGCCATAGTGGCTGCCGACGGCACTTTCCCACCGACGAGTCAGATATCTGGTGCAGCCGAACTTCGCGGCGACCTGTTCGCCGGCACGTCGGGCAACACTGAATTTACCGACGAGTCGACCGTCAGAGCCACCACTTATACCGGCACCGGATTGCTCGGCAAGCCCATCTACGATATCGCCGCAAAAGACGACGGCACGGTAGAGTTCAGCTTCTTGCAGCGCAACCTGACCGGAATTGGCGCCATTTCATCGGCCGACGAGACCGAAGCTGCCGCCATCTATCGCCTCGACGGTACACGCGTCAATCAGTCGCAACCGTCAGAATTGGGCCGAGGCATCTACATCATCCGTTCGGCCAAAGGCACCCGAAAATTGATTGTAGACTGAAGCAAAGCGTGATTAAACTGTGACGGAAGGTGACTGAAATCTTCCGTCACAGCAAACGCCTCAAACACAAACGGTTACAAGTATGTGATTGTGTGATTGGGAAAAAGGCGAAACTTTGGGTAATATAGTGTATAACGTTTTAAAGCAAGAAACAAGACGAATGAGCACATATATCATGCGATGGAACCCGGCCATCATCAGCAGCAAAATTGATGAGTTCAGAGCCGCACGCGAGAAGTGGCCCGATGGGTTCTGCGGCAATTGGAGCATCTATGAATGGGAGAATGCCCACGCGGGAGATAAATATATTATGGTGCGCGTAGGCGACGGGCCTTGTGGCGTGGTCTATCACGGCGTGTTCTTGTCAGAGCCCTATACGGGTGACGACTGGGCCGGTTCTTCCCGAAAGCGCCACTACGTCGACATTTCCATCAAAGAACCCTGCGATACAGACAAGCCCTGCATCACCATCGCCCAACTTGAGCGTCTCATTCCCGAAATAAACTGTCGTCACGGCCACTCGGGCGAATTGATGAGCGGAGAAGTGGAGCGCAAGTTTTGGGGTGGTTTATGGCCCGAAAACACCGCAAAAATATCTGAGGCCCATTAACGAAAAGACCGGATGCCAACATCGTTGTTGCATACAATAGGATGAACAAGGACACATCGCTCGAATTGAAGGGAATAGCCATTTTGCTGATGCTCTTGCTGCATCTGTTCAATACGCAGGAGCGCGTGGCAGAGTGTACCACCTATGTCCAGTTCTGGAACGGTAAGCCTTTGGTCTATGCGTTGAGCCGCGTGGCCGGTTTCTGTGTACCCATCTATCTGTTTGTTAGTGGTTATGGGCACGCCATTTCCTACCGCCAAGGGCGTCTGAGCTTCCGCCATTGCCTGCAACGTGTCTTTAAACTGTATGTGAACTTTTGGATCATATTCTTTCTGTTCATCCCTATCGCCTGCCTGGTGAAACCTGATTCCTATCCCGGCGGGGCAGACATCTTTTTATTCAATATGGTTGGCCTTGACTTTTCATACAATGCCGAATGGTGGTTTCTGCTTCCTTATGTGATTTTGTCCTTGGTTTCTCCATACTTGTTTCGTTCGATTGCCAAGCAGACAGAGCCGGGAAATTATCATATTGGCATGGCCCCGTTGTTGCTGACCGCCGCGGTCTATCTCCTTTGCACCACGTGTGGAAAATATTTGCCGGATGCCGTATTGGAGCATCCATTGGTCACACTCGGCTTCAACACCATCAAGCTGTTGTTTGTTTTCGTAGGTGCTGCAGCCTTTGCTTTCAACCATTGGTTTGAGCGATTGTTGAACCGGCGTCGGTTGAAGAGCGGTTTGTGCATCTTGGTCTTGATGGCCTTATGCCTGTTGAGGATGAGTTTGGGTCCGTCTATTCTCAATGCGTTTTTCGTTTTGGCGTGCATACCCCTGTATGTGCTCATCAGCAGACCTATTTGGTTCAAGCGTTGCCTGATGTTCTTTGGCAGACACTCCACCAATATGTGGCTATGCCACACCTTCTTCGTCTATTACCTATGGTCTGAATATTTCTATGCCCTGCGGTTTCCTCTGCTCATTTATGTGGCATTGGTAATGGTATCGTTGACTGTGTCGATGCTTGTTCTTCCGATTTATAAGAAGTTGGTGCTATACAAATAGGATAATGATATGTTAGTGGCTAAGTAATTGACTTCCGTATGATGAATAAACTCATTATCAAGATTTGCAAAAGCAAAGACCATTTTGGGGCCATGACAGACAACTGTGAAGGCCTATATGCGGCCGGCGACACCATAGAAGAATGCAAGCAGGATGTTTTGACTGCCATTCAGCTTATCAAGACGGAATGGCCCGACGATGGTTGTCCGGATATATTAAAAGGCCAATATGAAATAGAGTGGCGCTATGATTTTTAATGGTGGCTATCATTTCAGATAGAGCATCGTCATATTGTCAAGAAGCAGGCACCGCCGTTCCATTAAATCTACCATTCTCAACCCAATCAACGACTTTTGTCTTTGTCTCGTCGTCAAACCGGCGTCTGCCTGCTTTAATGATAAATAGGGCATGAGAAATATCAATGTCTGTTTTTCTGATATGTCAAATATCACGCAACCAAGATGCTCTGATAAAAATGTAGCACAGGAAGTGGAAAAGAGCAGAAATACAGCGACTTGGTATGAGCCTAACATCAGACTACTTTAAAAAATAGGCAGGGAGACGTACAAAAAATATACCTCACCTGTTTCATACGTCTAAATGTATGTAAACCAGTGAAGTACATCTGTGGTCGGGGTGGCGGGATTCGAACCCACGGCCTCCTGCTCCCAAAGCAGGCGCGCTAACCGGACTGCGCCACACCCCGTACATTGTTTAGTGGTGTTTTTGTCTTAAAAAAAGGGCATCACGCCGAAAGGAGTAGATGCCCCGTTTTGTCAAACAAAGAATATTTTGAGCCTCTTGTCGGATTCGAACCAACGACCCCGAGATTACAAATCACGTGCTCTGGCCAACTGAGCTAAAGAGGCGGGTGGGTAAGCTCTCTGCATCGCGCCGCTACGACCTTCTACCTTTGCTGCGGTCAAGCCCTGGAGGATTTGAAAGGAGCTGGCCGTGCAGCACCTACCCGTTTGTTTTCGGCTGCAAATTTAGGACTTTATTTTTTATCTCCCAACATTTCAGCCTATTTTTTATCAACGGCCACCCATGACAGGGCCAAATGAATGCCTATAGAGTCACCAAATGAATGCCCAATGAATGCCTGAGGCCTTCGTCTGCCTCGTCGGACAGTAGGCGGCTCTGGCGCATTTTTGAAGAATATGGTCAAAAACTGTGAGACAGATGTCGCTTTGTTTGAGGTAAAATTGTAAATTTGCCATAATTTAAGAGAATTACGGGCTTGTGGAACGGTCTGACGTGAGAAAACAAACGTCGGGAGCCATGGGCCATCCAAACCAAATCAGAATATGGACACCATACAAGTGAGAGACAAACGTTTCAAAATGTTTCTCTCTGAAGAAAAGATTAAAGCCCGCGTTGCCGAAGTGGCCCGGCAGATTGCTGCCGACTGGGGCGACAAGAAACCTTTGCTCCTGGCCGTGCTCAACGGTTCGTTTGTCTTTGCTGCAGACTTGATGCGCGGCATTGATGCGCCGTGTGAGATTGCCTTCGTGCGTATGGCTTCGTATCAAGGCACCAAGTCGACGGGCAGGGTGAAAGAACTCATCGGTCTGACCGAAGACGTAGAGGGCCGCCACGTGGTGGTGGTGGAAGACATCATCGACTCGGGTCTGACTATGAAAGAACTGCTCTCCATCCTCGGGGAAAAACATCCTGCCGAAGTGCGCATAGCCTCACTCCTTGTCAAGCCGGGCAATCTCAAGGTGGACCTCGACGTGAAGTATTGCTGCTTTGAAATCCCCAACGACTTCATCCTGGGCTACGGTCTCGACTACGACGGTGAGGGACGCAACCTCAAGTCTATCTATACGGTGGTGGAGTGAATGGAGAGAATAAGAGGGTAAAGAAAGTTGGCCCACTAATTGTGCCGACCTTATATGCCGGAATATCGAGGACATTCCATAACCCAAGCCTGACATCTGGACTATTATGTTACGCCCTTATAGGGCTTGACTTGGCCGCTCCCCTCTTAGTCCTTCAGCCTCTTCGACTCATTAATAATCAGATTTTCATCTTAACACATAAATAATTAAACTGGACATGAAAAACATTGTCATCTTCGGTGCTCCGGGCTCCGGCAAAGGCACCCAAAGCGATCTTCTGGTCAAAAAATATGGATTCAAGCACATCAGCACCGGCGACGTGCTCCGCGCAGAAATCAAAAACGGCACTGAACTCGGCCAGACAGCCCAACGTTTCATAGACCAAGGCCAGCTCATTCCCGACGACCTTATGATAAGCATTCTCGCTTCGGTCTACGACAGCCTTTGTCCTTGCGAAGGCGTGATTTTTGACGGTTTCCCCCGCACGGTGCCCCAAGCCGAAGCGCTCGACAAAATGCTGGCAGAGAGAGGCAATGAGGTGTCGGGTATGCTTGAACTTGACGTGCCCGAAGAGATGCTGATGGAGCGCCTCATAGCCCGTGGCAAAACTTCAGGACGTGCCGACGACAATGCCGAGACCATAGCCAAGCGCCTGACCGTCTATCACAACCAGACTTCCCCCCTCATCGCATGGTATGAGGCTGCAGGCAAGCGTCATAGTGTCAAGGGTTATGGTGCCCTTGAAGAAATCAACGCCGCGCTCTGTGAGGTGATAGACCAATTCTGATCGGGCTCCTATAATTAAAGACAAAGAGTACAACGCCGCTTGGGGCTATTAGACTCTTAGATTTTAGCCTTTTTCTTCTTCGACTCACGAATAACAAGACAACAGGTTTTTCCACACCTCCTCAAAACCTTTATGGCAGAAAGCAATTTCGTAGACTATGTGAAAATCTATTGCCGCTCTGGTAAGGGCGGCCGTGGCTCGATGCACCTTCACCGGGCCAAATACCAACCCAACGGAGGTCCCGACGGCGGTGACGGCGGAAGGGGCGGCCACGTCTATCTGAGAGGCAATCACAACTATTGGACACTGTTGCACCTGCGCTATGAGCGCCACGTATTTGCCGGACACGGCGGCAACGGGTCGAAATGTTGTTCGCACGGCTCGGACGGCGAAGACAAATATATTGATGTGCCGCTCGGCACTGTGGCTTATGATGCCGAAACGGGCAAGTATATCTGTGATGTCACCGAAGACGGCCAGCTTGTCATGCTGCTCAAAGGCGGCCGTGGCGGTCTGGGCAACAAACAGTTTTGTACTGCCACCAACCAGACGCCGCGCTATGCCCAACCCGGTGAACCCATGCAGGAGATGATGGTCATCCTTGAGCTGAAACTCCTTGCCGATGTCGGTTTGGTGGGATTTCCCAACGCCGGCAAGTCTACATTGCTCTCGTCGCTCTCTTCGGCAAGGCCCAAAATCGCCAACTATCCCTTCACCACACTCGAACCCTCTCTCGGCATTGTGCCTTATCGCGAAGGCCGCTCGTTTGTGATGGCCGACATCCCTGGCATCATCGAAGGCGCCAGTGAGGGCAAAGGACTCGGTCTGCGTTTTTTGCGTCACATTGAGCGCAACTCTCTCTTGCTGTTTATGGTGCCGGGCGACACGGAGCACATCAAACGTGAATATGAAATCCTGCTCGAAGAACTGGCCAAGTTCAACCCCGGTATGCTTGACAAGCACCGTCTCTTGGCTGTCACCAAATGCGACCTCCTCGACGACGAACTTATGGAGATGCTTCGCGACGAACTGCCCGACGACCTTCCCGTGGTGTTCATCTCGGCAGTGACCGGATTTGGACTCGACAAACTCAAAGATGCCCTATGGGAGGAGCTCAACAGCGAAAGCAACAAACTGCAAGCCATCTCTGAAGGCGGACAAATCACCCACAGAGACAGGGAGGTGGGAGACTTTTCGGCAGATTTTGCCGACTGGCAAGACGACTCAATCCAAGACGCCGACGAAGACGATCTCGACGAATACGAAATAGAATATCTTGACGACGATGTCTAATCACACTGAAGTACAACCACGACTGTTGCACTATTGTCTGGACGACGCCGTCAAAGCATTCAACACGATGCGAGGCTGTGACGCCTGTTCAGATAACAACGGGCCCTACGCGGGTTTCAACATTACCCATTATTGCGGAGACAATCCCGAAAAAGTGCAAGCCAACAGACAATTGCTGTGTGGCTTGCTGGGCATAGACGACAAACATCTCATTTTGCCGCGACAGACACACGGCACAAATATACGGCTCATCGACACTGACTTTCTGTCACAATCCAAGACCGAACAAACGGAGCGGCTCGAAGGTGTAGACGGTGTGATGACACAGATGGCCGGAGTTTGTATCGGTGTGTCTACGGCAGATTGTGTGCCTTTGCTTTTTTATGACAAACCGCACAAAGCCGTCGCTGCCATCCATGCCGGTTGGCGTGGCACGGCGGCCCATATCATCCCAGTGGCTGTGACGGCTATGAGACAACATTTTGATACCTGTCCAGAAGATTTGACCGTGGTGATTGGACCCTGCATTTCCCAGTCGGCTTTTGAGGTGGGAGACGAAGTGGCCGCTGCCTTTGCCGCCGCCGGTTTCAATCTCGACACGATTGGCCGTAAATATGCCGCCAGTGAAGGCGGAAAATGGCACATCGACTTGAGCGCCGCCTGCACGGACGAACTGTTGGATGCCGGCGTACCCTTGACAAACATCTTGGTGGCAGACATCTGTACCCGATCAGACCAACGTTTCTTTTCTGCCCGTCGTCTCGGTATTGACAGCGGCAGGATATTCAACGGCATCATGCTTTGCCCACAGACCTGAAACGCGTATGTAATTCCGATAACCCTCCCCATTTTATTTCATCACTTCTCCGGCAATGAGCTTATTCGACCAAAGCGAGAGGGACCGCATCCTCCAGTTGAGGAGCATTCTCCACCGCCACAATCATTTATATTATGTAGAGAGCCGGCCCGAAATCTCCGACCGCGAGTTTGATGGCCTGCTGGCCGAGCTGGCCGAGCTCGAAAGCCGTCATCCCGAGCTTTTCGACGCCAATTCACCCACACAGCGTGTGGGTAGCGACTTGAGCCATAAGTTCGGTCAGGTGGCACACCGCTATCCGATGCTTTCTCTTGGCAACACCTACAACCGTGGTGATGTCGAGGCATTTTACCGCCGTATAGAGGAGGGGCTTGGCGGCGAACCCTTTGAGATTTGCTGTGAGTTGAAATTTGACGGCTTGGGTATATCCCTCGTTTATGAAAACGGGCGTCTTGTCAGGGCCGTGACCCGAGGGGACGGTGTAGTGGGGGATGATGTCACGGCCAATGTGCGCACCATCCGGTCCATACCTCTTGTACTGCCAGAAGGGGCGGGCTGGCCCGACTCGTTTGAAATCAGAGGTGAAATACTCATGCCATGGGAGCGTTTTGAACAACTCAACAAAGCGCGTGAGTTGCGCGAACTGCCGCTCTTTGCCAACCCACGGAATGCCGCCTCCGGCACGCTCAAGAGCCAAAACTCAGCCGTTGTTGCCGAGCGTGGTCTTGACGCCAGACTCTATTATCTTTTGGGCGAAAACATTCCGGCTGAGAGTCATTTTGACAATCTTGAAATGGTCCGTCGATGGGGCTTCAAAGTGTCAGAGTCGATGAAGCGCGTCTCGGGCCTTGAAGCCGTCTTTGCCTATATCGACCATTGGCAGGAAGAACGCAAAAATCTCCCCGTGGCCACCGACGGCATCGTGCTCAAGGTGGACAGCCTCCGTCAACAACGCGTGTTGGGCTTTACGGCCAAATCGCCACGCTGGGCCATAGCCTACAAATATCCCGCCGAACGCGCCTTGACCCGTCTTGTCGAAGTCACCTATCACGTGGGCCGTACAGGAGCCGTCACGCCGGTGGCCAATATGGAGCCCGTCCAACTCTCAGGCACCGTGGTGCGCCGTGCTTCCCTCCACAATCAAGACATCATTGCCGGACTTGACCTTCACCTCGGTGACATGGTCTATGTGGAAAAGGCCGGAGAGATTATACCGCAAATCGTCGGCGTGGCCACAGAACTGCGTGACGGGAATTTAGGTGACAAAGTCAAGTTCATCGACCATTGTCCAGACTGTGGTGCTCCCCTTGTTCGTTATGAGGGAGAAGCCGCCACCTATTGTCCTGACGCCACCGGTTGTCCGCAGCAGATAAAAGGCCGCATCGAACACTTCATCAGCCGCGACGCCATGAACATCAGTTCGCTCGGTCCCGAGAGCGTCGACGAGATGTTTGAGCGAGGCCTTCTCCACGACGCAGCCGACCTCTATCGGCTGGGCGTGCAGGACCTTTCAGGAGCCTACGGCACCCGCGAACGTCTGGCCCGAAACATAGTCAATGCCATTGCCCGCAGTCGCGAAGCCGGTTTCGACCGAGTGGTCTTTGCTCTCGGCATACGGTTTGTCGGCAAAGTGGCAGCCAAATCGTTGGCCACCCATTTCAAAACCATCGAGCGCTTGCGTGAAGCTTCTGCCGAAGAGTTGCTCACCGTCGAAGGCATAGGCGCAATCATTGCAGCCTCTGTGGTCGAATATTTCGCCAATCCGCGCAATCTCGACTTCGTGGCCCGACTGCAGGCCGCAGGCGTGAACATGGCCATGCCCGAGACCGAAACCCTCTCCAATCGCCTTGAGGGGCAGACGGTTGTCGTCAGCGGTACCTTCACCAGCCATTCGCGCGACGAATACAAAAAAATCATCGAGGCCCACGGCGGTAAAAACGTCACGAGCATTTCCGGCAAAACATCCTTTATACTGGCCGGAGCCAATATGGGACCTTCAAAACTTGAAAAGGCACGGAAACTTGGTGTGCAGATCATGAGCGAAGACGAGTTTCTCACACTCATCGGTGAGTCACAGGGCAGTGATGAGTGAAACAAGCTGCCATATCTTCACATCATAAAACACACATCCCGACAAATCAATATGTCATTACGTGATAAATATTGCGTAATTTTGCAGCAGAAACAAAAATACCCACAGCTAAAACATACCAACGAAGCGCTATGATTGACAGCAAGCAAAGATACATGATGCGCGGCGTCTCAGCGATGAAAGAAGACGTCCACGCCGCCATCAAAAACATCGACAAGGGTCTCTTTCCCCAAGCATTTTGCAAAATCATCCCCGACATTCTCGGCGGAGACCCCGAATATTGCAACATCATGCACGCCGACGGCGCCGGCACCAAGTCGAGCCTGGCCTATGCCTATTGGCGCGAGACCGGCGACCTTTCCGTGTGGAAGGGCATAGCCCAAGACGCCCTCATCATGAACACTGACGACCTGCTCTGCGTGGGAGCCACCGACAATATCCTTGTCAGCTCCACCATCGGTCGCAACAAAATGCTCATACCCGGCGAGGTTATCTCTGCCATTATCAACGGCACCGACGAACTCCTCCGGCAATTGCGTGATATGGGAATCGGCATCTATGCCACCGGAGGAGAAACGGCAGATGTGGGCGACCTTGTGCGCACCATTATCGTCGATTCCACCGTCACTTGCCGTATGAAGCGCGCCGATGTGATTGACAATAAAAACATCCGTCCCGGCGATGTCATCGTCGGTCTCTCTTCGTCAGGCCAGGCCACCTATGAGACGGCCTACAACGGCGGCATGGGCAGCAACGGACTCACCTCGGCCCGTCACGATATGTTTGCCAAATATCTGGCTGCGAAATATCCCGAAACCTTCGACCAGGCTGTGCCCGACGAACTCATCTACAGCGGCAGCTACGCCCTTACAGACGCCGTCGACGGCGCTCCGTTGGATGCAGGCAAACTGGTGCTGAGCCCCACACGAACCTATGCTCCCGTAGTCAAAAAGATACTCGATGCCCTGCGACCTGAAATCCATGGTATGGTACACTGCACGGGCGGAGCCCAGACCAAGGTACTCCATTTTGTAGGCGAAAACTGCAAGGTGGTCAAAGACAATCTTTTCCCCATACCTCCCCTCTTCAAGGCCATAGCCAGGGAAAGCGGCACCGACCCTGCCGAAATGTATAAAGTCTTCAATATGGGTCATCGTCTTGAAGTATACGTGTCGGCCGAACATGCCGCCGAAATCATCGACATCTCGCGCAGCTTCAACATTGACGCACAGGTCATCGGCCATATCGAAGAAGGTCCGCGTTCGCTCACCATCAAAAGCGAGTGGGGCGAGTTCCACTATTGATCCATGAACACACTGCTCGAAAAACTCGAAAGCCTCGAGGCCCGCTTCCACGAAGTGGCCACACTCATTGCCGACCCCTCAGTCATTGCCGACCAGGGACGCTATGTGCGGCTGACCAAAGAATACAAAGACCTCGAAAATCTCGACAAGCTCCGCCGGCAGTATGTGGTCACCCTTGCCGGCATAGACGAGAGCAAAAACATTCTGCTTAACGAGAGCGATGCCGAACTCAAAGAGATGGCCCGCGAACAACTGGCCAATCTCGAGGAGCAGTTGCCCCGGCTCGAACAAGACATCAAACTCTGCCTCATGCCCCGCGACCCCGAAGACGCAAAAAATGCTATACTCGAAATCCGTGGCGGCACAGGTGGCGACGAGGCAGCCCTTTTTGCCGGCGACCTCTTCCGAATGTATGCCAAATATTGCGAGTCAAAAGGTTGGCAGATGCAAGTGTCAGGTGCCAGTGAGGGAGCCGCAGGCGGTTTTAAGGAAATCGTCTGCTCCATCAGCGGCACAGACGTCTATGGCACGCTCAAATATGAGAGCGGTGTCCACCGCGTACAGCGTGTGCCCGCCACAGAGACTCAGGGTCGTGTCCACACCTCTGCCGCTACAGTCGCCGTTCTGCCCGAGGCCGAAGCCTTTGACGTGGTCATCAACGAGGGCGAAATCAAATGGGACACATTCCGTTCCAGCGGTGCCGGCGGCCAGAACGTCAACAAGGTGGAGAGCGGTGTGCGCCTGCGCTATAATTGGCGCAACCCCATTACGGGAGAGAGCGAAGAAATCCTCATCGAGTGCACCGAGACACGCGACCAGCCCAAGAACAAAGAGCGTGCCCTGGCGCGATTGCGCACATTCATCTACGACAGAGAGCGACAGAAGCATGAAGACGACATCGCCTCACGCCGCAAAAGCCTGATCTCTACAGGCGACCGCTCGGCTAAGATACGCACCTACAACTATCCTCAAGGCCGCATCACCGACCATCGCATAGGATACACCATCTACAACCTTCCCGCCTTTATGGATGGCGACATCCAAGACTGCATTGACCATCTCATCCTGGCAGACAACGCCGAGCGTATGAAAGAGGCCGAACTTTGAGAGACAAAAGCGACACGACACTCTTTCGGACTCTCGGACTCCTGGTTCTCAAGACTCTTGGACCCACAAACAGACAAAACCCATTTTATTCCACATAATGAAACCCCACAATCCCTTCACCGGACTTGGCGTTGCCCTCGTCACCCCGTTCACCCCTGAGGGCACCGTAGACTATACCACCCTGCGGAGACTGATTGAAGCCCAAATATCCGGCGGCATCGACTTCCTTTGTGTGCTCGGCACAACGGCCGAAACGCCTTGTCTCACGGCCGGAGAGAAACACGACATCACCCGTTTTGCCGTAGAGGCAGTCCGTGGCCGTGTGCCCATA
The DNA here is from genome assembly GCA_045124135.1 of Alloprevotella sp. Lineage (GTDB taxonomy): Bacteria > Bacteroidota > Bacteroidia > Bacteroidales > Bacteroidaceae > Alloprevotella. Next base: position 18,875 of record JBGVLE010000098.1, read on the forward strand.
CTGTTGGGCGCCGGAGGCAACAACACCCAGGCAGTCATCGACGGCATCCGCCACGCCGACCTCACAGGCATCGATGGCCTGCTTATTGTTACACCTTATTATAATAAGCCCTCAGCCGAAGGTCTTTATCAGCATTTCAAAACCGTGGCAGACCACACAACGCTGCCCATTGTGCTCTACAACGTTCCCGGACGCACAGGCGTCAACCTCACTGCCGACACAGCCCTCCGTCTGGCTCGCGACGTGGAGAATATTGTGGCCGTGAAGGAAGCTTCCGGCAATCTCTCTCAGATCGAGGCCATCATCAGTGGAGCCCCTAAGGGGTTTGACGTGCTGAGCGGCGACGACGCCATCACCCTCGAACTCATCGGCATCGGTGCCCGTGGTGTCATTTCGGTTGTGGGCAATGCCTATCCTGCCGAGTTTGGCCGTATGGTCCATACAGCTCTTGAGGGCCGTCACGACGAAGCGCTCAGTGTTCATCGCAGTTTCCGCGAGCTTTATCATTTCATGAGCGTCGACGGCAACCCCTCCGGCATCAAGACCTTCCTGGCTTGTCGTGGCGACATTGCCTGTCGCCTCCGTCTGCCCCTCGTTCCCGCTACCGACGCCACCATCAGCTGTATGAACGAATGGCTCAAAAAGGGTTTTGAAGAAGCCTGAAACATAGAGAGACAAAAATTTGAATAATAAAGTATAAGAGACTAAGAGCGGCCAAGCCTCCTCTTAGTCTCTTTCTTTTTCAGCCCCTTTCCGTCTCAACACTTAGATGTGCAACACTTGTGTGGCATATCTAAGTGCTCCCGGACGGTGGGTGACGAACACGACGGTCTGTTTGCCGTGGTCATGGACCACAGACGAGAGGATGCGCTCCTCGGTGGAGACATCAAGGGCCGATGTGGCTTCGTCGAGCAACAGTATGGGGCGCCCTCGCAGCAGGGCACGGGCTATGGCGATGCGCTGGGCCTGGCCCTCAGACAGTCCGGCCCCCATTTCTCCACAAGGCGTGTCGAGCCCTGTGGGACTACCGGTGACAAAATCGGCGGCCGACCGGCGCAGGGCTTCGAGCATCTCTTCATCGGTGGCCGACGGGTTGCCCATCAGCAGATTGTCGCGAACGGTGCCGCTCATCAGTGTGTTGCCCTGAGGCACGTAGCTGAAGAGCGAACGGGTATCGGCTGTGAGGCTACGGCGCCATCCGTCCGGGTCGTAGGCTTCAAGACTGCCCTCGAGAGGATGGACCAGCGAAAGCAGGAGGCGGACCAACGTGGTCTTGCCACGACCGGTTTCGCCCACAATGGCCACGACGCTGCCGGGAGGGATGTCTATGCTGAGGTGGTCTATGACAGTGCGGCCGTGACGGGTGCCCTCAGTGGGGTAGCCGAAAGTGAGGTTCTCTGCACGAAGACCGACAGGCATGGGCCGGCAAGACACGCCACGGGCCGAGCGCGGCTCTAGGGGGAGGTCGGCTATCTCGCGTGTGCGCTCGGCAGAGGTGAAGGCACTGATGCAGACGGGAACGAAACGCGACAACGTGCGCACGGGCGATTGGATCTGTCCCACGAGCTGGATGAAGGCGATGAGTGCGCCATAGGTGATGGCACCGCTCTCGAGGCTGACGACACCCCAGACGAAGGTGACGAGATAGCCCACGGCAAAACCGGCATTCATAATTAGGGCTGAAAGGCTGGAATAGCGCGTGCGGTTCATGACAAGGCGGTGGAGACCGGTCTGAAGCCGGTCAAGACGGACAGCCGAGCGACGCTCAAGCTCGAGAGTCTTGACCACCGACGTGTGTTGGAGGTTTTCCTGTATGACTGATTGCACACGGCTCTCAGCGTCGCGGATGTCGTGGGTGAGGCGTCGCACACGGCGTACATAGAGTTTGCTGCACAAAACAAAAAACGGCAAGACAAGCACCACAATCAAGGCCAGACGACGGTCCATGATGAGCAATAGCCAGAAGGCGCCCACAAATTGCACAAGGGTGGTGATGATGGAGGGAATGGTCTCGGTGAGGAAGGTGACAACGGTTTGAACGTCTTGCTCGAGACGGTTGACTATCTGGCCGCTGTGGAAACGACGCAGAGCGCGCCAATCGCAGTCGAGCAGGTGGGCAAAGAGCCGCCGCCGCATGGTGTTTTGGGCTTTGACACCCAGTGTGGCTTTGACCCAGCGCGAGGTGTAGCCCACGGCGAGCTGGACGACGATGATGGCCCCGAGCATGGCGATGCCGACTGTGAGCGAAGGGGTGGGGCGTGTGTGGGTGGCGATGTCAACGATGAGTTTGGTGGTCCATACGAAACTCAAATCAGCGGCCACGAGGATGAGCCCAAGTGCTACGTTGAGCAGCGATTGGGCTTTGTGGCCTTGCCAGGCTGACCACAAGTAGTGCAAGGTGGCTTTGACCTGACGGGGTGCTGATGTTGATGCAGATGGGGACATATTATATATATGGCGTAATCTAAGTATTACGAGGCAAAGAGTTGTTGGCGGCCGGCGTGGGGCCCTGAAAGGGCTTGAACAGCCGCTCCGGACTCTTGGTCTCATGGATTTTTTTCGTCTCAAATCATGGGTCACCCTCTGCTGTCTATGCCCCAAAGCATTTTTTCGCGAAGGGTGTCGAAACTGTTTTTGTGCATCACCTTGACCACACCCACTTTGTATGGCGCACGGGTGAGGCGAAGGGTGGTGGTGTCTGCGAAACTTTCGCTGCGGCCGTCTATGGAGATGAGGAAATTATGGCTGCGACTGCACACACGGAGCGTGATTTCGGCGTTGTCGCGAATGACAACGGGACGAGTGTTGAGACTGTGTGAGGCTACGGGCGAAATGCAGAAGATGTCCGAACCCGGCACGATGACGGGGCCGCCCACACTGAGCGAATAGCCCGTAGAGCCTGTGGGGGTGGAGACGACAAGACCGTCGGCCATATAGGTGTTGAGATGGAAACCGTCAACGTGGGTCTCGATGGCTATGAGCGAAGAGTTGTCGTGCTTGAGCACGGCCACTTCGTTGAGGGCATAGGGATAGCCGGCGAGGGGTTCACCGTCTTTGGCCACAGAGATGAGCGTGCGGGGCTCAACCACATAGTCGCCATGCACCACGGCCGAGAGTGCGGTCTCGATGTCGCCGGGAGAGACGTCGGCCAGAAAACCGAGCCGGCCCGTGTTGATGCCCAAAATGGGGATTTCGAGTGGCCCCACGCCGGATGCCGTCGTGAGAAAGGTGCCGTCGCCGCCCATAGAGATGACCATATCGGCATCGGGGGCACAACCGGGAGTGACACAGACACCCGCGAGGTCTATGCCAAGGGTGGTATGGATGAAGGTGGCGAATTTTTCTTCGATACAAACCTCAATGCCTAAGCGGCCAAGCGTATCAAGAACGGCGCGGACAAACTTGTTTTTCTTCGTTTGATAGACATTGCCAAAAAGTGCTATCTTCATAGGGAGAATAGGGGACTATTGATTAGATTGATGTGCGGATGCGTGGTTTTTTCAGAAGATTGAGAGGTGCAAAAGACGAGAAAGCGTTAACTTCGCACCGTCTTAGCCACGCTTTCGCGGGCTTTGACCACACAAATGTACGACGTTTTTCCATTCCAACCCTTCACGACATGACAAAATTAAGTGTAAACATCAATAAAATCGCCACTTTGCGCAATGCGCGTGGTGGCAACAACCCTTGTGTGACCGCGGTGGCGGCCGACTGCGAGCGCTTTGGTGCCCAAGGCATCACCGTGCATCCGCGACCCGACGAGCGACACATCCGCCGTCGCGATGTTTACGACCTCAAGTCCATGCTCACCACCGAGTTTAACATTGAAGGCTATCCGACAGACGATTTCATTGCACTTGTCTGTGAAGTGAAGCCGGCACAGGTGACGCTCGTGCCGGACTTGCCCGGACAGCTCACTTCCAACCATGGTTGGGACACGGTGGCTCACGCTGACTTTCTCACACAAACCATCAGGCGTTTCAAGACCGAAGGCATAAGAGTGTCGGTCTTTGTCAACCCCGACGTGGAGATGGTCAAAGCCGCTGCCGCTTGCGGTGCCGACCGTGTGGAGCTCTACACAGAGCCCTACGCTTCGGGATATACCGCCGACCGTGAAGCCGCCATAAGCCCCTATGTCACGGCAGCCGAAGAGGCGCGCCGGCTGGGCCTTGGGCTCAATGCCGGCCATGACCTCAGTCTTGAAAACCTTGCCTTTTTTCATCAGCAAATTCCCTGGCTCGACGAGGTGAGCATTGGTCACGCCCTGGTCTGTGATGCCCTCTATCTGGGACTTGAACAAACCATACACGCTTATCTTGACTGCCTGAAATAAGGTAATCGTCAAGAAGTTGTCGGGACTGAAAGTGTCATATCCAACGACAAAAATGGCACAAAACGACGATTTTTGTGTGATAAAAATGGTTATTAAATAAAAATGCGTACCTTTGCCAAGTTTTTAAGAATTGTGCGCCTATGAGGTTCGCCTTTCATTTGAACTTTGGCGGCGCATGAAACGTATATCAGCAAATGGGAATTTTACAAGACAGACTTTCTAAGTACACCCTTCCGCAGCAGTATATGGCACAGGGCGTATATCCCTATTTCCGTGAGATTGAAGGAAAACAAGGTACAGAAGTAGAGATGGGCGGCCACAAGGTGCTCATGTTCGGTTCTAATGCTTACACAGGCCTGACGGGTGACGAGCGCGTCATCGAAGCCGGCGTTAAAGCTCTGCGCCAGTATGGTTCGGGATGTGCAGGTTCGCGCTTTCTCAACGGAACGCTCGACCTCCACGTGAAACTCGAAAAGGAATTGGCCGCCTTTGTGGGTAAAGAAGAAGCGCTCTGCTTCTCCACCGGCTTCACGGTCAACTCGGGTGTCATCGCCAGCCTCACAGGCAAAGACGATTACATCATCTGTGACGACCGCGACCACGCCTCAATCGTCGACGGCCGTCGTCTCTCGTTCTCGACCAACCTCAAATATAAACACAACGACATGGAAGACCTCGAGCGCCAACTCCAGAAGTGTGCGCCCGAAGCCGTCAAACTCATTGTTGTTGACGGGGTCTTTTCTATGGAAGGCGACTTGGCCAACCTGCCCGAGATTATCCGCCTCAAGCATAAATACAATGCCACGGTGATGGTGGACGAAGCCCACGGCATCGGCGTCTTCGGGCGCGACGGCCGCGGAGTGTGCGACCACTTCGGTCTCACTGACGAGGTCGACCTCATTATGGGTACGTTCAGCAAGTCGCTCGCATCCATCGGTGGTTTCATCGCCGCCGACAGCAGCATCATCAACTGGCTGCGCCACACGGCCCGCACCTATATCTTCAGCGCTTCATGCACTCCTGCTGCCACGGCCTCGGCCATGGAGGCGCTCCACATTCTCCAGCAAGAGCCCGAGCGCATCAAGGCCCTTTGGGACGTGACCAACTACGCTCTCGAGCAGTTTAAGGCTGCCGGCTTTGAGATTGGAGACACCGAGAGCCCTATCATTCCGCTCTATGTGCGCGACACCGAAAAGACTTTCATCGCCACGGCCAAAGCTTTTGAGGCCGGCGTGTTCATCAATCCGGTCATCCCCCCTGCATGTGCCCCTCAAGACACGCTCGTGCGTGTAGCCCTTATGGCCACGCACACCAAAGAGCAGGTAGACCGCGCCGTTGCCGCTTTGCGCAAAGTGTTTGTCGACCTTGACATCATCAAAGACTAAGACACATTCAGATTTAATGTTTTATTCCCCGACATCTTCGCGATGCCGGGGAATTTTTATTTATCGGATTTATTCAATGAAGAAATGCGCCCATTTTCCCCATACCCTTATTTTGCCCTTTTTCCCAATCACCCAATCACACGTCTGCAACTTCCTGTGAGACAAAACAATGCGGTGATTGAAGCGTTCAGTCACGCCTGGTCACCGCAGGAATATGTCTCTTGGTCTTTTTGACTCTTATACTCTTTGTCTTTTCGTCAAAAAAAGCCTCATTTCATGCCGCGTGCCTCATAAATCCGCCGTTTGGCCTCGTTGATTTCCTGCATTTTCTTCGTCGCGGCTGCCTTGATGTCTTCGCCCAGAGTGGCCACTTTGTCGCTGTGATGTTGCAACACCATACGTTTATACGCCCTGCGTACTTCGTCGTCGGTGGCGTCTTTGTTGACACCCAACACGGCATAAGCGTCGTCAAGCGACTCGCCGCCCAGGTGGAGCATGGAGTCTATCGTACTCGTGGTGAAGCCCAAATATGTGGTTATCTCCTTGAGGGCATTGACTTCACGTTCGTCCAACTTGCCGTCGGCACGGGCTATGGTGCACAGATAGGCCAGCAATTGCAGGCGTTGCGCACCGTCCATACGTGAGACCATGTCATAGCAGGCCCTGCGGATGTAGTCTTGCCACTCGCGTTCGCTGTTTTGTTTGTGAAACTCAAAAAGTCTGAGCAGGGTGTCGTTGCCTTGGGCAGAGACGGCTTCGCCAAAATTGTTGCGCAGGAATGACCGCACATGCTCCATCTCAGAATGCATAATTTTGCCGTCGGCCTGAATGACGTGGGCTGACAGCACCATCAAGGCGTGGAGGAACGAATTCCTTTGCTGTGCTCTCAAGCGTTCGATGTCTTCAGGCTTGGGCACTTCTGCTTGCGGTGGTGCTGTCAACAGGTCAAAGAGGTAGCCAATGCCAAAGCCAATCAATGCGCCAAAAAAACTATGGGTGCTGATAAAGCCCAGGAATGCTCCGATAAATCTTGCGTATCCCATTGGATGTGATGATGTTAATGTGTGGCGATGGTCTTACGACTCCAGCTCGGGAACAGGCAGACCGCGCGATGTGTAGTAATATTGCCGGCGTGCCTCCACCTCTTGCAAGAACCGATTTTTCTTGACCAGATTGATGCGCACAATGGTGCCGTCTTTGAGTTTGAACGAGGCCATACCCATCATGGCGTGGTGGTATTTGATGATGTCTTTGATGGGAAAGATGCGGTCTTGCGTGCTGCCGAAATTGACGATGAAGGGACGGAAAAGTATTTCTTCGTTACGGAGCGTGTAGCGTCCGCTCTTTCCGGCCGGCCCGTAGCCCAGGCCACCTACGAAACTGATGTTTTCGGTGAAAGGATATTTGCTGTAGGGTGAGGGTGGGGGAAGTTGGTCTTCCATCGGCTCTGTATCGGCTTTGTCGGCAGCAGGCTCGGCCTTTTCTATCGTTGTGGCTGGAGCTGGCTCGGCTTTTTTTCTCGGGCTGGTCGGGCTTGGGCTTGCGGTTCTGAGGGCCGGTTGCGCCGGGCCGATGAGAGCGGCAAAAGCCTTGACAATGGTGGTTTCGCCCACGGCTGCACGCAGTTCGGCCAACGCTTTGGCGGCTTCCTCACGGTTGCCGGCCTTAAGCGCCTTGTCTATGGCGTCGCCCTGTTGGCGCGAGATGGCAAATTCACAGCGCGATTTCAGAGCTTGATATTCGGCACCGTCTTCGGGCGACGAAGTCAACATCTGTAGCACCCGCGCATATTGGCCCTCAGCCTCATAAGATTGGAGCAGGCCCAGCAGCATGTCGCCCTGTGCCGCTCCGTTGTTTTGAGTATTAGTCATATCGTTGTGTCATTTTTTTAATATGCATATCAAGATAGATAAGAGGACAAGCCGCCGACGAAATAGCATATCAACAGCATCAGAAGCACGGCGAAGGAGAGAAGTGCCGGCACTATCTTGTTAAGCCGCGGGAAGGCCAATGCTATTGGCAGCATGATGATGGCCGACTCAAGAGTCAGGAGCGTTCCCATATTGTAAAAGTGTAACTTTTCTGCCGCGAAGGCCACATTAGGCGAGATGGTCAATATCAGCACAATGACGGCATAAGCGGCCGAGCCACGCATAGCGCCTCTCGACAGGCATTTGGCTGCCCAAAACCAAGCGCCGCAAATGAAGTTCACCACCATATTGCACCATAAAAAATCGTGGAAAAAGACATTGTATCGTTTAGGTAAAGAAACTGCCACAAAAATGATAATCAAGACGACAGTGAGTCCTGCAGCCACAAAGCCGGTAGCCTTTACAACCATATTATCGGCCTTCAAAGCATAAGCCACCAAAAGACCTGTCAAGAGCAACAAGCCGAGAGCATTGAGGACATAACAGATGGGAAATAAATTATTTGTATAGTCGTTGGTAAAATACAAGCCAAGCGCCATAATCCATCCCATCAATAACACGATGCTGCTTATAATGCCCAACGCTTTGCCCCATGTCGGGGTGTTCGCTGAATCGGCGGCCTTATTGTCGCTTAGTCTTGTCGATGTCTTGGTTTCAGTCATTGACACATAAATCAACCAAGCCCAAGCGAATATAAACAGGGCACGGAAGAAGGTGTCTATGGTGGTGAATAATCCGGACATTTGAGGAATGTCAATACCGCTATAGATAATTAAAGCCTCAAAGCCCCAACCATAAAAGGCTACCTCAAGGACAGCCAAAACAGTGAGCACGACAAGCGGCGCGCGATAACACTGACGGGCACAACAGACCATCAAAAGATAGAGGATAAATTCAATAATGCGTCTGACTTGCCAAGGGGCTTGTAGCAAAGTCAGTAAGAAAATGCCCACGGCAAGTGCCGTACATATCCAACCGATGGCATTTGCGGCGCGGCCTTTGAGTGCATATACGGCAATTAAGAAGAAGAGTGGCGCCATAAGCAGCGGTTGAACATAATTGTAAAGCGACAACCCCGAACCATTCACCTCGTAAAATACCTTCGGCATCAATTGCCCTAAAAGCGGCAAGAGGGCCATCGGGACAAGATATACCGCCAGGAGGCTGACAATGCGCAACTGCGGCAAGAAACCCTTTTCGGTTTCGACGGGCGTTTCGTGTGTTTCAGACTCTGTGGCCGCAGTGGTGTCGGCCTGATTGGCTGTCGCGGATGCAGGTGTGGGAGGCGGCGGAGGCGTGGTGGTTGCCTCAGCCGTGTTGGTTGCGCCTTGCAATTGTGCCCTGAGACGGTCGTATTCGCCGCCGGTCAGTCCCGAGTCGTTCAGGAGCTTCAATGCCAAAAGGTTTTGGCCTTTGTCGATATAGCTTTGAATGAGTCCGACCAAGGCGTCGTTGTCGCCGCTCGGTATGTCGCAACCACAAACGGGACAAGCCGTCACGCCGGGTTGTAGCTCAGTGCCGCAAACGGGGCAGATTGGAGTGGTGGGCATAAGGAAACGTTTTTAATGAGTTGACGAGATATATTGTTATATCGATAAATTTGAGCGGCCATACGAGCCTGTTAGGGCGGCACATTGAGCGGCCTCACACGGGCTGTAAGCCCAAAAGACTATAGCCCAGGGCAGAGGTGGAGCGTCAGCGACACCGGCACCCTGGGTGGCGATTGTGCGTTTATGTTCGCCCTGTAAGGGCAAAAGACTTTTTATTGGCGTTCATTTGGCAATTTCTCATATCTATAATAATGCTTTTGCCCTTACAGGGCGCATTGTCGGGGCTATTCATACCCAGGGTGCCGGTGCCCCTACGTGTCACCTCTGCCCTGGGCTATGGTCTTGTTGGCCTTTCAGGCCGTGCATATTCGGCCGATTGGTTCGATAATATTCCTCTGCCCTGGACTATGGTCTCGTCGGCTTCGCCTTCCTTCTCGGCTCGGCACAATCCAAGCGAGGCTTGCCTTCTGATCTTGCCTTGTTGTCGGTTGGGCTTTCAGCCCGTGCGTGTTCGGCCACTTCATTAATCATTTAATACAAATCGTTCGTCGAAGTCGATATGATTGAGTTTTAAAAATCCTATGTATTCTTCTTTGAAACTGTGCTTTTCGTGGTGCTTACGTTGATCTTTTATATAATCCAATACTTTGGGCACCACAGATTGACTGACGGAGAAAGCGGCATAACCACCTTGCCATTCAAAATTGTTGTAGTATGAACCAAGTGTTTTGAGCCATCTACTGCTATTACGTTTGGTTTCTTCCACCACTTTCGCGATGCTCATATCCTTAGACAAAATGAACATAACGTGAATGTGGTCGGACATTCCTCCCACTTTGAGCACCTTACAGCCCGTGGTGTTGATTAACCGACCGACATAGGCAAACAAGCGCTCCAAATGAGTGGCATTCACAGCAGGACTTGTCGTTTTGATATGAAATACCAAATGGGTGTATAGCTTTGACAACGACTGTGGCATAATATATATCTGTATATATGCGACAAGCTTCTTCTCAATTCACCACCAACTGCGGGAAATACGTGCGAAGGATATCGGCGGCGTGGGCCAGCTGCTCGGGGGTGTTTTCCTTGACGCCTTTGAGTTTGTAGTCGAGCCCCATGGCCTCATATTTGTGGACGCCGAGGGTATGGTAGGGAAGGAGTTCCACGCGCTCAATCTGCTTGTAGCCGGCAAAATGGCGGCCGAGGCGGTGCAGATGGTCGTCGTCGTTTGACAGTCCGGGCACCAACACATAGCGCAACCAGAAGGGATGACCTTCGTGCTCGAGCCAGGCGGCCGTCTCGAGGGTGCGTGCGTTGCTGCGCGAGGTGATGGCTTCGTGGCGCTCGGGGTCAATCTCTTTGACGTCGAGCAGAACGAGGTCGACCGTGCGGAAAAGCGCCTCGACGTGTTCGTTCCATACCGTACCGTTGGAGTCGATACAGATGTGGAAACCGGCCTCTTTCAGGCGCCGGCAGAGCGGCACGAGAGCCTCGGCCTGGACAGTCGGCTCGCCGCCAGAGAAGGTCACACCGCCACGGCGGCCGAAGAACGCCTTCATCGAAACCACCTGGTCGTAAATATAGTCGGGGTCGGTGAGTTTGCTCTCACCCACGGGGTCGATCGTGTCTGGGTTGGCACAATAAAGGCAGCGGAACGGGCATCCTTGCAAGAAGACGACAAAACGCAGTCCCGGGCCGTCGAATGTGCCCATGCTTTCATAACTGTGTACGCGAAGTTGTTTCATAGTTTCGTTTTTATCCAACTGCAAATATAATTAAAAATGGCCTTGCCGAGGCCGGTGGTGTGATAAATTGCAAGCGTCACACACGATTTCATCCAATTTTGTCATTCTGTGACCACTGATTTCGGCTTATCTTTGAGGTAGGATAAAAGAAGAGAGTGTCTCGCACACCCTCTTTTTTGTGTTTCAGAGGGTTACGGCGATAAGGCCAGTTTTTCCCGGCCTTATGGCAGGAAACCCTGGCCTTAGGCAAGGAAAAATCAAGTGCCTTTTTGGTTGTTATGAATAGATTTTTTGAATGGACTATCCTTATTCTACTAAAGTATAGAATACATAGTATACTAAATATTAGCCATATATAATTATTTTCCAAACTATCACTTCACGCAATCAGGCATTTGGAATATTTTTTATAATTTGGGCATAACATCAAAAAAAGTTTAAACCATTGTCACATACGGACCGGCATCTTGAACAATCACCAAAGGCGGTCGGTATGGCTCTTCGGATGCACGCCTTCGCAGCCGAATGGGTCTTCCCCGTTCATAAAATCGGCCGGGAACACAAATAAATAGGCGCAACAAGGCCGTGTGTGTGGGAGAATTTTGTAAGTTTGCAGTGAAGTAGGTCAAAACCCACCGACACGCCGCCGGCTAAAGGCGGTGTCAGCCTGCACGTCACCACACACAGTTGCCTCGGGCTGAGTCGGTCTGTCACACAATCGTCCATGCGAAAACTGTTTTTCAAGATACTTTGGAGCCTCTGGGGGCTCGCCATGATTTTTATCGTCGTGTTTTTCTTTCTCGTCAAGGCCGGGAAGATTGGCTATATGCCGCTGCTTGACGAACTCGACAGCCCCATCAACAAATACGCCTCACAAGTGTTGTCGGCCGACGGCAAGGTGATGGGCACCTGGTCAAGGAACGAGAATCGTGTATATGTAGACTACGACAGCATTTCTCCCTATGTTTTCCAGGCTTTGGTGGCCACTGAAGACGAGCGTTTTTATGAACACTCGGGTGTGGACCTCAGAGCGCTCGGGCGTGCCGTCATCAAACGCGGTTTGCTGAGGCAGAAAGAAGCCGGCGGCGGTAGCACCATCACCCAGCAGCTGGCCAAACAGCTCTATTCCAACGCGGCTGCCACCACGACCAAACGACTCATGCAGAAGCCGGTGGAGTGGGTGATAGCCGTAGAGCTTGAGCGGCACTACACCAAAGAGGAGATACTGACCATGTATCTCAACTACTTCGACTTTCTCCACAATGCCGTCGGCATACGTACGGCCTCACAAGTGTATTTCGGCAAGCGCCCCATCGACCTCAACCTCTGCGAAGCCGCCCTGCTTGTGGGCATGTGTAAAAATCCCTCTTATTTCAATCCTGTCAGAGAGCCCGAGCGCTGCAAGGAGCGCCGCAACATCGTGTTGCAGCAGATGCAGAAAAACGGCTATATCACCAAGGCCGAGTATGAGGCCAACAAAAACAACGAACTGGGGCTGCACTTCCACCGAGTGGACCACAAAGAGGGGACAGCGCCCTATCTGCGTGAATACCTGCGGCGCATTCTGATGGCCAAAAAGCCCGACCGGGCAGACTATGTGGACAAGGTGCAGTATTACGGTGACTCGCTCAACTGGGAGCAAAATCCGCTCTACGGCTGGTGTAACAAAAACAAGAAAAAAGACGGCTCCAACTACGACATCTACATCGACGGCCTCAAAATCTATACCACTATAGACTCGCGTATGCAGCAATATGCCGAAGAGGCCATGCGCAGTCACCTGAGCCAGAACCTCCAGCCGGCGTTTGAGAAAGAAAAAGCCGGCTCGGCCAACTTCCCCTATGCTTCGTCACTCTCGGCCAAGCAGGTGAACGCCGCACTCAAGCGAGCTATGAAGCAAAGCGACCGCTACCGCGAAATGAAGCAGTCCGGACACACTGAAGAGGAAATCGAAAAGGTGTTCAACACGCCCGTAGACATGACCGTGTTCACCTATCAGGGCGACCGCGACACGCGCATGACACCGATGGACTCCATCAAATATTACAAGAAATTCCTGCGCTCGGGCCTGATGTCGATAGACCCCGCCAACGGTCACGTCAAAGCCTATGTGGGCGGCGTGGACTTCGCTCACTTCCAATACGACATGGTGATGCTGGGCCGCCGACAGGTGGGCTCGACGATGAAACCCTTTGTCTACACTATGGCCCTTGAGGACGGCATGACGCCGCAGAGCACCGTGCTCAACGTGCAGCGCTCATACGGCGGCTGGTCGCCACGCAACGGCAGCCGGGCACGTTATGGCGAACACGTCACACTTAAATGGGGCTTGAGCCAGTCAAACAACTGGGTGACGGCCCAGCTTATGTACCAGACAGACCCCAACGGCACGCGCCTGGTGGACTACCTGCACCAATTCGGCGTAGCCAACAACCAGATTTATCCCTCTATGCCGCTTTGTCTCGGTGCCACCGAAATCACCGTCGGCGAATTGACCTCTGCCTATACCGCCTTCATCAACAAAGGCATACGTTGTGCACCGCTGCTCGTCACCCGCATCGAAGACAACCACGGCAACGTCATTGCCGACTTTGCGCCGCGCATGAATGAAGTGGTGAGCGAAAACACTTCATACGAAATGATCGACATGCTCCGCGGCGTAGTCGACCAAGGCACCGGCCGCCGCCTGCGCTACAAGTTCGAACTCAAAGGTCCGATAGCCGGCAAAACCGGTACGACCAACGGCAACTCCGACGGATGGTTTGTGGGTTGTGTGCCACGGCTCGTCACAGCCTGCTGGGTGGGCGGCGAAGAGCGCGACATACACTTTGCCTCCACATCCATGGGACAAGGTGCGTCGGTAGCCCTGCCCATTTGGGCCTATTATATGAAAAAGGTGTACAAAAACAAGGCACTTGGCTATAGAGAAAACGAAGAGTTCGACATCCCCAAGCCCCAACACTCAGGCGGCGGCAAACCGACCGACGAAGAGACCGAGGCCGACCCCAATGTCGCCATGCCGCCCGAACACAGCGGCGGGGGAAGCAATGCCGAAGCCGACCAGTATTTCGATTGAAAGACCAAAATCCCAAAAGGCAAGGAGACAAAAAGCTGGGTTGGCCGCTCAAACGCCCTTACACTCATAGACCTTCACACACTTTGTCTCTTCGGCTTTCAGTCATTGGAAGACAAACAATCTACGTCTCATTGAGCGGCCAGGCAAGCCTTGAAAGGGCGTGACATAAAAGTCCGGGGCTTCAGCCCCGGGAATGTGAGAACACCTCAACAACCCGGCCTGAAGGGTCGGTACAACCATAGACAAACCTCAACGAACATCGTCCGGCACATCCGGCAGAATGAAACGCTTTCATCAAACCGCTCAAGCCTTTCAATATACCTCGCGATATGTCAACTTATGAAATAAAAGACAAACAACGTCCCGACTTCATCGCCATCATTCCGGCACGCTATGAGTCGACACGTTTTCCCGGCAAACCGCTGGCTACAATCGGCGGCAAACCTATGATACAACACGTGTGGGAACGCACGAAGGCCGTCTTCGAACAAGTGGCCGTGGCTACCGACGACCAGCGCATAGCCGACGCCGTGGAGGCATTCGGCGGACGCGCCGTGATGACGTCGAGCAGCCATAGAAGTGGCACCGACCGTATCTGTGAAGCCTACGACAAATTGGGCGCCACGGCCGAGGTGGTGGTCAACGTGCAGGGTGACGAACCCTTCATCGCCGACTCACAACTGCGCACCATCGCCGCCTGTTTCGACGACCGCAAAGCCCAGATTGCCACACTCGTGCGCCCCTTCGGACCCAAAGCCACACTGGCCGCACTCAAAAATCCCAACACCCCCAAAGTCGTAGTCTCTTCAGACGATTATGCCCTCTATTTCAGCCGCTCGGTCATCCCTTATCTGCGCGGCGTGGACGAGAGCGAGTGGCTCACGCGTCACCGCTTCTACGCACACATCGGCCTCTATGCCTATCGGGCCAATGTGCTCAAACAAGTGGCCGCCATGCCGCAAGGCATACTCGAAAAAGCTGAAAGCCTCGAACAGCTCCGCTGGCTCGAAGCCGGACTCAAGATCAAGGTGGGCTACACTGACTGCCAGACCATCGGCATCGACACACCACAGGACCTCGAGGCGGCCGAAGCCTATCTGGCCTCACAACAAGACTGAAACATTCGACTTTACACAACATAAGACTCCATAAAATATGCCCAAACATATCAACGCCATAAACAAGACACTCCGCCTCGTGTGCATAGGGGTGCTGCTCGGCGTGGCCACAGCAGCCGACGCCCAAAAGATCGCAGTAGGTTCGTATGAATTCAAAGACGGCTCCATCTATACCGGTGACCTTTTCAACGGGAAGCCCAACGGTGTGGGGCGCACCGTCTATAAAAACGGTGACATCTACGAAGGCGACTGGGTGAAAGGCAAACGCGACGGCACGGGCGTGTGCAACTTTGCCGACGGCGAGCGCTATGACGGACAATGGTACCAAGACCAGCGACACGGTCGAGGCACCTACTTTTCACTCAACAACAACCGCTATGAAGGCTTGTGGTACCGCAATGCCAAAGAGGGCGAAGGCACCATGTACTACTACAACGGCGACAAATACGTCGGCAACTGGAAAGACGACAGACGCAACGGCAAAGGCACCTATTACTACAAGAACGGCGCCTACTACAAAGGCGACTGGGTAGACGACAAAAAAACCGGCAAAGGCATCTTCGACTGGCACGATGGAGCCAAATACGAAGGCTATTGGCAAGACAACAAGCGCAACGGCAAAGGCACCTATTTCTATCCCGACGGCGACTACTATCAGGGCGACTGGAAAAACGACATGCAAGACGGTCGCGGCATCTACCGCTTCCGCAACGGCGACGTTTACGAAGGCGACTACCGTCAGGGTGAGCGCACGGGAGAGGGTGTGTTTACCTTTGCCAACGGTGACGTCTACAAAGGTCAGTTTCAAGCCGGACAGCAGAGTGGTCAGGGCACTTTCATCTGGAAAGGAGTGGCCACCTACACCGGAAGCTGGAAAAACGACAAGCGCAACGGCTTCGGCAAATACAAATGGAAAAACGGCGACGAATATGAAGGCAATTGGCAAGACAACCTGATGCACGGCGAAGGCATACTCCGCACCGCCGCCGGAGAGAAATACAAAGGCTCATTCAAAATGGGCAAAAAAGACGGCCGTGCCATCGAAATCTCGGCCGAAGGCACACGTTTCGACGGCAGCTACAAAGACGGCGAAAGAGACGGCAAATTCACCGAATACGACGCCAACGGCAACGTCATCCGCAAAGGCGAATACCGCAACGGCAGGCTCGTCAAATAACAAACCAATTGAGAGCGTCGGACTACTTGCAGACTCCCTGTCTCCCGGTCTTATAACATTACGGCCTCTTTGGCTCCTCCTATAGTAACCTTATCAAAACCATAATCACCATGAAAACAACAAAGACCACGACGCGCAAACCTAAAGACACGCGCCTTAAACTGGTGAAATGCGACCCCTGGCTCGAACCTTTCAACGACGCCATTCAAGGACGCTACGACCATGTGCTCCACAAGCTCAACGAACTGACGGGAGGCAAAAAGTCGCTCGCTGAGATTGCTGATGGCCACCTCTATTTCGGCCTGCACCGAACGGCACGTGGATGGGTCTTCCGCGAATGGGCACCCAACGCCACCGACATCTACCTCATCGGCGACTTCAACAACTGGCAAGAGACCGAACAATATCGCCTCAAACGCATAGCCGGAACAGGCAACTGGGAAATCAAACTGCCGCTCCGCGCCATGAAACATCTCGACCTCTACAAGATGAAGGTGCACTGGGACGGCGGTTGTGGCGAACGCATTCCGGCTTGGTGCCAGCGTGTGGTACAAGACGACAAAACGAAGATTTTCAGTGCCCAGGTCTGGGCGCCTGAAACGCCATACGAGTTCAAGAAGAAAAATTTCCGTCCCAAGCGCGACCCGTTGCTCATCTATGAATGCCACATCGGTATGGCACAAGACGCAGAGAAGGTCGGCACTTACGACGAATTCCGTGAGAACATCCTGCCGCGCATCGTCAAGGAAGGCTACAACTGCCTACAGATTATGGCGCTTCAAGAGCACCCCTACTATGGCAGCTTCGGCTACCACGTGAGCAGCTTCTTTGCGGCCTCCAGCCGCTTCGGCACACCCGACGACCTCAAACGGCTTATCGACGAAGCCCACAAGCAAGGCGTGGCCGTCATCATGGACCTGGTGCAGAGTCATGCTGTCAAAAACGAAGTGGAAGGTCTCGGCAACCTGGCCGGCGACCCCAACCAGTTTTTCTATCCCGGTGGCCGCCACGAACATCCGGCCTGGGACAGCCTCTGTTTCGACTACGGCAAAAATGAAGTCATCCACTTCCTCTTGTCCAACTGCAAATACTGGCTCACAGAGTTCCAACTCGATGGTTTCCGCTTCGACGGCGTCACTTCGATGCTTTACTACAGCCACGGTCTGGGAGAAGCCTTCTGCGGATATGGCGACTACTACAACGGACATCAAGACGACAACGCCATCTGCTATCTCACCCTCGCCAACTTGCTTATTCACGAAGTCAACCCAAGGGCCATCACCATCGCCGAAGAGGTGAGCGGTATGCCGGGTCTGGCCGCACCGTTCAAAGACGGCGGTTACGGCTTTGACTACCGTATGGCCATGAACGTGCCCGACTATTGGATCAAAATCATCAAAGAGTGCAGAGACGAAGACTGGAAACCCAGCAGCATCTTCTGGGAACTCACCAACCGCCGCGCCGACGAGCACAACATCTCATACTGTGAGAGCCACGACCAGGCATTGGTGGGCGACAAAACCATTATTTTCCGTCTCATCGACGCCGATATGTATTGGCATTTCAAGAAAGGCGACGAAAACGATGTGGCTCACCGCGGCATTGCCCTGCACAAGATGATCAGACTCGTCACCGCCTCGACCATCAACGGCGGCTACCTCAACTTCATGGGCAACGAGTTCGGTCATCCCGAATGGATTGACTTCCCCCGCGAGGGCAACGGATGGAGCTATAAATATGCCCGCCGACAGTGGAACCTCGTGGACAACAAAGAACTATGCTACCACTATCTCGGCGACTTTGACCAGAAGATGCTCGAAGTCATCAAGAGCGTCAAAGGCATACAGAAGTTGCCCGTACAAGAAATCTGGCACAACGACGGCGACCAAATACTGGCCTACAGCCGCGGTCCGCTCGTCTTCGTGTTCAACTTCAGTCCCACGCGCAGCTTCCCCGACTATGGCTTTATGGTGCCCGAGGGAAAATATGAAGTTGTGCTCAACACCGATGCCACAGAGTTTGGCGGCAATGGCTTTGCCGATGACTCTGTAGAGCATTTCACCAACTTCGACCCCTTGCTCAAGAAAGACGGCAAAGGCTGGCTTATGATTTATGTGCCTGCACGCTCGGCCGTCGTGCTTCGACGTGTCGAAGAAGCTAAAGACTGAACACTCACAAACTGTTCCGAATGAATAACGCTCCGAACAAAAACGACATTAACCCAAGCAGCGCGCGCCTTTTCTGGCGCGTGCTCTTTGCGGTTTATACCTTCATTGGTATCTACACGTGCCTCTCGCCCACGCTCACACTTGCCCAACACCAGTTGGCCAAAGGCCAGACCACGTTTGAGCCATTCGTTGGCGCCATCGTGCTGACCGGCGTGGCCTTGGTCATACAGTATGTCATCTGCAAACTTTTCCGTCTTGCCGATACCAAATACGTGTTGTCGTTTTTCCCTTCGGCTCTTTTCATCGTCTTGCTCACAGCGTTTACGCCTGATGTGCGTGTTCTGCCGCTTGCCGTCTCCGGCTTGCTGCTCATTGTCTGGATTTGGCTCGCCGGTCGCGGCCATCGCCAGGCGCAAGGACGACGTGCACCACAAGGCTTCTTGTCGTTCCCGGCTTGGTGTTATTTCTTCGCCATTACCTTTTATATGGGCATTTGTAGTAATGCCGCCGACACGATAAACTATGAAGTGAAGACGGCCAAGCACATTTTGGCCGGCGACTGCGACCAAGCCCTTCTTGTCGGTAAGGGGTCGCTCACCACAACGCCACATCTCACCGCTTTGAGGATGTTTGCCATGGCCCATGAGGCGGCCGAACCCGGCGAAACGCTTTTTGCTTATCCGCTGCCCGCAGGAGGCAGTGAAATACTCTATTTCGGACCGGCCGACTCGCTTGATGTCTTGTTGCCGGCCGACTCGCTCGTCAAACTGATGAGCATTCCACGCTCAGCAAAAGACAAGACGGCGGCCGAGTATTTTGCCCGAGCAGCCCGCCGCAGGCCACACACAGCCGCAAGAGACTATCACCTCTGCGGTTTGCTACTTGACAGGGATTTGAAGACCTTTGCCAACGAACTGCCCAAATATTATGTCGTTTCAGACAGTGTCGTGTTACCCAAATACTATGCTCAGGCTTTAATTCTCTACCAGCGCCAAAATCCTGAAATAGAACCGCTTTATGCTGACCCTAATGTGACGCAAAACTATCTTGATTTCAGGAAAGAAGGCGACAAGCAGAGAGAGCCGGAAGCCAAACGCACCAAGACGTGGCGGCTTTACGGCGACACCTATTGGTGGTATTATTTTTATGGAAAATGATGCAGACACTTAGAAGAATTGCCCTGATATGTCTGGCCTTGTGGTGTGGCCTCACTGCTTTGGCACAAGGTGTTACCGGACTACCCAAAGGAGGGAGTGACTCACTCGTCAAACGGACACACAAGGGTTACGCCGTGGCTTATGACACGTCTAAACTCTGTCCCGTCTGGGTGGCTTGGCAACTTACGGCTTCACGCTTGACAAAAGATGCTGAACGTAACAACAAGTTCAAGCAAGAATCCGACTTGAAGCACTGCACGGCCACCCATGCCGATTACACGAAAAGCGGTTATGACCGCGGGCATATGTGTCCGGCGGCCGATAACGCTTGGAGTGCCATGGCAATGACCGAGTCTTTCTTCACCACCAACATTTGTCCGCAGTTGCCACGACTCAACCGCGGCACGTGGAAAACGCTTGAAGAAGAAATGCGCCGCAAAACCCTCGCCGGCGATACACTCTTTATCGTCTGTGGTCCGATTTTTAACCCCAAAGTCACGCACGCCAGGATTGGCCAAAACGGTGTGAGTGTGCCCGAGTCTTTCTATAAGGTGGTATATTACCGCCATAAGGGAAAGAGTGGGGCAGTGGGCTTCATCTTCAGCAACCTTCAAGACAAATCGCTCGAGCCGCGACACGTCACCGTCGACCTCGTGGAGCGCGTCACCGGTCTCGATTTCTTCCCCAATCTCCCCGACGACGAAGAGCAGCAGGTAGAGGGTCAGATAGACCGCCGACTGTTTCACTAAAGCTACACCTTAATTCGCCTCCTATCTATCCACTCCTATATATTAATAGGTCTATGTCAAAGAAAACATCCACAGTCGCCGACGATTTGAGATACCTCAAATTGCTCTCGCGCAACTTTCCTTCGGTCTCTGCCGTAACCACCGAAATCATCAACCTCGAAGCCATACTCCACCTGCCCAAGCCCACGGAGCATTTCCTGGCCGACCTGCACGGCGAGAACGAAGCTTTCCAACACGTGCTGCGTAACGCTTCGGGCAATATCAAGCGCAAGGTCAACGAACTCTTTGGCAACACGTTGCGTAGTCAGGAGAAGAAAGACCTCTGCACTTTAATCTATTATCCCGAACAAAAGCTCGAGCTCGTCAAACACTCCGAGCCCAATCTGGCCGACTATTATCAGACCACTCTCGACAGGCTCATCACCGTCTGCCGTAACGTGTCGTCGAAATACACACGCTCGAAAGTGCGCAAAAGCCTCCCCGAAGAATTTGCCTATATCATAGAGGAGTTGCTCCACGAGTCTACCGAAGACCACAATAAGCAGGCTTACGTCAACGTCATTATCCAGACCATCATCCGTACGCGCCGGGCCGACCATTTCATTGTGGCGCTTTGCCAACTCATACAGCGTCTCTCCATCGACCGGCTCCACATCCTCGGCGATATTTTCGACCGCGGTCCCGGAGCACACCTTATCATGGACACGCTTTGCGGCTATCACCATATGGACATCCAGTGGGGCAACCACGACATCCTGTGGATGGGAGCAGCAGCCGGCAATCTCGCTTGTATAGCCAGCGTCATTCGCCTTTCGTTGCGCTACGCCAACACCCAGACGCTCGAAGAGGGCTATGGCATCAACATGGTGCCACTCGCCACCTTCGCCATGGAGACCTATAATGACGACCCCTGCACACTCTTCCAGCCCATCACCGACAAGACCGACGGCGAAGACGAAAAGACGCTGAGACTTCTGTCGCAGATGCACAAGGCCATGGCCATTATCCAGTTCAAGCTCGAAGGCCAACTCTATCACCGCCACCCCGAATGGCAGATGGCAGACCGTGCCTTGCTCGAACACATCTGCCTTGAAGCAGGAACCGTAGAAGTGGGCGAACAAACCCATCTGCTGCTCGATGCTTATTTTCCTACGCTCAATCCCGAGTCGCCCTATGAACTCACGGCCGAAGAGCAAGACCTGATGCAGCGTCTGGCACACTCGTTCATGATCAATGAGCGCCTGCAACGCCACGTGGCTTGTCTGCTCCATTACGGCGGTATGTATGGCATCTACAATTCAAACCTGCTCTTCCATGCCTCAGTGCCCCTCAATGCCGACGGCACGCTGCGCGAGGTGGAAGTGATGGGCCAGACCGTCAAAGGCAAGTCGCTGCTCGAACGCGTAGAGCAGACCGTCCGGGCCGCCTTCGATACAGATGTGGATGAAGACGAAAGAAAAGCTGCGACCGACTATTTCTGGTATCTGTGGTGTGGCAGCAATTCGCCGCTCTTTGACAAATCAAAAATGGCCACGTTCGAGCGCTATTTCATTGCCGACAAGGCCACGCATTATGAAGAAAAAGGCTATTACTATCGTTTGCGCGACGACGATGCCGTATGCGACGGTCTCCTCGATGAGTTTGGCGTCGAAGGCGAACACCGCCACATCATCAATGGCCATGTCCCCGTGCGTGTGGGCAAAGGCGAAAATCCCATCAAGGCAGGCGGACGACTTATGGTCATAGACGGCGGTTTTGCCAAGGCCTATCACCACACCACCGGCATAGCCGGATATACGCTTGTGTTCCACAGCCGGGGCTTCCAGCTCGTACAACACGAGCCCTTCTCTTCGACAGAAGAAGCCATACGCCGCGGCACCGACATCCGCAGCACCACACAGATTGTCGAGCTCACCGGACACCGTGCCATGGTGGCCGACACCGACATCGGCCGCGAACTCACGCGACAGATTTCAGACCTCGAAAATCTACTCGTGGCCTATCGCCGTGGCCTTATCAAAGAAAAAAACTGACCCACCATACTCCTATTCAATGAAAACATTAAAAGAATTATACCGCATAGGCCAAGGGCCCTCAAGCAGCCATACTATGGGTCCACGCATGGCGGCCCAACAATATCTCAACAAACATCCCGAAGCCCTTCACTTTCGCGTGACGCTCTACGGCAGTCTCGCCGCCACAGGCAAGGGCCACCTGACCGACCGCGCCATACTCGACGTGCTCGGCGAAGACCGCACAGAGATTGTCTGGCATCCTGAAATCGTGCTCGACTTTCACCCCAACGGTATGCGCTTTGAGACCATATCTACCGACGGTCAGGCCTCTGGCAGCTGGCTGGTATTCAGCGTCGGCGGCGGCGCTCTGGCAGAAGAGGGCGACCAACTGGTGCAATCGCCCGATATCTATGAGCTCGACAGTCTGCTTGACATCAAGCACTGGTGTGAGCAGCGGGGCAAATCATATTGGGAATACGTCGAAGAGCGTGAGGGCAAAGAGATTTGGGACTATCTCGAAGAAGTGTGGGTGGTGATGAAAGCCGCCGTCGAGCGCGGACTTGAGCACGAAGGTGTGTTGCCGGGCTGTCTCAAACTGCGCCGCAAAGCGCCCGACTATTTCATCAAGGCCATGGGCTATAACTCCAATCTTCAGACCCGCGGACTCGTCTTTGCCTATGCCTTGGCCGTGAGCGAAGAGAACGCTTCGGGCGGCCGCATTGTCACAGCCCCGACCTGTGGCGCCTGTGGCGTAGTGCCGGCCGTACTTTACCACATCCAAAAAAGCCGCAAGTTCCCCGACCGCCGTATCCTTCACGCTCTGGCCACCGCCGGCCTTGTAGGCAATGTCGCCAAGAGCCGCGCCTCCATCTCGGGTGCCGAAGCCGGTTGCCAGGCCGAAGTCGGTGTGGCCTGTGCCATGGCTGCCGCTGCCGCCAACTACATCTTCGGAGGAAGTCTCGCCACCATCGAATACTCCGCAGAAATGGGTCTTGAGCACCATCTCGGTATGACGTGCGACCCCATCTGTGGTCTCGTGCAGATACCCTGCATTGAGCGCAATGCCCACGCCGCAGCCCGTGCGCTCGACGCCAACATCTATGCCACTTATGCCGAAGGCCTTCACCGCATCTCTTACGACAAAGCCGTCGACGTGATGAAGCAGACGGGGCACGACCTGCCCTCGCTCTATCGCGAAACCTCCACCGGCGGGTTGGCCAAGGAGTATGAGAGTTGAGAAGTATAATCCAATCCTTTCATTAGAATTTATATGGCAATTCCTACAGTATTGGATCTTTTATATTTTTGTGCAACCCAATGTGCCAAAACACCGTTGAAGCGTAATGGCTTTCGCAAAGCGATTATTTCGCATTTTCAACTTAATGACGAAGAAGCCGAGCAACGAACAAAGGGAAACAATAATTTAATCAATGCCCGTTTGGGGTGGGCACTCGAGCATCTTAAAAGAGCTATCGTTATAAAACGACAGGAAGATGGGTATTATCATATCACGGAAAGAGGAGTTAAATATCTCGCCTCCCATCAACAACTGACCTATAGCGATTTGTTACAATACGAAGAATACCGAGCGTTCAGATTTAAAAAGAACAAGAAGGCTGAAACAGATACCTTAGAAGAGCCGGCAGCCGAATACCAATCATCGGAAGAAACAGATATTCGGACGCCCATCGAAGTGTTTGAAAGTGCCTTCGATGTCATTCAAGAGACATTAAGTGAAGACTTGCTCGAACAAATCAAGTTGCAATCGCCCTCGTTTTTCGAACATTTGGTCGTTCACCTATTGAAGAAGATGGGGTATGGCGGAGATTTTGACAATTCAGCAAGAGTTACCCCATATAGTCATGACAGTGGCATTGATGGAATAATCTATGAAGATAAGTTGGGCCTTGACAAGATTTATATCCAGGCCAAACGATGGACCAATACAGTCGGAATGCCCGAAGTACAGCAATTTGCCGGAGCTTTGGCCGGTGAAAAAGCCTCAAAGGGTGTTTTTATCACAAGCAGCAAATTCACTAAAGATGCCAGGAACTATGTCAAAAACACCGACAAGAAGATTGTATTGATTGATGGCCAGAGTTTGGCCAAGCTAATGATTGAATACAATGTCGGTGTCTATGTCAAAAATACTTATGAGATTAAGGCCATTGATAAAGACTATTTCGAAGAATAACCAATCCCCTTTCTCCCCATCAAACGTTTAAGGCTCATCATCCGTTCTCTGTTGGCGATAGTCATCACGCTCTATCTTTTGCTTCTGATTGCAGCCAACTTCACGCCGGCCCAGCGCTATTTGGCAGGGCTGGTAGAGGACGTATTGTCTGAAAAGCTGAAGACGAAGGTGGAAATCGACCGTCTCGAACTGGGACTCTTCAACCGCGTCACACTTCACGACGTGTGCATGTTTGATCAGGGTGGCGACACACTGCTCACTGCTCGGCTCATTTCCGGCAAGATTGAATATATGCCGCTTCTGAAAGGCAAAGTCGCCCTGCGTACGGTCTCCTTGCTCGACAGCCGCATCCGTCTCTATCAGACCGAGGCCGGGAGCGCACCCAACTACCAATTCGTGCTCGACGCCTTCAAGAGCGAAAAACAAGGTCCGTCCAAACTCAATCTGTCGTTGGGCTCACTCATCATCCGTCGCACAGAAGTGAGCTATGATCTGCTTGACAAACCAGCGACACCCGGCCGTTTTTCGCCCGCCCATATTCATCTGTCGGGCATCGATGCCAATGTGAGCCTACGCCGCCTCACACCCGACGAGGTCAATCTGCGCATACGCCATCTGGCCTTTAAGGAGCATTCGGGTCTCACCGTCAATCATCTGGCTTTACGTTTCGAGAAAGACAAAGACAGCCTTGCCGTCAAAGGTCTTGACCTCAGCCTTCCCCACAGCCGGCTTATGGCCGACCATCTCACGGCTACAATCAAGTCGGACGGGCATCTGCCTCTGCTGCAACGCCTCACCGCAAGTGGCCGATTGACTTCAGAAGGCATCACTCCCGCAGACCTGAGTTGCTTTGTGTCACGGCTTTCGGCACTCGACCGTCCGATGGAGTTGGATATGTCTTTCGGCGTGAAACAAGATACGGTGAAACTGCAACGTCTCACCTTGTCTGAAAAAGGTGGTGGGCTGGCCTTGAACGCCGAAGGGGTCTGTGCATGGCAGCAAGGCAGACTCTCTTCCGCACGTGTCAATCTGCATCGTCTCGACGTTGACACCGACAGGCTGGCAAGCGGCCTCAAACCGTTTGATGTGTCAGACTCCCTCGCCCACAAGTTGCGCGCGCTGGGTCATGTCTCTCTCACCGCACAGGGCATCTATCGTCCCGAAGGCGTGAGCCGTTTTGGGGGCGAAATCCATACGGCCATCGGCGATATGACCGTAGGAGCGTATGGGCCACGTGGCGACTACGCTTTCCAGACCACAGCCGCCGGTGTTCGCCCCGGCCGCCTCGTCTCTTCTCCGCTTGTGCCCGACGAGATGGCCTTTCAGACCAGCGGCCGCATCAAGCAGGAAGGCACGGACTGGACGGTGTCCAATCTTTCGGTCAATGTTGACCGGCTCACCTATGGAGCGAAAAACTATGCCGGCATACAGTTGGAAGGCAGCGTGTCACCGTCGTGGTTGGTGGCAAAACTTGTCTCGTCCCATCCCGACCTGCAGATGCGTGCCGACATCAACGCCGAAATGACCGCCTGGAAGCCGTCGAGTGCGCATTGGTCTGTCGTGGCAGAGCGGCTGTGTCTGTCTGCCGACCGCCCAATGGCTATTGCCGACCCACGCCTTACGGGCTGCATTCTCTCCGGAAACATGAATGGCGAAGCCTCATGGTCGGCAGGCAAGCTGGCTGCCGGCAATTTCACGCTCAGCCACTTCACAAAAAAACATCCTGCCCATCCCGAGCGCGACTATGCCTTAGACCGTCTTCAAGTTGCCATTTCGCCGTCCCGGGGCGGTACGGACGTGTGGCTGGAAAGCGATTTTGCCACTGCACGTCTCTCTGGCGACTTGTCTGTGCCCACGCTCACGGCACGGATAAAAGACATAGCGGCCCGGCTCACCGACGACAATAAATTGCCGGCAGCGTCTCGGGCAGTTTCGTCGGCCAAGGGTCTTCAGGCCACCGGCCCGACAGACTTCGCTGTCACGCTGCGCCGCGACGACTTCTTTCAGCGTGTGCTCGGCCTGCCTTTGTCGTTCGCCGCTCCCGTAGAGATTGAGGGCCGTTTGGCCTCCCCGTCCGAGCGCACTTATCTCACACTCTCTGCGCCCTCTCTCGATTTTGGTGCCGGTGCGATAAACCGTTGTCGCGTCTATGCCTATATGAGCGGTGCAGAAGCCGAGGCCATTGTCCAAGGCGTGAAACGGGTGGGGAAGGGCGATATGCGTTTTGCGCTCACCTCAAAAAAACGCGACGGACAGATTGAGAGCGAACTCGTCTGGGACGACGGACTCTCCCACCGCTGGGCCGGTACACTTCGCGCCGCCACGGCTTTCAGCAAAAACGAGACGGGACAAAGCGTCATAACCACCCACGTTATGCCGTCGTCTGTCACGCTTGCCGACACGCTTTGGCAGGTCAGTCCCGGCACGGTCGAGGTTTGTGGCGGGGCTGTCGATGTAGCCCATGTACGACTGAGCCATGGGCATCGTTCATTGTCGCTCTCCGGCCGTCTGTCCAAAAATCGCCAAGACAGTCTGCAGGTGCATCTCTCACAGGTCGACATCAGCTACATCCTCAGTCTAATCAATCTCAAACCCGTATCGTTTGGCGGCAGAGCCACCGGCACACTCTCGGCGCAGGCCAGTGAGAGCGACGGCATAGACATCGGCGGCACACTCCATATTCCCGATTTTCTCTTCAACGACGGCTTTATGGGCAACAGCCGCATCGGCATGCGTCTGTCCACGGCCGATATGCGCCTGCATTTTGACGCCGACATGAGAGAACTTGGCGAAGGCGCCACGACGGTCAAAGGCTATGTGGGGATTAAGGAAAAAGCCCTCAACCTCCACATCGGCAGCCAACGCACCACATTGCATTTCCTCCGGCGCTACGTCGACGAACTCTTCGACAACCTCTCCGGACGCATCACCGGCCGATGCCACATCATGGGCACCTTCAAAGACATCGAGTTTGAGGGAGACGAACAGGCCGAAATCTTTGCCAAAGTGCACAGCACCGGATGCAGCTACCACCTCACCGACGGCACCGTGCGCATCCGGCCCGGCGAGTTTGCTATGAACGGCTTCCGGATTTCAGACAGCCACGGCGGCACCGGCACTATCTCGGGCACACTTCGCCACACCCATCTCAAAGACATCACCTACGATTTCAACGCACGCACCTCGCGGCTCAAAGTCTATCAGACCGGACCCGAGAGCGACCTTCCCTTTTATGCCACGGCCTACGGCACCGGCACGGCACACCTCTCCGGCCGGCCCGGTCTCTTCAGTGCCGACATCAATATGCAGACCGACCCCGGCACCGTCATCACCTACATCACCGAGACGCCCGAGAGCGAAGCCGACGTCTCGCTCTTGCGTTTTGTCTCACACGACACGCCGTCGCACGACCGGCCCGACAGCCTCAGTCAAGGCGAAAACACACCGGCCGCTCCCCCTCAGGCTGCCGCTGCCCCCTCCGCCGACATCCGTCTCGGCTTTATGGTGAATATGACGCCTTCGGCCACCCTCAAGGTCATCACCGACGCCGATGCCGGCAACCACTTGCTGCTCCACGCGGGCGGCACCATTCGCGCCACCTATTACAACAAAGGCGCCTTTGAAATGTACGGCCATCTCGGCGTCACGGGCGGCGCCTACAAGATGACCATACAAGATGTCATCCACAAAGACTTCACCCTGCGCGACGGCGGCACCATCGACTTTGCCGGCAATCCCTTCGACGGTCTGCTCAATCTCAGTGCCGTCTACACCCTTCCCTCCGTCTCGCTTGCCGACCTCGGTCTCAACTTCAACGATCGCACCGTCCGTGCCGACTGCATCCTCAAGATAGGCGGACGTGCCGGAGCACCGGCCATCACCTTCGACCTCGGACTGCCCGATGTGGGAGAAGACGTAGGGCAAATGGTGCGCAATGTCATCTCTTCAGAAGACGACATGAACATGCAAATACTCTACCTGCTCGGTGTGGGGCGGTTCTACAACTACAACTTTGCCTCCACCCAAGCCGCCATGGGCGGTCAGTCGCAGAGCAACGTAGCCATGAAGTCGTTCCTCTCATCCACGCTCAGCAGCCAGCTCAACAACCTCCTCTCCGACGCCCTCGGCACCACCAACTGGACCATCGGCACCACCCTTCAGACCGGACAGGTGGGGTGGAGCGACATGGAGGTTGGCGGCCTTCTGAGCGGCCGTATGTTCTCAGGCCGTCTGCTCATCAACGGCAACTTCGGCTATCGCGAGCGCACCACGTCGTCGACCAACTTTGTGGGCGACTTCGACGTCACCTACCGCCTCACCCCGTCGGGAGGCGTGAGCCTCAAGGCCTACAGCCAGACCAACGACCGCTATTTCTCCAAGTCGTCTCTCACCACCCAAGGCATCGGCATCCAGCTCCAGCGCGACTTCACCGGACTCCGCGACCTCTTCACGCCGCGCGAAAGACGAAAAAACAAGGCCGCCACGCCTGGCGGGTAGAGAAAAATCGGCTGCAAACCTTGCGTAGTCTTCCAGGAAACGTTAATTTTGCATCCGACAAACGACCAAGGAAAGATGCCGGAGTGGTCGAACGGGCCGCACTCGAAATGCGGTGAACGGGTAACTGTTCCGGGGGTTCGAATCCCTCTCTTTCCGCCACACATCATTTTCTCCACATTGTTTCGGGCCGTCACAGAGCGTGGCGGCCCGAGATGTTTCTTGGTGGGCGTGGGGGTAAGATTGAGCCGGACGGTGAGGGGGCTGTTCAAAACCGGCCGTCGCCCGTGACAAAATAGGCTGGGAAAAATGCGTTTGCTTCAAATCGGCATGCCGATAAGCGCTTTCCCCGTCGCGGCGGCTGATTTTCATTCCCGACATAAGGACGGGATTTTCCGGCATAAGGACAGGAATTACTGCCATAAGTCCAGTAATGATTTTCTTCAGTCCCCCAAGCGCTTCATGAGCCACAAAAAAAGCCGGACATAATGCCCGGCCCTTTTTCTTTATCTCAAATTTATGTTTTGCCGCCTCGCCGGCAAAAGACAAAAGATTGGCTTTTGGCCGCCTCGCTCAGCGCTCGGCCCGCATGGGGTTGTGCAGGAAGTCGTCGTAGGCCAGCGCCAACCCTTCACGGAGCGAGGTCTTGGCCGTCCAGCCCAGGCGGGTGGCTTTGGACACGTCGAGCAGCTTGCGCGGCGTACCGTTGGGCTTCGTCGTGTCCCAGACGATGCGACCCTTATAGCCCACAGTCTCTGCCACCAGCGTGGTGAGCTGGCGGATGGTGAGTTCCCGCCCGGTGCCGGCATTGACCGTCTCCGACCCGCTGTAGTGGTTCATCAGAAACACACAGAGGTCGGCCAGGTCGTCGACATAGAGAAACTCGCGCAAGGGCGAACCGTCGCCCCAGCAGGTCACCTCGTCGAGCCCCTCCAGCTTGGCCTCGTGAAAACGGCGGATGAGCGCCGGCACCACGTGGCTGTGGGTGGGATGATAGTTGTCGCCGGGGCCGTAGAGGTTGGTGGGCATCACGCTGATAAAGTCGGTGTGGTATTGGCGGTTGAGGTATTCACAATATTTCAGCCCCGAAATCTTGGCCAGGGCGTAGGCCTCGTTGGTGGGCTCGAGAGCCGACGTGAGCAGGCAGCTCTCGGGCATGGGCTGCGGCGCAAGCCGCGGATAGATGCACGACGAACCGAGAAACTGCAATTTGCGCACACCGCTCTGCCAGGCCGAGTGTATGACGTTCATCTCGAGCGCCATGTTCTGGTACATGAAGTCGGCCGGGGCCTCATTGTTGGCCACGATGCCGCCGACTTTGGCGGCCGCCAAAAAGACGTAGTCGGGACGTTCGGCCTTGAAGAAGGCCTCAACTTCGGCCTGGCGCGTGAGGTCGAGCTCGGCGTGTGTGCGGGTGATGATGTTGTCGTAGCCTTGGCGCTTCAAGGCGCGGACTATGGCCGAGCCCACCATACCGCGGTGGCCGGCCACATAGATCTTGTCGTTTTGTTTCATCTCTTTGTGGGGATTGGATTATTTGACTATGCCTTTCTCGAGATATTCGGCCAGGTTGGTGCGCACACGGGCGGCAGCGCCGTCGGCAGCCACCTTGGCCATGTCGTG
This sequence comes from Alloprevotella sp., assembly GCA_045124135.1. Taxonomy (GTDB): domain Bacteria; phylum Bacteroidota; class Bacteroidia; order Bacteroidales; family Bacteroidaceae; genus Alloprevotella. The sequence goes on from JBGVLE010000098.1 coordinate 49,593, forward strand.
CTCCACCATGATGCGGACCAGCTCTTCAAAAGGTGTCTTCGACGGGTTCCAGCCCAACTTGGCGCGTGCCTTGGTGGGGTCTCCCCAGAGGTTGACCACGTCGGTGGGCCGATAGAAATCACGGCTCACGGCCACAAGGGTCTTGCCCACAAGGTCGGGGCTCGCGCTGCCCGACACTGAGCGGCAAACGCCGCGCTCGTCGAGACCGGTGCCTACAAACTCGAGCTCGATGCCGGCATGGCGGAAAGCCAGAGTGACAAACTCGCGCACGGAATGTTGCACACCGGTGGCGATGACGAAGTCTTCGGGCGTGGGGTGCTGGAGGATGAGCCACATGCACTCCACGTAGTCTTTGGCATAGCCCCAGTCGCGCAGCGAGTCCATGTTGCCGAGGTAGAGGCAGTCTTGGAAGCCCTGGGCAATGCGGGCGGCGGCAAGGGTGATTTTGCGGGTGACGAAGGTTTCGCCACGACGCTCGCTCTCGTGGTTGAAAAGGATGCCCGAACAACAGAACATATCGTAGGCCTCGCGGTATTCCTTGACAATCCAATAGCCGTAGAGTTTGGCCACGGCGTATGGCGAATAGGGATGGAAGGGCGTGTTTTCGTTTTGCGGCACTTCCTCGACCTTGCCATAAAGCTCGGACGTGGAGGCCTGATAGATGCGGCAGGTCTTCTCGAGATGGCAGGAGCGCACGGCTTCAAGTACGCGCAAAACGCCTGTAGCGTCGACGTCGGCGGTGAACTCGGGCGAATCGAACGACACCTGCACGTGGCTCTGAGCGGCAAGGTTGTAGATTTCGTCGGGACGCACGGCATCGACCACTTTGACCAGCGACATTGAGTCGCCGAGGTCGCCATAGTGGAGGTGGAAGCCCTGACGGCCTTCGAGGTGGGCGATGCGCTGGCGAAAGTCTACCGACGAGCGGCGGATGATGCCATGCACGGCATAGCCTTTAGATAGCAGAAACTCGCTGAGGTAGCTGCCGTCTTGACCGGTCACGCCGGTGATGAGTGCGGTCTTTTGTTTTTCCATGATATAAGTGCTTTTTGGTGGGTTGAAAAGTCTGAGAGACTTAAAGTTTGAAAGCCGTAGGGCGGCAAAATCCACTCTTTGTGTCCCTCGGATTTTTGTCTCTTGGCTTTTTCGTTTGAAAGATTAGTCGTAATACTCATGGCGGGCGGCTGCGAGCGTGTTGAGCATAAGCATACAGATGGTCATGGGGCCTACGCCGCCGGGCACGGGTGTGATGTAACTGCAGAGCGGTGCCACTTCGTCATAACACACGTCGCCCGAGAGGCGGAAACCAGTCTTCCGGCCGGCGTCGGGCACACGGGTGGTGCCGACGTCGATGACCACGGCTCCGGGCTTGACCATATCGGCCGTGACATAGCCCGGACGGCCAATGGCGGCAATGAGGATGTCGGCACGGCGGCAGGTGGCGGCGATGTCGCGGCTGTGGCTGTGGCAGACGGTTACGGTGGTGTCGCCATAGCCCTTCTGCATCATAAGCTGCGAGAGCGGTTTGCCCACGATGTTGCTGCGGCCCAGTATGACACACTCCTTGCCTTTGGTGTCGATGCCATAGCGGCGCAGCAGGGTGAGGATGCCGAGCGGTGTGGCCGAGATGAATCCCGGCAGACCGATGGCCAGACGGCCCACATTGACCGGATGGAAGCCGTCTACGTCTTTGTCGGGACGGATGGCTTCGATGACGCGTGTCTTGTCGATGTGGGCAGGCAGGGGGAGCTGGACGATGAAGCCGTCTACGCCTTCGTCGGCATTGAGCGAGTCGATGCAGGCGAGGAGTTCGTCTTGACTGACATTGTCTTCAAAACGTATGAGACGGGAGTCGAAACCGCAGGCCTCACAGGCCATCACTTTGTTGTGCACGTAGGTTTCGCTACCGCCGTCGTGGCCCACAAGGACAGCGGCCAGGCAGGGGCGGCGATGGCCCTTGGCCATGAGTTGCTTCACACTTTCGGCAATTTCCTGCTTGATGGCAGCTGCCGTGGCTTTTCCGTCAATAATCTGCATAGTGTCAAATTTGGTTTTTGTGTGGTGGGTTGTTGACTCGTGGTTATTTGCCGGGCATTGCGGGCATGTGTTTCATAAGGCGGCCCATCTTGGTGCCGGTCATCATCTTCATCATCTTGCGTGTCTGCTCGAATTGCTTGATGAGACGGTTCACCTCGTTGATGTTGGTGCCCGATCCTTTGGCAATGCGCATTTTGCGGCTTGTGTTGAGGATTTCGGGATTTTTGCGCTCGCGCGGCGTCATAGAGAGAATGATGGCTTCAATGCCCTTGAAGGCGTTGTCGTCGATGTCGACGTCTTTGATGGCCTTGCCCACGCCGGGTATCATAGAGGCAAGGTCTTTGATGTTGCCCATCTTCTTGATTTGCTGTATTTGGGCAAGGAAGTCTTCAAAGTCAAATTGGTTTTTGCGTATTTTCTTCTGCAACCGGCGAGCTTCTTCTTCGTCGTATTGCTCTTGTGCACGCTCCACAAGGCTGACGATGTCGCCCATGCCGAGGATGCGGTCGGCCATACGCTCGGGATGGAACACGTCGAGCGCTTCCATTTTCTCGCCGGTGCCGACAAATTTGATGGGTTTGTCTACGACGGTGCGGATGGACAAGGCTGCACCACCGCGGGTGTCGCCGTCGAGCTTGGTGAGCACGACGCCGTCGTAGTCGAGACGGTTGTTGAACTCAAGAGCCGTATTGACGGCGTCTTGACCGGTCATGGCGTCGACCACGAAAAGGGTTTCGTCGGGCTTGGTGGCCGCCTTGATGGCAGCAATCTCGTTCATCAAAGCCTCGTCGACGGCCAGACGACCGGCGGTGTCGATGATGACAGTGTCGAAATTGCGGCTCTTGGCTTCACGGATACCCTCGACGGCAATCTGGACAGGGTCGGTCGACTCGAGGTTTTTGTAGACCGGCACACCAATCTGTTCGGCCAAGACACAAAGCTGTTCGATGGCGGCGGGACGATAGACGTCGCAGGCCACGAGCAAGGGATGGCGGTTTTTCTTGTTCTTGAGCAGAAGGGCCAGTTTGCCCGAAAGGGTGGTCTTACCGGCACCATTGAGACCGGCCATAAGCACAACCGACGGGTGGCTCTTGAACTGCAGGTCGACAGCCTGGCCGCCCATCAAGGCGGCGAGTTCGTCGTGCACAATCTTGACCATAAGCTGACCGGGCTTCACGCTGGTGAGCACGTTCTGGCCGAGCGCCTTTTGCTTGACCGTGTCGGTGAAGGTTTTGGCTACTTTATAGTTGACGTCGGCGTCGATAAGGGCACGGCGCACGTCTTTGAGTGTTTCGGCTACGTTGATTTCGGTGATACGACCTTCACCCTTCAGTATTTTGAAGGAACGTTCAAGTCTTTCGCTGAGATTTTCAAACATACAATTATATATAGGTGTGATTAATATTCGGGTTGGCGGGGGATATTATTGACGGCGCCGCAATGGGGACAGGTGCCCAGGTGCTCAAGAGCGGCTCCGCAGGCGCCACAACGGTAGAGGGGATGGCTATGACGCTGACGCCGGTAGCGCTTGAGAAGCCAGAACACATAGAGGGCATAGGCCACAACGGCGCAATAGTAAGGCAACAAAACGGCCAGGACGCCAAAGACCACAAGATTCTGGCAGACAAGATAGAGCAAGGCATGCACGGCTTTGCCCAACGATGGCGCACTGCGCAACTGGTCTTCAAGTGTGGCGAGGCCTACGACGATGAGTGTCCAGAACGAGGCCAAAAAGAGTGCGACAATGATTGGAAGCCCTGACTTTAGGGGATTGAGCGTCGGATTGAAATAATAGGCCACCCAGTCGTTGGGCACAAAATACCAGATGCTGCGGTGAAAAACGACGCATAGGCCGAAAACCATAGAGAGCAACATCGGATAGCCGCCTTTGACGCAGAGCGGCGGACGGTGGTTGATGCGACGGAGCCAAAGCAGTGTGACAAACGTCAGGAGTGCCAGAATGGCGGTGACGAGGCGGAACGACGGTTTGCCCATCGTGTAGATGAGTTTCGACACAGGGCGGTCGGGGACGACTCGCTTGATGAAAACGGCTTCTTTAATCCAACCGGTCACAGGCAGCGGTCTGCCCGCTGCTTTCGGCATCATAGTGGTGTCAGACCATGCCGTGACGGGGGTCGCACTTATGGCGGTGAGTTTGACCCATATCGCAGTGTCTTGTGCGGTGGCTATTCGGGCGATGTCGCTCACAACGAGTTGTTCGCCGCTGCTCACTTTCAGGAGACTGTCAGTACGTCTGAACTGACTGAGAAAGGCGGGATTTAGTTGCTGCACCTTAAAGGTATCGGTGGTCTCAAAGTTGTAGCCTTTCCAATAGTGGCGCGACGCGATGAAGTCAATGGAGTCGACTGCAAGCGGATTGTCCGACGACCATTCGTCGCTTTTCACCGGAGTCTGACAAGACGTGAGCAGACCTGCGACAAGCAGACAAAGGGCGGTCAGCCTCTGCACGAACCATTGGCCATAAGGCTTGATATGTCGGGGATTATTCTGCATAAATCTGCATTTGGCATTGTGCACAGTCAAACTTGAGTGAGAATTGCCGTCCGTCTGCCAGGCGTAGCGTGAGCGGGCCTTGGACAGAACGGCCTTGCAGGGTTTTGAGGCAGCAATGGAGTTCGCGGCGCAGGCAATAACGACAGGTCATGATGAGCGGCTTCGCGGGCTCGGCCAACTCAAAGGCCTTGGCCGGTCGCGGCAACTGAAGACTTTCAAAAAGTCTTTCGGCCACAGAATTGGCCACATTGGCTTGATAGGATGGGGAAGTGACCAGACAATGCGCCTCCTCGGCTGTGTGGGATAGGCGCGGCGGACGCTGCTCGGTATGGTAGGCCGTATCGTGAAGGGCCATGAGTCGTTCGACGGCGTCGCGGCGCAAACCGGCCAAGACCGAAGCCGGAATGAAACGGTCGCCACACACGTCGATGTCTAAGCGGCGCAAGGTGAAGGCCGTTCCGCCAAGTTTGGAGAGTTGTTTGCGGCATTGCTCTGCCTGGGGGGTGCGGGCTTCTTCTTTAAGACAGTCAGCGCAGGCCGTCACTTCATAGCCCATTTCGTCTTTGGCCGTGAGGCTATAGCCGTTTTCGGTTTCACCCAGAATAAAATCAAGCCACATGGTGCGCGTCGCCGTCTGTCCGGAAAGCATCCGTTCGAAAGCGGCATCGTGATTACGATAGAGCAGGGTGCGCGGAATGGTCACCTCGGAGGCGGCAAAGCATTTTGAACCCTCACAGCGATTGAGACGGAAGCCTTGCAGGCGTCCATTGTCGTCGATGAAGCAGAGACCGTCACCGGCAGCGAGCGTCGTGTCTTTATGCAGAAGGATGTCAAACACCCGACCTTTGACCGGCCGCGTGGTTTGTCCGATGGGTTCGCCTATGGATTTAGGCGTGGCGTGGTTGGCCATGCCCGCCGTGGCCGTTGTGAGGAAATAGTCGGTGAAGCCGCGGTTGAAGCTCTTCTGAAGCTGAGGC
>JBGVLE010000099.1:0-109553 GCA_045124135.1 Alloprevotella sp.
CTTGAGGCTGTCCAGCACTCGGCCCACCGTCTGCCGGCTCGACAGGCGGCGCAGCCGGCAGAGCGTCTCTTCGTCGGGCAGCAGCCGCTGTGGCGCGCCCAGTCGGGAGAGCCGTTTCACGAGCCGGCCGTCCCATCCCCACGGGCAGATCTCGTTTACGTCGTCCCACACGCCGGCTGTCAGTTCCGTAGTCCTGAGGCCCCGTGCCTTGTGCACCTGTTCTCTGAACACGGCCTCCGGCGGACATACCACCCAGTCGCCTTCGCCGGCCAGCAGGCCCGGTAGCGACCAGGCATTGGTGGCCATCATTCGGGCCGCCTTGCCGGGGTTGCCCGTCGGCGAGCCTTCGGCCAGGGCCTCTTCGTGGTCGGGGTTGAAGATGAATAGACGGTGTGTCATAGTGGTGGGGTGTAGAAATGAAAAGGCCGCTTTGTCGTCTTCTTCATACCAACGAAAAAGCCGCGTGGCTTATCTTATGCAAATTTAAGCCAAATCGTTTGTTGCCGTCGTCTTTTTGTCTTTTTCTTTTATGGCCGATGGGGTTATCTTTGAGGTAGAGAAGGAGAAAGAGGTGCCTGTCGGGCCTCTTTTTCTTGTTTTCAGCGCCATCCTCCTATAAGGACACTAAAAACTGCCCTTATGGCGGAAATTTCTCTCCCTATTCCCGTCCCCGTTTTGTCTGAACTTGCAAATTTTTGTGACTTTTTCCGCAAAAACGCGCCCTCTCTGCCGAGAAAATCTGTCGCTGGGACGCCTTTTCAAAACAATCCGGAAATATTCCATTATATTTCGTCACACTCCACCGCCGTTTCTGAACACACCGCCACCCCCAGCGCCAAGCGCCCGGTCTGTGCCAGTCATAGGCACAAACCGAGCGCGGCTTCACTTAATGCTTAATAACGATTATGGATTGAATGAAAGAGTGTTATTTCTGCTTGCTGCCCGAGAAACGGTCTATTTCGCTGCCAGCAGCGCTCTGTCCGCGGTATTTGCTGCGCGAGGTGTTGAACTTGTAGCGCAGGGTGAGCTCGAAGCGGCGCGAGTCGCCCTTGACGTAGTTGATCATGCGCGAGTTTTCCATAAAGATGTTGACGCGCTGGGCCGAGTGGAAGAGGTCGTTGCCCTTGGCCGTGATGGTGAGGGCGTCTTTGAGGAAACTCTTCGACAGGGCCACGCCGAGGTAGTGCACGTTGCGGCTGAGGTAGACGTTCTGGTAGTTGCCGGGGCTCTGATAGCGGTAGTCGAGGTTGAAGGTGAAGCCGCCCGGCAGGGTGAAGGCGTTGTTCCACACACCCACGAAGAGCGGATTGTTGAACTTGCGCTCAGAGCCGAAAGCCGGCATCTTGACCCACGAATGCATCAACACACCCGTCACACTGGGTTGCCACAGGCCAAACTTCGGAGCAGCCGTGAGCATATACTGCATCTCGGAATAAGACTTGTTGATGTGGGTGATTTTCGTAGTGGCCGGTTGGTCGGGAAGCGACACACCCCAGTACATGATGCCGTCTTTGCTGTGTTTGAACGACACGGCGCCTTGCAGGAATTTCCACACACCCGTCAGCGTTATGTCGTGGGCGATGGTGGGGGCGAGTGAGGGATTACCCGTCTGTTGCAAGAAGCGGTTGGCATAGGTCACGTTGTTGGACAACTGGAAATAGTCGGGTCTGACCGTCTTGACCGAATAGGCTGCCATAAACTGCATCTTGCCCAACATAGTGGCCAGCGAGAGGTTGGGGAAGACGTTGTTGAACACACGGCTTTGGTCGGGTTGCCGCACGCCATTGCTGTAGTAGTCGAAGTTGATGTGCTCATAGCGTAGGCCGGCCGTGAGCATACCTACCTTGGCCACATATTTCGAATATTCCACAAAGCCGGCGGCGTTTTGCTCGCGGAGCTGTGAGCGCGAGGTGGCCACGCCCCAGTTGTTGATGGGGATGAGATAGTCGTCGTGGCGGTTAGTGTGGGTGTATTGGCCGCCGAAGGTGAGACTGCCGCCCCACATGGGGAGCTTATAGTCGGCCTTGCCGGCCACGAGGCGGTTGCGGATGAACTCGGTGGAGTGGACGTCGCGATTGTCGGCCTCGACACTCTGTTCGAGCGTGCGCTGGTCGTTGGTCTCGCCGTCGGCATAGAAGTCGGCGTTGACAGAGAGTTCGCCGCGGCCTATTTTGCCCACGTAGTAGGCATTGACCATGTGGGTGGGATCGTTGTCTTCGCGTGTGGTCACTTCGCTGGCCAGCTCGTCATAGTATTCGCCGTTGGCCTTGATCTGGCTGAGCAGGCTGCCGTTGGTGTGGTCGTGGAAGGCGTGGGTGAAGTCGTAGCGCAAACCGAGGCTGTGACCCGGGGCAATGTCGTAGTTGAAGCCCGTGCCGAGCGTGTAGCTCTTCACTTTCATCGACGTGTTGCCGGTGAACGGCAGCGACCAGAGCGTGTCTACTTGCGTGATTTGGTCGTTCGACTGCCACATCTGGCCTTTATAGTCTTTGTAGTCTGAGTTGAAGAACCACTCCAGACTGTTTTTGCGGTAGGTCAGATTGAGCTGGCCGTGGGCGGAGGCATTGTGCCCCTGACTGTAATTGGCCAAGGCGTCGACGCCAAAGCCTTCGCCCTTGCGGCGCACCGTGCGGATGCGCACCACCGAGCTCACCGAGGCGTCGTAGCGCGCTCCCGGCGACGTGATGACCTCGACACTCTTGATTTCGTCGGAGTTGAGACGCTGCAGCTCGCTGTCGTCGCGCACCTGCCGGCCGTTGATGTAGATGATGGGGTTGCCGCGACCCAACACTTCAATCTTGTCGTCTTTCTTTACCACTCCGGGGATTTTCTGTAAAAGGTCTTCGGCCGTGCCGGCTTTCTCGAGCGTTGTTCCGGCAACGGTGGTCTCAAGGCCTTCGCCCGTCATCTTGGCCACGGGACGCTTGCCCGTCACCACTGCCTCAGAGAGCATCAGGCCGTCGGCCTTGAGGCAAAGGTCGCCCAGGGCTGTCTTGGCGGCCGACACCTTGACGAAGGTGGTCTGATAGCCCAGACCGGAAAGCCGCAGCAGGCCCGCATCGCTCTTGACGGGCAGCGAGAAACGTCCGTCGGCTTCGGCCACGACCACACTGCGCAGCGCACTGTCGCGGACCGAGAGCAGGGCGGCGTTGGCATAGGGCACAGGCTGGCCGGCTTCGTCGACCACGCGGCCCTTGAATTGTGCTGCGGCCATCAACGGACAGAGCAGCAAGAGAAGGCATAGTTTTGTTTTCATTGTCTGATGGGAATATGATTATGAATGTTGTTTGTCTTGACTGGAAGCCCATTCGGCCTTGATGTCGTCGGGCGTGAGACCCAGGTCGCGCATTTGCCGGAAAAGGTCGGGCAGGGTTTCGTTGTAGAACACCTCACGCCGGGCGCGCAAGATGAGGTTGCGGGCCTCGGGCGTTACATAATAGCCCATGCCGCGGCGGCTGGCGATGATGCCACGGCCCGAGAGCACGTCGTAGGCCATGACCACCGTGGCGGCGTTGACTTCGACCAAGGCCGCATAGTCTCTCACTCCCGGCACACGCTCGTCGGCAGCATACTCGCCGGCAAGAATTTCGTCGGACAGGCGGTCGGCTATCTGTTGGAATATGGGAAGACTGTCTTTGAAAATCATAGAGGAAGAAATTTATGTCTGATCACTTCGATGCGGCTGAACAAGCGGTAGCTCCACCAAATGGCGGCAACGGTGAGCAAAGGGTAGACAACGAGGTCGACCGTCAGAATGGTGTCAGTAGTGACGCCAAAGGCCGTCAACGGCAGCCCCACCAGTATCTGCAGGCCCTGGAGCAGGAGCAAACCTATCAAAATGGCATAGCGACGAAAGGCTGCACTCACCAAAATGAAGAACGTCGTGGAAAACACGCAGACCACAATCACGGTGGAGAGAAGCAGCAAGGGGAAACCTACAAACTCGTGCTTGGCCGCCTCAATGGTGATGCTCACAAAATCGCCCGGGGTCGCATAAAACGAAGGCAAGATGCTCTCGAAACCATGCCCCATCAAGGGGAAGAAGGCCATACGCGTGAGGTCGGCACAGACCACGGCCAGATTGATGGCCACAAACCAATTCAAAAAGGCAAACACAATGCAAGAGAGATATTTTTCCATCGTGGTGGCCGGCAATATCAGGAAGGCCGTACGCTTCTGACGCGTGTGCAGGCCGGCGAAACTTGAGGCGATATAGACAAAAAAGCTGCAAAACGCCATCAACACCGTGATGCCTGTGGCCATGTGTGTCAGTTCGATTTCGGTCATGCCGTGTTGAAGACCGCGAGAACTGGGCACGTAATAAACCATCAGATAAATCACCAAAAGGCCGAAATAAAGGCCGACGGGACCGCGCAGATGGCGCTTGAAATCACTCATCGTGTAATGGCGCAGCAAAAGGCCAAATCTATGAAGGCTGAATGTATTTTTCATCGTGTGTGAAGTTTATGGCGTGACACTTATCTTGCAGACTCTTTGGGCTCAGGGCTTGCGGCTTCTTCTCCGCCGGCCAGGATGTCGCCCTTGGCCAGAATGGCGTTGAAGAGCAACTCAAGGTTGAGCGGCGTCTCGTGGCCCGAGCGGTTGGCCGTCACCACAGAACGGCCGTGAATGGAAGGCTGCTCAAACAGGGGGCAGACCGTCGTGTCGCTCATGGGGACGTCGGCAAAAGCCAGTCGCTCGCCAATCTCACTCACCGCGTGGTCGAACACGATTTTGCCCTTGTCGGTCATGATGATGTGGTCGAGCAGAACATCAATGTCGCGCACCTGATGAGTCGAAACCACCATCGTGGCGTCTTCGGCCAGATTGCGCGCCACTGTCTTGCGGAAAAGACTCTTGGCCGGTATGTCAAGACCGTTGGTGGGCTCGTCCAGCAGGATGAGACGCGTCTGCGTGGCCAAGGCAAAGCTCATGAACACACGCTTCTTCTGGCCCATCGACAAGCGGCCCAAGTGCAGGTCGAGGTCCAACTCAAAGTCGTCGAGGCATTTGGCCAACACGCTCTCACTGAAACGCGGATAGAAAGGCGCGTTGAGCTTGACGAAGGTCTTCAAACGCGTAGAGGGCAGGTCAAACTCTTCCGGGACAAGGAACATCTCGCTCAGCGTGGAGGGTAGGCGCCTGGTCACATCTTCACCGTCCAGGCTGACCTTGCCGCCATCGGGATGCAACAGGCCACTCATTATATATAATAGCGTGCTCTTGCCCGCACCGTTTCGTCCCAGCAGGCCGTAAATGTGCCCGGGGCTCAGTGTGAGGTCTACGCCGTCAATCACCGGCGCCTTGCCTCTGAAATAACGAAAAGAAATATTTTCAAGACGTAGCATAATAGGATTGTGTTTTATTAGAATAGTGTATTGCTTAACTAACACACTGCAAATGTAGTGTGAAATAATGATACGAACCAAACGTTTTATCAAAAAAAATGAAAAAACCGGAGAAAAAAGTGGCTGAATGCTTGTTGGGAAACCGCTTAAGCCTTACATTTGCATTACATCAAAACTTAGAATGATTACAGATGTACGACAACGCGACCATTGACTATTTGCAGAGCCACGGCGTAAAGCCCTCTGCGCAGCGCCTGGCTGTAATGGGCTATCTGATGGCACACCACACACATCCCAGCGTGGAAGAAATCCACTCGGCGCTGGTTGTCACGCTGCCCACGCTGTCGAAGGCCACCGTCTATAACACGCTGAGCCTCCTCGTCTCAAAAGGTGCCGTCTGCAAACTGACCATCGACGAGCGCGGCGCTTGTTACGACGCCGTGCTTGGGCCTCACGCGCATTTCCTCTGTCGCCACTGTCAGCGCATCTATGACGTGCCGCTCGCCCATAATCCCAGCCAAGACGTCGAACTGCAGGGCGGCTTCTTTCTCGACAGTGCCGAGCTCTATCTCCGCGGCGTCTGTCCCGAGTGCAAGAACAAAGAAAAAGTCGTGAGCCCTTCATGACTTCATATAAACAAGCAACAACATTCCATCATCATTAAAATTCAAACACTATGAAAAAGAAATTTATCTGCACCGTTTGCGGTTACATTCACGAAGGTGACGCAGCTCCCGAAAAATGCCCTATGTGCGGCGTGCCCGCTTCCAAGTTCAAGGAACTCTCTGAAGACAGCAGCCTCACCTTTGTGGCCGAACACGAAATCGGCGTAGCCAAAGGTTGCGACGAAGAGATGATCAAAGACCTCAATAACCACTTTATGGGCGAATGCACCGAGGTGGGCATGTATCTGGCCATGAGCCGTCAGGCCGACCGTGAGGGCTATCCCGAAGTGGCCGAGGCTTTCAAGCGCTATGCCTGGGAAGAAGCCGAACACGCTTCCAAGTTCGCCGAACTCCTTGGCGACGTGGTTTGGGACACCAAGACCAACCTCGAAAAGCGTATGAACGCCGAAGCCGGTGCCTGTGAAGACAAGACCCGCATTGCCAAGCGCGCCAAAGAGCTCAACCTCGATGCTATCCACGACACCGTACACGAAATGGCACGCGACGAAGCTCGTCACGGCCGTGGCTTCGAAGGTCTCTATAAGCGCTACTTCGGCAACAAGAAGTAATACGCTCCGTCAGAGTTACCGACGATAAGAAAAAATCAATACAAGACAGCCGTCCGCTCACTCTGCAATGTCAGAGCCGCGGGCGGCTTGTTTTTGTTCAATCCCAGAAAACCAGATGAGTATAAAGGATAAGATTGCAGACGTTAAGCGACATTGGCGCCTTAAGGAAGGTTCGCTGCAGAGCGGCCTGAACATCTTCAAATATATCGGTCCGGGCTTGCTCGTTACCGTCGGCTTCATCGACCCGGGCAACTGGGCGTCCAACTTTGCTGCCGGGTCGGAGTTCGGCTATGCCCTGCTGTGGGTCGTCACGCTCTCCACGGCAATGCTTATTGTCTTGCAGCACAATGTGGCTCACCTGGGCATCGTCACCGGTCTTTGTCTCTCTGAGGCTGCCACCCGCTATCTGCCGCGAGGCGCGAGCCGTTTTGTCTTAGGCACAGCCATGCTCGCCTCCATATCCACATCGCTGGCCGAGATACTTGGCGCGGCCATTGCCCTGCAGATGCTTTTCGGTCTGCCGCTCATTGTGGGCGCTGCGTTGGCTACAGTCATTTGCACGGCCCTTCTGCTCACCAATTCTTATACGCGGGTGGAGAAGGGCATTATTGCCTTTGTTTCGCTCATTGGCTGCTCGTTTCTCTACGAACTCACGCTGACAGACACCGACTGGGGCCAGGCCGCCGCGGCTGCTTTCACGCCTTCGTTGCCAGAGGGCAGCATCCTGGTGGTGATGAGTGTGCTGGGGGCTGTGATTATGCCACACAATCTGTTCCTGCATTCAGAAGTCATTCAAAGCCGTGAAATCTGCAAAACTGGCAAGGCCGGCATTGAGCGAGCCCTGAAATACGAGTTTTATGATACGCTTCTGGCCATGACCGTCGGCTGGGCCATCAACTCGGCTATGATTATCCTTGCGGCCTCTACTTTCCACAACCAGGGGCGCCTGGTCGACTCGCTTCCTGATGCCGGCGAACTGCTCACGCCGATGTTGGGCAGTGGAGCGGGCATAGTCTTCGCCATTGCACTGTTGTTGGCCGGTATTTCCAGCACGGTTACATCCGGAATGGCCGCCGGCAGCATTTTTTCTGGTCTATACGACGAACCTTATGACGTAAAAGACGTTCACTCCCGCGCCGGCATACTCATTTCGTTCATTGGCGCCTTCGTGGTGTTGTGTTTTGTGGGAGATGCCTTCAAGGGTTTGGTCGTTTCCCAAGCCATTCTCAGTCTGCAGTTGCCCTTCACGGTTTTTCTCCAGGTCAGCCTCACGTCTTCCCGTAAGGTGATGGGCGAATATGTCAACCACCGCTACACCACGTGGTTGCTTTATGCCATGGCCGTCTTTGTCACGGCGCTCAATCTCTACCTGCTTTGGGAATTAGTCTTTGGGTGAAGTTCCCTTCCCGCTGCTCAGTTTTTCCCACAGACTGCCGGTGGGATATGGGGCGATGACGTCTATGGGCTTGTGGCTTACGGGGTGCTCGAAAGCAATTCGTCGGGCGTGAAGGCTGATGCTGCCGTCGGGGTTGCTGCGTCGTGCACCATATTTCAGGTCGCCTTTCACCACCATACCGGCCGCGGCCAGCTGGCAACGTATCTGGTGATGCCGTCCCGTGTGCAGTCTCACCTCCACGAGGGCATAGCGCTCGCCTTTTGCCAGCAGGCGCCAGTCGAGTCGGGCCAGTTTGCTGCCTTTCACCTCCTTGTCGTGGGCATAACTTTTATTTTGTTTTTCGTTGCGCGTGACCCAGTTCTCGAGGCTGTGCCACGTTTCGGCGTCGGCTGGCCAATGTGCCGGCGGTGTCACTATGGCGTGGTAAGTTTTTTGGACGCCACTGGTGCGGAACAGTTCGCTCATGCGGGCCAGTCCCTTGCCGGTCCGGGCAAAGGTCACTACTCCCGTCACCGGCCGGTCCAGTCGGTGGATGACACCGAGAAAGACGTCGCCGGGCTTGGCATATTTCTCTTTGATATAGGCTTTGACGGCCTCGCCCATAGGCTTGTCGCCGGTTTTGTCGCCTTGTACGATTTCGCCCGAGGCTTTGTTGACAATGATGATATGATTGTCTTCGTAGAGCACTTCCATAGTTGAGTGAGTACTGAAAAGCGGTTTATTTGTTTCTTAGGTCAATGAATTTCACAGGTTTGCGGGCTGTGCCGGGGAAGTTGGCTTGTCTCACCTCCTCGGTCGTGGAGAGTTCGATGTGGGGCGCCACCCTGATGCGTGCGCGGAATCGGTCTTTGAGGTCTTTGATTACGTCAAAATCGGGATTGCCTTTGCACGCCACTTTCACGCTCACTTCATCGGTGCCGGCGTCGCCGGTCGAGGCCGTTACCACATAGGCTGCCACGTAGGGCGTGCCTTCGAGCACGTCGTTGATAGCCGGCGGATAGAGCGTGGTGCCTTTGAGTTTGATCATGTTGTGTTTGCGGCCGATGATGGGGGTGAGACGATAGGCGTGGCGGCCGCAAGGGCATGGCTCGGTGATTTTGGCGGCCACGTCGCCCGTGCGGAAACGCAACAGGGGCATAGCCTCGACGCCCAGCGTGGTCACCACGATTTCGCCCGTTTCTCCGTCGGGCACGGGCAAGCCGTCTTCGCCGATGATTTCAACGATGATGAGTTCCGGATGCATGTGGCCGCCCAGTCCGTGAGGACATTCAGAGAAGGTGGCCCCCATCTCGGTCGACGAGTAAGTGGCAAAAAGCTCCACGTCCCAGCGTTCACGGATGCGTCGGCCCAGCAGGTTGAGCGAGAAGTCTTGCTCGCGCAAGCCTTCGCCTATGCCGATGATGCGTTTCACGCTGCTCTCACGATAGTCAATGCCGTGTGCTTCGGCGTAGTCCAGAAGGTGGAGAATGAAAGAAGGCACACACATCAGCGTGTCCGGTTTGAGGCGGCGTATGGTGTCCCATTGCAGTTCGGGGATGCCGTTCCCCACGCGGATGATGCTGGCGCCGAGTTCGCGTATGCCGAGGAAATAAGCCAGTCCCGCCATGAAGCGTTTGTCCATCGTAGTCATCAGCTGCATGATGTTGCCGGGCCGGAGTCCGGCGCAGGCAAACGACTTTTTCTCATTATATGCCAATCGTTGCAGGTCTTTTTCTGTGCAGCCGAAGGTGACAGGGTCGCCCAGTGTGCCCGAGGTGGTGATGTAGTCGATGATTTTCTCTTTGGGGCAGCAGCGGAAGTCTTCGTTGAAGAGTTGCAGGTCTTTTTTCTCGGTGAAGGGGATGAGTTCGAGGTCTTCGAGATGGCAAATGCGGTGAGGGTCTATGTCGTAGGCCTTGAAGAGCCGCTTGTAGTAGGGTGAGTTTTGGGCCAGATAGGCTATGTTCTGGCGCAGCAGTTCTTCTTGAAAGGCTTTGATTTCTTCGGCCGGACGGTATTCGATGTCTTGCATATTGGCAGAGTGGTATGGGTTTGTCTTTATGGAGGGGCGTCTCAGTGGGCTGTGGCCTCACGTATTTTTCTGACGATGTGGTTGCGGCCGGTGAGGGCCTCGGCTGTGACGATGGCTGTGAGCGGCACGCCACAGATGCCGTGTAGGTTGACATTCTGTCCGGTGAGCAGCAGATTGTCGGCTTTGGTGCGTACGGGCAGATAAGAGAGTGCGGGCTGCTGGCAGTCTTTGGCATAGCCGAAGAGGGCACCTCGTGGCGTGTGATAGTAGTCGCGTATGGTGAGCGGTGAGGATGCGCCGATCTGGGCTATCTGGCCTTTGATGTCAGGATATAGATGTGTGAGCCGTTCCACCACGGCCTCGATGCGTTGGTTTTTCCAGCGTTCATAGTCCTCGCCGCGATGATGTGTCAGCGTGTCGCTCCATTGTTCGGTTTCCTTGAAGTCCATCACGCAGTTCACCACCATCTTTTCGGCCCACTCGCTCTGTCCCTCCACCGGTGGGGTGAAATACATAAATCCTTGTGGCCATAGCGGCCCGGGCGTAGCAGCGTGTTGCCACATCAAGCCGTAGTCGGCCTGCCAAAAACAGGTGTGGTCGATATAGGGGAAGGCCTTGGGCTTAAAGGTGATGTAGACGGTGAAAGCCGAGTTGGTCAGCGCAATCTGCTCCAGACGTTGCTTGTAGGCCGGTGGCCAGGTGCCGGGAGGCAGCAGCCGGCTGAGTGTGAGCGGATGGATGGCGCCGATATAGGTTTCGGCCGTGAGCCGTTTGCCGCGGCCGGTGCATACGGCCGTGAGGTGGCGGCCTTCGGCTTCGATTTGGGTCACCTCTTCGCCGCTCAGGATTTGTCCGCCGTTTTGCTTGACGACGCCGGCCAACAGATGGGCCAGGTGGGCACTGTCGTCGACGAAGCGGAAGGGACGGTTGATATAGAGCACGTTGATGAGGGCGTGCACATAGGCTGGGGTGTGACCCGCCACGCCGCCATACATCGGGTTCATGAAAGCCAGCAGGTCGCGCAAGCGCTTGTCTGCGATATAGGCGGCGATGAGTTCGTCGGCCGCCATAAGAAACTCGGGCGAGTGTGTGAGGATATAGTATTCGGTGTCGCGCAGATGGAAGATGGGCACCTCCTCGGTCAGTCTGTAGAGCGTGTCGACGTAGCGTTTCAGGTTGTCTGCCTCGTGTGGGAAATAGTCGGAGAGAGACTTGACGAAACCTTCGCGACCGTAGTCCATACGATAGGTCACGCCATCGCTGGCGTTGGTGATCTGTGTGAGGCAGTCGTCTGGCTTGATGCGTAGTTGGTCTCTGATGCCCAGGTAGCGGCAGATGCGGTCAAGGTTGTCGCCGTGGTTAAAGCCGCCCAGGGTGTGCATACCAGTGTCGAATGTCGAGCCGAAGCGATGGAACGTTTGCAGACCGCCGCCTATGGCAGCGTTCTTCTCAACGATGGTGACGCTCCGTCCTTCACGTGACAACAGGGCACCGGTGAAGAGTCCACCGAGACCGCCGCCTATGATGATTACGTCGTTTTGCATTTGTGCAGAGTGCTTGTGTAGTGGCCGCAGCCTATCTTATGCAAAGTTAGCGCAAGTGAGAGCAGAGGCAAAAGGAAAGACGTAAGTTTTTCGTTTTGACTCTGCCGAGCGCAGCCTAAACTTATTAAAAGTTAGTGCAAGGCGAGAGGAATGGCAAGAAAAACTAATTTTTATTGCCATTCCCGAGCCGCCGCCTGACTTGCGCCATAGGCGAAAGTCAGTGCAAGGCGAGAGTAGAGTCAAATAAAACAAGTTTTTATCCCCGCTCAGTTCAAACCTCCGGGTCGTTTGTGACAGTTGCCTCGGATGGTTTAAGACTCTTTGGGCAAGCCTTCGTTTTTTGTTAAGACCATTCAAAAAAGGGGAGAAATAAGATGAGAAAGACGTAAGGTGTTCAAGGTCAATGTCATAACTATGACGAACGTTCTTGTCTACGGCTTACGGCCGTCGTTGTGCCGCCAAAAACGCTTTTCCCTAAGGTCGCCACTCACGGCGATAGGCCCGGTTTTTCCTGTCATAAGGCCGGTTTTTTCTCTCCTTATCCCCGTAAGAGCCTGAAAACGAAAAAGAGAGGCCCGAAAGCCTCTCTTGTCCTTTTATCCTGCCTCAAAGATAATGCCTTCGGCTTATGCTCCAAAAGACAAAACGTTGAGGACGTCTGGCTATCAGATGAGCGGAATGCCGATGCGTTCACATTCTTTGCGCATGTCATCGGGCCAGATACTGGCCTGGATCTCACCGATGTGGGCTTTGCGCAGGTAGAGCATACACAGGCGCGACTGGCCGATGCCGCCACCCACACTCAGCGGCAACGTACCCTCGACGAGCCGACGGTGGAAGTAGTATTGCAGGCGCTCTTCTTTGCCGCTGTCTTTGAGTTGGCGCAGCAGGGCCTCTTTGTCCACGCGGATGCCCATCGAAGAGATTTCGAAAGCACGGCCCAACACGTCGTTCCACACCAGGAGGTCGCCGTTGAGGCCCGGCAGGCCGCTTTCGTTGATGGTGGAGTAGTCGTCGTAGTCGGGAGCGCGCAGGTCGTGGGGCTGACCGTCGCCCAGCTGACCGCCGATGCCGATGATGAACACCGCACCATGCTCGCGCGTGATCGTGTTTTCGCGCTCTTTGGGAGTGAGGTCGGGATAGCGCTGACGCAGTTCCTCGGCATGTATGAAGTAGATGTCCTCGGGCAGCATAGGCTTGAGGCTTTCAAAGCGCTCGCACACTAGGAACTCCGTGCGGAGCATGGCGGCGTAGATACATTTCACCGTGCGCTTCAAATAGGCCAGGGTGCGGTCTTCGGCAGTGATGACGCGCTCCCAGTCCCATTGGTCCACATAGAGCGAGTGGAGGTTGCCCAGTTCTTCGTCGGCGCGGATGGCGTTCATATCGGTGTATATGCCGTAACCGGGTGTCACGTCATAGTCGGCCAGGGTGAGGCGTTTCCATTTGGCCAACGAGTGCACCACCTCGGCGCGGGCGTCGTCGAGGTCCTTTATGGGGAATGTCACGGGGCGCTCCGTGCCGCTCAAGTCGTCGTTGATGCCCAGTCCGCGGCGCACAAATAGCGGGCCTGTGACGCGGCGCAGTTTCAATCCGGTGGCCAGATTGTCTTGAAAGAAGTCTTTGATGACCTTGATGCCTTGCTCTGTTTCGTATTTGTCGAGCAAGGGCTTGTAGTTGTTGGGACGTATGAGATAACTCATATAAGCAATGTTTTTCTGTGAGACACAAGAGGTGTCATTTTGTTTTTCGACGGCAAAGATACGTATTTATTTGCACACAAACCGCATAAAAATAAAAGCATTTGTATATTTCTTGAATGCAAATGCTTGCAAGGTGAAAGCACGCGCCGGTTTTGTGACACTAAATGCCGAAAAGCCGCCGGGCGTTTTGGGTCGTGATGTCTGCGGCGTCTTCCATCGTGATGTGGTAAATATCGGCGAGCCGCGCCAGCACCATCGGGACGTAGGCCGGTTCGTTGCGCTTGCCGCGATAGGGCACGGGAGCGAGATAGGGGGCGTCGGTCTCGGTGAGCAGTCGCTCGAGCGGCACCTCGGCTGCCAGCACCTCGGGCAGTGATGAACGCTTGAAAGTGACTATGCCGCCGATGCCAAGATAAAAGCCGGGGAATGTGTCGAGCAACTCTCTGGCCTCGTCGGCCGTGCCGCCGAAACAGTGGAACACGCCGCCACGTGACAGTCGCTCGCGGTGGGGCAGGAGGGTGTCGACAAGGTCGCGGTGGGCCGAGCGGCTGTGGATGACGAGCGGCAGGCCATAGCGTTCGGCCCAGGTGGTTTGGCGGTCAAACACGGCGATTTGCTCTTCGCGCCGGGTGTCGTCCCAATAAAAGTCAAGCCCCACTTCGCCGACGGCCACAAACTTGCGTTTGCCCTCAGAGAGCATGTCCTCCATACGGTCGAGCAGCGGCGCCGGGTCGGCTGGCAGTTCGGTGGGGTGCAGTCCCATCATGGGGTGACAGAGATTGGGATGGGCGTCGCAGAGGGCCAACATCGGCTCTATCGAAGCCTCGTCGATGTTGGGCAGGAGCAAGGCATCGGCGCCGGCACGGCGTGCACGCTCTATCACGTCTGTGCGGTCGGCGTCAAACTCCTCGGTATAGATGTGGGTGTGGGTGTCGATAAATGTCATGTGGCTGGGGCAGGCAATGAGGTGTCAGACATTTCGTCCCAACAGAGACTCGGCATAGTCTCTGAGCGGCTTGACCCGGTCGGGGTCGGCCCCCACGCGGTCCAGACATTGGGCCGCCAGGGCGAAGTATCGGTCGATGGCCGCCTTGGCCTCTTCGGCGATGTGCAGGCTGTTGTATAGGTCGGTCACCGCCTTGATCTTTTCGTCCGGCGTCAAAGTCTTGTCTTCTATCAACGCTTTCAGCCGAGCCTTGTCTTGGCCCTCGGCTTTATTGAGTGCAGAGATGAGCAGGTAAGTCTTTTTGCCGCAGACGATGTCGCCGCCAATGCTCTTGCCGAAGACTTTCGGGTCGCCGTAGACGTCGAGGTAGTCGTCTTGGATTTGAAAGGCCAGGCCAAGATGTATGGCAAAGTCGTAGAGCGACTGGGCTGCCGCTTCGTCGGCCCCGGCAATGAGCGGCCCGGCCTTGGCGGCACAAGCCGGCAACACGGCCGTCTTGAGCCGTATCATTTCAAGATATTGCGCCATGCTCACATCGGTCGTCCGCTCAAAGTTCATGTCGTATTGCTGACCCTCACACACTTCCTTCATCGTACGCACAAAGAGCGCCATCACCTCGTGGCTGGCCCTGCATTTAAGGCGGTTCATTTGTTCTACGGCCATGATGAGCATCGTGTCGCCGGAAAGAATGGCAGTGTTGGCGTCCCATTTGCGGTAGACCGTGGGACGGCCGCGTCGCATAGTTGCCTGGTCCATCAGGTCGTCGTGAAGCAGGGTGTGGTTGTGGTATATTTCGAGCGCCAAGGCAGCCGGAAGAGCTTCGGTCGGGTTCTGGCCAAAGATGTTGTAGGCCAGCAAAAGCAGCGTCGGTCGCAAGCGTTTGCCGCCGCCTTCGAGACCGTAGGCAATGGGTTCGTAGAGGCCTTGGGGAACTTGGGGGTAGGGCAGGGCTGCGAGTGCCTCGTTGATGAGTGGGAGCAAGTGGTCAGACATAATAGAAGAAGTGGGTATACAATATATATAATAATGTGTGGGACGGAGAGACGAAGAGTGGGTAGTAAGCCTACTATGCGCAGGTGTGAAGAAGGGATTTATTTATTGCTTGTTTTGAGCGGCCTAGCAAGCCCTAAAGGGACTTGACATATCAGCCCAGGTCGTTAGGGCTGGGTTATGCAATTACTCCTCTATTCTCCGGCCAGTAAGGTCGGAACACCCAAACGGTCATTTACGTTCAAATGTAGTTTAATCATGGCTTTGCATTTATTTGTGCCGACCTTACAGGCCGGATATAGAAGGAGTCATCGTATACCCAGGCCTGACGACCTGGGCTGATATGTCACGCCCTTTCAAGGCTTGATTGGCCAATCCACACTCTTAGTCTTTTGGCCTTATAGACTTATAGCCTCTGAGTGTCACTTGGGTTCGAAATGCAGCGGCAGGGTGATGCAGACGGCGCAGGGACGGCCGTCGGTCGTGCCGGGACGCCAGGGCGGCATGCGTTGTATCGCGGCCAAGACAATGCGGTCGAGGTCGGGGTGAAGCGCTTTGGTCACCTTCGGGTCTTTGACCAGACCTTGTGCGTCAATAAAAAACGTCACCTCCATATTGCCCGCCACTTGCTCGTCAATGAGTCGGCGCGGATAGCCCACCTCTTTGTCGAGCCACTCCATAAGCGCCTTGAAGCCGCCGGGAAACAGAGGCATCTCTTTGACCACTTCGACGGCCACAAGCTGCGGTCCCTCGTAGGGCAGGTCTTTGATGTCGCGGTTGTGGAGCGTGTCGCGGTCGGTCAGGAGCCTGTCGCCGTCCACCACCACCGTCTCTTCGCCGCCCGTGCCGAAGACCACCTCAGCCGGTGTCTCTTCGACGATTTCGGGCAAGTGATTGTCGGCACCCTTGATGACGGTGGCCGCAGGCATGGCCCTGCCAGCAGAGATGCGCTTCGTCTCGTAGGGCTTGTCTTGCTCGAGTTTCTTCATCATTTTCACCTGTGTGGAGGCTTCTTCAAAACTTTTGAGCAGTTTGATGCGCAGATAGAGGTTGAGTCCGGCCGGTATGACGGTGGCCAGGATGGCCAGCACGGCCGTGATGATTAAGGCGAAACGCATCCGTCGCCCTGTGCGGCTACGCAGGCGGTAGGCCCCATAGGCTTTGTTGCGTCCCTCAAAGATGAGGTCGCACCACGCTTTGGACAATATTTCGGATTGTTTCACGTTAAATACTTGTTTGGGTGCTGGCCAACGGGCCTGCATCGGCCCTGTATAGGCCATTTTAGATACAAAAGTACGCGCAAAAACTAAATTTATAGTACCTTTGACCACAAATTATTCCTAAAGTCTATGAAAAAGCCCCTGCTGCTCTTGTTCGCCCTGACCGCCTGCCTGCGCCTTGCTGCGCAAGAAGGCACTGCTTCGTTTGCGGTGTTGGGTCTGCCGGTGTCTTCGCATGCAGCCGGCTTGGGTGGCGAGAACATTTCTGTCGTGGAAGACACGCCGTGGGCCGGTGCGGCCAATCCTGCGCTTTGGTCGGCTGTGACAGACCGCAGCCTCGGCCTCGGCTTTATGACTTATCCCGACGGCGGTCAGTGGTACAACGCGCAGTTTGTCAAAGCCTTCGGCGAGCGTCACACGGCCGCCTTCCACGCGCGAATGATGAACTATGGCGAGATGACGGAGACCGACGCCGCAGGCATCGAGAGCGGCACCTTCAAGCCGCGCGACATCGTCGTGGGCGCGGCCTACAGCTATGTGCTTTCCGACCTCTGGGCCGGCGGAGCGGGCGTCAACCTCGTCACCACGAACTACGCCGGTTACAACTCGGCGGCCGTGTCGGTAGACTTGGGGCTCAATTATTTTAATCCCGACAAAGATCTCTCTGTCTCACTGGCTGCACGCAACATCGGCGCACAGTTCAAGTCGCCTGCCGACGGCCGCACGGCCCATGCTCCGTTTGTCTTGCAGGCCGGCCTGACCACTGGTATGGCTCACGCTCCCATCCGTCTCTCTGTCACGCTCACCGACCTGACGCGATGGAAAACGTCCGACTATTACCATCCGGCCGGGGAGTCGCTCAGTTTCGGCAAAAAACTGCTCAACCACGTCGTGGTGGGTGTGGACGTCATCCCGGCCGAAGGCTTTTATCTCTCAGCCGGCTACAATTTCCGCCGGGCCTATGAGTTGAAGGCGGCAGGCAGCGCCCACGGTGCCGGTCTGACTTTCGGCGGCGGGCTCAACCTCAGTCGTTTCAAACTTGGCGTGACTTATGCCAAATACCACGTCGGAGCGGCTTCGCTCATGTTTAGTGCCGGTTATGCGCTTTAGCCTTGCGTGTCCAGGCTGAAGCCTTCTTCATCAATCTCTGTTGCTTCCAATTAACCCTCGTTTAGGATATGAAAAAAATCATTGTGGCCATTGACGGCCACTCTTCTTGTGGAAAGAGCACGATGGCCAAGGCCTTGGCCCGCAGTGTGGGCTATGTCTATGTAGACACTGGTGCCATGTATCGTGCCGTCACCCTCTTTGCCATGCGTCGCGGACTGTTTGCCGCCGACGGCTCGGTCGATGCCGCCGGTCTTGAAGCCTTGATGCCGGAAGTCAAAGTCGACTTCGTGCTTGACCCCGGGAGCGGCCTGCCCTTGGTGCGCTTGGGCGGAGAAATCGTGGAGCGTGAAATCCGCTCGCTCGAAGTCTCTTCACACGTCAGCCCCGTGGCCGCCCTGCCTTTCGTGCGCACAGCCATGACCTGTGCCCAGCAAGCCATGGGCCGTGAGAAAGGTCTGGTCATGGATGGCCGCGACATCGGCACGGTGGTTTTCCCCGACGCCGAACTGAAGGTTTTTGTCACCGCCTCGGCCGAGGTGCGTGCGCAGAGACGTTTTGACGAGTTGATGGCTAAGGGAATGCCTGCCGACTATGCCGACATCCTCCGCAACGTGCAAGAGCGCGACTACATCGACTCACACCGTGAAGTGGCCCCCTTGCGTCAGGCCGAAGATGCCTTGCTGCTCGACAACAGTCACCTCTCTCGCGACGAGCAACAGGCCTGGCTGCTCGAGCGTTTCAAGGAGAAAACCGCCGAGGCCTGACCCTCATTCTTCCATTCCTCACCAGTGCGCCACATGATAAAGATAGAAATAGACGAAGGCTCAGGATTCTGCTTCGGCGTCACCACGGCCATACGCAAGGCCGAGGAAGAACTCGCCGGCGGCGGCACGCTCTATTGTCTGGGCGACATTGTCCACAACGGCAGCGAGTGTGATCGCCTCAAGCGCCTGGGACTCATCACCATCGACCACGCCGCCTTTTCGTCACTTAGCGAAGGCAAGGTCTTGTTGCGTGCCCACGGCGAGCCTCCCTCGACCTATGCCTCGGCAGCGGCTCGTGGCATACGCCTGGTCGATGCCACGTGTCCCGTCGTGCTGCGGCTGCAGCGGCTCATTGGGCGCACTTATGCCGAGCCCTCGGGGCCGCAGGTGGTGATTTATGGCAAACCCGGCCATGCAGAGGTCTTGGGCCTCGTGGGACAGACCGAAGGCACTGCCATTGTGGTGCAGAGTCCCGCAGAAGCCGAACGGCTCGACTTCACCCGCGACATCTGCCTCTTCTCACAGACCACGCAGCCGCTTGAAGGCTTCCGCCAGATTTCAGATTTCATTGAGGCCCACATCCAGCCGCCTGCCACTTTCCGCGCCTTCGACACCATCTGCCGGTCGGTGCGTGGCCGCGTACCCGGCATACGCAGTTTTGCCTCGCGCCACGACGTCATCATTTTCGTCTGCGGCTTGAAGAGCAGCAACGGCCGTGTGCTCTATGAAGCCTGCCGCGCCGTCAATCCGCGCAGCTATATGATTGATTGTCCCGAGGCACTGCGTCGTGAGTGGTTTGAGGGCTGCGACACGGTGGGCATTTGTGGCGCCACGTCGACGCCGGCCTGGCTCATGGCCGACTGTCGCGATGCCATTCTCGGCCTGACCCGATAGGCCGCTGTGTGACGGCGGCAGTGACGTCTGGCTTATGACGCCGACGCTCAGCCGCCTCCGCCAATGTGCGCAGTTTTGTCTTTTTTCGGAAGTCAAACAAGCATTATCTTCGATGTAGACAAAAATGAAGAGGCCTCAAAAGGGCCTCTTCATTTTGTATTCAAGCCATTACGGGCATAAGGCGCGTTTTTCCTGTCCTTGTGCCCGTATTTTTTTGTCCTTATGCCAGGCGCGGCTGTCCTTAAGGCTGGGTCGTCGAAACGGTTTTCAGTCCGTTTCATAAAGCAGGACGACCGTGCCGTGAAGTATTTTTGCTAAGAGCCAAACTTTGATGTTACGCTCAGCCCCGGGTTTTGAAACATTCAAAGACTCGCATGACCAACGTTGTGGTTGACGTATAACAGCGCATTAAGTCTCCGGTTTCATCACCACGGCCAGCGAGCGTCGGCCGTCCATTTTGATGACGAAGGGTGAGGGAGAGTGGACGTGGCGCAAGTGTTCGGTCTCGGTCTCTGCCGGAAGGGCGTCGAGCCATGCCTCGTCAAAGACGCCGTCTTTCAGATAGGGGTTCACCGTGAAGTAGCCCACGCCGAATGACGTGAGGTTTTGGAAGAAGTGGGTGCCTTGGCTCGGGTCGATGCGGTAGTTGTCGAGACCGCTCTCCACGATGACGCGGGCGCCGGCTATGTGGGGCCATTTCACTGGTATGCCCAGCCACGGGTCGCTGCTGCCCCAGCGGCCCGGACCTATGAGCACGTAGGGCCGGCCCTCGGCCGTGAGACGGCGGTTGAGGCGCTCCACCTCGCGGGCTATGAGCGGATTGTCGGCGGCGCGGAAACCGGCCGTCTTCACGTAGACCACGTCATACACGTCGGTGGCCAGACCGTTGCCCAAGGCGGCCGTCGAACTCACAATGGTGTCTTCGGGACGCACGGCGGTGAGGTCTTCGTCGATGGTGTCTTTGTTGTCGACGATGGGACGGATTTGCAACAGATAGAAACGGGCCTCGTCGCCTTCCACATTCATGGCAAACTCAATCTCAACGGGCCGGCCCATTTCAGCCTTACCGATGTCGAGCAGGCGCGAGATGGTGTCGGACAGCGGAAAGGCCCCGTGTTGCAGGATATTGGAGAAGGTGATGAGTTTCCGCCCGCCGGGCCAGAGGCCGTCGCGGATGACGGCGTCGTAGGGGTCGAACGTTGAGGCGGCAAAGCGCAGCGAACCGTGACTCTCGGCTTCGCCCACGAGGATGCTCTTGAGATTGAAGGCGTCGTCGGTCTCAAACGTTCGGGCCATATTGCCGAGGTCGAGCGCATAAAACTTGCGCTGTGTTTCTTTTAGGGCCAGGTCGGTGGTGCTCAGGCAGAGGATGTGGTGGGGGTGTTTCGGAGAAAAGCGCAACGTCTGTCCGCCGTCGACAATGTATTTGCCCAGACCGAAAGCCACACTTGCCGTGCCGTCTTCGGCGCGCTCGTCGCCGATGGGGTAGAAGTTGAGCGAGCGGGCCACGCCCGAGAGGGTGGGATAGAAGAGTGCGCCGTCGGGCGTCTCATAAGTGGAGCCCACCACCTCTTGAATGACGATGGCCATCTTTTCCTGGTCTATGAGGTTTTGGGTGGCGGTGAGGTAGGCCTTGCTGTCGGCATAGAAGACCGAGGCATAGACGGCTTTGATGGCCGAGCGCAAGAGCCGCATCATCGTCTCTTTCTCCTCTACGCGGGGTATCATATAGGTCTTGTAGATGCCGGCGAAAGGCTGATAGTGGGCGTCTTCGAGCAGACTGGAGGAGCGGATGGCCACCGGGTTGTGGATGACCTCAAGCAAGGCCATGAGGTCTTCGAGCAGGCTCTCGGGCAGACTGGCCGCTTCGAAGGCTTGAAGGATTTCGTCGTCGGTGGCGTCGCTCAGGGCGATGGGATAAAGGTTGTTTATCTCCATGAACTCGTCGAACTTGTCTGTGGCGATGACCACCGTCTTGGGGATGTCTACGGCAAAGTGCTCGCGCGAGAGTCGGGGATAGCGTTTCACCATCGTGCCCATAAAGGCCAAGCCGCGGCCTTTGCCGCCGAGCGAGCCGTTGCCTATGCGGGCGAAACTGCCATATTCGTCGAAGCGGTCCTTTTGGTAGATGGCCACGACGCCTTCGTTTTTCATCTTGCGGTAACCCACGATGAGGTCGGCTATGAGCCGGCGTGCCTCGTCCATATGTTGGTATTCCGACACGTCCACCCGCTTGAGGATGACCGCCGGCGGGAACATGGCGCGAGAGAAGAAGAAGCGCGAGAAATGGTTTTGGCTCAAATGATACCGCAGGGAGTCGTCGGGGATGTCCATAAGCTTGCGTTGCAAATCCTTGAGGTCGCGTATGCGCATAATCTCCTCGCCCGTGGCCGGGTTGATGATGATGAAGTCGCCAAAGCCGAAACGGCTCATGATTTGCTTGCGCAGGAGTTGCGGGTATTGTTTGGAGTTTTTGGATATGAAAGTGGCGCCTACCTCTTCGGCATATTTCACGTTCTCCTCTTCGCTCGACTCCAGGACGATGGGCGTGTGCACGTCGCGCGACCTCACGTAGCGGGCCAGTTGCAGACCGGCCAGCGGGTCTTTGCGGCCTTCGTGTGAGAAACTCATGTCCGAGACCACGCCCAGGATGTTTTCTTCGTAGCGGTCGTAAAGTTCGACGGCCTCCTCGTAGGTTCGCGCCAGCATGATTTTGGGTCGTCCGCGCATACGCATGGTCTTGAGGTGGTCGTTGAGCGCTTCTTTTGAGAACTCGCGGCTTTGTTCGAGCACTATGCGGTAGAGGTGGGTGAGTGCGGCCGAATAGAATCGGATGGAGTCTTCGACGAGCAGGATGATTTGCACGCCCACCGAGGCGGTGTCGTCGGGGGCGTTCCATTTGTCTTCGATGAGTTTGATGATGCCCATAAGCAGTTCGGCGTTGCCCAGCCACGAGAAGACGTAGTCTATGCCCGAGAGGTCTTCGCCGGCCACGCGGCGGCTCACTTCTTTGGAGAACGGCGTGAGCACCACGATGGGGATGGACGGGTGCCGGGATTTGATGTCCTTGGCATCGGCGAAAATGTCGTGGTTGTCGAGGTTCGGCATCACGATGATGAGTTCGAAGTTACGGTCGTCGAGTTCGCGCAGTGCTTCCTCCTTGGTCGTCACCTGTGTGAAGCGTGGCGGATAGCGCAGGGAGAGGGCAGTGTATTCGTTGAAGATCTGTTCGTCGACTCGTCCGTCGTCTTCGAGCATAAAGGCGTCGTATTTTGTGGCGATGAGCAGCACGTTGTAGATGCGCTTGTTCATCAGTTCGGCAAAGGGTGTGTCGCGCCAGACAATGTCTTTCAGTCGTGGGATTTGGCTCATGGGAGGTTGGTGGTAATGAAAGGAGGTGCGGTGTCTCACCGCACCTCCTTGGTTTGTGGTTGCAACCCGTCTTCGGGTCAGTCGTGTGTATTAACGCAGGTCAAGTTCGTCGATGACGTAGCGGCTTCCGCCGAACTTGTCGATGATGAAGAGCACGTAGCGGATGTCCACGTTGATGCAGCGTTGCAGTTCGGCGTTGTATCTCAAGTCGCTGGCCAGGCTCTCAATGTTGCCGTCGAAGGCCAGTCCGATAAGTTCGCCTTTGGCGTTGAGCACGGGCGAGCCCGAGTTGCCGCCGGTGATGTCGTTGTCGCTGGTGAAGCAGGTCTGGAGTTTGCCGTCTTCGCGGGCATAGGGGCCATAGTTGCCGGCTTTGTAGAGACGGCGCAAGTCTTCGTTGATGAAATAGTCGCTTTCGGTTTTGCTCTCTTTCTCAAACATACCGTCGAGCACGGTGCGCCAGTCATATTGCACGGCGTCGCGGGGCTTGAGGTCGGCAATGTGGCCGTAGGTCATGCGGAGTGTGAAGTTGGCGTCGGGTGCCACGCTGTTGCCGCTCATTTCGCAGAGGGCTTTGGTATAGGTCTTGGTGTAGGGGGCAATTGCCTTACTGTAATTGAGCATAATGGGCCCAAATTTGGTGCAGTAGTTGTAGACCGTTCTTGAGAGTCCCACCATCGGGTCGTTGAGCAATTTCCGATAGCCTTTACCTTTAAGGAGTTTGGCCACGGCCACGCTGTCTGTCAGCACGGTGGTGTCGAAGACGTGAGCCATCCGGCCTCTCGTGGCATCGGTCTGGGCAAATTCTTCGGGGCAGTCCGAGAGTTTGTGGCGGCCGGCAAATATGGGGGCAAGCAGCATGGCTTTCTCGCGCATCATGTTGAAGGCTTCTCTGTCCCAGTATTTCTCTCTGAGGTGTCTTATGAGGCTTTCGCCGGCGTATCCTTCCATTTCTTTGAGTTTGCCCTCTTTTGATGCGGCCAGACTTGCCACGAGCATATTCAGTTCCACGTCCACTTCTCCCAGAGTGTAGGCTGAGAGGATGGCATCGTGAAGGGTGTCTCCGTAGGCTGTGCAGAGTTGGCTTATCCGGTCGATGGCCTCGGCATATTCGGGGTGGCCGCTTGCCTTGGCAAAGGCTCTCACGCGCTCTTCTTCGGCCTTTTTGATGTCGATGAGGCCCACGCGCTGGCACGACGAAATCATGCCGTCGAAGTTTTTGGTCATGTTGCCGAGCGAGAAATATTCGTCTTCAAGCGCCAGACGGTTTTCGTCGCTTTCGTCCATCAGTCTCTTGTAGAAGTTGAGCAGGGGATAGCCGGCTGCCACGATGGGCGCGTTGAGGTTGTTCAGGCGGTGAGCCACGCCGGCGGCTGTGAGTGAGCGGTTGGTGGAGCCGGGGAAGCCCATCACCATCGTGAAGTCGCCTTTTTCATAGCCTTTGAGTGAGATGGGGAGGAATTTCTTGCATTTCAAGGGCACGTTGTCGGCACTGTAGGACGCCGGCTGTCCGTCTTTGTCGGCATAGATACGGAACACGGCAAAGTCTGCGTTCTGCCGCGGCCACATCCAGTTATCGGAATTGCCGCCGAACTGGCCGATATTGTATGGCGGATTGACGACAAGACGCACGTCACTGTAGGTCTGTTCGTAGAAGATGTAGAAACTGTTGCCGCCAAAATAGGGCACCACGCGGGCATCCATGCCTTTGACGTCTTTCCACTGGCTTGCCTCCAGAAGCGAGTCTGACACCGTTTCGAGAAACTGGCTCGTCTGTCGGTCGTAGGCGTCGAGGCCTTGGCTGTCGGCCGTTTTGTTGACCTCGTCGGTCACGTCGGCGATGGCTCTGACGAAGGTGAAGGTGAGTCCGGGCGTTTGCCGCTCTTCAGCGCGTGAGCGGGCAAAAAAGCCGTTCTTGACGATGTCGTCTTCGGTGGTGCTCATTTCGTGCACCGTGCTGAAGCCGCAGTGGTGGTTGGTGAAGACGAGGCCGTCGGCCGAGACGATTTCGCCCGTGCAGCCACCGCCGAAGATGCCCACGCATTCGCGGAGCGAGGGAGCGGTTTCGCTGTAGATTTCGTCTGTAGAGAGCAGGCATCCGGCCTTTTTGAGCGAGTCGGCCAGGTGTTGCTGTTCCATGAGTTTGAGCATCCACATGCCGCCGTCGGCCTGTGCCGTCAGCGCGGAGCCCACGAGAAAGGCGGCCAAGAAGCGGCTGGGCTTCTTGAACCAGGATTTGAGCATAGTCGTGTGCATTGTATGAAGTTTTGATTATGAATTTGTTGCGGTTACCATAGTGTCGTGTCGCCGTGGGTGCGACTCCGACAGAGCGAAGTTAGGTCTTTTTGACCGAAGGCACAAATATCGACTGTGTTTTTTGAGGCGAAAAGCCGGCGGCAAGGCTTTGGATTGTTCAAAAATGGGGCTCCGGCGTGACAAAAAGCCATCTGTGATTTGTTTTTCTTAACACAATGCCTCCGCCACGGCTCCCACGGTCTGGTGTCATAGGCCTTGGGGTGCCATTGTTTAAGGAAAAACCGCCCTCCCATAAGCCCCGTTTTTCCTGGAATAGGGACAGGAAAAACTGTCCTTATGCCCGTAAGCTCCTGAATGTCAAAAAAGAGCGCCTCTCAAAGACGCCCTTCTTCCTCGCTATGGCGAATATACCACTTCGACGCCGCTGAAGGAAAGACAAAACGCACTTGGGATATTATAACACTGTTTGCAACCCGATTGCAACAAAAAAACGCTATCTTCGCAGGCAAAACCTATGACAAAACGCCTTGCCCATCTGCTTTTGGCGCTGGCGGCCCTCTCGTTGCTGCTGGCTCCGTTGCTCCCTCATCATCACCATGAGGGCTCGGCCTGTATGGCTATGGTCCACGGTGGTCACGGCGCCGGTCACAATGCGGCCGATGCCTGCCATCACGGCGACGGGTCGACGTGTGTGGCCGAGTGTGGCTATGTCGTTGCGAAGGTGTCGCTGCAGCAAGTGCGCCGTTTGGCCGGTCAGCCGGATGTGTGGTTGGCGCTTGCAGGCATTTTGTCGTTTTTGCTTTTCCGGCCGCTCACGGGCAGGCCGTTTGTCCCTCTTGTTATTGTCGGCAAGTCGCGTCGCGGTTTGTCGGCTGGCGGATTGAGGGCTCCGCCGATGGCGTAAAGACTTGGAGACTGCCGTTTATTGTGCCGGCCTCACCGGCAGGAGGTTAGGGGTGCATACCATAACCCGGGCTTGACGACCGGGGCTATCTCTGTGCCCACCTTACAGGCCTGCGTCGACACTCATTGTCCCGTTTCCTTCCTGGCTCCTGGTCTCATCTGCTCTTGGCCTTTTCGTCTTTTCGACTCATTAACCTACATTCCCCTTTTGTCTTTCAATGAAAAAACTATTTGTTCCCTTTGTCGCCTTGGGGCTTGGCATGGGCTTGTGTGCCTGTGGCCATGCCGACGAGGCCCATAACGAAGCCGACGGTAGCCATGCCGAAACGGCGTCGGCCCACGACGATCACGACGGCGAGATTGTGCTCGACGCGCATCAACGGCAGGCTGCCGACATCCAGACCATCCCGCTCAGCCCCTCGGCTTTCACCCCTTCACAGCCCGTGGGTGGCCGCATTCGCCCCGCCGTCGGCGACGAACAGACCCTCACGGCCTTGCAGAGCGGCATAGTCCGTTTCACGAAGGCGGGCCTTGCCGAGGGGGCTGCCGTCGGTGCCGGTCAGACCGTAGCCGTGGTCAGTGCCGACAAACTGCCCGAAGGCAATCCCGTGGCTGTGGCCAAGGCCGAATATGAGGCGGCCAAGGCCGAGATGGAGCGGGCCGAACCGCTTCTGGCCGAGCGCATCGTCTCTGAGAAAGAATATGTGCAGTTGCGCCTGCAATACGAAAAAGCCCGTCTGGCCTACGAGGCCGTCAGCCGCGGACAGACGGCGGGCGGCAAAGCCGTGGTGGCCCCCAAGGCCGGATTTGTGAAAAGCCTGCTGGTGGCGGACGGGCAGTATGTGGCCGTCGGCGACCCTGTCATGGTGGTGACGGCCTGCCGCAGGCTGCAACTATGTGCCGACGTGCCGGTGGACCGTCTGGATGAAGTGGTCGGCTTGAAGTCGGCCCGTTTCCGTCCTGCCGGCAGTGAGCGCGTCTACAGCCTTGAGGCCATGAACGGCCGCCTGGTGGGCAGACCATCGAGCGTGTCTGACGGCGCGGCCTATGCCACCTTCACCTTCGAGATGGACAACGTGGGCGGCGTCGTTCCCGGCACTTTTGCCGAAGTCTGGCTGCTCAGCGACGGCGGCACCGAGACGCTCACCGTTCCCCTCACGGCCGTCTGCGAAGAGGCTGGCGTGAAGGTGGTTTTTGTGGAAAAACACCCCGGCGCCTACGAGCGGCGTGAAGTCGCCCTCGGCCGCAGCGACGGCGAGCACATAGAGGTGAAAAACGGCTTGAAGGCCGGCGAGAAAGTCGTGGTCAAAGGTGTCACGACGCTCCGTCTGGCATCGCAGCAAACCGCCATTCCGGCTCACAGTCATAATCATTAAAGAGTGAAACGCTATGCTCAACAAGATTATTGCATACGCCCTGCGTGGGCGCTTTGTGGTGCTGGTGGCGTCGGTCTTGCTCGTGGTCTTCGGACTCTACACCGCCGGCCGCACGGAGGTGGACGTGTTGCCCGACCTCACGGCTCCCACCGTGGTGGTGATGACCGAGGCCCAGGGAATGGCACCCGAGGAGGTGGAGCGGCTGGTCAGTTTCCCCATAGAGACTTCGCTGGGGGGCGTGGGCGACGTGAGGCGCGTCCGCTCGTCGTCGACTACCGGATTTTCCATTGTATGGGCCGAATTTGACTGGGGCACCGATGTCTACAGGGCCCGTGCGCAGGTGAGCGAGCGGCTGGCCGCCATCCGCGACGATCTGCCCGCCGGTGTGGGCACACCCACAATGGGGCCGCAGTCGTCCATCATGGGCGAACTGATGTTTGTGGCCCTTACTGCCGACACCACTTCGCTTCAAGAACTCCGCACTCTGGCAGACTGGACCCTCCGTCCGCGACTCCTCGCCACGGGTGGCGTGGCCCAGGTGGCCGTGATTGGCGGTGAAGTCAAAGAGTATCAGATTTTGCTTCGCCCCGACCGCATGCGCCATTATGGTGTGACCCTCTCAGACGTGACGGCCGCCACCGCCGACATGAGCCGGAACGTTTCGGGAGGTGTGGTCAATAATTATGGCAACGAGTACATCGTTCGCGGCATCATCGCCTCGGCCGACGTGGCCGACCTGAAGCTATGTGTGGTGAAAAAGACGCCCACCTCGACAGTGCTGCTCGGCGATGTGGCCGAAGTGAAAACAGGCAACAAACTGCCGCAGACCGGTGTGGCCTCGCTGCGTGGCCGCCCCTGTGTGATGCTCACCATCACCAAACAGCCGTCCACGCCCACGCTCAGCCTGAGCCAAGACATAGACCAGACGCTCGCCGACGTCAAAGCGTCGTTGCCGCACGACGTCAGGATTGACACAGACGTCTACCGGCAAGAGCGCTTCATTCACAGCGCAGTCGACAATGTCAAGCAGTCGCTCTGGGAGGGCAGCATCTTTGTGGTGATTGTGCTCCTGATATTCCTTATGAATGTGCGCACCACGCTCATCTCGCTTGTCAGCATACCCGTGTCGCTGCTTGTGGCGGTGCTCATCCTGCATCTTTTCGGCCAGACCATCAACACCATGAGCCTGGGCGGTATGGCCATAGCCATAGGCTCGCTCGTCGACGATGCCATTGTCGATGTGGAAAACGTTTTCCGGCGTCTGCGCCTGAACCACGCCTTGCCGCCCGGCAAGCGACGCAGTGTGATAGCCGTCGTCTACGACGCTTCGCGCGAGGTGCGCTTGCCCATACTCTACTCCACACTCATCATCATAGCCAGTTTCCTGCCTCTGTTTTGTCTTTCAGGCATGGAGGGGAGGCTTCTTGTGCCTCTCGGCATCGCTTTCATCGCTGCCCTTGTCGCTTCCACGCTTGTGGCCCTCACTCTCACACCCGTCTTGTGCAGCTATTTGGGGAAAATGCGCGGCCGCGAAGGTGCCGCCAAAGAGCCGCCTGTGTCGGCATTCCTCAAGCGACACTATGTCGCGTTGCTCGCCGTGGTCGTGAGGCATAAACGCCTGGTGGTTGCCCTCTCTGCCGTGAGCCTCGTGCTCGCCGTGGGTTGGCTTTGCACCTTTGGCCGCAACTTCTTGCCGCCTTTCAACGAAGGCTCATTCACCATCAATGTCACCACCGTGCCGGGCATTTCGCTTGAAGAGTCAGACCGCATTGGCCGGCAGGTGGAGCAGATCTTGCTTGAGGTGCCAGAGATTGAAACCGTGGGACGCAAGACCGGACGTGCCGAACTCGACGAGCACGCTCTTGGCGTCAATACTTCTGAAATCGAGGCCCCTTATGTCTTGAAAGATCGCTCCAAAGACCAACTCCTGGCCGATATCCGCCACAGACTGGCCGCCGTGCCGGGCACGAGCATAGAGATAGGCTCACCCGTCACCCACCGCATTGATGCCATGCTTTCGGGCTCAAAAGCCAATATCGCCATCAAAATCTTCGGCGACGACCTCACGACGCTCTATCGCCTCGGGCAGCAGGTCAAGCAGCAGATTGCCGACGTGGAGGGCATAGGAGACCTCACCGTAGAGCAACAAGTGGAGCGCCCGCAGCTGCAAATCAAGCCACGCCGCACACTCTTGGCGCAGCGAGGCATCAGTCTTTCTGCCTTTGCCACGGCAGTCAGGGTGTTGCTCGCGGGCGAGCAGATTGGTACGGTCTATGAGGGCGACAAAGCCTTCTCGCTCGTGCTCAAAGTCGACGACGACCTCCGGGCTACGGCCGACCGCCTGCGCTCACTGCCTCTCGATGCCGACGGCCAGACGGTGACTTTGGGCCAAGTGGCCGATGTGGTGACCGGTGCCGGCCCGGGTACCATCAACCGTGAGAACGGCCGACGCCGGCTTGTCGTGTCGGTCAGCGTCAGCGGTCGCGACCTCTCAAGCGTGGTGGGCGACATCAAAGAGCGGGTGAAACAACACATCAATCTGCCCGAAGGCTATCACATCAGTTATGGCGGACAGGCCGAAAGCGAAAACGCCGCTTCGTCCACCCTCCTCGTGGCTTCGCTCCTGGCCCTCGTCGTCATTTTCGTCCTGCTGTGGTGCCAACTGCGCAGTCTGCGCCTCTCGGCAGTAGTCCTGGTCAGTCTGCCGCTGGCCATCGTCGGTGGCGTGACGGCTGTGGGGATTGGCGGAGGCAGTCTGAGCATACCGGCCCTCATCGGATTTATCTCGCTCCTGGGCATAGCCACCCGTGGCGGCCTGCTGCTCATGGCCAGATATGAAGACCTTATGCGCTCGGGGCTTTCGCTCGAAGAGAGTGTGGTGAAAGGTTCGGCCGACCGGCTTAATCCCATCCTCATGACCGCTCTCACCTCGGCCTTGGCCCTTGTGCCACTGGCCCTTGCCGGCGACCTGCCCGGCGGAGAAATACAAAGCCCTATGGCGCGTGTCATTCTCGGCGGACTCGTCACGTCCACCCTCGGCGGACTCCTGGTCTTGCCTGTGGCTTATCTGATTGTGAAGAAAAGAGACTAAAAGACCAAAAGACGAAGAGACTAAGCGTCTAAAAGATTAAAAGTCGAAGAGTCAAAAAGTTTAAGAGCGGCCTTGTACTCTTTGTCTCTTTGTCTTTTTGTCTCTTCGTCTAAATAACAAAAAAATACAACCGTTTATGAAACTGCAACTCTTCATTTCCTCCATACTGTTATCATCCCTTCCGCTCAGCGCCCAATCGGGTCTCGACGCCGTGACAGACAGCGTCTTGGCCTACAACACCACCCTCAAAGCCTTACGGGCCCAACTCACCGCCGAAAGTGCCGCCACGCGAGCCGACCTCTCGCTGGACGACACCAATGTGGATTTCGGTTTCCTTTGGGGAGGCCCGCGCTCATTGGGCGAGCGCAAAGACTTCAGCGTGTCGCAAAGTATCGATGTACCCACGCTCACGGGAGCCAAACGCTCGTGGGCCCGAAGCCGCAATGTCCTGGCCCAAAGCCGATATCACGCCCGGGCCGCAGAGATTGTAGTCGAAGCCCGACAGGCATGTATCGACGTCATATATTATAATGCCACGGTACGCCTGCTTGAGGAGAAACACCAGAACCTTGAAACGATGTCTCGTCTCGTACAGAAAGAGACCGAATACGGCCGCA
Source organism: Alloprevotella sp. (assembly GCA_045124135.1). GTDB lineage: Bacteria > Bacteroidota > Bacteroidia > Bacteroidales > Bacteroidaceae > Alloprevotella. The sequence continues at coordinate 30,776 of JBGVLE010000099.1, forward strand.
GTGATGCCTTGGCCCTCCGTGCCGCCCGTCTTGAGTTGGCCGCCATCGAGGGCGAACTCCGACAGAGCGAGGCTGAGCGGCGAGGGGCTATGGCCACAATCGAACGGCTTTGTGGCGGCCACGGCGTGACGCTCACCGATACGGTCTTTCCTGACGTGACCACTCCCCAAAGCTTCGAGGCGCTTTGGGCGGCTGTTTTGACTAATCATCCCGGCCTGGCTGCCATAAGTGCGGAGGTGAGAGAAGCCGGGCTGAGCGTGAAGGTGGCTCGCCAGAACCGCCTGCCGCGGCTGTCGGTGGGCTTCATGGGAGAATATCTTGCCGGCGAACGCTATCAGGGCCCTACGATAGGGCTCAGCCTGCCGCTTTTTGGCGGCGGTCGCCGAGCCAGACAGGCCATAGCCGAACAGGCGGCGGCTGAAAGCCGTCTGGCTGATGCAGAAGAACAAGTGAGAGGTAATCTGAAAGAAAAATATGAGCGGGCTGAGGCGTTGAAAGCCTTGGCTGCGCACTATGATGAGGCACTCGGCGAAGCCGACAACGCCTCGCCGCTCGGGACGGCCCTGCAGAGTGGCCGCATCACTATGGCCGACTTTCTTGTGGCCCACAGGAGTCTGTTTGAACTGCGGCAGAAACGCCTGGACACAATGCGTGAACTGCATCAAGTCCAGACTGAACTTTGGGCGGCACAGTCGCCTGTGCTTTAGAACGGATAGCCGATGGCAAAATGAAAGGCAAAGCCGTCTTTGAACCTTTCGATATTATAAAATCCCTTTTTCGACGTGGCGTAGGGCGCATGCAGGCCGATACCGAAGTCAAGGCGAAGCACGATGAACTCAAGGTCGTAGCGCAGACCTGCGCCCGTGCCCACGGCAATGTGCTTCAGGTTATGACAGCTGAACTTTCCGCCGGGACGAAGAGGGTCTTCACGCATCAGCCACACATTGCCGGCATCCAAGAATACGGCGCCGTGGAGGCTGCCCAACAGGCGGGCACGCAGTTCGATGTTGCCCTCAAGTTTGATGTCGCCTGTCTGGTCGATATAGGCATATTTCGATTGTGCGGCTCGGTAACTGCCAGGACCAATGGTGCGGATGGTGAAGGCGCGGATGCTGTTGGCACCACCCACAGAGAATTGCTCGCTATAGGGGGCGTGGTCGGCATTGCCATAACTATAGATGGCTCCGGCGAAAAGGCGTGTGGCCAGCGAGAGGCCCGAGGTGAGGCGGAAGGTCTCGTGAGCCTCGGCCGTCAGCTTGACAAACTGGGCAAAGGGGCTGCCAAAAAGCCGTTTGTCCGACTCGTTGAATGGTTTGCCGGCCGCTGCAAAGAGCCCTGAAGTGAGGCCGCCGGCTTCTTTCACAGAGAGTTGCAGCCAGAGCGGATTGCGATGGGTGGCGGCAGCCTGATAGGTCATAGTATAGGCCACGGCGGGCACAAACTGGTTGCGCATGGAGACGTAGAGCGCCGGGTTGGCCGTCATGATGGAGTCGAAGGCGGCGGTCTTGTGTATCATCTTGTCAAACTCAAGACTGAATGGCGTGAACTCGTGGGTGATGGTGGAGCGGCGGCGCCATTTGTAGGTCATGTCGGCACCGAAGGTGACTATGCCGAAAAAGTTGGCGCGGTTTTTCCAATCGGCGCTGAGCGAGAAGGTGGTGCTTCCGGGACGGTGGCGACGGCGGTGATTGCCTTTGGGCACAATGAGACGGGGAAAGTCGAGCGAGAGAGACGTGCCGAGTTCGTAGGAATTGAGCAGGGAGCGGTCGCCGCTGGATTGGTTCCACCGGGTTTGCCACTCGTAGCTGCCATAGACTTTGAAGCTGACGCGTTCGCCGCCGCGGAAGGCGTTGCGTTTGGCTATGCTGTAACTCACGCCGGGCCCCACCTGACCATTGCTCTTCAGCGTGGCATTGGTCTCGAAACTGCTGTCAAAGAGACGGTCGATGACAGTGTTGACGTAGACGTCGAGGGTGTCGCATGTGGCGGTGGTGTCGCGCGGCACGTAGTTGATGTCCATACCGCTGAACACGCCTGTATTGCCAAGTTTCTCGAGCGTCTCGTTGCTGTCGCTCAGGCGAAAGAGATCGCCGCGTCGGTGGCTAATGGCGCGGCGCCACACTGAGGCTCTCAAGGGCATCTTCTCGCCACTATAAGAATAGACGTAGTCTCGGCGGCGCAGCGTGTGGTCGAGCACGTCGTCGGCCGACCGGCGCATGCTGACGTGTGTGCGGCCGATGTACCACTGTCGGCGGACATTGGCAGGTCGTGAGGGGTCGGGCTGGACGCGGAGCCATACGTAGCCGGGACGGATGAGGGTGTCGGCACTGAAGGTGGTATGGGCGGCAGTGTAGTAGAAATAGCCGTTTTCGCGGAAGAGTTGCTCTATGCGGGTGCGCTCGTCAGAGAGGTTGACGGCCCTGAAGGCGTCACCACTGTGAAGGTGGGAGGCATAAGAGGTGGCACGCAAAAGACTGTCGGCGCGCTGGGGAAAATCCAGATAGGCTATGGAGTCGAGCCGCCAAAGGGGGCCGGCGTGGACGTTGTAGGCAATGCTGGCCTTGCGTGGATTTTTTTGTGTGATGACTTCATAGCCGGCACGGCCGTGGAAGTATCCGTAGTTTTTCAAAGTGTTTTCGGCAATGCGCGTGCGCATCTCCGGACTCACCTTGCTCACCAGCACGGGGTCGGCGGCAAAGGTCTTGAAGAGCCATCTGCCCATACCTTTTGTCTTGCCGACGAAAGCATTGTAGGCCCAAAGGCCGAAGGGGAGCGGTGAGCGCATTGTGGACGAACCAAACAGGGCATTGTTGGGCGGATAAGCCAAGACAGCCTCGACTTCGCTACGGGCTGTCTCGAAGGCTTCGGCTTCGGCGCGCTCTTTCTCGCGCAAGGCTCGCCGTGCGGCTTTGTCGGTGGGCTCGGTCGTGGCGGTTTCGGTCGCCTTGGTCGGACTGCCTCCTGAGAGCAACTGTCCGACGGCGTCGACGGCATCGGCAACGGCGATGATGACACCGGTGGTATCGGTCGTGGCGGCTTTCTTGTTACGGCTTGCCTTGACGGGTTCTCCGGTGTAACTGATGCGCTCTATGCCGATATAGAGTTGCTCGCCCTCAGGCAGGTTCTTGGTGGTGGAGCATGCCGAGAGCAACAGGATGGCAATGAGCAGGTATGGCGTGTGTTTGGTGATGGACATATTATATATATGGTGTGGTGCGTGTTAAAGAGCGTCTGGGATATTGAGCGTCTGAGCGTCTGAGAGATTAAGGACTAACGAGCCTGAGAAACTATGAGTCTGAACCAATTCTTTGTCTCTTAGCCTTCGGTCTCTTTGACTCTTGGTCTTATTTGTCCTTTTGTTTGCGCTTGAATATGAACAGTTCGCCGAGTCGGTCTGTTTTGCGTCGCAAGATGAGGCCGGCGCCGGTTTGGGTGAGTTGTCCCTCGAGCGGGTCTTGTGCGCTGCGGTCGTAGAAAACTTTGACGTAGCGTGTGGCGCTTTGGTCGAGTCGGTATTCCACGGCCACGTTGTCGATGAAGCTTCCGGCTGTGTTCTGGGCGTCTTGTCCGGTGCTCACCTTGCCGCCCAGTATGACGCTGATGCGGTTGTTCCAGAAGCGTTTGGCAAAGCGGAATGAGTAGTCGGTAGTGGTGGTGCCCGTCTCGCTTGTGCTGTTTTCCATGCCCACCGAGATGTCGAAAGTGCGCAGAGCATTGCCGGCAATGTTCTGGATTTCGCTTTGCAGGAAAGCGTTGAGCGCATTGCTGGCCTTAAAGCCGCTTCCACCCGAAGTCATCATCTCGTCGGTCATGAACATTCCGGTGGCGAGCATGGCAATGGCGGCTTTGTTGCGCTGCTCGGGCGACATGGATACCAGTTGGTTCTGCATACTGAGGTCGTCGGGCGCTTCGATTGTAAAGGCCAGCCCCATGTCTGAGAGCGGCTTGGTGATGTCCACGCCCACTTTGAAGGTGACGGCTCGCGGTTGGTCGTTTTCGGTGATGGTGGTGCGTATGGTCTCGGTGGCAGAAATGTTGAGTGTGGGATTGGCCGGGTCGCCCGTGAATTCCACGTAACTGCCGCCGGCGATATCGAATGTCTTGAGTGGAATGATGGGCAGCGAGTATTTCATTTTGCCGCTTTGTGCCGTGAGCCGTCCCGTGAGTCGCAGGTCGCCCTGATGGGTGATGCGCATAGTGAGGTCGCCTCCGCCTTCGAGGTTGACATAGTTGGAGCCGTCTTCGCTCAGGTTGCAGCAGAAACGTGCGGCGTCGCTGATGTTGATGCCGAGGGTGAGGTCAAAGCCCGAGGTGGCTGTGGCTTCGGTCTCGTCCACCTTGATGGTGTCGGAGAAGTCGGTGAAAGTGACCAGACCGCTCAGTTGGTCTTCGACCGTGAGGGGAGAGTCTTTGAGGATATACGTCATATCGGTGCGGTCGAGCACACGCAGGTTGCCGCGTATCGTGAGTTGGTCAACGAGACCGTAGAGCCGGCCGTCGAAGTCGGCATATACTTTGCCGAAGAGCAGCGACGACGGTGTGCGTTTGGCGTTGATGAGTTCGAAGTTGCGCGCCTTCATGTCGAAGTCGAGTCTCATTCTTGAGAAGTCGGCAATGTCAAGGTAGCCGTTCATGACGAGCGGGTTTTTGTCGGTCTTTGACGTGAGGCGGTAGTCGTCGAATTGCAGTCGGCTGTCGGTGATGGTAATGGGGCGTTCGTCCATGCCGAAGTCAAAGCCGTAGATGTCGCTGTAGATGCGTGCTGTGTCCAGATCAATTTGTCCGTTGAGCGTCATGCGGTCTGTGGTGCCGCTGAGGCTGAGTTGTCCGCCGGCCGTGCCTTTGAAGCCCATACCGGCATCGGCCATGAAGCCGTTGAGCAGTCGCAGCGGGCAGTCGAGCAGTGTGGCTTGTCCTTCAAACTGTTCGTCTTTGTATGTGCCTTCGCACTGCAGCACCTCATTGCCGCCGGCACTCACATAAGCGTTGGCATAGTGCTCGCCGTCTGCTTTAGGCAGATAGAAAGCCTCGAGACCGAGGTCGCCGAGCGGTGTGCCTTCAAACACAAAGTCGTCGATTGAGAACGACCCTGCGGCCGAGAGCGACTTTTCCACAAAATGGTCTGTCACGTGGAAGTCGCCGTAGAGTTTGCCGCGCAGTTGTGGCAAATAGGGCATCACGCTCGAGAGTTCGCCCAGATTGAGTGAAGCAATGCTCAGCGTGAGGTCGTTCACAGAGTCGGTGGGTTGTCCATAGATATTGAGCCCCGTGCCGTCGTCGGCCAGCAATTTCACGTCGGCACTGATGCGGCCGTCCCGTTCCATCTTGATGAAGTTCCCGTTGTTGACCGTAAAGTTGCGGTATGCGATGACCGGATGATGGGGGAAGAGACTCAGGGCCAGGTAGTCGCCGCCCGGTGCTTCGGCTTTCAGCCCGAGGTCGATGCCTTTGCGTCCGGCTTCGTCAAAGAAGGCCATGTGCACGTTGGCTTCAGAGGGCAATATCTCTGAGGCCAGTTGCAGCGTGAAGTGGTTGGGATTTTTCTTCGTATAATTCTTGATTTCACCGTCCATTTTCAGTCCGGCCGTATCTTGGCGCAGAGCCAGAGAGAGCGTATCGAGCAGGATGCCGCCGTTTTTGAGAGCGCCCATATGGAGGTGTCCGGTGAGGCCGTCGGTGGGCGATGTGGCCAGTTTGACATCTGCCGAGCGGTAGCCTATACCTTTATACAGCATAATCTTGCTCAGCGGGTTGTCGGCGCCGGCCGTGAGGTTGAACGACAAGGTAGGCATTTTGGCCTTGACGGCCTCCATGTCGATGATTTTATGGGTCATTTGTCGCGCCAGTTCACTGCCCATTGCCGCCAGCCCGTCTGTGATGCGGTCTATGGCGCCGTGGGCATTGAGTGCAAGTGTGAGGTCGCCGGCATTGAAGTGAGCCTCGGTGGTGTCGCAGTTTGTGGCGAGGTCAAACATCAAGTCTTTGGCCGGAATGCTTCGCTCGGGCGTGAGGAAGCGGATCTCTTCGAGCGCACCGCCCAAACGGAGGGCAGAGAAGTCGTCAGAAGCTTTCAGGTCAAGGTTGCAAGCCACGCCGAGGCTCAGTGTGTCTTTGAGCGAGGCGATGCGCTGCATGTTCACCTCAGGCAGGTCGGCCGTGAGTGTGGCGAATATCTCTCGACCCAGCTGGACTTTGAGCTGTCCGGAACCTTTGACGATGGGCGTGGCCATCTGGAAGTCGGCCACGGCTTCACCGCCCGAGAGGGTGGCGTTGGCTTTGATGCCGCCCAGGTCGATTGGGTCGAGGGCAAAGCGCGAGATGTTGGCGTCGGCCTTGAGCCGTGTGCTTCTGGCCATCATGTCAAAGCCTCGTCCCGCAGCCTTGACGTGGGCCGTGAGCGGCGACAGACCCGATGTGGGCAGCAGGCGGCCGAGTGGCAGCCGGTCTGTCTTGAGGTCAATGTCATATTGTTCGCTCTTGGTGTTGACCCGTCCTCGGGCTGTCATATGTCCGCCGGCCGTGGCGAGATTGACCACGCCGCCCATTTGGTCGCCGTCCATCTTCACGTCACCCGTCAGTTTTGTGCCACGGGGAATGTCGAAACTGCCGGTGATGTCTTTTGGCAAGAAGGCCTTGAGCCGCCCGAAGTCGGTCACGTCGGCCGTAAAGTGCACCTGTCCCTTGCGCAGTGCAGAGGCAAGGTCTTCGCCGTGTCCGCGCAGCGCCACGCCGGCCACTCCCGGCATCCTCACAGCCACCGACCGCAGCGAAACAGCGGCCATATTGCCATCCATTTCGGCCTCGACTGCCAGCGGCGTGTTGGGCCATGCCTTGAGCCATTCGTCGGGCACAAAACCACGGCCGCCCGTCTTGATATCTTCGGGCGCAATGTCGGCATCGATATGGATTGAAAGTGCGCCGTCGGGATGTTCGTCGAAGGCCTTCAATCCCAGGTCGGCCTGTACGGTGACACGCGAGTGGCCCGTGCGCAGAGTGAGGCGAGGCAGTGAGAGACGTGTCGAGTCCATATAGAGTCTGCCGGCCATCTCTTTCACTTCGAGCCCGCTGCGTTCTTTGAATTGCAATTGGCGCACGTTGACTTTGAGCGTGCCGTCGGCGGCATAGCTGAGCGAGTCGGCTTTGAGACGCAGGCCGTCTATGGCCAGACAGTTGGGGTCGAGTCCGTCGGCCGGTATGAACTTCTGCCAGAGCAGAGTGCCCGAGAGCATGAAGGCGGTGTTGCCGGTTTTCTCGTTGGTGCCTTTCCCGCCTCTTGTGGCATAGGTGATGGCGCCGTCTTTGAGGTCAAACGAGCTGAGCGTCACCGAGGGCGCGGCCGTGTTGAGGTTGAGGGCTGAGAGCTGTGCGTCGCCCAGGTGGGCAAAGAGCCGCAGGCTGTCACCGGGCAGTGAGAGACTGACGGAAGTGTTTTTCACCCGTAGCCGGTCGGCCGTGATGAACCACGGTGTGGCAGCCGTCGTGTCGGGCTCCACCTTGGCCGTGTCGCTCATGGCCACAAAGAGCTGTGCGCCGTCGAGCGTGGCCTCGTCGAGGCGCACTTTTCCCGTGCCCCATTCCACGCCGTGCGACTGTGCTGTGAGGCGGTCTATGTGGCCGCGGATGTAGGTGTCGGCCACGAAACTTTTTGTGTTGACTTTGACGCGGTAGAGACTGAATGCGTCGATGTCGGCACGTCCCTCGAAGAGAGGCAACAGCCTGACGTCAAGGCGCATAGCCTCCATCGCCGCCACGGTGTCGCGGCCGTCAATGGCTGTCACGTCGTGCAGAGCCAGGTCGAGGGGGAAGGCCAGACGCACGTCGCCCACCGAGATTTTCATTCCGGTCTCTTCACTCAACTTGTCGGCAGCCAAACCCACTGCCCATCGCTGCACGGGTGGCAGATAGATGAGAATGGCCAAAATCAAAAACAGAATTATGGGGGATATCAGCAGCCAAACCAAGCGTTTGAGCCACTTTCTCACTTGCTTCTTTTTCATAGGTGCAAAATTACGCAAAATTCGCGGCCTGTCGGTTGCGTCACTCATATTTATAATATAATAGGCGTCAATGGGAGGGTTTTGAGGGTTTTGGCCCGGGGTTCGTCTTTCTTTTGAACCGAGACGTTAAAAACTTTTGCTGAAAAAAATAACAGGCCTAATTTTACTTTTGCCTGCGAGACGGGTTGATAATAATAGAAACGTTTCACAACACAACAAACGACGCTAAGATAATCCTAACACGTCAACCAAATGAAAACTGCATCATCCCTCCGTCTCTCCATCCTCATCTTCGTCGCTGCTTTCCTGAGCTTCGTTTCGGCTTCAGCCCATCGTCCCGCCGCCGGCTGCCACAGTCATCACGGTGCCGCAGTGTGCCATAAGTCCCACCACGTCAAGGTGAAGAAGTGCAAACGTTGCGGTGGGACCTATGCCGTGGCCGTCAGACCTTGCAAAGCGAAGGCCAAGCCCGTCAAACATCACCATACACACCGTGTGGTTGCTGCCAAAGCTCATCGCCGCGGCCATAAATAACTCTCACGAATGATTGCCGACAAACACATACTGCGCGCCACGCGCGACAATCCCGACCGGGGCTTTCGTCTGCTTTTGGGCAAATACCAGGAGCCTGTCTATTGGCATATCCGTCGTCTCGTCGTGGACCACGAGGATGCCCGCGATGCGGCCCAGGAGACCTTCATCAGGGCCTGTCGGAGCATCAGTGCCGTCAGAGATGCCGACGGTCTGAGGCCATGGCTGTTTCGCATAGCCACCAACGAGGCACTGCGCCTCATCGCCGTCCGCAGAGGCCGCAGCGAAATCTCACTCGACGAAGCCACCGTCGAGGTGGCGCATCTGGAGAGTGCCGACCTCATTGACCGCAGCGACCAAGCCGCTCTTGCGCTCCAGCGGGCCATCCTCTCCCTCCCCGCCAAACAGCAGCTGGCATTCAACCTCAGATATTACGACGAGATGACCTATGCCGACATCGCCCGCATTATGGACTCGACCGTCGCTAACGTCAAGGCCAACTATCACGTGGCCAAACAGAAAATTGTGCAATACATCAACGAAAACGAATAAGACAAGATGAAAAAAACATTTGACTTCAAGCGCGTGGGGCGCCGCATGCCCTACGAGGTGCCCGCAGACTTCTTCGACGATTTCAGCCGGAGCGTGACCGACCGCATTGGCCGTGGGCAGTCTGCCGCAGAGACAGCTCCCTCAGCCTCCTTTCCGGCCGCTTCAGGTCGTCGCCGCGTGGCTCTTATCCGCCGTCTTGCTTTGGGTGCTGCCGCTGCCGTAGCCTTGTTTTTCGTTGGCCGTTTTGCCTGGATTTCACCTCAGCCCGACGAGGTCGGTTTCGAGCATGTCGCCAGGGCCTACAGCCACCTCAGCGAGGCCGACCAGGACCTGCTCGTCCAGCTCTACGAAGACGATGTCTTTATGGACGAAAATCTTTAAGCGCACACCGCGCACGCCACCCGCATAACCCTAATTCAAATTAAAAAAATAGACTTATGAAACAGTTATTCAAAACGGCCCTCGTGGCCCTCGTGATGCTTTTCGGCACCACCTCAATCATGGCCCAGACCGACCAATCCGACAACCAAACCGCCCGCCGCGAACAACTGGCCAAGACCCAGGCCCAATACATTGCCCGCCAACTGGGACTTGACAATGCCACACGCGAAAAGTATGTCAACACCTTTATGGACTACCAGAAAGAACTATGGACCATTGGCCGCAAGCCTGAGCAGAATAAAGGCAAGCAACTCACCGACGCCGAAGTGAAACAGAACGTCGAAAACCGCTTTGAGCATAGCCAGAAACTCCTCGACCTGCGCAAAAAATACTACAAGAAATACAGCCAGTTCCTCACGCCGCAGCAAATTGAGCGTGCCTACCAGCTTGAGCGCCAGTCGCTCAAGCGTCTGGCCGAGCGCCATAAGGCCCGTGGCCAGAAGTCTAAGGCAGGCAAGGGTGGCAGGTAAAGAGAACCCTCGCTACTGTTTTGTCTTTTTGTTTTCCCCAATTCTGCCTTACCTTAGAGGTATGAAAAAAGCGGAGAAGGCCGGCCGGGTCTTCTCCGCTCTGTTTGAGTGGGTTGTGGGGCTAAGGCAGGGATTTCCTGTCCTTATTCCCGTGGAAACTGTCCTTATTCCCGTTTTTACTGTCTTTGTTTTTTCCGTTTCAAAAGCCCGTTGGCGTGACGTTTGGGCTTGTTTCCCGTTTCGGCCTTTGCCATCCGGCTTCTTCCGGAAGTTTTTTGTGAAAAAATCCTTCCGTCGTGTCACGTCGGCCGTGCGTTTTTGAACATTCCGCCCGTGGCTCCCTTCATCCCGGCCGGGCTAAAGGCGGGTGACGGATGGGGTCAGACGAGGCGCTCGGCTATTTCGCCGCAACCGGCACAAATCTGCCCGTCGGGGGTATAGACCACGCCGAACTGCCCCGGGGCCACGCCCTGAACCGCCTCGGCGGCGTCGATGCGCCAAGTGGTGGCGTCGAGACGGGTGAGGCGGCCGCGACGCGGTGACTCGGTGTGGCGGATTTTGAACAATATCTCTGCCTCGACGGCTCCGCCAAACGGGTCGGCCGTGAGGAAACGGCAGTCGGCCAGGACGAAACTGCGGCAATAGGCCGACTCGGGCGCATAGCCGTGGACCACGTAGACAATGTTGTTCACCGGGTCTTTGCCCGTCACAAACCACGGTCCGCCGCCCAGACCCAGACCCTTGCGCTGCCCGATGGTGTGAAACCAATGTCCCTCGTGCTCGCCCACCCGGCGGCCCGTGGCGGTCTCAATCACAGGTCCCTTTTGGCGACCCAGCAGGCGCGTGAGCAGATCGTTGTAGTTGGTTTTCCCAAGGAAACAGATGCCTTGACTGTCTCGCCGTCGGGCTGAGGGCAGTTTGGCTTCGAGGGCCTGGCGGCGCACTTCGTCTTTCGTCAAATGGCCAATGGGACAGACCAGTTTGGAGAGTTGGTGACGGCTCAGACGGGCAAGGAAATCGGTCTGGTCTTTCACGGGGTCGGGAGAGGTTTTCATCCACAGCGTGCAGTCTGCCTCGTTCCGGACCATGCAGGCATAGTGTCCCGTGGCGATGCGGTCGTAGGCAAAACCGCGCTGCTCCTCGAAGGCGCCAAACTTGATAAGGCGGTTGCACATCACGTCGGGGTTGGGCGTGAAGCCACGGCGGGCACAGTCGGCCACATAGGTCAACACGCGGTCGGCATAGGCCTGCTGAAGGTCGACAACTTCCAGACGCAGCCCGTAGTGGCACGCCGTGACGATGGAGAGCTCGATGTCTTCTTCGGCCGTACAGCCCAAGTCTTCACCCTCGAGGCCAATCTTGATGTAGTAGACGTCGGGTCGCACGCCACGGCTGCAGAGACGATGCAGCGCCAGCGCACTGTCCACACCGCCCGAGAGCAAGAGCGCCGTACGCAGACGCGGATGGTCGTCGGGCAGGAAGGTTTGTGGAGGAAATGACGTGAGGTCGGCTTTCATATAGAGATTGCAGCGGTCGTAGTGTCCGCAGGCACCGGGCACGGGCTTGAAGCCCAGCTGCCCATAGAGAGCCACCGAGGCCTCCAGTGCCGTGTTGGCCTCCAGATAGAGCCGCTCCACGCCAATGGCCCGGGCATAGTTCATCAGCGACAGTCCGAGCCGCCGGCCGTAGCCCTTGCCTTGTGAGGCCGGGTCGACAGCCATCTTGGCCAGTTCCCAGGTCCCTTCGGCCTCGTGCCGGATGAGCGCCACGCAGCCCACGGGCCGCTCAGACTCGTCGAGGGCAAAAAAGATTTCGCCGCCGGGTTTCAGGATGGTTTCTTCGACGGCTGAGAGTGTGTGGAGGTCGGAGGGCTCGAGGGTGAAATAATGCTCAATCCAATTGCGGTTGAGCCGGATGAAGTCGTCGTGCCACTTGGGTTCGTATCGTCTGATTTGCATAGTGATGTGTCAAAAACAAGACGATGGCCAGCGGTGTTGTCGGCCGGAAAGGAACCGGCGAAACGGTGCAGCCGTCGTCTTGGCCTCCACGGGGGAGGCGTGATTTACCTATCAAGAAAAACTGCGTGTGGAATGGGGACGATGTCCCTCGGTTTTGAAAAAAAGACATGGAGTTGAAGGGACAAAGAGCCCAAGAGTTGCGCCAGGCAGCTCAGTGTGCCGACCTTGCAGGCCGGGAGATAGAGGTGCCTTTACAAACCTTGACCTGACGACTTGGGCTGATATGTTGCGCCCCTTCAGGATTTGTTTGACCGCTCACTGCTTCTCGTCTTTTGGTCTTTCAGACTTGTCGTCTCCCTCAACTTCAAATCTGGTCGAAGGCCTGGCTCAGATCGTCGATGATGTCGTCGATGTGTTCCGTGCCGATGCTCAAGCGCACGGTCGAGGGCGTGATGTGTTGTTCGGCCAGTTCTTCGGGAGTCATCTGAGAGTGAGTGGTGGTGTAGGGATGGATGACAAGGCTCTTCACATCGGCCACGTTGGCCAGAAGAGAGAAAATCTGGAGGGCATCGATAAACTTCCAAGCCTCTTCCTGGCCTCCCTTGATTTCAAACGTAAAGATGCTGCCGGCGCCCTGCGGAAAATAGCGCTGATAGAGGGCATGGTCGGGGTGGGAGGGTAATGAGGGATGGTTCACCTTGGCCACCTTGGGATGTGAAGCCAGGAACTGCACCACCTTCAAGGCATTCTCCACATGGCGCTCCACGCGCAGGGAGAGTGTCTCAAGGCCTTGAAGCAGGATGAAGGCATTGAAGGGAGAGATGGTGGCTCCGGTGTCGCGCAGGATGACGGCACGGATGCGCGTAACAAAGGCAGCCTTGCCGGCCACGTCGGCAAAGATGGCACCGTGATAAGAGGGATCGGGGGCAGCCAGGGTGGGGAATTTGTCGGGATAGGCTTTCCAGTCGAACGATCCACCGTCCACAATGACGCCACCAAGGCTCGTGCCGTGACCGCCTATGAATTTCGTGGCCGAGTGCACTACAATGTCGGCGCCATGCTCGAGCGGACGAAGAAGATAAGGGGTGGCAAAGGTGTTGTCTACGATAAGGGGTACACCATGGCGATGGGCCACTTCGGCCACGCCTTCAAGATTGGTCACGTCTGAGTTGGGATTGCCGAAGGTCTCTACGTAGACAGCCTTGGTCTCAGGACGAATGGCGGCATCAAATGCCTCGAGGTCGCTCGCCGTGACAATGGTGTGGCTCACGCCGCGACGGGCCAGCGTGTGGGTGATGAGGTTGAACGAACCGCCATAAAGGTTGTCGGCAGCCACGATGTGGTCGCCCGCACCGGTGATGTTCTCGAGCGCATAAGTCACAGCGGCTGCACCGCTGGCCACGGCCAGACCGGCCACACCGCCCTCGAGGGCTGCCACGCGGTCTTCAAAAACTCCCTGGGTCGAGTTGGTCAATCGGCCATAGATGTTGCCGGCATCGCGCAGGCCGAAACGGTCGGCCGCGTGCTCAGAATTGCGAAATACATAAGAGGTGGTCTGATAGATGGGCACGGCGCGTGCATCGGTGGCGGGGTCGGGCGTTTCTTGACCTACGTGAAGTTGAAGCGTCTCAAAGTGAAGTTTTTTTGTTGCCATGGTTGTGTCTTTTTATTATATTATTGTTTTGTGTTGATGCATTTCGCCACGTCTTCGGAGTGTTTCGTCTTGGATTGTCCCGTGGTTTGTGATGGCAAAGTTAGAGACTTTGGGGAAATCCTCCAAGAGACTTTTCAATATAAGAAAATTAGTCTAACTTTGCAATAATTGAAAGAATTTGTAAAAGAATTCCACTGGTTATAGTTTCTCAAACAGATTTTTATTCTCCCCTTATGAACACCCCTTTTCTTCCACAAGACGGCTCGTGTGAGCCACGGTCGGTCAAAACCGACAAACGTCGCGGCGGCGACACGCTCGATGCCACCGATCTGGCCATATTGCGCGCCCTGCAACAAGACGCCCGCCTCACTGTCAAAGAGGTGGCCGCCCGGGTCAATCTCTCGACCACGCCCGTGTTTGAACGCATCAAGCGACTCGAACAGCGGGGCTACATCAAGGGCTACGTGGCCGTGGTCGATGCAGAGAAACTGGGACGCGGTTTCTCTGTGTTTTGCAGCATCAAGATGAGCCGCATCAGTTCTGACATAGCCCAACAATTTGCCGAAACTGTGCGCGACATTCCCGAAGTGACTGAGTGCTACAACATCTCGGGAGGCTACGATTACCTGCTTAAAATCCAGGTGGGCGACATGAAGCGCTACCGCGAGCTGGTGCTTGGCGTCATCGGTCAGATTGAGCATCTCGCTTCACTCGAAAGCACCTTTGTGATGGACGAACTCAAACACAGCTACGGCATCGTGGTGTGAGGTCGAAAGGACGCTACGGCATACTTTTCGGCCGCACGGCCCGTTATCCGCGGTTTTTTGTGTACTTTTGTGCCTGAGTAACATCAATGCTCACGCGCGCACGCACGCGCTCCTATATTATTATCTCAACAAACAAGAAAGATGAACAAAAGCGACAGCGTTGTTATCATTCCCACCTACAACGAAAAAGAAAATATCGAGAGCATCATCCGTGCCGTCATGGCCCTTGAGCATGGCTTCGACATCCTGATTATCGACGACGGTTCGCCCGACGGCACTGCTGATATCGTCAAGGGTCTCATGGCCGGAGACTTCAAGGACCGCCTGAATCTGGTGCAGCGTGAAGGCAAACTGGGTCTCGGCACCGCCTATATCGCCGGCTTCAAATGGGCTCTCGAGCACGGCTACGAATATGTCTTTGAGATGGACGCCGACTTCAGTCACGACCCCAACGATGTGCCCCGGCTCTATAAAGCCTGCGCCGAAGAGGGTGCAGACGTGGCTGTAGGCTCACGCTATGTGACGGGCGTCAACGTGGTGAACTGGCCGATGGGGCGTGTCTTGATGAGCTACTACGCCTCAAAGTATGTGCGCCTGGTCACCGGCATCCCCGTACACGACACCACCGCCGGATTTAAATGCTACCGCCGGAGAGTACTCGAGACCATCGATCTCGACGCCATTCGCTTCAAGGGCTATGCCTTTCAGATAGAAATGAAGTTTACGGCCTATAAGCTGGGCTTCAAGGTGACCGAGGTGCCTGTCATCTTCGTCAACCGCCAGCTTGGCACGAGCAAGATGAGCGGCGGCATCTTCGGCGAAGCGCTCTTCGGCGTAGTCCGACTCAGATGGGCCGCGCTTTGGGGCAAAATCAAACCAAGGAAAAAAGAGAACCAGGATGCTTAAACGCACACTTATATATAATGTCACAATGGTTAACGAGGGCAGACGCTTCAAGGGAGGCCTGCTCATCGAAGACGACCGCATTGAGCGCATCTTTGACGACGAAAGTCTGTTCAGCTCGGTACCGGCCGGTACCGGCATCAACGCAGAGGGGTGTTACCTCCTGCCGGGTGTCATTGACGACCACGTGCATTTCCGCGAACCAGGACTGACGGCCAAGGCCAACATTGAGTCGGAAAGCCGTGCGGCTGCAGCAGGAGGCGTGACCACCTATATCGATATGCCCAACACCCTGCCGCAGACCACCACAGTCGAGGCGATCAAACAAAAGCGAGTATTGGCAGCCCACAAAAGCCACGTGAACTATGGCTTTTTCGTAGGGGCTACACGAAACAACATAGACGAACTGCGCAGTCTCAACCGGCGCAAGGTGTGTGGTATCAAACTCTTTATGGGTGCCTCTACGGGCAATATGCTCGTGGATGATGCCGAGGCGCTCGACCGCCTTTTCGAGCAGGCACGCCTGCCCATTATGACACACTGTGAAGACGGCGCGATGATTGCCGAGAACATGGCGGCCTATAAGGCCCAGTATGGCGCCGATCCCGATGTGGCTTTGCACAGCCGGATCCGCTCGGCCGAAGCCTGCTATGCCTCTACGGCCGAAGCCGTCCACCTGGCCAAGAAATGGGGTGCCCGTCTCCACGTGGCCCACATATCGACAGCCAAAGAACTCGAACTCTTCACACCCGGCGACACCCGGATAACGGCCGAGGTCTGCCTGCCACACCTGCTTTTCACCGATGCCGATTATGCCCAGCTTGGCTCCCGCATCAAGTGCAACCCCGCAGTGAAGACCTCTGCCGACCGCGATGCGCTCCGCAAGGCACTCACAGACGGACGCATCAGTGTGATTGGCACCGATCATGCTCCCCACACCATCGCCGACAAGCAAGGCGGTGCCGTCCGCGCCGCTTCGGGTATACCGACATTGCAGTTTTCGCTTGTTTCGATGCTCCAACTCGTTGATGAAGGCGTGCTCAGTCTTGAGCGGATGGTGGAACTGATGTGTCACGCGCCGGCTCGGCTCTTCAATATTGAGGGCCGCGGCTATCTGCGTGAAGGCTATAAGGCCGACCTCGTATTGGTACGTCCACACTCACCCTGGACATTGACTCCGAACAAAATAGAGAGCCTCTGCATTTGGAGTCCGCTCGAAGGCCGACGCTTTGAGTGTAATGTCTAAAAGACCTTCTGAAAGGGTTTTCTCATCTACAACAACGGCCGCATCACCGACGAGACTTTCCACGGCCAGCCCGTGACGTTTGACCGATGAAGAAAACGCTGGGCTATAGCCCCCTCACGCTTCTGTCCTATATCAATTGGGATTATTTCTTTCACGCTTGGGGCATACCGCCACGGTTTGCCGTGGTGGCTGCAGTGCATAATTGCCAAGCCTGTCAGACCGGTTGGGTAGCCACTTTGCCCGAAGCCGACAAGGCGCAAGGACGCGAGGCTGCCCGACTCTATGCCGACGCCGTGGCGCTCTGCCGCGAATGGGAAGGACATTATGAGATTGGGGCGCGTTTCGGCCTGTTTCCGGCTTGGTCTGAGGGGGACGACATCTGTCTGCTGCAAGACGATGAGCCTGCTCCGCAGCGTCTGCCTCTCTTGCGTATGCAACAGGTGAAGCGACAAAGCGAACCATATCTGTGTCTTGCCGACTTTGTCAGTCCGCACCGACCCCCCACCACAGCCTTGGACCAACTGCCCGTAGCCAATGTGGTGGGTGTCTTTGCCACGGCTGTGGCTCCAGAGATGGAACACAGACAAGACACTGACGACTATCGCCGTCTCCTTGCCCAGACGCTTTGTGACCGCCTCGCCGAGGCTGCTGCAGAGAAGATGCACGAAGATGTGAGGCGGCGCTATTGGGGCTATGCGCCGGATGAACAATGCACCGTGCACGACCTGTTTGCCGAGCATTATCAAGGTCGGCGGCCGGCAGTGGGATATCCCTCGCTGCCCGACCAGAGTCTCATCTTCGATATGGATTGTCTGGTCGGCTTTGGTGAGATTGGTATTCAGCTCACAGACAACGGCATGATGATGCCTCACGCAGCCGTGGCTGGCCTGTTGTTGGGACATCCCGCCACGCGGCACTTCGCCGTTGGTCCTATCGACGTACAACAATTGAAAGACTACGCCAAGCGCCGGAAACTTCCGGCAGACTATTTGCGGCCTTTCCTTGCTGCCAATCTGCGGCATCTGAAATAACACCTCATACCCCGACAGTTCTCTCAGTCCTATGCTTACCCGCATCTTGTTTTTCCTCATTGCCCTCTTGCTTTTGCCGGCATGGGGAATAGACCGTTGCTGGCCCAAGCGCCGCCTGAGAGGAGCAAAGCGGCTGATATTTTATATCGTGCCCCTGGTGCTCTCGCTCTTGATGGTTTTCACCGCCATCGATGAGCAATATACGCCCGAGGCCGACAGGCATAAGGCCCTGCTGATATCGGCAGCGCTTCTGGTCATAGTGCCACAGTTGGTGCTATGCCTTTTCCTGCTCTTGGCCAAAGGCTTGGAACGGAGATGGGAAAAAGGCAGTGTGGCGGCCATCGTTATGGGCGGCCTTTCCTGCATAGCCGTCTTTTGTGTCATCTTTTATGCCTTGACGGCCGGCTATAGGCACTTTGTCGTCAGAGAGGAAACCTATCAAAGTGCCAAACTGCCCGAGGCTTTCGACGGTTATCGCATCGTCCAGTTGTCTGATTTCCATTTGGGCACACTGCACGGGCGAACGGACGTGGTCGAAGACATTGTGCGGCGGGTTAATGCCCTTGAGCCCGATCTTATAGTTTTCACCGGCGACCTGGTGAACTATCGCGCCTCTGAAGCCGACGAGTTCGTGGAGACCTTAAGCCGGTTGAAAAGCCAAGACGGTGTGGTGAGCGTCATGGGCAATCACGACTATGCGCAATACTTCCATTGGGCTTCGCCTGTCGACAGTCTGGCCGATATCCGCCATTTGCAAGACACCCAACGCCGTATGGGATGGAAACTGTTGCTTAATGCTCACACCACCATAGTGCGCGGCACCGACACGCTGGCCGTCGTCGGTGTGGAGAACCAAGGCCATGCGCCTTTTCCCGCTTTAGCCGATTTGCCGGAAGCCACTAAAGGTCTCTCTCCCGCCACATTTGCCATCTTGCTCTCACACGACCCCACTCATTGGCGCGACCAGGTGGTGCCTGACACAGACATCCCCCTCACGCTCTCGGGCCATACCCACGGTATGCAGTTGAAGATCGGTTCTTTCTCGCCGGCCTCGTGGTTTTACAAAGATTGGGGCGGCGCCTACGATAGTCCAGACGGCCAGACCCTTTATGTCAGTCTCGGCATCGGCTCTGTGCTGGTCCCCTTCAGGCTTGGCGCGTGGCCCGAAATCAATCTTATCACCCTGCGAAAGAGTCCTGCCGCCAGGCCAAACTAATCTGAAACACTTGAAATCCATTAGCGATGCAGTTTCTTTATAAAATCTACCAACTTCTCGTAGCCCTTCCGCTCGGGCTTGTCTTCACGTTTATCGCAGCCTTAGTCACCATCATCGGTTGCCTGTTGGGCAATGCCCACTTCTGGGGCTACTATCCCGGGAAAATATGGTCGTGGCTGATTTGCCGCCTTTTGCTTTTGCCCATCAAAGTCGAAGGTCGCGACCACATAGACAAGCATCAGAGCTATGTCTTTGTGGCCAACCATCAAGGGCCAATGGACATTTTCTTGATTTATGGATTTTTGGGCCGCAACTTCAAGTGGATGATGAAGAAGGCGTTGCGTCGCATCTTCCTGGTGGGTTATGCGTGTGAGAAAGCCCACCACATCTACGTGGACAAATCCGGACCGAAAAAGATACAGGCCACCATCGAGCATGCCCGCCACACGCTTCAAGGCGGCACTTCTCTGGTGGTTTTCCCCGAAGGCTCACGCTCGTTTACAGGCCATATGGGCTTTTTCCGTAAGGGCGCTTTTCAGTTGGCTGACGAGTTGCAGTTGCCCGTTGTGCCCATCACCATCGACGGCTCGTTTGACGTGTTGCCGCGAATGGCCGGTTTCGGTTTTGTGCGCTATCACAAGATGCGTCTCGTCATTCATAAGCCCATTATGCCTATGGGTAAGGGTCAGACCGACGTGGCCGAGGTGATGCGCGAAAGCTACGACACCATTATGTCGGCTTTGCCCGAGCGGCATCAAGGCTATGTCAAAAACGACGACCAGTAACACACCTCCGTATTTCCAATAATATTAACATGGTGTGGTTTGTCCGCATTGCCGGATAGCCTTTTCTTCTTCTCACAATAGTCTCTCTTCTTCCAACTCCTATCTATGACACAATATATCGTTTCGGCGCGCAAATACCGCCCCACCACCTTCGACAGCGTTGTGGGTCAGCAGTCGCTCACAACGACGCTCAAAAACGCTATTGCCACCGGCAAGTTGGCCCATGCCTATCTCTTCTGTGGTCCCCGAGGTGTGGGAAAGACCACGTGTGCCCGCATTTTTGCCAAGACCATCAACTGCCTCACGCCGCTTGAAAACGGTGAGGCCTGCAACCATTGTGAGAGTTGCCAAGCCTTCAACGAGGGGCGCAGTTACAACATCCACGAACTCGATGCCGCTTCCAACAACTCGGTCGAAGACATTCGCGGACTTATGGAACAGGTGATGATGCCGCCACAAGTGGGCCGATATAAAGTGTTCATCATCGACGAGGTGCATATGTTGAGCACAGCAGCCTTCAACGCTTTCCTCAAGACGCTTGAAGAGCCCCCTGCACACGCCATCTTCATTCTTGCCACCACCGAGAAGCACAAAATTCTGCCCACCATATTGAGCCGCTGTCAGATCTACGATTTCAAGCGTATGGAAGTGGCTGACATCGTGGCGCATCTTGAACGTGTGGCCCAAGCCGAAGGCATCAGCTACGAGCCGGAGGCACTTGGCGTCATTGCCCGTAAGGCCGACGGCGGTATGCGTGATGCCATGTCCATCTTCGACCAAGTCACGAGCTATGCCGAGGGCAACATCACTTATCGCAAGGTGATTGAAGACCTCAACGTGCTCGACTACGACTATTATTTCAAGGCCACAGACCTTTTGCTTGAGCACAACATTCCCGCTCTGCTCGTCTTGCTCGACGACATCCTTTCGCGCGGCTTCCAGACGGGGCATTTCATCAGTGGTCTGGCGGCTCATTTCCGCGACCTTCTGGTGAGCCGTGATGCTCAGACGCTCCCACTTCTCGAGGCCTCTTCGGCCGAAGGCGAGCGCTATCGTGAGCAAGCGGCCCGTTGTCGGCCGTCGTTCCTCTACAAGGCGCTGCGCCTTTGCAACCAGTGCGACATCAATCATCGCACCACCTCCAGCAAACGCCTTCTCGTGGAGATAACACTCATTGAGATTGCGCAGTGTGAAGAAGACGCCGAAGCGTGTGGGCCTAGCCCTACACAGCAACTCAAACCCATCTTCAACCACAGCAAAACAGCCACCGCACCGGCTCAAGTACAGGTGCAGACTCCGGTCAAGCCGGCACAATCCGCTCACACGACTCCACAAGTGGCCACACCGGCCACACCGGCTCCGGCACCTAAGCCCCAATTGGCCAAGCCTGTCACCGCTCATCGTCCCACAGGCATCCAGACCATTTCCATACGCCCTGTGGGCACGGCCAAGCCAGAGACCACGTCCACACCGACAGCTCCAGCTTCGGCAAATACTTCTGCAGCCGCGCCTCATATTGTCCCCGCCACCGAGGAAAGGGCCTTCACCAACGAAGACCTTGTGCTCGAATGGCGCCGCTTTGCCGCCGCTTTGCCCGAAGAGCAGCGTGCCACCTCAGGCCGTATGCAGAACATTACGCCGCGTCTCACAAACGACTGGACCGTTGAAGTGTCGGTAGAGAATGAGCAGGTGGTGCGCTTCATGAAGCCTTTCGAGCAAGCCATTCTGGCACATCTGCAGTCGGCCCTCCACAACGGTCACATCACCCTTAATTTCAACGTCTTGGCCTCGGCGCCCGGCGCCAAAGTCTATTCGCGGCGCGAGCAGCTCGAACAAATCATTGCCCGCCATCCCGATATCGGCCAGCTCGTGAGCACTTTCCATCTTGAGTTTGATTAAAACATATGACTCTGAGACTCAGCGTCTAACAGACAAAAAGTCAAAGAGACAAGACAAAACCTAAAAGAATAACATAAACCAATGACACAAAACAATCACCAGTACATCACCGTTGCCTACGACCTTTTTTCAGACAACAGCAAAGGCATCCACGAGCTCATTGAGCGCGCTCCCGCCGATCATCCCTTTCAGTTCATCACCGGCTTGGGCGTGGCGCTTGACGTTTTTGAGCAGAAAATCGCTCCTTTGGCCGAGGGTGAAACCTTCGATTTCACTCTGAGCGTTGACGAGGCTTATGGACCTTATGTCGACGAGCATGTCATCACGCTTGGCAAGGATGTCTTTACCATCGACGGCCGTTTTGACGACAAAGCCATCTATCCCGGTGCTGTCATTCCTTTGGTCAATGCTGATGGCAACCGTTTCCAAGGCCTTGTGCTTGAAGTGAAAGCCAACGAAGTGGTGGTCGACCTCAATCATCCGCTTGCCGGTCGCGACCTGCACTTTCGTGGCACCGTTGTAACCTCACGTCCGGCCACAGCCGAAGAAATCCAGGGCCTGCTCAATATGATGAGCGGCGAAGGTTGTGGTTGCGGCTGTGACGAATGTGGCGGCGACTGCCACTGCGGCGGCCACGACGAAGGCGAACACTGTGGCGACCACCACTGCCATTGCCATCACTGATCAGGCCGACGGCGCGACGGGTTGTCGAGTCTGAAAGGGATGAGGCACGACGGCTCTTTGTTGGCCTTAACCCTTTCACCCGTCACTCCGGTTCCTCGTCTAATCGCTCGAGCCATTGTCTGCTTGCCAGCCCTCAAGCGATCGCATATTTCTCCAACACATTAACACCCCAACTACATTATGAACACCTTTGGCACCCTCTTTCGGCTCACCACCTTCGGCGAGAGTCACGGGCCCGGCGTAGGCGGCATCGTCGACGGCGTGCCTGCCGGTCTCGACTTCGACCTTGATTTCATTCAGAGTGAACTCGACCGCCGCCGTCCGGGACAAAGCGCCCTCACCACGCCCCGCCGAGAGAGCGACCGCGTCGAGATACTCTCCGGCGTGTTTGAAGGCAAAACCACCGGATGTCCCATAGGCTTCCTCGTGCGCAACGAAAACCAACACTCGTCAGACTACGACAATCTGCGCCAACTCTTCCGCCCGAGCCATGCCGACTTCACCTACTTCAAGAAATACGGCGTGCGCGACCACCGTGGCGGCGGCCGTTCGTCTGCCCGCGAGACTATTTCGCGTTGTGTAGGCGGTGCCATTGCCAAACTGGCTCTGCGTCAGCTGGGCATAAGCGTCACGGCCTATACCTCTCAGGTGGGCTCCATTGCCATAGGACGGCCCTATACCGAACTCGATCTCTCGCTCGTCGAGACCAATCCTGTGCGTTGTCCCGACCCTGATGTGGCTGAAGAAATGGCTGCCCTCATCAAGGCCGTCAAAGCTGAAGGCGACACCATCGGAGGCATCATCACCGGTGTGGTGAGCGGCTGTCCCGTGGGGCTTGGCGAGCCTGCGTTTGGCAAACTCCACGCCGATTTGGGTGCTGCCATGCTCAGCATCAATGCCGTCAAGGGCTTTGACTACGGTATGGGCTTCGAGGGCGTCAGTCAGCGCGGCAGCGAGCAAAACGACCACTTCACCACCGATGCCGCCGGCTCCGTCACCGTCGCCACCAATCGAAGCGGCGGCGTACAGGGCGGCATCAGCAACGGTGCCGACATCTATTTCCGTGTGGTCTTCAAGCCCGTCGCCACTTTGCTGCGCGAGCAACCCACGGTCGACCTCTCCGGCAATCCCACGGTGGTGAAAGCGCGTGGGCGTCATGATGCCTGCGTGTTGCCGCGGGCCGTCCCCGTGGTAGAGGCAATGGCCGCCATGACCGTGCTCGACCACTACCTCATTGCGCTCGGCAGTGGCCACTGTATCCCTGTCAAACCCTGATAAAACAGCCTTCCAACGGAACGAATTGTTAAAAAACAGGGGATTTGCTGGAAAATCCTGCGAAACATTTGCATTTCAACAAACTTATTCTATATATTTGCGATATCAAGTTGTCGTGATGACAACGCACTTATAGTTTAGTTAAGTCTAGTTTAGTTTTTGTGTTGGTTAATGGAGGCCCGAAGCGACGGTGCCTCCATTAATTTTTTCTGCATTCCTAACCGGCCGGAGCCGCAAAATACCCGAAAGCGGGTAGTGTGGGAATGGCGTGAATGCCCTAATCTTGCCCTCGAAATACAAAATGCGTAGTGTCCAATCACGTAAGTCCAGTTTTTGAACTTTTGTGCCAGACGCGAGCTTAGACCTCCCAATCTTTGTCGGGGGACTATGCCAAGCTGAAGCCGAAAGAACATTCCTATGAACTTCATGACTGAACGCTATTTTTTTGTCCTTGCGTGTCGGCTCGTTTGTGGAAATCCTATTGTGAGCGACCTGGCCGGTGGGCGGCATCGTATGGGACCGAGAAGAGCGAAGCGTGACTTGCCCTACAAGAGCAACAAACTAAGCAAGACGTGAAAATGAAAGTGTATGTGAAAGCTATCTTATATGTGTGTGGTGCCCTGTGGTGTCTGGGCGTTGAGACCGTCTCAGCCCAAACGGCTGAGGCTGTGCTGACAGGCAGTGTGAGTGCCGACGATGCCGAGGCAGTGCCTTCGGCCATTGTGCGGCTCAAGGGAACCCATCGCCACACCGCCACCGACGCTGGCGGCCATTACCGTCTGGCCGTGCCTGAAGGCGACTATACGCTGCAAGTCTCTGCCATCGGTTATGCCACAATGGAGCAGAAAAACAGTTTGCCGAAAGGGGGGCAAGACTGTGAATGTCAAACTGCATCCGTTGCAAGGCCAATTGGGCGAGGTGATAGTTTCGGCCGATGCCACCGACCGCGTGAACCAATCAGCCTATAACGCCGTGGCTGCCGGTGGCGTGTTGCCGGGCAGTGAAGACCTGGTCAATACAAGCAGTGGCGGAACCGGCGGTGGCTCATACGTGGCCGGGACGCTCACCAATACGCAATATCCTGATACTTGCTGGGTGGCCGTGTTCGATGACGACACCTTTACCAATCCCACCATCATCAAGACCGGCGAGATGAGTTGGGCGGCCGGACGTATGCGCTCGGCTTACTACCAGACCATCTGGGCGGCCGACAATGGCGACGTCTATGTGTTTTCGCCCGCCTATGCCAAAAGCTGCACCGACCCGCGCCAGCATACCAGCCACAATTCGGGCGTGATGCGCATCAAGGCAGGGCAGAATTGTTTTGACCCCGACTATGCCTTCTTCGACATTGAGACGGCCTCGGGCGGCAATCCCCTGTATCGCTTCTGGCACGTGTCGGGCGACTGTTTCCTGCTTCAGATGTACACAAAAGGGCTCAACGTGCTGGGCAACGGTACGACCCGTCTTGCCCTCTTCGACGGCGAGAGCCGCCAGTTTCGTTACGTCACGGGGCTGCCCGATGCCGACCTCATCTCTTCGTTCAGCAAGATGCCCTACGTAGAAGACGGCCTCTGCTACGTCACCGTGGTGACTACAGACGGCGCTCTGCCCACCGTCTACGCCATAGACCCCGCTACGGCAACGGCGACGCCGGGTCTCACAGTCGAGGCCGACGAGATTGGGGCCGTGGGCCGACTGGACTGCCAATAGTGCAGGCAGATGATGGCCTATTGCCTCAATAATTGGCCGGCTTTTTGAGGGAATGAATCATTAACTCTCAATTCCTAAAAACAATGCATCCCATGATAAAAATCTTCCGAAAAATTCATTTGTGGCTCTCAGTGCCCTTCGACGTGTTCATCACGCTGGTTTGCTTCTCGGGAGCCATGTTGGTGTATGAGCCTGAAACCACCCAGTCTGTGCGCCACGACCTCTATTATGTGGACGAGGTGAAGGCGGCCCCTCTGTCCATCGACAGCCTTATGGCCCGTGTGCAGGCCATGCTGCCCGACAGTGTTCAGGCTATGTCCATCACCGTTTGTCCTGGGCCCGATCGCACCTGGCAGGTGGCCCTCTCAAAGCCGCGCCGTGCCTCGGTCTTCGTGGACCCTTACACCGGCGAGGTGAAAGGTCGCAACGAGCGCCTGCCGTTTTTCGACACGATGTTCCGTCTGCACCGCTGGCTCCTCGGTCCCTCCCAGACAGCCGACGGCGGCATGCCGGCAGGCAAGTGGTTAGTCGGCACTTCCGTCCTGATGCTTGTCGTCATTCTCATCACCGGCATCCTTATGTGGCTTTGCAACAAACACAAGCCCCTGCGCAAGAGCCTGACCATCAAAATCAACAAAGGCTGGCACCGCTTCTGGCACGACCTTCATGTGGCCGGGGGTATTTATGCCACCATATTTTTGTTGGCGATGGCACTGACGGGACTCAAGTGGTCGTTTGGTTGGTATCGCTCCGGTTTCTATGGCCTGTTTGGCGTGGAAACTTCGGCTGATGGCGGTCATCACGGCAGTCGGCCCTCGGGTAAAGACGGTGGCCGCCACGACGGTCGTCAAGGTGGCAGGGATAAGGGCCGCGGTTACGGTCATGGTCGCCCCGACAGCCAGAACGCGGCCGAGACTTCTCGCGTGGTGCCCAATCCGTCTGAAAAGCCGATGTTTGCCCATTGGCAGCAGGTGTTTGAACAGGTGGCCAAGGCCAATGCCCGCTATCGCCAAATCACCATCAGCGACGGTACGGCCGGCGTGGTGCCTGAAGGACGCCGCAGTCTGCGCGCCACAGATACCTACGACTTCGACCCGCAGACGGGCCGCCTCACCGCCAATCGCCCCTATGCCGAAGCCGACCGTGGCACACATGTGCGTGCTGGAGTTTACATGGTCCATACGGGCAGTTGGCTGGGCTGGCTCACGCGGCTGCTCAACTTCTTGGCCGCCCTCATCGGTGCCACCCTGCCGCTCACCGGCTATTATCTCTGGATCAAGCACCACTTGCGCCGTCGGCAAAATGGCAGAAACAAGCAGTCGTGAGAAATACCAGCCACACACGACTACTGAATTAGAACCGAAACCAGCCCGCAGCGATTGGTTTGACTGCCGGCCCGCGGCCAGTCATCATTCGATACAAAACAACATTGCCCCGCCTTGACGCAGCAAGGTGGGGCAATGAATTATAGAGATAGGTAGGTTGTGCAGCCTTAGAACATCACTTTGGTGGACTGCTGCCAGCCGGCACCACAAATGACGAGCACATACTGGCCGTGGTCGAGGCCTGCGGTGGAAATCACGTCGAGACCGCGCGATGAGCGGACAGCACGACCCTGGAGGTCGACGAGACGAAGTTCTTGCAGACCGGTGGCACCGTTCACACGGATGGCGTCGGCGGTCACGGTGTAGGTGAGCACGGTGTTGCTGACGGCAGAGCCGATGCTTGTGGAGCGGGGCGAGAGAGAGATAGTGAAGAGATAGCTTTCGGCACGTTCTGTGCCCGTGTTGCCTATGCGGTTGCTGCCGAAGGTCCAGAAGTTGGTGCCGGCGTCGCCGCCGTTGCGGATGGCAAACATGCCGCCCACCTCGTCAAGCTCGTAGGTGTTCCACGAAGCGATGTAGCTGTTGGTACCAAACTCGCCCATCTCGTTGATGTAGCGGCTGTCGGCAGCCGACACAATCTTGTAGCGGTTTGACGTGGCATCGACGGTGATGGTCCACTCTTGTGATTTGGTGCTGTCGGTAGCCTTCTTCGCCTTGAACTGCGGATAGCCTCCCGTGCCTTTGATGGCGGTGTTGGTGAGTGCAAGATCGCCCACGGTGATGCAGTAGGTCTTGTCTGCCTCTATCACGGGATAGGTCTTGTCGCCGTCGGTGGGTTGGATTTCGAAGATGAAGTTTGAGGGATTGTAGGCCGTGTTGGAGCCTTTGCTGATTTGCAGGCTTGAAGCCGTCCAATAGTTGTTGCCTGCACTGCCTGCGTTCTGGATGGCATAGCGGTTGTTGAGGCGATAGATATTATAGGAGTGCCAGGCCGACTCGTAGGGGTTGGTGGCATCGTTCTCGGTGAAGGCGCCTTTTTCGTTGATATAGCGGCCGTCTTGTGCGTTGGTGATTTTGTAGCGGCCAGTCTCAGCGTCTTGTCTGATGTTCCACACCTGGCGCTGGGGCTTGACGTCGTCCACCGAAGGTTTGAAGATGGGATTGCCACCCGTGCCTCCGTCTGTCGCGTTGGTGAGCAGGCGGTTGTTGTATTTGACATAGTAGGCGCCATCGTCGATCACTACGGCGGGGAACACGTCGAGGCGATAGTCAAAGCGGCTCTTGTAGTCGCTGACGAGCTGGTTGAGTTCTGACTTGAGGAAGGGCTCCACATATTGTGCGCCCACCACGGGGTGAGGATGCACAATCGAGCCGGCGAAGTCGCGCGAAATCACTGCCTTCTGCAGCGTCTGGAGCGAGTCAATCTTGAGATAGTTGGCAATGAAGTCTTCGGGCTTCTCGGCGGCGAGGTTGGCGTGAAGGTCCATGACGAGTTGTCCGCGCTCGCCGATGTATTTCATCACCTGCACCCATGGCGTGATCTCGCCCATCATTTCGGGTTCGTCGGTTGATGCGAGCAGTTCGTTGGCTGCCAACAGGATGGTGTCAAATTCCGTTTTCATCTTGGCTACGGCCTCGGCGTCGTATCCGCCGGTCATGGCTGTCTGATATTGAGCCAGAGCCACGCGGAAGGTGGCAGATTCGCCCTCGCGGCGAAGGCCGTGGGTGGTGACGCCGAGGTCGATGTTGTGCTCGCAGAAGGTGCGGAAGGCCCAAGTATGTGTGGGCATCAGTTCCCTTATGGCGAGTTCCCACGAAGCGGCGTCGTCATAGTCGGCCATATTCCAGGTGTAGTCGGCAATGCTGAAGAGCGACACCTTTGAGGCCTCGGCATACTCCATCGGGTTGGAGGCAAAACCGCTGAGCTGCTCGGCGATGTTGAGGTCGTTGCCGTAGGTGCGACCCATGAGCAGGTGTGAGCTGCAATAGTCGGTGACGGGATAGTTGAGCCAGATGAAGGCGTTGCGGCTAATCTGGGCGTTGATCCAGTCCATATCGCTCTTGTTGATCATATCGACCACGCTGTTTCCGGTCCACATGATGCGCACTTCGGGGTACATCTGCGTGCCGAGTGTAGTGAGGTAACTGCCGCTGCTCCAGCTTCGGTTGTATTGTGTGGGGCACATGATGAGCGGCGCCACGTCGGCGTGTTTCCTGACAAACTCGTCGGTGATGTAGTTGAGCAGTCCGGCCTGCTTGTCGGCCTTTTCGCCTTCACCATAGATATCGTCGAAGAAGACGGCAAAGGTGCGCACGCCGGCAGCGTACATCTTCTCGAGTTTGTTCACCACGTTGAGGCTGTCGGCATTATTCCACTGGATGTCGTTGCCCGGGTGAATGGCCCAGACAAACTGCACCTTGTTTTTGGACGCTTCGGCCACGAGTTCCTGAATGACGGCCAGTTCGGCGGCAGGGTAGGGCTCGCGCCAGCGTGCACGGTGGTAGGGGTCGTCTTTGGGACCGTAGACGTAGATGTTCATTTTGTTGCGGCCGTAGAACTGGAACTGGCGTTTGCGGTCGGTGGTGCTCCACGGGTTGCCATAGAAACCTTCGATGGCACCGCGTTCAAGCACGTCGGGCCAGTCGGTCACGGTGGCCGACATTACTTGCGGTTGCGAGGCAATGCGCAAGAAGGTCTGTACGCCATAATACGTGCCGACCGAGTCGTTGCCGGCAATGACCACACCTTCGGGGCTGACGTTCAGGTAGTAGCCTTGGGCTTTGGCCGGTATGAGGCTCTCGACGCTGCTCACGGCGGCGTCGCCGCGTTCACCGATGGTAATGTTGACGCCGGTGGCGCCGATGGTCAAGGTTTCGCTCAGCAGGGCCACGGCGTCGGCATCGGCCGTTTCGCCCCCTGTGAGCACATAAGAGGCGGGGCTTGCAAAGGCTTCCGAGCCCCACGTGATGGAGTGAGGCCGTGGCGAAATGTCCACCACCTGGGCATTCAGGCTGCCCGAAAGGCCGCCCAGAGCCAGAAGAGATAGGGTAACAAAGGTTTTCTTCATTTGAAAATAGCGATTAGATTATTTGGTTGATTTATGAGTCATGATGTCGAGCACGAGCCGGTCTGTCTCGTTCATGGCGTCGGCTCCTATGGAGACGAGATTGCGGATGCTGAGGTCCACGTCGTCGTCGATGATGCCCTCGACGGCTGAGACACATTCGCCCTGCATGGCCAGCATAGCCGAGAGTACGGCCGTGCTCACGCCGGTGGTGAGCTTGAGCGCGCAACTTGGTTTGGCGCCGTCGCAAATCATGCCCGTGAGGTTGGCAATCATATTCTTCACGGCTGCCGACACTTCGGCATAACCGCCGCCCATAAGCAGTGTGATGCCGCAACTCGATCCGGTGGCAGCCACCACACATCCACACAGTGCCGAGAGGGCACCAAGATGTTGCTTGATATAGATGGCCGTGAGATGGCTGAGCATCAGGGCGCGTGTGAGTTCTTCGGGCGTGTTGTGGTTTTCGCGGGCAAACACCACCACGGGGTTGGTGGCACAGATGCCTTGGTTGCCCGAGCCGGAGTTGCTCATCACCGGTATCATGGCGCCTGCCATTCGGGCGTCGCAGGCCAGAGCCGTGCTGGAGAGTATGTGTGAGAAGATGCTCTCGCCCATGATGCCTCGGCCGAGCGGCCGAGACAAGGCTTTGCCCAGCCGGTGACCGTAGTTGCCTTCGAGTGATTGTTGTGCGGCCGCGTCGTTGAGCTTCCGGGCTTCGTCGATGAACGCGATTTCGTCGAGCGGCGTCGTGGTGGCATAGTCAAACACTTTTTTCAAAGTGAGTTGGGGCGTGTCGTCTTCGCCGCCATTGCCCTCAGTCTCATTGGCCACAGTCGTGACGCCGAGTGGTTGGCCGTCTCTCTCAAGTCTGACAAAGTGGGTGTGTTCGCAGGCAATCACGGCCAGAGCCTTGTGC
This sequence comes from Alloprevotella sp., assembly GCA_045124135.1. Lineage (GTDB taxonomy): Bacteria > Bacteroidota > Bacteroidia > Bacteroidales > Bacteroidaceae > Alloprevotella. The sequence continues at coordinate 61,207 of JBGVLE010000099.1, forward strand.
CCGTCGGTGGTTTTCAGTTCGGCCTCCACATAGAGTTTGTCGGGTGCCTTTTCGGCCAGCGCGATAGAGATGGCTCCGGAGTCGACGAAGGCCTTGCCCCGCTCCACGTCTTCGGGCTTGCAGTCGCGCAGACATTCCAGTCCGTATTCAGAGCGTCCCACCAAGACGCCGAGGGCCACGGCAATGGGCAGTCCCACCATACCCGTGCCCGGAATGCCCACGCCCATGGCGTTTTTCAGAATGTTGGTACTCAAGCGGATGTCTACGCTGCAAGGTGTCTGCGAGAGCAACTCACGGGCCTTGCTTACGGCCAGAGCCACGCAGATGGGTTCGGTGCAACCCATGGCCGGCACCACCTGTCGGCGAACCAGTCGGGCTATGTCATTACGTTCTTTTTGTGGTAGCATAAAATAGGGAAAAGTGATTGCAGACAGCGACTGTTTTGTGGGGGAAACGGGTGGAGGGCCACCATGAATTTCCCGGGAAGGCGTCTTGTCGTTTGTCCCGTTGGTCTGGCCGGGCTGATGGAATTTGGCCCTTGGCCTGCGCACGCATAAGTCATGGCTTCGGGGTGTCACACCGCCGCCTCGTCGGTGCCGGTCAGGCGATAGTGGCGAGGCGTGATGTGGTAGGCTTTTTTGAAAGCCAGATAAAAAGCCTGACGTGAAGAGAAGCCCGCCATGAGTCCGATTTCTTCGGCCGTCATGTTGGCATGGTGTGCACTTCTCAGCATCCTGCAAGCGTCGCGCAGCCTGAAGCTGTTGACCAGCGTGTTGTAGTTGCCGCCCGACCCCAGGGCGATGGCAGCGGCCAGATAGCGCTTGTCCGTGCCGAGGTCGGTGGCGAGTTGTGCTGCCGAATAGTTGGGGTCGCGATAGCGTTTGCCATCGATGAGCCGTGCGAGGATATCCACATAAATCTTGTCGGCCTTGTCGGCTTTGACTTTAGCGTGATAGGCCGGTGTTTTCTTGGGTGTGTTTTTCATATTGACGATGCAGGCCGCGTCTCGGCCGCAAGGGGCTTCAATGCAGTCGTTTCGAAATAAGGTTGTGCCGACAAAGGTACGATTATTTTGACAAACGCGATTTTTTAGAGAAAGAAATGTGGGCTGAGGCTGAAAATGCGCAGGCGATGTGCGGAGTGGCGGGTGTGACCACGCCGTGAGCCGCCCGTCTTCAGCCGTTCTCCCGTCGTTTTGTCTTTTGGTTGTCCCCGTTTTGGCCTTACCTTTGAGGTAAGAAAAAAGCGGAGAGGGCCGATTTGGTCTTCTCCGCTCTGTTTGAGAGGGTTGCGGGGCTAAGGCCGCGATTTTCTGTCCTTATTCCCGTCGAAACTGTCCTTATTCCCGTTTTTCTTGTCCCTGTTTTTGACCTATCAAAAGTGTTTTGGCGGGATTTCGGAGCTTATTTCCGTTTGTCGTGTCTGCCATTCGGCTTCGGGCGAAAGTGTTTTGTGAAAAAATCTTTCCGACGTGTCACGACCGCCCCGTCTTTTTGAACCTCCCGCCTCCGGCCGGCCTTCAGTCGCGATAGGCGAAGATGGGCGACTCGGCCAGTTCGGCCATACTGTGATAGAGCAGTTCGGGCTTCTCGGCCAGGAGTACGTCGTCTGGCAGAGGCCCCGTGTTGACGGCAATGGTGAAAATGCCAGCTGCAACGGCGGCCCGGATGCCGAGCGGGGCATTCTCCACCACGATGGCCTCATGGGCTTCGACGCCCATCTTGTCGAGGCCACGCAGGTAAGGTTCCGGGTGGGGCTTGCCGTGGGTCACGTCGGCGCTCGAGACGATGCGGTCGGGGGTGAAGCAGTCGGGGAAGCCGGCCGTCAGACGGTCGAGCAGCGATTTCTGGCCGCTGCCTGTCACCACGCCTATCTTCAGCCCCTCGGCCATGGCCCGGCGGGTCACCTCGTAGGCTCCGGGTATGCGAACGGCTTCGGGACAAGCGTTGAAGGCTTCGCATTTGGCCGCATAGATGTCGTGTATCTCGTCGGCAGTGGCTTCGCGGCCGTGATAGCGTTGCATGAGGATGTTGATGGTGGCCGCGCCGGTGCGTCCTTCGTGCATGTAGGCCTCTTCGGGACTCATCTTCAGTCCGAAACGGGTGCACACGGCCGCCCATGAGGTGGCGTGGTGTGGCATTGAGTCGAAGAGCACCCCGTCCATATCAAAGAGCACGGCTCTCGGGGCGAAGTGGCCCCGGCCGTGCGCTTGGTCGTAGTGCGCAATGGCCGAGGTGATGGTCTCGGCCATTGGCTTATGGTTTTGATTAAGCATTATCGTGTGTGAAGTTATTTGCCGAGACGCGCTTTGATGGCCTGGCTTTCGGCTTCGTAACCGGGCTTGTCGAGCAGGGCAAACATATTTTTCTTGTAGGCCTCCACACCGGGCTGGTTGAAGGGGTTGACGTCGAGGATGAGACCGCTGATGCCGCAGGCGTGCTCGAAGAAGTAGATGAGTTCGCCCAGATGGTATTCGTTGAGGGCCGGCATCACCAGACGCAGGCAAGGCACGCCGCCGTCTACGTGGGCCAGACGCGTGCCCAGTTCGGCCATTTTGTTCACCTCGTCCACGCGCTTGCCGGCGAGGAAGTTGAGGCCGTCGAGGTTTTCGTCGTCGGCCGGCACGTGCAGTTCGTGGTTCGGCTCTTCAACAGAGATGACCGTTTCGAATATGGTGCGCTCTCCTTCCTGTATCCATTGGCCCATTGAGTGCAGGTCTGTGGTGAGGTCGACGGCTGCCGGGAAGATGGCTTTGCCGTCTTTGCCTTCGCTCTCGCCGTAGAGCTGTTTCCACCACTCATTCATATAGTGGAGCTTGGGTTGGAAGTTGGAGAGGATTTCAATCTTTTTGCCGTCCTGGTAGAGGGCGTTGCGCACCACGGCATATTGTTTGGCGATGTTTTGTGCAAAAGGCACGTCGGCGGCAGTGGCTTGCTCCATGGCCACGGCACCGGCCACGAGGGCGTCGATGTCGAAACCGGCCACAGCGATGGGGAGCAGGCCCACGGGAGTGAGCACGGAGAAACGGCCACCTACGTTGTCGGGGATGATGAAGCTGCGGTAGCCTTCTTTATCGGCCATGACACGGGCAGCACCTTTCTTGGCATCGGTAATGGCCACGATGACTTCGCGAGCCGTTTCCTTGCCACGGGTCGTCTCACAGAGGGTGCGCAGCAGGCGGAAAGCCAGTGCGGTCTCGGTGGTGGTGCCGCTCTTGGATATGTTGATGATGCCGAAACGGCGGTCTTTGAGGAACGAGCAAAGTTCTGAGAGATAGTCTTCGCCAATGTTGTTGCCTGCATAAAGCACGAGCGGATTGCCGGCCGTAGCCTTGAGGGCGGCAAAACTGTCGGAGAGGGCCTCAATCACGGCACGGGCGCCGAGATAACTGCCGCCGATGCCGGCCACCACGACGGTGTCGCACTTTTCGCGCAGTGTGGCAGCGGTTGCCTTTATTTCTGCGAGCAGTTCGGGCGTGATGGAAGAGGGCAGGTGAAGCCAACCGAGAAAATCGTTGCCGGGGCAGGTGTTGTCGGCCAGGGCTTGGGCGGCTTTGTCGGCGGCCGGACGGAGAGCCTCAAGGGCCGAATCTTTGATGAAAGGGATAGTCTGGTTTAGTTCCAGGCGAATAGTTTTCTCCATAATAATATAGGTGTTTGTTGTTGTGACTGTGCGGTGTTTGGCAATAAACAAAATAGCAGCCGGCCTTAGTCGGCTTAGTCGGCTGCAAATTTACGATTATTTTCGGTTAAAAGGTCAACTTTCAACGCCTAACATCACCTGCATGGTCTGTAAGGCCTGCTCCACGGAGTTGACGCCGGTGACGGTCATGAGGCGTTTGCCTTTGCGCTCGTCCAGACGGCAGCGGCGGTAGTATCTCGTGGCATATTCGATGATGCGCCCGAAAGTCTCGCTCCCGTAGAAGGGACTGTCGGTGTCGCCTACGAAATAGAGTGTCATGCGGCTCTTGCCCAGCGTCATGCGTTGCGCACCGGCTTTGCGCCCCAAGCGGCGTAGCGGGACAATGCGCAACAGGGCCTCACCCTCTGCCGGCACGGGGCCGAAACGGTCGATGAGACGTGTGCGGAAGGCCTCGAGCGCCGTGTCGGTGGAGATGGCGTCGAGCTCGCGATAGAGCAACATGCGCTCGGAGGCACCGGGCACATAGGTCTCAGGGAAGAAGGCGCGATAGTCACACTCGATGTTGCATTCGTCTACAAAGAAGTCGCCAGAGGGAATGTCCGTCTGCTGCTCACTGTCGGCATAAAGGCTGGCAAACTCGTCGTTTTTGAGCTCGGCCACGGCCTGGGCCAGGATTTTCTGATAGGTCTCGTAGCCCAGGTCGGCGATGAAGCCGCTTTGCTCTGCGCCCAGCAGGTTGCCGGCCCCGCGAATGTCGAGGTCTTGCATGGCAATGTGTATGCCCGAGCCCAGGTCGCTGAAGTTCTCCAACGCCTCGAGCCGGCGGCGGGAGTCGTCGGGCAAGAGGGAGAGCGGCGGTGCCAGCAGGTAGCAAAACGCCTTGCGGCTGCTGCGGCCCACGCGGCCACGCATTTGGTGCAGGTCGGAGAGGCCGAAGTGATGGGCGCCGTCTATTATGATGGTGTTGGCGTTGGGGATGTCGATGCCGTTCTCTACGATGGTGGTCGATATCAATACGTCATAGTCGTAGTTGATAAAGCCCGTGATGATTTGCTCCAACTGGCTCGGCGGCATCTGGCCGTGTCCCGTCGCCACACGGGCATCTGGGACGTATTGCTCTACGAGATGCTGCAAGTTGGTCAGGGCCGAGATGCGGTTGGTCACGATGTAGACCTGTCCGTTGCGGCTCATTTCAAAGTTCACGGCGTCGGCAATCACTTCGTGGCTGAAGGGGTGCACCTCGGTCTGTATGGGGCGGCGGTTGGGCGGCGGAGTCTGGATGACAGAAAGGTCTCGGGCACCCATCAGAGAGAACTGGAGGGTGCGCGGAATAGGTGTGGCCGACATTGTGAGCGTGTCGATGTTGGTCTTGAGCGTGCGCAACTTTTCTTTGACGGCGACTCCGAATTTCTGTTCCTCGTCTATGATGAGCAGGCCCAGGTCGTGCCATTTGACCGACGCACCGATGAGTTTGTGGGTGCCGATGAGAATGTTGATTTGCCCTTCGGCCAACTCCTTTAATATCTGACGGGTCTGCGCAGACGTACGGGCGCGGCTCAGATAATCTACCTTGACAGGAAAGTCCTTAAGCCGCGAGGCAAAAGTGTGGTAGTGCTGGAGGGCCAGGACGGTCGTGGGCACGAGCACGGCTACTTGTTTGTTGTCGGCGGCGGCTTTGAGGGCGGCACGCACGGCTATTTCGGTCTTGCCGAAGCCTACGTCGCCACACACCAGGCGGTCCATAGGGCGCCGGCTTTCCATGTCGGCCTTCACCTCGGCGGTGACGCGCAACTGGTCGGGGGTGTCTTCATAGGCAAAGCCGGCCTCGAGCTCATGTTGCATAAACGAGTCGTGGCTGAAAGCGAAACCCTCGGCTTCCTTGCGGTTGGCGTAGAGACGGATAAGGTCGCGGGCGATGTCTTTAATTTTTTTCTTCGTCCGCTCTTTCATCTTCTCCCAAGCGCCCGTGCCGAGCCGCGAGAGATGTGGCGCCTGGCCTTCGTTGCCCTTGTATTTCGAAACCTTGTGAAGTGAGTGGATCGACACGAGCACCACGTCGTCGTTTTGATAGGCCAGTCTGATCATTTCGCGCATAGAGCCGTCTTCGCCCGGCACACGCACCAAACCGGTGAACCGCCCCACGCCGTGGTCGATGTGTACCACAAAATCGCCTGGCTTAAACTGCATCAGTTCGCGCAGCGAGATGGCCATTTTTGCGTCGCGGGCGTGGTCTGTGTGGAGGCGGTATTTGTGGAAGCGGTCAAAGATCTGGTGGTCGGTGAATAGACACAGGCCGAGCTCAGTCTCGACAAAACCTTCGTGGAGAGTAGGCTCGATGGGCGTGAAGGCGGTGGCCTCGGGCGGCAGTCCCTTGCGCTCGGCCTCTTCGGTCAGAATGTTTTTCAGACGCTCGTTCTGCTTGTGGCTGTCGGCCAGCACGAAGACCCTATGCCGCTCGGAGAGATGATGCATGAAGGTGTCGGCCAGCAGCGTGAAGTTTTTGTGGAAGAGCGGTTGGCTCTCGGTGTGGAAACTGAGGCGGGCGTTGGCCACGGTGTCGGGCCGCGAAGAGGTCTCGATGCGTTGCAGTGCGAGCAGACCGGGCAAGACGGCGGCACTGTCGGCAAGGCAGTTTTCCTTAGACGGCACCACGGCGCTCTCCGCCGTCTCGTCTTGCCACGCTGCCTGCGGTGCAAACCCGTCTTCCCATATCCTGTCAACCACTTCGGCCGTGAAACTGAGGTCTTTGACCCACAGCAGGGTGTCGGGCGGCAGGCAGTCGGTGAAGGGGATGGCGCCCGCGTTGCGCAGGGCCGGACTGCCCACGATGGTGACGCCGGTCTTGCGCTCTTTGGAGAGTTGGTCTTGCACCTCAAAGGTGCGTATGCTGTCGATGTCGTCGCCAAAGAAGTCGATGCGGTAGGGCAGTTCCGACGAAAACGACCACACGTCGAGCAGACTGCCGCGCAGGGCATATTCGCCGGGTTCGTAGACGTAGTCTTTGGGTTGGAAGCCCAGGTCGAAGAGTTTCCGTGCCAATTCGTCGGGGTTGTGTGTGTCGCCCTCGGCAAGAGAGATCGAGGTGGCCTGATACTGGGAGGGCGGGGCTATGCGCTCGGCCATCGGGGCGGGGTGGGTCACCACCACGACGGCGTCGCCCTGCGCGAGCCGGCCGAGCACCTCCGTGCGGAGTATCTCGTTGGCCGCGTCGCGACTGCCGTATTTGGCCGCACGCCTATAGGCCGAGGGATAAAACAGCACCCGCTCGTCGCCCAGCATCGCCGTGAGGTCGTGGTAGAAGTAGCCGGCCTCCTCTTCGTCGTTCAAGATGCAGAGCACGGGCCGTCGGGGCGTGAAGCGGTGCATCATGGCGGCCACGGCCATAGGCGCAGCCGATCCCTTCAGACCCTCGACGAGTGTGACGGCCGGGCTCCGACGGTCCGCTATGCGGCCCAGTGCCGCGATTTGGGGGTGGCGGGCAAAGAGAGTGACGAGGTTGAGAATAGACATGGGTATGACGTGATGCTGAAAGAGTGGGTGTGAGATAAAAATAGGAATTAGGGGGAGGCCCCTAACTCCTAATGATGACAGTCTTGTTTGGGCGGTTTATCCGCAACGGCTGGCGCCGCAGTGTTTGCAGATGAGGCAACCCTCCTGGTAGACGAGCGTCTCGTGGCCGCAGTTGGGACACTTCTGGCCTTGGGCTATGGTGCCGTCAGAGATATATTTCTTGAGCGCACGTGCCACGCCGACTTTCCATGTGTTAATGTTTTCGCTCTCGAGCTGCAGGCTGTCTACGAGTTTGATAACGTTTTCGAGCGGCATACGGTAGCGGAGCACACCTGAGATGAGTTTGGCGTAGTTCCAGTATTCTTTGTTGAATTTCTCCGACAATCCCTCGACGGTGGTCTTATAGCCACGTTTGTTCTCAAACTGGAAGTCATAGCGCTTCAATCCGTCTTCGGGGTTGATGTGCTTGACGATGCGGCCCTTGGTCACGGTCTTGGGCAGCACGATGCCTTCTTCGTCGTCTTGCAGACCGGTGAAGATTTCGTAGGGACGTCCTTCGAGCAGACCCACAAAGGCCACCCATTTCTCTTTGTTGTTCTGGAAGCGCACCACATCACACTCCAGGACGTCGGGACGTCGCTCGGTCACCACGGGCGGCTCGCAGGGCGGTTTGGGCTCGTCTTTCTTTTTCACGCTGATCATTACGCCAGAGCGTGAGCCGTCGCGATAGATGGTGCAACCCTTGCAGCCGCTCTTCCAGGCTTCGACATAGAGCTTGTCCACGAGGTCTTCGCTCACGTCTGAGGGGAGGTTGACGGTGACGCTTATGGAGTGGTCCACCCACTTCTGAATGGCGCCCTGCATCTTCACTTTCATGAGCCAGTCCACGTCATTGGCAGTGGCTTTGTTGTAGGGCGAGCGTGCCACGAGAGCGTCGATTTCGGCCTGCGAATAGTTGCGGTCGGTGTCGATGCCTTGTGCGTGCATCCAGGTGAGGAACTTGTGGTGGTAGACAATATATTCTTCAAACGTGTCGCCTGATTCGTCGACAAAGTCAACGCGCACCTCGGGGTCGTTGGGGTTGACCTTGCGGCGGCGCTTATATACGGGCAGGAAGACCGGCTCGATGCCGCTTGTGGTCTGGGTCATGAGGCTGGTGGTGCCAGTGGGTGCGATGGTGAGGCAGGCGATGTTGCGGCGGCCGTATTGGCACATGGCCTCATAGAGTGCGGGGTCGGCCTCTTTGATGCGGAGGATGAAGGGGTTGTTGGCTTCGCGTGCGGCGTCGAACACTTCAAACGCACCGCGCTCTTTGGCCATTTCCACGCTTGAGGCGTAGGCGGCCAGTGCCAAAGTCTGCTGCACCTTCACGGCCATGTCGGTGGCCTCTTGTGTGCCATAGCGCAGTCCCAGTGCAGCCAGCATGTCGCCTTCGGCCGTGATGCCCACTCCTGTGCGTCGGCCCATGGCTGTCTTGCGCTTGATTTTCTCCCACAGTTGCAGTTCGGTGTGTTTCACCTCGTCGGTTTGGGGGTCGCTCACCACCTTCTCGATGATGCGGTCAATCTTTTCCTGCTCCAGGTCGATGATGTCGTCCATGAAGCGCTGGGCCAGGCGCACGTGGCTTTTGAAGAGGTCGAAATCAAAATAGGCCTCGGCCGTGAAGGGGTTAATGACGTAAGAATAGAGGTTGATGGCCAGCAGGCGGCAGCTGTCGTAGGGGCAGAGGGGGATTTCGCCGCAGGGGTTGGTCGATACGGTTTCGAAGCCCAGGTCGGCATAGCAGTCGGGGATGCTCTCACGCTGGATGGTGTCCCAGAAGAGCACGCCGGGCTCGGCGCTTTTCCATGCATTGTGCACGATTTTGCGCCACAGGGCGTGTGCGTCAATCTCTTTGCTCACCTGTGCCGTCTCGGGTGTGGCGTTGACGGGGAAGGTCTGCACATAAGGCTTTTGGGCAATGGCCTGGCGCATGAACTCGTCGTCGATTTTCACCGACACGTTTGCGCCCGTCACTTTGCCTTCGGTCATTTTGGCGTCGATGAAGGCTTCGGCGTCAGGGTGTTTGATGCTGACAGAGAGCATCAAGGCGCCGCGTCGGCCGTCTTGTGCCACCTCACGGGTGGAGTTGGAGAAGCGTTCCATAAACGGCACGAGGCCGGTGCTGGTCAGTGCCGAGTTTTTCACGGGAGAACCTTTCGGACGGATTTTCGACAAGTCGTGACCCACGCCGCCGCGTCGTTTCATCAGTTGCACCTGCTCTTCGTCTTCCTTCATGATGGCTCCGTAGGAGTCGGCGTCGCCTTCGATGCCGATGACGAAACAGTTGGAGAGCGAAGCAATCTGATAGTTGTTGCCAATGCCGGTCATAGGGCTGCCGGCGGGCACGATGTATTTGAAATGGTCGAGCATTTCAAAAACTTCGTCTTCGCTGAGCGGATTGGCATATTTATGCTCAATGCGTGTGATTTCCTTAGCCAGACGGCGGTGCATGTCGGTGGGTGAAAGTTCGAAGATATGCCCGAATGAGTCTTTCATGGCATATTTGTTCACCCAGACTCTAGCGGCGAGTTCGTCGCCGTTGAAATAGTCGAGCGAGGCCTTGAACGCCTCATCGTACGAATAAGTCTTAGGTTCCACGGGATTTAGAGGGTTATTTTATTATTCTTTGTTGTTGTTTCGTGGTGTGGTACGGCGCACCGCCGCAATGGAAAAATGGTTTTGGACATATACCAAAACCGATTGCAAAACTACAGAGAAAAAACGACGCATACAAATATTTTTTAAGGTACATTTTGGGCGAAAAAATAATCCTTTATTTACCACACACTTACGGCTGTTTGCGTAAAGCGAAAGGCGAAGTTTTCCGTTTGAAATGCATAAAAATCTGATTTTTAGCGTTATTGTGTTTTATGAAAGGCACAAAAGTTGTCCAAAATGTAACATTGGTGTTTGAGGCCGGTTGTCGCAAAAGGGCCTTTCGCAGAGCTGTCGAGGGTGTAATGTTTCAGGCCTCTCTGGCAGTGGGGGAGGCGGGTAGAAAAGCGGGGCAGTGCGTTGTAGGTTGTGGTGACTCTCGTTCTCCATACCGACGGCCCCACGCCGCCGGCAGTTCGGTTCCCTTTGCCATTTGTTCAGAAAATCTCCTCTTGTGTGACGCTGTCGGCTCAATAATCAACATTCATTGAGATTAGGCCAGAAAACGCGTAAAATAGGTTAAACTCTCGCCGGGCCTCTCGGTGATTTTTGTAAACCATTGGCAATTAAAATGATAAGGCTGGTGGCGACCTTTGCGATGCAGAAAATCGTCGGTGGAAGGCTTGAAAATTCTCGTGGCATAGGCTCCGGCGTGCCTGTCATAAGGCCGGAAATTTCTGCCATAAGGCCGGGGAAAACTGTCAGTATCGCCGTAAGCCCCTGAAAACCAAAAAAAGACCGCCTTCGCGGCGGCCTCTCTCTTTCTTTACCCCAAGATACCCCTTTTGGCGCGACGGCAAAAAGACAAAAGAGATTGCAGCGCCTCGTGCCGCTTTTTCGCTGCCACACCTTGCCGCCCGAAAAGATTTTTGCACCTTTGTAGTCAACTGAAAATGAAATCTGCTGACTGAAAGATGTATCTGACCAACGTGGCTGATACGGAGCAACATATTCGTCTCTTACAATCTATACCATTGCCAAGGCCTAACCTTTCAAGCAATGGAAGGCGCAGGTGGCCGCAAAGCGTCTCGGCCAAATGCAAGACTTGGAACTTTCCGTCCGTCAAGCATTGAGAGACTACAAACGGCATTGGCCCAATTGGACAACTGATGGAATGCAAGGCATACCGCACCCCGCATGGGCCGTGGCCGACATCAGCCAAGGTTCACTTATAGCAAACCGAGGCTGCCCAAAGCCATTTGTGGGGAATAACTCGTGAGGGCAGCCAACCCCGCGTTCGGTATGGTGTGAGATGCTCGGCAAAATCCACAACAGGGCAAAGGAAAACAAATAAGACCAATGAAAGGCTGACACAAAAGCCATGAACCAGCCACAGACCGACAACTATATGCTGCTCACGCAGGCACCCGTTGGCCGGGCCGTCAGACAGATGGCCTGGCCGGCTGTGTTGACGATGCTCACCACGAGTTTCTACAACATGGCCGACACCTGTTTCGTGGGACGCATAGACACGCAGAGCACAGCCGCCGTGGGCGTGGCCTATGCTGCCATGTGTGTGGTGCAGGCTGTGGGCTTTTTCTTCGGGCACGGTTCGGGCAACTACATCTCGCGCCAACTCGGAGCACGCTGCACAGACGAAGCCCAACGCATGGCCCGCGCAGGCGTGATGGCCAGTCTGGCGATGGGCCTGCTGCTCGGCGTGGCCGGCCTGGCCACGCTGCCGTGGCTCTGCCGTCTGCTCGGCGCCACGCCCACGGTTATGGCACCCACGATGACCTACCTCGGCATCGTGTTGCTCGCCACGCCGATGATGACCGCCTCGATGACGCTCAACAACCAACTACGCTTTTGCGGTTCGGCCCGTCTGGCTATGCGAGGCGTGATGGTGGGGGCCGGAGTGAACCTCGTGCTCGATCCGCTGCTCATCTTTGTGCTGGACTGGGGACTGACCGGTGCCGCCTGGGCCACGTTCATTGGACAGACAGCCGGCTTTGCGATGCTTTGGCACTATGCCCGGCGACACCGCGACTTGCAGATACGCCTTCGCTTCAAGCGCCTCGCGCGCGTGTGTATTATAGAAATGGTACGCGGCGGTTCGCCCTCGTTGATGCGTCAGGGACTGGCTTCGGTTTCGGTGGCTTGGCTCAATGTGGCCGCCGGGGTCTATGGCGACGCCGCCATTGCGGGGATGTCGGTGGTGGGGCGCATCTCGTTTTTCCTTTATGCCGTTGTGGTAGGGCTTGGGCAAGGTTTTCAGCCCCTTTGCGGCTTTTGCTATGGTGCCGGTCTCTATCGGCGCGTCAAGGCCGGTTTTGCCTATTGTGTGAGAGTGGGCACCGTGTTTCTGGTGTGCTGCGCGCTTCTGGCCTGGCCTTTGGCGGAACAGGCCGTGGCCTTGTTCCGCGATGAGGCCGGGGTGGTGGCCGTAGGTGCCTCGGCCCTGCGCTGGCAACTATTGGCCTGGCCTCTCATCCCCTTTATCGTCCTGACCAATATGTATCTGCAGACCATCGGGTCGGCTTTCAGGGCCAATCTGGTGGCGGCTGCGCGCAACGGACTCTTCTTCCTGCCTCTCATCGTTTGGTTGCCGACGGTGTGGGGGCTGCGCGGCGTGGAATGTTGTCAAGCCCTGTCTGACGTGTGCTCTTTTGCCTTGGCTCTGCCCGTGTGTCTCGGCGCTTTCAGGGCGATGATGCGGCTTGGACGTTAGTCCCGGTGCGAGGGCCGTCTGTTGAAAAAAACAAAGAGATATTTTGCCTTTCGGCCGTCAAGGCGTAAATTTGCACGATATTAGCATCAACACCCATCAAGAGAGCTCTTCACGAGCCTATATGGCATGAACCTGACGATAGACATAGGCAACACCCGCACTAAAGTGGCCGCATTTGACGGCGATGAGTTTGTGGCCGAAGAGAAATTTGAGCACGACTGCGCGGCTCAGGTGGCCCGTCTCATCCATCACTATCGCCCCGAACGGCTGGCTTGGTGCAGTGTGGGCGCAGACGATGCCGACCTGATGCGTGAGATACAGCGTGCCGGATGTCTCGTGTTGCATGTCACGGGTGAGACACCCGCTCCCGTCAAAGTGGCCTACCGCACACCGGCTACGCTTGGCGCCGACCGTCTTGCCGCTGTGGTGGGTGCGGTGACCCTTGTGCCGCAGACTGACCTTATGGTCATCGACGCCGGCACATGTATCACCTACGACTTTGTTGATGCCGCCGGTCTCTACGTGGGAGGCAACATCTCGCCCGGCGTGGAAATGCGGCTCGAAGCCCTGCACGCCCGCACGGCCCGCCTGCCCCGTATCGACGTGGACGGCGGCGAGGTGCCTGACCTGGGCTACGACACCGACACGGCCATAAGAGCCGGAGTGGTGCGTGGCATTGGCTATGAACTCCAAGGCTGCATCCGCCATCACCAAAAGCGCTATCCCAACCTCAAAATATTCCTTACCGGCGGCGACCGCTATGCCTTCAGCGACGCCTTGAGGCGCAACATCCTCACCGACAGCCACCTCGTGGCCAGAGGCCTCAACCGCCTGCTCAAAGGCGGCCAATGACTACGCCGGAGAGACTTGGCTTTGACGAAATTTATTCAGACTTAATCCCAATAGAATGTTCCCTACGCTCCACGCCACAAAGCGCCTGCTTGCAGTAGCCTTGTTCTTTTCGGCCCTGTCGCTGCAAGCACAGACCAATGGCAGCAATTCACCCTATTCAAGATATGGCTTCGGCCTCTTAAGCGACCGTGCCCAAGGTTTCAACAAGGGTATGGCCGGCTTGGCCTACGGTATGCAAAACGGCCAGGAACTCAACGTGAAAAACCCTGCGTCGTATGCCCATATAGACTCGCTCTCGTTCCTCTTTGACGTGGGCTTTTCGATGCAAAACGCCAATCTCGAACAGAACGGACAGAAAATCAACGCCCACAATACTTCCTACGACTATCTCTCGATGGGTTTCCGCGTGTCGCGCGGCGTGGGCGTATCGCTCGGCTTGATGCCTTTCAGCACGATAGGCTACAACCTGAGCAACAGCTATAAAGTCGCCAATCAGAGCGACCTCACGCAGACCGATACCTATTCGGGCGACGGCGGTGTGCACGAAGTGTATGCCGGTGTGGGATGGAGCCCGGTGAAATCCCTGTCGTTAGGCGTGAATACCGGCTATCTGTGGGGCGATATGACCCACTCCGTGTTGGCTTCGTTCAGCCAGACGTCTGTGGCCTCGCGCCGCCGCCAGTATGTGGCCGACATCCGCACCTATAAACTTGACTTCGGTCTGCAATACAACGCCAGGATTGGCAGGAAGAATGCTTTCGTGCTCGGTTTGACCTATGGCCTGGGTCACGACATCAAGTCAAAAGCCTCATATTATGACCAAACCATAAGCAATAATACCGTCTCGGGCGACACCCTCAGCAACCGCCAGGCCTATGCTCTGCCTCACACCTTTGGCGCCGGCCTGGTCTGGGCCTATGGGAAATCGCTGCGTGTCGGCGTGGACTACAGTCTGCAGAAATGGGCCGACGTGAAATCGCCCACTTTGACCTACCGTCCCGACGGACGCCCCGACTATGTGGCACAAACAGGCGCCTATACCGATATGACCAAGGTCGCATTCGGTATGGAATACGTGGGCGATCCCACCGGGTTGCGCTGGAAGCAACGTGTGCGCTATCGTCTTGGCTTCTCCTATACCTCACCCTATACCAAGGTGGACGGCGTGGACGGCCCGAAAGACTGGCTCGTCACGGCCGGTGTCGGTCTGCCCATCATTAACAGCTACAACAACCGCTCCATACTCAATCTCTCCGTGCAATATGAGCGTGTGAAGTCCAAAGTGGCCGGAATGATCACCGAGAACTATCTCAGATTTTGCATCGGCCTCTCGTTCAACGAGCGCTGGTTCATGAAATGGAAGGTGGACTGATGAAGCACTGGGGCCAATGCCTTTTGGTCTTTGCAGGCCTGCTCACGTCACTGGGAGCAATGACCGCCTGCGGCGGCGACGCACCGCCTATGGGTGCACCCCTGACCCATCGCGACTCTATGGCCGTGATGGCCACGTCGGGTTGCTCGATGCTCTACAGCGACTCGGGACGCGTGCAGTTCAAGGTCATCGCAGAGCAGTGGGAGGTCTACGACAAAACCACACCACCGCGGCACGTCTTTGCCAAAGGACTCTACCTGCAACGCTTCTCGCGGCAATTTACCCCCGACCTCTATGTCATTGCCGACACCGCCTACCTCTACAACCAAAACTTATGGGATGTCAGAGGCCACGTGTTTCTCAAAGACTTTGCCCGAGGCATGACCTTCAAGACAAGCCAACTCTACTGGGACCTCAGCCGCCACGAGTTCTGGACCGACCGCTACGTCTATATCGTCACCCCCGACCGCACCATCGAAGGCGACCACTTCCGCTCAAACGAAGAGATGACACGCTACAGCATCAGGCAGACCAGCGGCTATATGCCAGCCCCTCAAGAGAGTGAAGGCGGAGCCGGCACGGCCAACATACCGCCCGAGACTCCCCCTGCCGGCGGCCAGACCAACGAGACAACCGACACT
This sequence comes from Alloprevotella sp., assembly GCA_045124135.1. Lineage (GTDB taxonomy): Bacteria > Bacteroidota > Bacteroidia > Bacteroidales > Bacteroidaceae > Alloprevotella. The sequence goes on from JBGVLE010000099.1 coordinate 76,592, forward strand.
GTGCCGCAAATCAGTCTGCCTCTACGCACCCAGCCACGGCCACGCACCCGGAGCTGACCGACGGCAAGCTACGCCCGGGAGTGACACCAAGAGGCGAAAAACGCCATTTTTTTGCTCTGAAAACGAAACACTTCCTTACTTTTTTATATCTTTGCGCGTCATTTATGGCCTAAACTCAGACGGGCAATGCCATTTGCCCTTACGAAACCACGGCCACAAGGCAGCCGGGCAGCCGGCAACCGACCTACGTCACTAAAACAAAAAAACAATACACAAAAATCAATGGCAGCATTACAAACACTTAGAAACAAACCGGCATTGTTGATGTCAGTCATCGGTGGTGCCCTTTTGCTCTTCATTGTTACGCTTACCGACCTCAACTCTTGTGCCCGTCCCAACGTGGAGGCAGAAGTCAACGGTTCTGAGTTGACCTACGAAGACCTTGAGGCACGCGTAAAACACGAGGAAACCATCACCAAAATCGTTACGGGTCAGTTGAGCGACGACGCCAAAGACCAGATCCGTGAAGGCGTTTGGCAGCAGTTCGTTCAAGAGAACATCATCAGCAAGCAAGCCGACAAACTCGGTCTCACCGTTTCGAAATCCGACGTGCAGAACGCTCTTGCCGCTGTGACGCCGCAACAGCTCGAACAGGTAGCCCAAGCCTTGCAATACGGCCAGGCCAACATTCAGGCCATTCCCTATGCCCAGAAGATCATGCTGATGATGGCACGCGTAGGTGCACAGCCGTCAGCCGCCGGCTACAAACAGTTCCTCAAAGAAATCGACAAGTCAATCTCACAAATCCAGAAGCAGAACCCCGAACAAGCCCAGCAGCTTCTCGACATCAAAGAGGCCTGCCTCTATTGCGAAAGCCGTATTCCGGCAGAGGTTGCCACCCAGAAATACATCGCCATGGTGTCGTTGGGTCAGGTTGCCAATCCCGTAGGTGCCAAAATGGACTTCGACGAGAATACCACCAATTGCAGCCTCGACCTGGCCTTCGTGCCCACGTCAAGCATTGAGGACAAGGAAATCAACTTCACTGACGACGACCTCAAGGCTAAATATGAAAGCGTGAAGGACTTCTTCTTCCAGAGCACCCCCAGTCGTGATATCAAGTATATCAATGTGAAAGTCACCGCCAGCGCCCAAGACATCGATGAAATCAAGCAGCAGGTTGAAGCCGTAGAAGACACTCTGCGCAAAGTCACCGCCGCCAAAGACGTAGAGCGCATTATGCGTGGTGCAAAGACCGATGTGCCTTTTGCCAACGTTTATCTGAAGAAAGACGCTTTCACTGAAACCAAGCTCAATGTGGTAGCCAGCCGCATCGACTCTATGCGCATTGGTCAGGTGACCCCGACCGAACTCACCACCTACGGCGAGAAAAACGGCAACTATTACGCCACCATCAAACTCATCGACGCCAAGACCACACCCGACAGCATGCAGGTGTGTCAGTTTGCTATCGACGATAAGGCCAAGGCCGAAGCCATCATCAAAGCTGTTGTAGCCGGCAGTCCGCTCAGCACCGAAGCAGCCAAATATCAGGATATGGTGAAGAAATACGGTCTGAAGGGTGACACCATCTGGCAGAATACGGCCTATTATCTCGCTCCCGAAACGGCAGACAGTGCCGCTCAGGCCGAATACAAGGACGTTTGCCAAATGAGCAAAGGCACCACGGGCTATATCAAAGTGACCAATCCCCAAGACGGCAAACCCGTGTTTATCGTGACTACCGTGCTCGACACCAAGGCTCCCACGATGAAATATAACGTGGCTGCCGTGCTGACTCCTGTCAAGTTCACCACAGCCACCTACAACGACAAGCGCAAGCAACTCAATGCCTTCCTGGCCAAGAACAAGACCATCGAAGACATCGAGAAGAATGCCGTCAAGGCAGGCTTCACCATCAATGAGCGCCCCGGTTTCACCACAAGCGACGCCATGACCCTCCGTATGAACATCGGCGGTGAGGGAGCCAAGCAGGCTATGATGTGGGCCTTTGAGGAGGCAGAAGTTGGCGAAGTGTCAAAACTGTTCGAATGTGGTAAAGAAAACGACCAACTGCTCGTTGTGGCTCTCACCGCTGTCAATAAGGGCGACTATCGCGCTTGGGACAACCCCACCGTGAAGAAGCAGCTCACCGAGATGGTGAAGGCCGACAAGAAGGCTGAAAAGATTATGGCTATGGCCAAGAACGTGAAGGACTTCAAGAGCGCCAGTGCCTTGAAGAATGCACAGACCGATAACCAACCCCAAATCTCACTGGGTCAGTTGAGCATGTATGTACCTGCTCTCGCCGGAGCCGTTGAGCGCACTGCCGCGGGCAAGTTCACCGGTGCCGTCAAGACTGCCACTGCCGTTTATTTCGCTCAGGTGAATGGTAAAGCTCCCGCTGCCGGAACGGCCTTTAATAAAGTCGCCGCTATGGCTCAGAGCAACCAGCGTGTGTTGAGCCGCATCTTCGGCCAGCAGGGTGGTCTCTACGACGCTCTCATCCGCGACACCAAGATCAAGGACAACCGCTTCAAGTTCTAAGACAAGACATTTATCGCATACACATACTCCGCCGCGACTTATCTCTGTAAAGGGGAAGCCGCGGCGGAGTGTTTTTTGTATGTATTCTCAGGGAATGTCGTGATTGGGTGTGACGCATAGCCGCACTGATTCCTCACAGTGTAGAACAAAGAGGCAAATGGTCAAATAGTCAAAGAGACTAAGAACCGCACAACAAGCCCTGCAAGCGAGCCAAAACAAAAGCCCAGGTGTTAGGCCTGGGCTTTTATGATTTCCAATATTCCGGCCTGACGAAGGTCGGGACAAGTAAAAACTTATAGTGAGTTTTTGGCTTTAATCTTCTGCCACTTCTCACGGGCGTATTTCTGCATATCGGTGGTGGTGTCGTTTTCGTCGACAATCTCCACGCCCAGCATAGTCTCAATCACATCTTCCATCGTGACAATGCCACGAAGGCAGCCATACTCGTCGGTGATGATGGAGATGTGTTCTTTGCGCTCAATCATCTTGTCCCAAATTTCGGCCACAAGGGCATCTTCTGAAAAGGACATGACGGGACGGCGGATGGCTGAGAGCGTGAGGTCGAACTTGTCTTCGGCAAGTTTCTCCAAGACTGATGCCCGGAGAATATAGCCGGTGATGAGTTCGGGGCTGTCGGCATAAACCAGGATGCGCGAATAAGGATTGAACTTCTTGTGTCCGTGAAACTCGCTCATGGTCATTTCTTCGGGCGCCGAGGCCACGACCAGACTGGGGGTCATCACTTCGCGAGCCGTCACCTTGGCAGTGGTGAGGAAGTTTTGGATGGTGGAGTTTTCGCGAGGCTTGAAGATGCCTTCTTCGGTGCCGACGTTAAGCATAGCCGACACCTCTTCACGGCTCACAGACACCTGAGGTGAGGATGTTGAGAAGACTTTGGTGATAAGCTCGGAGAGCAAGACCAGCGGGTAGCAGATGATGATGAACGCTCGGATAATGCTGGTGCAGGGCAAGGCCAAGCTGCGCCAATGCGAGGCTCCGATAGTCTTTGGAATGATTTCAGAAAAGACCAGAATGAGCAATGTGAGCACAGCCGAAACCACACCGAAATAGGCTTCGCCGAAAATTCTTGTGGCTTCAGCACCTACGCCGGCAGCGCCGATGGTGTGGGCAATGGTGTTGAGAGAGAGGATGGCCGCCACCGGACGGTCGATGTTGTTTTTATAGTCGTGCAGGCGTTTGGCTCTCTTGTCTCCTTCAGCTTCTTTCATCGAAATGAAAGGCAGGGGAGTGGAGAGCAGTGCCGCTTCGAGGATTGAGCATAAAAACGAGATGGCCAATGCGCCTATCAGATAGGCGAGCAAAATGATGTACATAGATGGGTTATATTGTATGATTATGGTCTTTTTTATGAATTATGGCGCTGAAATCAGTTGCCGCCAAGGTTGAGGGCTATTTTAACTGCAAATTTAGTGGCTCTGCCGTTAGCAATCGACATAAAAGCCCCAAAATCTATCATTGGAAGGCTAATGCCATAGCCAAATTCGCCATAAGGCCCCAAGGATTTGACGTGCAGCAGGTTGAAATAGAGACGTTCTTTCTGGACGTAGCGCGTCAATTTGCCAATGCGGGATATGAGTAGCATTGGACTCTCATAGGCCGTCGACAGACGGACGTAGTGGTCTGACTCATTATACAAACGGCTGTCGAGCAGTTGAAACTGTCCGGAGAGTTCGTCGCGCCATCCTTGGGGCATCCATTCATCGCGGAAATGGTCGTAGTCTATGAAACTGTCTGGTCCCCTTCTTGTGTAGAAACCGGCGCCCACTCTGAGATGTATGGCCCGTAAGGCACGCAGTGGCAGGGTATATCTCAGGTCGGTCTCGATGCGTTCGTAGCGTGTGGCAGCCTGTCCCATACTGAAGCCTCGCTCGTAGTCGGCCATAAGCATCGGATGGCCCGACCATAACGAATGTTGCCGGCCTGACGTCCGGGAGGTTTGTCTCAGTGGAGTCCAGACAATCTGCACACGTGGCGCAATGCTGGATAAATAGTGCTTCATACCTCCTTTGGCCGCCGTCTCGTTCCAACCGATCAGTGTGCGATGGTGCAAACGCAGCCCCGTCTGTAGCGTAACGTGAGGCAGTGGCGACACCGAGAGGGAGGCCAGCAGACGGTTGTCGCGATAATAGTGAAATTGATACTGGTCGAGGAGCGAAATGAGTGAGTCGTATTTAGTCTGCCCGGCCAGTTGGCGGCGTATTTCGTCGGCCTGGCTACTGCTGTAGGCGTGGTCTCCGCCAGAGGTTTCAAGAGTCAGCGAGCCACTGCGCAGTCTGTACAGGTCCATTCGTAGCGGCAGCCGCCAATATACCTGTTTTTGCTTGAAGTTATAACCCACGCGCGGCGTAAATTCCAGCCCACATCGTCGCGGCCATTGTTTGGAAAAGACGAAACGCGTTTGCAGCGAAAAACCTTTGCTCCGACTCCAGCCAATGCTGCGCGGTGTGAGCAGGGGTGGCAGTTTGACGAAGCCCGTGGGTGAAAAAGTCACGACGTGGCTGTCGAAAAGCACATCTTCAGTGCCGGGCGAGATGAATCGTCTTATGGGCCGTGAAGTGGTGTCGGCCCGCCATTTCGTAGTGTCTGAGTGTTCGTAGACGGTGATTTGTTCGGCGGACAGAGGGCGTGGTCTATAGGCGTCGAAGAAGGATTTTTCACGAATCACCGTGTCAGTCTTTGTGTTCCAGATGTCTCTTGGTGAGGGTGGTTGCGACGGACCGGCATTTGAGAAATCATAGAGCGCCGTGGCGTCGAAAGTCTCGTCAATCTTGTTGCCCAACACAGACAGACGAGAGGTCAAAGCCATACGGCGAGGCACCAAAGAGGACAAACCGCTGCGACCCATTTCACCCTCAATGTGCAAACGTCCCAAACCATACACGAAGTCAAAACTGAAACGGCACACCCGGCCGGTTTCGGCATCGGCGTCAAAGTCACCTTTGACCAACTGCGTGTTGGAGAAGCGCGGCGTCACGTTGATGCATACAATCTGCCTTCCCTCTTCCAGTCGGCTCCCCTTTATGACGAAGCGATAATAGCGGCGGTTTGATGGCCAGAGAGGGGAGAGTATGCGGTCTGAAAAAAGCCCGTCGGCATAGATTGACGGATTGTATTGCCCGAGCCACACCTCGCCACGGCGCCGATAGGGCATGGTGCCATAGGCCGCCAACTCTGTTTTGGACATTACGTTGCCCGCTTTTCTCTCATAAAGGCTCAGCGACTCTCCAAAATAATTGTGCTCTCCCCGTTCCAGTTTGAAGAGCCCCGGAACGTAGCGGGTCATGATGTTTTTGCGGCGGGTGTGTAGCGTATGGGCGGCATAGACCTTCATCTTCCATATCTCGGGAAGAGACGGGCCGAGGCTGGCCGGATAGCGATAGACCCTTGCCATAATGCTGTCGGCCGTGAGCTTTGGGCGTGCTGGTTGTCGGTCGGCTTTCGTCTGGAGCGGCATCAGGCAGAGCGCAGAGATCAAAGCCCCACACCACCATCGGACCACCTTATGGCGGCCCAAATCGTGTGCATTACGGCATCGTCTGCCTGGCAGACGAAAGTGGAGGAGAGAGTCAAACAATCTGTTCTTTGTTTTGGGGAGACAAAGAGGCAAAGAGCCGAAGAGGCAAAAAGCCAGAGAACAACCAATCAAGCCCGGCAAGGGCCGTAATATAATAGCCCAGGTCATTAGGCCTGGGCTATGGGATATTTCTTTAATCTCCGGCCTGTAAGGGTCGGCATACTGAACGTCAATTGCTCTTAGTCTTTTAGACTTTTAGGTTCTTCGACTCTTCCTCTTATTTGTTATAGAGCAGCCAAGCGCCGGCGTAAGTACTCTTGAGCTCGTTGCGTGAGTTCACGGCAGAGGTCTTGTCGTCATATGAAGAAGCCACCACGCGGAACCAGCCGGTGTGGTTGTTGATGGTTTCGTTGGTCTTGACCACACGGGCGGCATATCCCTTTGCTCTGAGTTGAGACATCAAGCCTTCGGCGTTGGCCTGAGTGATGAAGCTGCCCACAACCACGCTGTAGGTGCGCAAGGGCTCTCCGGCTACGACGGTAACGCCGCCGGCGATGGTGCGCACGTCGCTATTGTCTTCGGGTGCAGGGGTCGGAGTGACGGGCGTCACGCTGACAGCCTGCTGCTCATTGGTGGAGGGAGCAACCGTCACTGTAGTGGCCTCGTTGTTTGAAGTGTTCTGTTGAAGTTTGGCTTTCTCGTAAGCCTGACGATAGGCACTTTCTTTAGATTTGCAGCTACCGAGGAGGCAAACAGCGCAAAGCGCAATACCGAATGCAAAAACGTGCTTCATAGTGTGTGTTGTTGGGGTTTTTGATATGATTTGGATTGTGATTGAATGTTCACTTTGTATTCAGCACAAATTTACGCTTTATTTGTTTATAACTGATGGTGTTAAGCGTTAAACAAATATAAACCCGTCTAAAACGCAGAGAAAAAGATATTTTAAATATTATTCTTTTTGCCGAACAAAAGTAAACTTCTATTTTTGTGGCGTGATATTGCTCCTACTACGGCCCTGCCGTAAAGTCGGGGCTATCCTGCCAATGCATCAAAACCTTAAATCTTCTAGCTTAAAAGCGCTTAGGCGCAGCACTCATTCAATCGTATATTTCTCTTCTGTTCCAACGGCCATCACTATGTCGATGCCGTCACTCTGAATCATCAAATGAAAATAATAATTATTACAGAATGAAACACTTTACATTTAAAAACCTTGTGGCAGGGGTCGCTCTTTCGGCTTTTATGCTGAGCGGCTCTGTCGTGGCTCAGACGGCCTTGCCTACTGATGCCCAGCCGATGATTGTCATTCCGCACAATCAAACGGTCAATTACAGAGAGCGTACCTTGTGTCTGAAAGTGGTGGCCAACATCCCCTTTGAGGTGACTGGCGGCCAGTCGTGGCTTTCGGTGCGCAAGAGTGCAGACGGTACTGTCTATATCCACGTGGAGGAAAACGCCGACCCCGACCAGCGTATGGCTGTATTGATGTTTGCCAATGCCGAGAATGGCATTCAGCAGACAATGGCCATTACGCAGAAGCCCAACACGGCTGCCGATTTGATTGAAAACGCCGTGATGCCCTCGTCTTGCACCGACAACGGACACGCTCCTTATTCTAACGACGGCGACATCAACAACACGCTCGACGGCAATACCTCGACGCTCTTCCACTCGCCTTATAGCGGTGGTATCTCTGCTTCAAATCCCGCCATCCTGACCTACAACTTCACCAATCCCGACCGCATTGACTATATCAACTTCGTGCCTCGCCAGGACGGAGGCAATGGTGTGCCGGGCAATGTGGAACTGTATATCAAGCGCAAAGGAGAGTCTGCCTATACGCTCTATGGCGCTTACGACTGGGAGATGAGCACAGCGACTCGCACCGTTGCTTTCGAAGGCGGTCTGAAAGATGCTGCATCAATCCAGCTTAAAATCCTTACGGGCAAAAATGGTTATGCGTCGCTTGCTGAGGTGGAGTTCCGCAAGGATATCTCGGATGTGTCGCTCTATAGCAACATCTTTGCCGACGACGTGCTCAGTTTGCTCAAGCCCGACGTGACGCTCGATGCCATCGACACCATCTCTGTAGACGCCATCCGTGCGCTCGCCAAGCAGCTTTACAACGGCAAGTATGAGAAGAGCTATCGCGTGGCCTCTTATCCCTGCCACCTTTCGCCCTACGTCCAGTCTGAAATGTGGAACAGCCCCGGCAAATACTACGACCAGATGGCCGGCGTGACGGGTATCAACATTTCGAAGGGTAAACACTTGGTGATGGTAAGCGGCATTCCCGACAATCTCACTGCCCAGCTTAAGGTTGTGGCTTGGTATTCGAAAGAACTCAACGAGAAAGGCGAAGGTGCCGGTCCTGCCACATATTCTTATGCTCTCCAGAACGGCTTGAACCTCATCAACTTCAAGTCAGACTTCGACGGCTTGGCTTACATCAGCTACTATAGCGACGATGCCCCCACGAACCATCCCGACATCAAGGTGCACTTCGTCAACGGCCAAATCCAAGGCTATCTCTCTCCCGACAAGACCAACGAAGAGATGCTCCTGCTCTGCCAGAACGCGCCCAACGCCTGTATGGACCTCGTGGGCGACAAGGTGCACTCCGTTTGGACCTCAAAGGGTCTGGCCAACTATTGTAAGGCTTCAGACGGTACGTCGCTTGGCTTCATCCAGTATATGAACCTGCTCGACTCGCTTGTGGGTTGGGAGCACGACCTGCTCGGCCTGACCAAATACGGCCGTACCCCCGACAATCGCACGATGGCCTATGTGAACTATACCTATTATATGTTCCAGGGCGGCTATGGCGTGTCGTTTATGTATAACCAGGAGAGCCGTGTGCTCAACTGTCGCAACATGATCTACAACGACGACGATGCCATTTGGGGTCTGAGCCACGAGTGGGGTCATCAGCATCAGATGACGCCCTATTTCTGCTGGGCCGGTCTGGCTGAGGCTTCAAACAATATGAACTCTTGCTACAATGTGCTCCATATGGGCTATTCCGGCAACCATGGTGCCCGTATCCAGAGCAACTGGACTGCCATGTACAAGCACTTCTTCCAGAATGGTGCTTTGAGCAACGACACCGCCAGTGCGCGTATCAGGGCTTACGACCAAATCAACACCTACGCTTGGTGTCCGGAAATCCAAGACACCATCCGCGCCCAATACAACCGCTATGTCAACAGTGACGGTGCCTATCTCATTCCCTCTTATGCCATCGACCGCGACCACGGCGTGAGCATCAACGAGGTGTATGTGGAAGAACTCACCGCACCTTTCTTTATGCTCTATTGCTATTTCAGCGATAAAGACAATGCCAACTACGTCAAAGATTTCCAGGAAGACCTCTACGAGAGTCTCCGCCAGAGCGACAACGACAACGGTTCGGCCGTCGAGCCGGACTATGAGGCTGGTGGGAAGAAAGCCAAGACCACTGTCGACAAATATGAATTGCTCTGTAGCGCGCAGAACAGCAACAAGAACGGCGCTTATGAGAAATTCATTGCTGCCTATCCCTCTTCGGTTTGGACCACCCACAACTTCATCACCCCCACATCCGTGTGGACGCAAAACAGTGTGCCGGCGATGTTCAACTATGTGCGCAAGGCTTCCAAGCTCAGCGGCTATAACCTCTATCCCTTCTTTGAGCGTTGCGGCTTTATGCGCACCATCGTCATGACCATTGGCGACTATGGCGATAAGGGTGTGGCTCTGCTCAAGAGTATGCGCGATGAGTTCAAGGCTGATATGGAAGCTCTCGGCCTCAAGACGCTGACCGACGAACAGATTGAGGCCATCACCAGCGCCGACATCCCCACCTTCCCCGTGCCTCATTTCCCCAACACCCCGACGGTGAAATAAAACGCTACAACACTCCTTTATATAATATAGCAAAAAAACAAATCAGAATATGAAAAACAATCGTTTCCCCTCATTCCTTCTTGCCGGCGGTCTGCTCATTGGCGCAGTGTCTGCCCAGGCACAAGATCGCGTAGTCAAGCTCACTACAGGCAAGGCCGTGGGCGAGTCAATCACTTTGCAGGTCAACCACACCTATACCGGTGTGACCGTTGATTGGGGCGATGGCAATGCCGTGGCCTACAACACCGGCCGCGACGCCATTCGTGAAATCACCGGCGAGGTGAAAGGCAGCCAAATCGTCATCACCGGCGACAAGCGCTGGAACATGCTCAACTGCTCTGGTTGCGGCCTGACAGCCATCGACCTCACCGGAGCTACTGGGTTGACCTCTCTCTTCCTTTCCAACAACAGCCTCACGACCCTTTCTCTCAAAGGCATGACGGCTCTGACCGACCTCGACGCCTCCAACAACCAGCTCACGTCGATCGTATACACCAACGCTTCTTATCCCGAAAACGACCTGGCTGTCATCGAGAACATCAACCTCTCCAACAACCAGCTCACGGGAACATTCGTAGTCCGCACGGCCACACTTCGCACCATCGACGTCAGCAACAACCAGTTCACCACTGTGCGTACGACTGCCAACACCGCGCTCGACTATCTCAACTGCAGCAACAATAATGCCACTAATATGCCATTGCCCGCCCCTGGTTCGTCCATTACCACGCTGGTGTGCAACAACAACCGTCTGAGCACCATTGCGCTCAGCGGTGTGACCAATCTGCAGCAGCTGGTGGCCGACAACAACGCCATCACATCGACCTTCAACCTTGCCGATTGTGCCAATCTCTCAGACGTTTCGTTGTCCAACAATAAAATCTCGACACTCTATTTGCCCAACACCCAGTTGAGCAGTCTCAACGTTGCAGGCAACAAGCTCACTCTCGGCGCTCTGCCGCTCGCGGCCAATGCCCCAGCAGGCGGCCGTATCGCCTTTATGCCTCAAGAGAGCATCAACATAAGCAATGCAGAGAATATGCTCTCAGAGGGTGGCGTGCCCTATATGCCTGTGGTGACTTTTGAAAACCGCACCACAGGTATGCTCGACCTCAGTGCCTACCGCTATATCGGCACCACATCTGAAAGTGCCGGCAAGATTGATGCTGTAGTCAGTGTCCACAAGATTGATGCCGAAGGCAACTACACGGAGCTTACCCAAGGTAAAACGGCTTCAGCCCCCAACGACTATTTCCTTCAAAATGGCAAGCTTAACTTCTTCACCCCGCAGCCTAAGGTGGTGGTTCGCTTGGCCTCAAGCCAGGCTTATAAGACCCTCGGTTTTTATGTAGAGACTTCACCGTTTGCAGTGGGTGTAGAACAGACCACGGGCATCGAAGATGTAGCTACCGACGACATCAAGATTGTTGCCGGTGTGGGCAAAATCACCGTCACCACCCATAGCGAGACCGTGGTCCAGATTTTCAACATCCTCGGTCAGACATTGTATATGAAAGTGCTCAACGGCACCGAAACCTTCCCCGTACCCGGCGGCGTCTATATCGTCAATGGCCAGAAGGTGAGAGTTTCGTAAGCAGTCAAAATGACAAAATGACAAAATGACTTTGAGACTTTGAGACTTTTTGGCTTTTAGTCTCAAAGTCTCAAAGTCTCAAAGTCTCAAAAAAAAAACTACATATGAAAATCAAAAACAACATTGCTCTTTTGGCACTCGGGTTGGTTCTGGCCGTGTCGCCTTCGCAGGCACAAAACACTTTGCCCGAAGGTGCTCAGCCTATGATCATCACGCCCCATGCCCAAAATCTGAGCTATAAGGAGCGTACGCTCTGCTTCAGCGTTGCGGCCAACATTCCCTATGAGGTGTCGAGCAACGTGGCGTGGGCTCAAGTGAAACGTTCGGCAACCGGCCAGGTATATGTGCATCTCGATGTCAACTACAACGAGACGGCACGTACCGCAGAAATCTCTTTTGTCAATGCCGAACACGGCATCAACCAGATTGTCCAGATCAAGCAAGCCGCAGACGGTTCTGCGGCCGAAATTCCTAAAGACAATCCCGTAGCCGTTGCATCGTGCAGCGACAACGGCCATGCCAGCAGTGGCAAAGACGGCGGCGTGGCCAACACCATCGACGGCAACTACGAGTCGCTCTTCCACACGGCCTATGCCGGTGGCGCACCCGTCAGCCCAGTCAGTGAAAGCACGCCGGCCATTCTCATCTACAACTTCACTAACACACCCCTCATCAACTACGTCAACTATGTGCCTCGTTCCGACGCCTCTGCCAACGGCAATGGCAACTTTGGTCTCGTGGATGTTTATGTGAAGTGTGCAGGCGATTCCGACTACCGCCTCTATGGCAACTACGACTTCGCCTACAGCTCAGCCTCTACGCGAATAGACTTTGCCGATGGCGGTCTGTCCAATCCCGTTTCCATCAAGTTTGTCGTGAAGAGCGGCAAAAACAATTTCGCTGCTTGTGCCGAGATGGAGTTCCGCACGCTCTCGGGAGAAACAGCCGAATTTGACATCTTTGCAGACGACTGTCTCACCACCTTGCGCGAAGGCGTGACGGCCGACGACATCGACCGTATCTACAATCCCTTCATCAAGGGCTTGGCTACAAAGATTTTCGAAGGCAATTATTCCACCGACTATCGCGTGGCCGAATATCCCTGTTTGCTCAGTGTGCAGGCCCTCTCAGACATGTGGCTCACCCCTGGCAAGTACTACGACCAGCGTCCCGGCGTCACAGGCATCACGATGGGCCCCGGCACCTATGCCGTAGCTGTTAGCGGTCTGCCCGCCAACAAGACAGCTGCGCTCGTGCTCACCTCATGGTATAACGGCATCGTTGGCGGTAACTTCGACGGTGGCAATCCCCAGACCCGCACCTATGGCCTGCGCAACGGCGTCAACGTGATTGAGTTTGACCCCGCCGGTTCGTTCCAATACGCCGAGGGCGGTTGGATTTCACCCGACTACGACGCTTTGGCTTATATCGACTACCACGACGACAACGACCCCGACAGCCAGCCCAACATCAAGGTGCACTTCATCAACGGCGTGGTCAACGGCTACCTCTCTGCCGATTTGACCAACGAAGAGATGCATAAACTCACCGCCAATGCCAAAAACAGCCATATGGACGTTGTGGGCAAGAAGGTCCACCTCGTTTGGTCGGCACAAGGCCTTCACGACTATTGCCGCGCCATCGACGGCAGCCTCGGCTATCGCCAATACATCGCCGTGATGGACTCGCTCGTTCAGTGGGAGCACGACATCCTCGGCTTCACCAAATACAACCGTCAGCCCAAAAACCGCACCTTCGCCTATGTCAACTACACCTATTATATGTTCCAGGGCGGTCTGGGAGTGTCGTTCCACAGAGACCAGGAGAGCCGTGTGCTCAACTGTAACAAGCTGGTCAACGGCGACGATGACGCCATCTGGGGTCTGAGCCACGAGTGGGGCCACCAGCATCAGATGCATCCCTACTTCTGCTGGAAGGGCGTCAACGAGGTGAGCAACAACATGAACTCCTACTACAACATCATGAAGATGGGCTATCGCACCAGCGACAAAATCAACCATTGGCCCAATGCCCGCCGCCACTTCCTCGACGACGAACCCTATACCGAAACCGACAAAGACGGCAACATCATCTTTGATGCCACCACCAGCCATCTTCGCAACAACTGCTACAATGAAGCCATGGCCGGCAATCTCGACTGGAACGCCGACTACAAGGCACTGGCCATCGACGCCGTCAACATCACCAAGGTGGCAGACAACAAACTGCGTGCACGCACCATCAACGAAGTCGGCGTGGGCGAAACCCTCTGCCCCTTCATCATGCTCTACGTTTATTTCACGCAAAACGGTTGCCCTGACTTTGGTCCCGACCTTTATGAGTCGCTCCGACAGATGTCACAAGACGGTGGCTCAACCGTTGAGAAGACAGATGGCTACGACAAATACGAACTTGTGGCCATGGCGCAAAACAACAATGCCAACGACGCTCTCTCCAAGCTCAACGAGCGTTATCCCACCTCCGTCTGGTGCCGCTACATCACCGCCGAGCATCATGGCACGTGGGACAACAACATGCCCTACATCCTCAACTTCATCCGCAAAACCAGCCGTCTCACCGGCTACAACCTCTTCCCCTATTTCGAGAAGTGGGGCTTCCTCCGTCAGGTAGCCACTTATATCGGCGACTACGGCAATGGTTACCAGATTTTCCCCGAAGCTGCCTACAACGAGTTCAAGAACGATATGGATGCCCTCGTCAACGCAGGCATCCTGCGTGAATTGACCGACGAAATGGTCACCACCATTTCCAACACCGGCGACATGTTTATGGACAAACCCCAATTCGCCAACTAACCCGTCGCAGACTTTCTTAAACAATCACCCCGATGCCCGTCAAGGCATCGGGGTGATTGTTTAATTGTGAGCAGCCGGCGAGCGGCGCGGCCATCGACGGCTTTTATTCATCTCTCTTCCTCCCCAAAATTGTTGCCTTTTCTCCAATCACCCAATCACACGCTTGTAACGCACTGAACGTTAGCGCTTTGTTGTGACTGAACGCTTCAGTCACGCCAATCACGCCCGGACGGCACCTGGATCATCTTTTTTCGGTGTGGCCAATATCTTCCAGGAGCCTTCGGCGCAAGAGTTTGGGCGATATGCCATAGCGCCGCCTGCAATATTTGCCAAAAAACGACAGCGAGGGAAATTGCAGTTGATGCGCCACCTCCTTGATGCTCAGTTCGGTCCGTCGCAAATTGAGACGAATGTCGATGTCGACATATTCGCCAATCCAGCCCAAAGCTGTCCGGCCGCTCACCTCGCGGCATGTCGTGGAGAGATATTTGGCCGAGACGCAGAGCTCGCGCGCATACCAGCCTATATGGCGGGGTTTCACCGGCGTGTTGGAGAGCAGCTTGATGAAACGTTTGAAGAGAAGGCTCCGACCGCCCAGTTCGCTATGGCCGTCGGCCTCGTCGCGAGAGACAACCGTGCAGTCCATCATTTCATAAATAAACCCCTTGATGATGGCCAGCACCACCTTGTCGCGATAGACCGACGGCGACGCTTCGAGCCTCATTTTGAGAAGTTCGTTATAACACACAAACATCTTCCATTGTTTGCCTTCGACGTGCACCACGGGCTGTGCTTTGAAACAAAACGCCTTGTCCCAAAGGTCAGTCTCGGTGTAGAGTTCGGGCAGGGCTTTTTCGGCGATAAAGAGCATACCGCCGTCGAGGTTGTCGCTCAGTTGCCAGCCGCCCACCACATCGCCGGGCCAGATGACCAGCAAATCTCCCGGCTAAAGCGTGAGGGTAGAGGTGTTGAGCACAACCTGACAAACGCCCTGATTGCAAATCATAATGATGACCATATCCACACGAAAGGCACCGTCAAACCGGCGTGGCAGGTGGTCGAAACCGCCCAGTATGGCCAGTTTGCCGCAGGTGAAATCCAACGGGCAGATTTTGCCGAGTTGCTCAAAGTTCAGCAAACGTATGGACGACGTGTCGTCGGAGTGCATTCGCATCCTTTTCTGTTGTTTGCGAGGTTTCAATAACGGTGTTTTCATAGTTTGCAAAGTTACGACCTCGTCAGTGTCTCAGGTGTTCCATTGTGCTCATGGTGGGGCGTATTGTTCGCCTGGGAATTGATGTGGCAGAAAACAGACCGGGTGAATGTGGCTGCTACCGAAAACGTCATGCCCGCCTCGTGCAGCCTGGTCCATACTTCTGTCTTTTGTTGAAGGCTTCGCGCGGTGTATCTTTAAGGTGAGAAAAGAAGAAGGGCATTGCTTTCAGTCCCAATTATATGCAGATGAGCCGTTTACGGGGATAGGGACAGGAAAAACAGCCCTTATTCCAATAAAATCTGTCCTTATTCCAGGAAAAAACATCCTTATGTATTGATGTGTTCGGCGCCATTTTCGTTTTGATGCCATAATCCTTTGGCCGCCCGAAACCTTTCCCGTCTTTTTTTGACCTGTTTTTGTCACAGACGAGCCGCCTTTTGAACATGGCATCCCGGCATTCGCGAAGCCGCCGGAACGACCAAATGCAAACAAAAGCCCAATCCCGGTCTCCCTTCTCCTTCCTCGGCCTAAAAAGAAAAGCGTGCCCAAGCCCTAAATCAATGAAAAAGCACTAAATTTGCAACGAAATAACCCATAGACCTTATCAAGCTTATCTGAACCATACAGACCACACAGGCCCACACCCTTCTGCCCACGCCGGAAACAATGCTTCGGCGAGACAGACGGACAAAAGCGAAGACGGGCCAGCGTCTGGTCTTGTGTCACAATGAACAAGATGGAAAACAACTCGCCACAGATAGTCGAGAAAGACAACAAGCAGTTCTGCGTCATCGTCCGCATGTGCCTCGGCATATTGCGCGCCAATTGGTATTGGTTTGTCATCTCCGTCGTCATAGCCCTTGTGCTCGGACATATCTATTATGCCCGTCAGCCCCGTGTATATTCCCGTCAGGCCGTGATGCTCATCGAAGACGCCAGCGGCACAGGCGGCGGCTACAGCGGCGCACGCAAGAGTCGCGGCGGTATGAACAGCCTGCTCGAACTCAACGGCATCAGTGTGGGCGACAACCTCAAGAACGAAATCTTCATCCTCTCGTCAAAACGCCTCATGGCACGCGTGGTGGACAGCCTCTCGCTCGACGTGGACTATACCACGACCGAGTCGCTCCGCCACATTACGCTCTATCTCAACCGCCCCTTTGAGGTGGAATTTGATGAGAAAGCCAAGACGCCTTCAACTTTCAAGGTCAACGTGCAGGCCGACGGCCGGGGCGGCTATAAATACGTGCTCTCAGACTTCCAGATTGTCACCGACGGCGAACAGCCCAAGACGACACTCACCGTCGCCGACGGACAACGTGCCAACACCCCCTCGGGCTGGCTCACCATTCGAGGCAACAAAAAACAGCTGGCCAAGGTCAAGGCCGACAAGCCCATCACCGTCACCCACTATCCCGTCAAGACGGCGGCCGACATCTGGAGCGCACGCATCGCCGTGTCGGAAATGGACAAGGAAAGCTCGCTCATCGTCTTGGGATGCAGCGACACTGACCCCCGACGGGCCGAAGACGTGCTCAACGAGGTCTTCACGGCCTACAAGCAAGACGTGGTGGACAACAAAAACCGCGTGGCCAACAATACAGCCCGCTTCATCGACGAGCGTCTCGAACTCATCGGAAAAGACCTCAGCGGAGTGGAAGAGCAGTTGGCGCAATTCAAAAGCAGCAACCAGCTCATAGACTTCTCGCAAAACGCGCAGACCTTCATCTCCGAAACAGCTGCAGCACGCAAGCAGACCATCGAAATCGAAACCCAACTCTCCGTGGCCCGCTATCTCGTGGGCTTCCTCACCGACCGCTCCAACACACGAGAGACCATCCCCGTGCTGGCTCTCGAGTCGGCTTCGTTCACTCCGCTCATCACCGAATACAACCGCATGCTCGTGGAGCGTGGCGGACTGGTAGAAAACTCAAGCGAATCGGCACCGGCCGTGCGTGAGCTCGACCGCCAACTCGCTTCGCAAAAACAAGCCATACTCTCGTCGCTCTCCAGCTATGTGAGCTCGGTCGAACTCGAGTTGCAGCGAGCCAAAAACACCGAGGCCTCCCTCTACGGTAAAATGGGCGCCGTGCCCGAAAAGGAAAAACAGGGGCTCGACATACAGCGACAGCAAGAACTCAAATCAGCTCTCTACACCTACCTGCTCAACAAACGCGAAGAGGTGGCCCTGCAGATGGCCATCAGCGAGGCCAACGTGCGTATGGTGGAGGAGCCGCTCGGTCCCAAGTCGCCCGTCGAGCCGCGTCGCATGATTATCCTTGCCGTCAGCCTGCTGCTCGGTCTGCTCGTGCCCTCGGCCTTCTTCTGGTTGCGCCACATGCTCAACGTCACCATCACCGGCCGCAAGGACGTGGAAGACGCCACCACCATACCCATTGCCGGCGAAATCCCCCATTGGGAAGGTCATTCGCCCAACGGCATCATCAGCACTGAGTCGCCCGACGCGCCCATCATGGAGGCTTTCCGCCTCTTGCGCTACGGCTTGAATTTTATGCGCCACAGTGCCAAGGTCTTTGTGGTCACTTCGGCCACGCCCTCACAAGGCAAGAGTTTCATCTCAATGAACCTGGCCTACATCCTCGGCCAAACGGGCAAGCGCACACTCTTCATCGACACCGATATTCGTCGCCGCACCGCCAGTCTGCAACTTGGCAACAGCCGCGGCCTCACCGCCCTGCTGGCCGAGTCTGAAGAGGGCTTGACGCTCTCAGACGTCGTGCTGGTTGATGTCATTGGCGAGAATGTCGACGTGTTGCCCGTGGGCAAGATGCCGCCCAACCCCACCGAATTGCTTATGTCAGACCGTTTCGACGATGTGATTGAGCAGGCCAAGATGGCCTATGACTATATCGTCGTGGACACAACGCCCACATTGGCCGTGGCCGACGCCGCCATCGTCAATCGTGTGGCCGACATCACGCTCTTCTCCGTGCGTGTGGGTGTGCAAGACCGTGAGTTCCTCCCCGTGCTCGAGCAGATGTATCAAAACAAGAAATTCCGCAACCTCTGCATCGTCATCAACGACGCATCGAAGAAGACCGGCTATGGTTATGGCTACGGCTATGGTTACGGCTATGGCTACAACGACGACAATCGCAGTCGCGGCCTTATGGCCCGCCTCTTCGGTGGCGCAAAGCGCAGATGAGACTGTTAGAATGAGGGAAGAGGGCCTCTCTTAATAGGATTGAATTTATGATTGGTCGTGTTCATTTTTACGCGACTCAGCAAGCCCATTGAGGGCTTGCGTGGCCGCATTGAAAGTAGGTACCAAGCCACCTACATCATAAAAGCCGGGACGGCAGTCTTTTAGACGCCGTCCCGGCTGATTGTTTTCACACTGTGGCGATGGGCTCAGGTTAGCAGCCGCCGGCACAGCGGGGCTTGATTTGCTTGAAGAAATCGTTGCCCTTGTCGTCCACGAGGATGAAGGCGGGGAAGTCCGTCACTTCAATTTTCCAGATGGCTTCCATGCCGAGCTCGGGATATTCCACGCACTCGATGTGCTTGATGCTCTGTTGTGAAAGAATGGCTGCGGGACCACCGATAGAGCCGAGATAGAAACCGCCATGGGCTTTGCAGGCGTTGGTGACCACTTCGCTGCGGTTGCCCTTGGCAATCATCACCATAGAGCCGCCGTTGGCCTGGAACAGGTCTACGTAGGGGTCCATACGGCCGGCTGTGGTGGGGCCCATTGAACCACAGGGCATACCGGCAGGCGTCTTGGCCGGTCCGGCATAGAGCACGGGGTGGTTCTTGAAATATTCAGGCAACGCTTCGCCACGGTCAAGGCGCTCTTTGAGTTTGGCGTGGGCAATGTCGCGGGCCACGATGATGGTGCCGTTGAGGCTGACACGGGTGGCTACGGGATACTGGCTCAACGTCTGGCAGATTTCGGCCATGGGGCGGTTCAGGTCGATGCGGATGGCGTCGCCTTCGCCGGCCTGGCGCAACGACTCGGGAATAAGGCGGCCGGGATTGTCGTCCATACGCTCAATCCAGATGCCGTCTTTGTTGATTTTGCACTTGATGTTGCGGTCGGCCGAGCAGCTCACGCCAAGACCGACGGGGCACGAAGCGCCGTGGCGCGGCAGACGGATGACACGTACGTCGTGGGCAAAATATTTACCGCCAAACTGTGCGCCGAGGCCGATGTTGTGAGCTTCGCGAAGCAATTCCTTCTCAAGTTCCACGTCGCGGAAAGCACGGCCGGTCTCGTCGCCGGTAGTAGGCAGATTGTCGTAATAGTGGGTCGAAGCCAACTTGACGGTGAGCAGGTTCTTCTCGGCCGAGGTGCCGCCGATGACAAAGGCGATGTGGTAAGGCGGACAAGCAGCTGTGCCCAGCGTCTTCATCTTGCTGACAAGGAAGGGAACAAGCGTCTGAGGATTGAGAATGGCCTTGGTCTCTTGATAGAGGTAGGTCTTGTTGGCCGAGCCGCCGCCCTTGGTCACACAAAGGAAGCGGTATTCCATACCTTCGGTGGCCTCGATGTCAATCTGGGCCGGCAGGTTGCAGCGCGTGTTCACCTCGTCGTACATGTTGAGGGGCGCATTTTGTGAGTAGCGCAGGTTTTCTTCGGTATAGGTCTTGTAGACGCCTTTGGCTATGGCCTCTTCATCTTCAAAGCCGGTCCAGACCTGCTGGCCCTTTTCGCCGTGTACGATGGCCGTGCCGGTGTCTTGGCAGATGGGCAATTGGCCCTTGGCTGCCACTTCGGCATTGCGCAAGAAGGTCAGGGCCACGTATTTGTCGTTGTCGCTGGCCTCGGGGTCAGAGAGGATTTTGGCCACCTGCTCGTTGTGGGCCGGACGGAGCATAAACGACACGTCGCGGAAGGCTTGGTTGATCATGCGGGTGATGCCTTCGGCCTCCACTTTAAGCATGGGATGGCCTTCAAATTCAGAGACTGAGACGTGGTCTTTCGTGAGCAGATAATACTCGGTGTCGTCTTTGCCCATCTGAAACATGGGGGCGTATTTGAACTCGGGAATGTTTGCCATGGTGTTTGCTTTTATAATGAATAATGAGTGTTTGCAGAAATGTCGGCTTGTTTATTTGCCCCACTCCGAGGGGTTCTGACGCCACTGGTGGAGCAGTTCGACGTGCTCGCTCTTGATATAGCCCGTCTGGAGAGCCACCTCGACCACTGCTTCATAGTTGGTGAGCGTGGTGAGCGTGACGCCGGCAGCCTTGAAAGCCTCTTCGGCCACGGGGAAACCATAGGTGTAGCTGGCCACCATACCGATGACCTCACAGCCGTGAGCACGCAGGGCCTCGACAGCCTTCAGGCTGCTGCCGCCGGTAGAGATGAGGTCTTCAATCACCACCACCTTCATGCCGGGCTGCAAGTCGCCTTCGATGAGATTGGCCATGCCGTGGTCTTTGGCTTTTGAGCGCACATAGGCAAAAGGCAGCGACAGGGCGTCGGCCACAAGCGCACCCTGGGCAATGGCTCCGGTGGCTACGCCGGCAATGGCGTCGGCCTCGGGGTAAAGTTCGGCCACGATGCGGCTCAACTCGAGTTTCACGAAGCTACGCAAGCCGGGGAAGGCCAACGTCTTGCGGTTGTCGCAATAAAAAGGCGATTTCCAGCCGCTGGCCCAGGTGAAAGGCTGTTCGGGTTGGAGTTTGATGGCTTTGACATCAAGCAGCTTGGCTGCAAAAATCTTTTCCAGATTGTTCATATCGTAATAGTTTTGGTTTGAGATAAATCAATGGGTGACTGAGAGGCTGTCGGTAAAGATTATGGCACTCTTGCCGGCGCTATGGTTGAAGACCCTGGTGCGTCCGCTCAAGAAGATATAGCATTGGTTGTCGGCTTGTGCCGTGAGGAGTGGCGTGTTGATGCCGCGCAAGTCTATAGAGCCGGTGCCGTTTCCGATGACGGTCACTTCGGGGGCCTCAATGCGTTGGGCCGTGAGCGCACCGACGCCGTCCAGTTCGAGTGTGAGCGGACTGCTCAGGCGGATATGCCCCAAGCGCAGGCACTTGCCGCCGCTGACGAAGAACTGCCCAACAAAAGGTGCCTGGATTTCGGCCACAATCACGCTCTTCTCCGGCATCTTGTAGCGGCGGTCGGTGGACAGGTTGAGGACGCCGTCGACCGTCGACACTTTGACGTGAGGCAATACCGTGGGGTCGGCCAATATCTTGACACTCGACGCCGAGCCGGGTTCGGTCTGCTTGAAAGTGACGTCGGCAAAACAGTTGACTTCTATCGTATAAAACGGATTGGTCGAGAAGTTTTTTGAAGCCATACCGGTGGTGTCGGCCGGATCTTCGGCCACTTCTTTAATCACTTCGCGCAAGTCTTTGCGGTTGCAGGCGCTCAGGGTAAGTGTCAGGAGAAGGGCTAAAATTATTCTGCTGGTCATATTCTGCTGTTGTGTGGTTGAGGGTGATAGTCTGGCGGTAGCCTGTGAGGTCAGATATAGTCGTCGACCGTTTCGTTGACGAAGTCAAGGAAGGGCTTCATCAGGTGGAAAATATGGGCGGCCTTTTCGGCATAGTCTGCTTCAAAAAAGAAACTGTCGGGCACGAAGACCGAGAGGTCATACTCTTTTGGACGAAGATATTCGGGATGGACAAAGTCGCGCGGGAAACCTGCCGGCATCGTTTTCAGGCAAGTCTCGCCCAGTTTCGGCTTCAATGCGGCAAGTTGTGGTTCGGTCATGATGGCGTGAAACCGGTCTGTGTCGCCGACTATGCTCCATCTCACTGCCTTCAACACCTGCGAGGGCAGACAATAGGCTCCTACGGCAATCATACAAGCTCCCGGCTCAATGTGCAGATAATAGCCGCCGTGGAACGACTTCTTTCCTTTGGGATTGATATAAGTGCCGAAGTGGCGCTTGAAGGGCGACTTGTCTGCAGAGAAACGTGTGTCGCGATAGAAACGATAGAGCGTGTCTTTGACCTGAAGCCCGCAAACCGTGTGGTCAAAACAGCCGATACGTTCAATCATATCGGCGGCTATGGCCGAAAACTTGGCGTGGGCATTCTCGTAATCTCCACGATGAACCGCAAACCAACTGCGGTCGTTGTTGGCCGCTATGGCTTTGAGGAAATCAAAGATGTCTTGCATAGGCGGGGAGGGGGATAAAGGGGAAGTCAGTTGTCGTGCCAGAACTCAGTGGTCAGTGGCAGCAGGAGAGTGAACACCTCAAGGCGGCCCATCAGCATCAGCACTGAAGCCAGCCAGAGCCCGGCGTCTGAAATGTCGGCCCATGAGCCAAGCGGCGCGATGTCGTGTCCCAGCACGACGCCGGAGTTGCCCAGCATAGAGATGGTGGCAGCCACAGAGTCGAGCATAGAGAAACCTATCATGGAGAACCCAATCACGCCAACTATCGACAGGAAGATGAAGCCCATCATAAAGGCAAAGACGGCCTGGCTCACACGGGCGGTCACCGGCGTCTGGTTGAGGCGCAGGGGAATGACGGCATTGGGATGGAGCATACGGCGGAACTCTGTCTTGAACTCTTTGAAGCAAGTGAGCACACGGATGCACTTGATGCCACCTGCGGCCGAGCCGGCGCAACCTCCGATGGCAGAGAGCAGCAGCAGCACAATCCACGTGGCTTGGGGCCATCCCACAATGTCGGCCGTGGTGAAACCCGAACTGGTCTGCAGCGAAGCCGCATAAAAAGCGCCATGCCGCAATGAGGTCAAGGCGTCGGCATCAGTGTGAAGCCACACATTGACCACAATGAAAAGCGCGCCGCAGGCATAGACCGTAAAGAACGTGCGCAATTCACTGTCGTGCAACACCGTCTTGAAGCGTCGTTTGATGAAAAACAAGTAGATAAGCGTGAAGTTGATGCCCGAAAGGAACATAAAGATTGTGGCCGTCACCTCCACGCCCGGCGAATTGAAGGCTGCCATATTGTTGGAATGGGTCGAGAAGCCGCCTGTGGCCACGGTCGAGAAGGCGTGATTGACGGCGTCCCACAGCGACATGCCGGCCAGATAGTATGATGCGCAGCAACTCACCGTCAGAAACAGGTAGACGACCCAGAGCCAGCGTGTGGTCGTGGTGATGCGGGGATGGAGCTTGTCGAGCTTGAGTCCCGAAGCCTCAGCCGAGAAAAGTTTGAAGCCGCCTGAGCCTAACTTGGGCAGGATGGCGATTGTGAAGAACACGATGCCCAAACCGCCGAACCAGTGCATCAGACTGCGCCAGAACAGAATGGAGTGGGGGAGGGAGTCGATGTCGCTCAGGGCCGTGGCACCTGTTGTGGTGAAGCCCGATATGCTTTCAAAAAAAGCCACGGAGAAGTCGCCGGTATATCCGCCCACCATAAAAGGCAATGCGCCGATGGTTGAGAAAGTGAGCCATGTGAGCGTCACACAAAGGTAGCCGTCGCGTCGGCTTATGCCTGTTCGTCCGCCACGGCCCAGCCATTTCAACACCGCGCCCGTCACCACGGCCACAATGGCGGGGATGATGAAGGTGTGCAGGGCCGTCTCGCTCTTGAACAGGGCAATGCCTATGCAAGAGGAGAAGAGGAGTGCTTCAAGAAAAAGCAACTCGCCGAGCACTTTCAGAATTATCTTATAGTTCATTTCAATGCTCCGGGGCTACGGTTCGTCTCCCATACATATTAATATAATAGGCAGACGGGCGCAGCCGTTTGGATTATTTGAAGAGTTTTTCGAGTTTCTTTATGCTGTTTTCCAGACAGAAGGCCACGACCCGGTCGCCCGGTTGTATCTGCGTCATACCGCCGATGAGTGTGCCTTTGCCCTCTCTCACGAGGCCGCCGAGCGTGACGGTCGAGGGGAGAGCCAAGTCTTTGACTAGTGCCTTGGTGATGCGCGAACCCTCTTTCACCACAAACTCTGCCACGTCGGCCCCCACCACGTTCAGCGTCTTCATCGTCGATACGTCGGCTTTGAGCATCAGCTGGTAGATATGGTTGGCCGCAAAGGTTTTCTTGTTGATTATGGTGCCGATGTCGAGACTCTCGGCCATGGCGATGTAGTCGAGGTTTTCGACCATGGCCACTGTCTTTCTCACACCCAGGCGTTTGGCTTCAAGACAGGCCAGGATGTTGGCTTCGGCACTCTCGGTGATGGCCACAAAAGCTTCGGCGTCAGAGATGCCTTCGTCTTGCAGCAGGTCTATGTCGCGGCCGTCGCCGTGGATGACGAGCGTGTGGCGGGCTTCGATGATTTCGTTGAGCCGCTCGCAGCGTGCGCGGTCAGACTCCACTATCTTCACGTGCATATAGTCGGGCTTGTAGTAGAGAGCCTGTACGGCCGTGCTGCCGCCGCCCATGAAGAAGACGTTTTTCACTTCGGGATAGTCTTGCTTGTCGGTGATGTCGCGGATGTAGTCCACATATTTGGGCGTTGTCATGAAATAGACCAGGTCGCCCGGCATCACCTCGTCGTGGCCGTGGGGGATGATGGTCTCCTGTCCCCGCTTGATGGCCACGATGTGGTAAGGCGCTTCGGGGCCGCAGAGTTTATAGAGCGGGGCACCCAATATGAGTGCGCCTTCTCTCACCTTGATGCCCAGCATAAGCAGTGCGCCGTCTTGTATTTCGAGCCATTGCCTCACCCAACTGTGCTTCACATTGTGCATGATCTCACGTCCGGCGAGCATTTCGGGATAGATGATGGAGTCGATGCCTACGGTCTTGAAGAAATCGCGGTGTTCGGCGAGTGTATATTCATAGTTGTCCACGCGTGCCACCGTGCGCTTGGCGCCGAGTTTTGAGGCCAGCATGCAGCAGGTCATGTTGTGGGCCTCGTCGGGGGTGACACCGATGAAGAGGTCTGCATCGCCCACCTCGGCCTGTTTGAGCACTTTGATGGACGACGGCGAGGCGCATGTCGTGAGCAGTTCGAAGTTGGCGCCGATGCCTTCAAGTCTGTCTGCCGACTCGTCGATGAGCGTGATGTCGTGTTGCTCTTTCGAGAGCAGTTTGGCCAGGTGGGTACCCACTGCGCCGGCGCCGGCTATGATTATTTTCATATTTGGTGTGATTTGCTTGTGGAAAGAAAGACTGCCGTCTGCGGTTTTGCCTTGCCGTTCAGAGTGAGGCTTCAGCTTGTCGTTTGAGTTGTGTCTCTATGGCCTCGGCGATGTGGCCCTGGTCTGTGTGGGTGATGGCCCGGAGCTGGGCTACGGTGCCGTGCTCCACAAACTCGTCGGGCAGTCCCAGACGGATGATGGAAGGCGTGAAGCCGCGGTCGGCCATCCACTCCAGCACGGCCGAGCCCATACCGCCCATTCTGACGCCGTCTTCGATGGTGACGATGTGTTTGAAACGCCGTGCCACCTCTTCGAGCAGCGCGTCGTCCAATGGTTTGAGAAATCGCAAGTCGTAGTGGGCCACTTCAATCCCCGTCCTCGCCTTCACCGCGTCTATGGTGTCGGCCGCTTCGAGGCCTATCGGACCTATGGAAATCACGGCCACCTTTTCGCCGTCTCTCAGCCGCCGGCCTTTGCCTATGGCAATCTCCTCGAGCGGGCCGTGCCAGTCGGCTCCCCGACCTTTGCCTCTGGGGTAGCGTATGACGAAGGTGCCTTTGCCGGGCAGTTGTGCCGTGTACATCAGTCGGCGCAGTTCGGCCTCGTCGAGTGGCGAGGCGATGGTCAGATTGGGGATGGGGCGCAGGGCGGCCAGGTCGAAGGCCCCGTGGTGTGTGGGACCGTCTTCACCCACCAGCCCGGCGCGGTCAAGACACATCACCACCGGCAGCGAGAGCAGGGCGGCGTCGTGTATCACGTTGTCGTAGGCCCGTTGGGCGAATGAAGAGTAGATATTGCAGAAAGGCAGCAGGCCATCTTTGGCCATTCCGGCCGAGAAAGTCACGGCGTGGCCTTCGGCTATGCCCACGTCGAAAGTGCGCTCGGGCATGGCTTTCATCATAATGTTCATCGAGCATCCCGTCGGCATGGCCGGCGTCACACCCACGATGCGGTCGTTGAGCCGTGCCAGTTCGAGCAGCGTTTCGCCGAAGACATCCTGGAAGCGTGGCGTGTCGTCGCGTCCTGTTGTGATGCGCTCGCCGCTGTCTTTGTCAAACCGTCCCGGTGCGTGCCATTCGGTGGCCGCTTCTTCGGCCGGTTTGAAGCCCTTGCCTTTGACTGTGTGGATGTGAAGCAGTTTGGGCCCCTTCATGTCTTTGATTTCCCTGAGCGTGCGCACGAGTCCCTTGACGTTGTGGCCGTCTGTGGGTCCGAAATAGCGGATGTTCATGCCCTCGAAGATGTTCTGCTGTCCGCCCACCAGGGCTTTGAGCGAGTTGTTGAAGCGCAGGATGCGCCCTTTGCGTTTCTCGTTGAGCAGTCCCCATTTCGACATTTGCCGGGAGAGCCCCAGTCGCAGGCGGTTGTAGGTGCGTCCGGTGTGGAGGTGTCCCAGGTATTCCTTCATACCGCCCACGGCCGAGTCGATGCTCATATTGTTGTCGTTGAGAATGATGAGCATATTGTTGGGCGTGTCAGAGACATTGTTGAGCCCCTCGAAGGCCAGTCCGCCGCTCATGGCCCCGTCGCCGATGACGGCCACGACATGCCGGTCCTCGCTCCCCGTGTCTCTCACGGCAGCGAGGGCCATGCCCAGGGCCGCACTGATCGAATTTGAGGCGTGGCCGCAGGCAAAGGTGTCGTATGGGCTTTCAAGCGGGGAGGGGAAGGGGCGTATGCCGCCCAGTTTACGGTTGGTCTTGAACCGGTCACGCCGTCCGGTGATGATTTTGTGGCCGTAGGCCTGATGTCCCACGTCCCAGACAATGCGGTCTTCGGGCGTGTCGAACACATAGTGCAGGGCCACGGTGAGTTCCACTGTTCCGAGACTTGAGGCGAAGTGTCCGGGGTTGTCGGCCAGTTCGTCGATGATGTCCTGTCGCAGTTCGCGGCATATTTCGGGCAGGTCGTCGAGAGCATACCTGCGCAGGTCTGCCGGCGAGTTGATATGGTTGAGATATTTGAAGGGGCTGTCTTCTTGCATGTCGGGGGTGAAATCCTTGGGATAGACCGTGCCAGGCCACTCGGTCGGGGTTGGTGGCTGATGTCGTCTTGTGCAGACATAGGGCACGAAGGCAAAATTACTATAAAAAAAAGAAAACCCACTTGTTCAAATCTTAAAAAACGGCCTCGCCGGCCCTCGCCAGGGGCGGATAAACCAAAAAAACAGCCATTCCCGCCTTTCATTTCCTTGATTATTCGTAAACTTGCATTGTCCTGAACTATTCCATACGTCATTCAATCACCTTTTATGCCTATGCCACACGCACGACACATCCGTCAGATCAGTCTCGAAGACATCCACGAGCTCGGAGGTGGCGCTATGCCCTACCTGTCGGGCCGTCTGTCGCTCATCGACCGTTTTGAAGACTTTGAGGTGTCGGGCGAAAAGTTCCAGCCCGCCTTCCTCGTTTTCGGCATCTGTACGGCCGGCAGCGCTGTGGTATGGCTGGGCGAGAGAGAAGTCCGTGTGGCCTGTGGCGACCTGCTGCTCTGTGTGGGCCAGAACGTGATGAGCTGGCAGACCAAGAGCGACGATTTCCGCGGCATGGCGCTTTTGGTGTCGCGCGAGTGTCTGACCGACTCCTTGATGGGACTCCATCAGCTGTGGCCCTATCTGAGGTTCATCTACAAAGACCCCGTGGTGCATCTCGACGCCGACGAACTCGACCATCTCCGCCACACCTACGACTTTATGCGTTACCGCCTTTCTACGGCCTCTTCGCGGCGTTTCGTGGGCGAACAGCTGTCGCTCTTGCTGCGTATGGCCTATTTTGATGCCTGCGACATCCTCCGTCAGCGCTATCCCGACACCTCCGGCGAGCACGCCGCGGGTTATGCTGTCTTCGACCGTTTCCTGCATTTGCTCGACGAGCATTTCCGTGAGCAGCGAAGTGTCACGTGGTATAGCGACCGTCTGTGCCTCACGCCGAAGTATCTCTCAGAGGTGGTCAAGGCCGTGAGCGGTCAGACGGCCGGTCAGTGGATTACCACTTTTGTCATTTCAGAGGCCAAGCGCCTGCTGTCAGACACGTCGCTTTCGGTCAAGGAGATTGCGCAGACGCTGCATTTCACCAGTCAGAGTTTCCTGGGCAAGTATTTCAAGAACGCCACCGGCCTTTCGCCGTCCGACTATCGGCACGAACTCGAGATATGAGAAGAGGGGAGCAAAAGAGACGAAAAGACTGAAAGTCAAAGATACCAAGAGTCAAAGAGACGAGAGAAAAGAACGACCAAGAGTCTGAAGATTAAAGGAGTGGCTTCGCCCCATTGCCTTCCAGGCAACAAGGAGCGAAGCCACTCTTTTAGTCTTTTTGACTCTTGGTCGTTTTGTCTATTCCCGTCAGAGCCACATCAACGCCAGCCTGTAGACCACGAAGGCCAGCGCATAGGCCACGAGGGTGGTGTAGGCGGCTGTGAAGACGGCATATTTCCACCTGCCGCTTTCGGCTTTTATGGCTGCAATCGTCGCCAGACAGGGGAAATAAAGCAACACGAAGACGAGAAAGCCCAGTGCCGCTGCCGGCGTGATGCCGCTGTGGGTCATGGCGGCCATAAGGTGGCTCTCGGAGGCTTCGGCGTCGTCGGTCTCGGGTGTGTTGTAGAGTACGCCGAGTGTGCTCACCACCAACTCTTTGGCGCCCACGCCGGCCACGATGCCCACACCCATTCGCCAGTCGCAGCCCAACGGACTCGTGACCGGCTCTATGGCGTGGCCGATCTGGCCCAGATATGACTGCTCTTGCCGCTCTGCAGGCGTGAGCGACTCGTCTGTGCCCGAGGGGAAATAGCCCAAGGCCCATACCACCACGGCAGCCACCAGGATAATGCCGCCCATTTTGCGCAGATATTGTCGGCCTTTTTCCCAACTGTGACGGACCACGGCGGCGGCCACGGGCATACGGTAGGGCGGCATCTCCATAACGAAATGACTCTCTTCGCCGGGGTGGATGAAACGGCTCAGCACGGCAGCCGCCACAAAGGCCATGACAATGCCGGCCACATAGAGACAGAGCATCACCAGGGCGGCGTGTGTGGGGAAAAAGGCACCACACACCACCGTGTAGACCGGCAGGCGGGCCGAGCACGACATAAACGGCAGCGTCATCATCGTGATGAGCCGGCTCTTGCGGCTTTCGATGGTGCGCGTGGCCATCACAGCAGGCACATTGCAGCCGAAGCCCATCATCATCGGAATGAAAGACTTGCCGTGGAGCCCCATGCGGCGCAGCAGGGGATCGGCCAGCAGGGCCGTGCGTGCCATATAGCCCGAGTCTTCGAGCAGCGAAATGAAGAAATAGAGTATGAGAATGTTGGGAAGAAACACGATGACGCTGCCCACGCCGCCCACCACGCCGCCCAGCAGCAGGTCTTTGGCCCAGCCGTCGCCGAGGTGGCTGCCGATGGTGGCCGAGAGGGCGTCGATGCCGGCTGTCATCCAGTCCATGGGATAGGCGCCGAGGGTGAAGGTGGCATAAAAGATGAGGCCCATCAGGGCAAAGAAGACAAGATAGGCCACGGGCGTGCGGGCCATCACCTTGTCGATGAGGGTGGAACGGCGTGAGGCTTTGCTCTCTGCCGGAATGTAGATGCCGTCGAGCAGGGCGCGTATGGCTTTGGCTCTGACATAAGGCGAAGGCCGCATTGCCGCCATGACGCGGTCGGTGGGCAAGGGGGCGTCGGCAGTCTCTGTCGGCACGGCGGCGTTTTGTTTTTGGTGGAGGGCTATGGCAGCCCTGAGGGCGTCTTTCACGCCTCGGCCTCGGTTGGCCGCAGTGGTCACCACCGGTATGCCCAGTCTTTCCTGCAAGGCGTCCACGTCGAGCCGGCTACCGCTGTGCTCCACCTCGTCATACATATTGAGCACGCAGACCATAGGCAGTCCCATGGCTTTGATCTGCAGCGTGAGCAGCAGGTTGCGCTCGAGATTGGTGGCGTCCATCACGTTCACCACCACATCGGTGCGTCCGCGTGCCAGTTCGTTGGCCACATAGGCCTCTTCGGGGCTGAAGGCACGCAGCGAGTAGGTGCCGGGAAGGTCGACCACGCGCAGCCGGTGGCCGTCGAGGGTAGTGTGTCCCTCGGTGCTTGTCACGGTCACGCCGGCGTAGTTGCCCGTGCGCTCATGGCCGCCAGTGGCCGCGTTGAAGAAGGCCGTTTTGCCACAGTTGGGATTGCCCACGAGGCAGATGGTGACAGGGCGGTCGGCATGGCTCACGTCTGCACGTGTGTGCTTTTTCCGCGGTCCGCAACTGGGGCATCCTGCACAGTTGCCGTGGCAGTGTCGGGCGCGGATGAACTCGTCGGTGAGCGGGTCTATGGTGAAGTCTTCGGCGGTGTCTTCGGCGGTGGCGAGAGCCTCACTCTGCGCTTCGGCTGTCTCCACCAGCTTGGCTTCGCAGCGGCGCAACGCCAATCTCTGCCCGTTCATCTCAAAGACGATGGGCGTGCCCGGCGGTGCGGCCCATGTGCGGGTGACTTTCTGTCCTTGTATGAAACCCATCTCCTCAAGGTGGCGCCTGATTTGCGTCGAGCCCGAGAGAGCGGATATATAGGCCGATTGGCCGTTTGTCAGTTGGGAGAGGTTCATGGATTGATAGCAGTTATTATGTGCAGTGCCGTTGCCGCCGTGCCGCCATTTGTCGGTATTGGCGTGTGTTGAAGCAAAACGAAGGCGAAGTTACGCATTTTTTCGGTGGGTAGTATGCGTTGGCGGGCTGTTTCGGCGTTTGGTCGCACCTTTGGGCTTTTGTTATTGCCAACTTACGCCGCAGGCACAAAGTTACTGCCTCGCCGCCGGCTCTGCAATCGCCGCTGTCGGGTATATTTCCGCCGCACGCAGTCTGTGGCCACCTCGGCACTACCCACGGCGGGTGAGCGCGCTGGCGTTTTGTCTTTTTTCGTGCCTCAGGGAGGGGCTATCTTTGGACAACGACAAAGAGAGAGCCCCTGTGTGGGGCTTTTTTTCGTGCCTTTCGGCAGTTTACGGGGCTAAGGCGCGTTTTCCCTGTCCTTATGGCAAGAAAAACTGTCCTTATCTGAGGTGATTTTTCCCCTTAATGTGGGGCCGACGGCGATGCTTTTTCGTCAATTTTTCCCTACTCCCCGAAAGATTTTTATTCTAATAATTTGATATAGAATGGTTTGTGGGTGTCTCTTCGGCTTTTTGACATTTGTTGGCATAAAACAAGGCGTTGGCTTAATGAATGTGCGTTATGCTTAAAAAGCATCAAGACCGTGTCACGAGCCACGGCGATTCTCGTACAAAGTCTTTTGGGTTCTCTTTTATTTGTTTGTTAAACTTTTTCATCCTATATTTGCGGTTGTGTACCATTTATCCGCTCTTTTCACAGGCTTAGTGACATTGTTGTTTGTAGCCTGCTCGGCCACAGGGGGCAGCATCATGCCCTCAGACCTGAGCCTGCAGGTTGGCGACGTGGTTTTGCGTCGCGGCAGGAGCCTGGAGAGCACCGCCGTGCTGATGGCCGACCGCACAGGGGCCTATTCACACATCGGCATGATAGTCGACTCGGCCGGCGTGATGATGGTGGTTCATGCCGTGCCCGGCGAACCCGACTTTCCCGGCGACCCCGACCGTGTGAAAATGGAGACGCCCGAAACGTTTTTCGACGCCCACAGGGCGCAGATTGGCGAAGTGAGGCGACTGTCCGACACGGCAGTGGCCCGGCGTGCAGCCCTTGCCGCCCTGGACTATTACCGTCGCGGCCTGCTCTTTGACCACGACTATGACACGGCCGACTCCACACGCCTCTATTGCACCGAACTCGTCGTGAGGGCTTACAAGGCTGCCGGCTGCCCCATACGTGGGCTGCGTGAGCGCCACTATAACTTGCCCGGCATAGACATCACCTGCCTGCTCCCCACTGCCATCGACGCAGACAGACGTTTCCGCAGTGT
Organism: Alloprevotella sp.; assembly: GCA_045124135.1. GTDB lineage: Bacteria > Bacteroidota > Bacteroidia > Bacteroidales > Bacteroidaceae > Alloprevotella. The sequence continues at coordinate 109,109 of JBGVLE010000099.1, forward strand.
GAGATGCTTTTGAGGTCCCTTTCACCCCTCTTCACTCGCTCTATCCTCTCAACCATTCTATTAGACTCTTAATCCTCTTATTCCATAACCTTTTAAAATCAAAACACACCATGAAAAAATTATTCAGCACTCTCGCCGTGGCTTTCGTAGCCCTCATCGCCTTCACCGCTTGTGGCGGACACGACAACTCACCCCATGGCGTGGCCAAAGCCGCTATGGAAGCCCTCAAGTCGGGCGATGCCGAAGCCTATGCCGACCTGTTGTACGGCATCGAAGAAAGCAAAGACCGCGAACAGACCGTGGCCCTCATCAAAGAGAAGGCATTCAAGCAGATCGAGGCTTGGGACGGCATCGAGAGCTATGAAATCATCGAGCCCTCAGAACCCATTGCCGCCGACGCCGACAATGCAAAACTCAAAGTGGAGGTAGTCTATGGCAACGGCCA
>JBGVLE010000100.1:0-1685 GCA_045124135.1 Alloprevotella sp.
AGACCTATAAATTCACCCATAACCATATCATAATGCCCAGTCATCACAGAAGGCCCAGCAGACTCAGTTGGCCCAGTTGACCTATAACCCTCCTTGAAAGCCATTCCATGCCCACAAAAAAAGAAGCGTGCCAAAACCTCATTACGAGATCTTGGCACGCCTTCTTTAGCGTTTCCTACCGTACCGGTGGCAGCATAGCGCCAAAGCGATAACCTGGGAGGCAATTATTCCTCTACGCTGCGAAGCTTCTGAACGTAAATAGCCTTCATCATCTTCTTACGGTTGGTAACCGAAGGCTTCTGGAAAGCCTGACGGGCACGAAGCTCCTTCGTAACGCCGGTTTTCTCAAATTTACGTTTGAATTTCTTAAGGGCGCGTTCAATGTTCTCGCCTTCTTTAACTTGTACGATAATCATGTTTAGTGGGTTTATATTTTTTGTTTGTTTTGTTGATTTTCTAACACTGGTGCCTCTAAGTGGTTAGTGCCACTACATTTAGCGGGGCAAAATTAGCAATAATTTTTCACATGGCAAAAAAAACCGCACAAATAAGTGAGAATAAGTGGATTTTATCACCCCCAAAAACAAAAAACCCCGGCAAAGCTGCCCCTGCCGGCCAACCGCCTCACCAAGCCCAGTCGCCTCAGAAGGCTCAGCAGCCTAATCAGGCTCAGTTGGCCCAGCAGTCCCAGCAAGCGCAGGAGGCTCAGGAGGCCAGGTGGCTCAGGAGGCCCAGGTGGCCCGGCCATTCAGGCAATAAAAGCTATTTGAGCTATAATAGCTATTAAAGCTATATCGGTCTTTCACGCTCCCGCCATCAACAAAAAAAAGAGGACCACGCGTTTGCGTGATCCTCTCGGTTACAGGGGGCGGTTACCTACTCTCCCACTTTCGCAGTACCATCGGCGTGGCGGGGTTTAACTTCTCTGTTCGGAATGGGAAGAGGTGGAGCCCCCGCGCTGTTGCCACCTTAGTCTCTCTTTCGGTGCGGGTCCTCGTCGGCTTCTGTCCGGCGGCGCCTCCTTGCGGGGGCTGCGCGTCCGTCGTCTGCCTCTGGGGTCTCTCCCGCCCGTGTAGGGTGAAGAAAGGGGCCGGAAGACTGATTTTTTCCGAGTGTGTGCCTCTCTGGTCCCCGCGGGGGACCGGCACGGCCTGTTTCTCCGACACCGGCGGCGCGGCGCGCGCGGCTTTCCTTTTCTCTCGCGCCTGCGGGCTTCCGCCGTAGCCTCTCTGTCCGTCTCTCTCTGAGGCGGCCAGCGGCTTTCGATGTTTAGGGGCATCGCTGCCCGGAAAGGGTTCGGGTGATTAGTACTGCTCGGCTGTGCGCGTCGCCGCGCCTGCACCTGCAGCCTATCGACGTCATCGTCTCTGACGACCCTCTGGAGGAGATCTTATCTCGGGGGGGGCTTCGTGCTTAGATGCTTTCAGCACTTATCCTTGCCAGACGCGGCTACCCGGCGGTGCCCCTGGCGGGACAACCGGCGCACCGGAGGTCTGTCCAACACGGTCCTCTCGTACTAGTGTCGGGTCCCCTCAAATCTCCAACGCCCACAACAGATAGGGACCGAACTGTCTCACGACGTTCTGAACCCAGCTCGCGTGCCACTTTAATAGGCGAACAGCCTAACCCTTGGGACCTTCTCCAGCCCCGGGATGTGACGAGCCGACATCGAGGTGCCAAACCAC
>JBGVLE010000101.1:0-41018 GCA_045124135.1 Alloprevotella sp.
GGCGCCCACCCATTGGGCCACAAACAAAATCGGGACCAAGATGAGGAAAAGCGGCTTGCGCACTTTGTGCCAAAAAAGCAGCATACCCATCAAAGCGCCAAAAGCACCGCCAATGGCGGCCAAAACAATGAGCACGGCTTCGGGGATGCGCGACGTGCCGCGTTCGGCCTTCATCTTGTCTACGCCGTAAAACACAAAGGCAAGAATGCTCAGGAAAAATAACAGACTTATGGTTAGCATAACGTGTGAGATTTACGGATGAATTCAGTTCAAAGTGTGGGAGGCCACTTTCATCAAGACCCAATAGCAGGCCAAAGTGACCAGCGCGCAGAACACCCACGCCAACACCGTCAGCCACGGGAATCCGCTGCGCTCAACGGTCTGGACCACGACAAGATAGCTACGCTCTTCGTCGTCGAGCACGAGGTCGACGGGGCGGAAACGACGCGAGGCTTGTGTCAAGGTGAGGCGGGCTGCCGGAGAGGAAATCCGGGAGGCCTCGACGGTGAACTGTCCCTGCTGGTCGGTGAGGGCTTCGATGGTGACACCGCCCACGGCCAACTTGACCGAGGCTCCGACCACCGGCGTGGCTTCGTCGCTCTCGACAATGGTGAAGGTGAGCACGTCGAGCGGCACTTCAAAATCGAAGACTTCGGGGCCGCTCACCACATAACTCTCGGTGTGTTGCGGATTGTGCATATCCGAGAGGCTGAACGAGGTGCCGGGAGCCATAGGCGGCAATTGGGCCTGGCCGGCAGCGTCGGTGACGAGCGTGGAAGGAGCAGCTTCGGGACAGAAACAGCTCAGGCTGTAGCCCACACAAGGCGTGCCGTCGGGGTGATGCACCAGGACGCTGCAGCAAACCTTCGTGGGGGGCTCTATAACGGGCTCGGGCTCAACAGGTGCGGGGGCTGGAGGCGCCACAGGCGGAAGATTGACTTCGTAGCGCGTGCGACCAGGCTCAAACTGTATTTCATAGTCGACACCGTCTACCGCAAGCGACAGACCACGCTGGCCCTTGAACGGCAAGAAGTTGTAGGTGCCGTCGGCCTCGGCCGTGAGCGACTTGAGGCCGGTGTGTGTGTGCAGTCCGAAGACGAGTCCCGACGCCTGAGCGCCTGAGCGCATAAAAGCCACGGTGATGACGACTGGCGAGGTGACTTTGCCGCGCAACGGGCCTCCGGGCATTCGCTCCACAGGGCCATAGCCCCAGGCGGCAAGGCAGACTTCCACGCCCTGGGCCGTGGCCCGGCAAAAGACACAATCGTCGGTGGGTGTGGAAAGGGCAGCGCGCACAATGCCGGCGGCATTGGCATTGCCCGCCAGCAGACTGAGCACCTGCTGCTCGGCTCCGGCCAGGACGTTTTCGGCAGTCTGACGGATGTCGGCAGGCGCATAGGCAAGGGTCATCCAATCGTCGCCGGGTGCCTGCCAGGTGAGCTCTGACGGACCCACATGGCGACGGGCAAAACAAAGACCGCTGCCAACGAGGCGACTCTCAAAGAGATTGTAAAGCCCGTCGTAGGGCACACCGTCGACCAACTGGCGGACATCGTTTTTATTGACTTTCTTGAGTATCATAGGATGTAGGGAAAGAATGCTTTACATAATGGTCAAAACATAAGGCCGGGCCTTCAATAGCGGGCATAATATGAGCCGAGCGACGAGGCGAGCTGGCCGCCAATCTCAGACGAGAAGCGATGGAACACATCGGCAAGACGCGAGCGCTGGGAGATGCGGGCCTGGTCGGTGGTGTAGTAGTCGAAATGGCGGACTATCTGATTGTAGAGTGCCTGATGGTGTTGTTTTTCTGCCTTCGAGAGCCGCTCGGCAGTGGCGGCCAGGCCATTCCGCAAGGTGGTGATGTTGGAGAGATGTTGGCGGTAGACGGTGTTTTGACGATAGCCATCGGCCTCAGCGAGCACACGACTGCGATGTGGCCCGAAAGACTTCCACGAACTGCCGTTGAAAGCCGGAGAAAGTTGATGGGACGAGGCCACAAAGCGACTGACCTTGACATATACACCGTAGATTTTCCGAAGTTCCTGCAGACGGGCATCGCCCGGCAGACGGCGCCAAAGGGTATCGACGCCGGCCATAGCGCCCCCCACCACAGCAGGCCGACAGTCGGAGCGATGAAACTCTTGGAGCAACACTCTGTGAAGGGCATCGGCGGCGGCATTGTTGGACTGGGCCATAAGATAGTCGGCCTCGGTGGGACTGATGCGTCCGGCGCCTTGCATCTGGCCTATGTCGCTCTGCAGCTCGGCATAGAGCTTTTGCGACCACGCCTCGGCCTCAGCCCAAGCGGAGTGGATGGACTTGGAGGTTTCGGCCAATATGGTTTTCTGCGGGTTGACCGGCGGAGGCGGGGTCGTGCCACCACTAAGCCACATGGCACCAAGCACAAGCGCCAACACGCCAACGGCCAACAAGACAAGACGGAGTATTTTCATAGGAAACAAATTAGGGTGAGAGCGGAAGGAAAGAGATGAAAGAGTTTGAAAGACTAAGAAACCAAGTGCCTAAAAGACTAAAAGTGGAGAGCAGCCAAGCGGGGTTCTTTGTTTATTTATTCGATAGCTGTTTGATTGGCCTCGCAAGGCCTGAAGGGCCGTAACTTCGGGCTACTTGGCCGCTCATATTCTTTTTGACTCATCTTTTAATGAGCATCAGTCTCTTTAAGCTGGTCAAGGCTCTCCTTCGGAAGCAGGTTTTCAAATGAACTGGCCTTTGCAGCTTTTTTCTTGAAATCGTTTGGCTTCTTGCCATAGACTCTTACGAACTCATTGAGAATAATCTTCTGCGAGTCGCTGAGGCGAGAGTCTTTGTCATGCAAGATTTTGTTCAGGCTCTCAACTTGGCCTTGCTTGAGCGCCTGCCACGCATTGCGGACTTCATAATACATGAGCGAAAGCCGATCGGCCTCGTTGTGTGCCAGATCGAATTCGGAGGCAGGTTCTGTTTGAAGCCACTCATACACTTCTGACAACAAACTGTCGGCAGGCTCGTGGATGGCTCCCAAACGGTATTGATAATCTTGATACTTCTGCTCAATGTCCTTCATGTCGGCTCCGGCGGCGGAACGGCCTTCGGAGACTTGCTCCTTTTCGGAAGCGGTAGCCGGAGCGGCAGAGCGTCCCCAAATGAAGAAGCCGATGGCCAGGCCCAAGAGCAGGCCCACAGCCAATCCGATGCCGGCAAACAGCAGAAGGGCAGGCGAGCGACGCAACTGCGACCCACCGGACGAAGCGGGACGACAATGACTACCGGTGGACTTGACCGGCTTGATAGTGGAGCGGAGAGTCACGCGAAGGAGACGGCCGCCGTCGGGCAACTGCGTGGCGGTGTGGCTTAACATCTTGAAACTATGGTCGGACGGGGCTATGCTCCACTTCAACTCGGTGTCGGGGCCCTCAAGCTGCATCTCGCCACGCTCGGGGATGGCATAAGAGCGACCGTTTTGCGACCGCAACACAAGGCGTGAGGGAGAAATGGCCTCGCCGGTTTCGAGCACAGCTTCTATGCGCAGACGAATGGTCTTGAGGCGCGGACTGAGGCGGCAAATGATGCGCTCTTCGGCTTCGTCGACCGTCACTCCGGGTTCGGCTCCCTGTATGGCTTTGGCTATGTGGATGGTCTGCGCCGTGTTTTCCTCGTAGCTCCGTGTGGCGGGCACGGTGATGGTGAAGGTGGGTTTGACGGCCGGATTGACTTCGCCCACCCGCTGATTGCCCAAAAAGATGTCGTAGACTTTGGGACGTGGCGTCGACACATTGAGACGTGGCGCCATTGAAGCGTGGTTGGGGGCAAAGACCACTTCGCCATAAGCCTGAAACTCACGATAGGCCGGATCGGCAAAAATGGCGCGCGTAGTGGCCTCGTCGGCGGTGACGACGGCAAAGCCGGTGCCGACCGTGGCACGATGGGGACTGTGAGCAGGCTCAAGACTATAGTGCGAAAGAATGGCCCGGAACTCGTCGGCTTGCTCGTCGCGGTCGAGGAATTGGGCTCCGGCAATGCCAATGGAAAGGTAGTGGGCCACATAATAGCGGTAGGCCTCGGTCAAAACGTCGTAGGGGCTCACGCCGCCTGCGAGCTTCATGCCGCGAGGCACTCCCAGCGCCATTTTGAAGCTGCCGGTACGGGCTGCACCTATGCTGGAGACACCATTGCGCACCACCGTGTAGAGTGTCTGGGTCTCGGAAGTGTGGAGCACATAGAACTCCGGGCAAGACTCAAAGCCGGGATAAAAGCTATCGGCAAGAGCCAGAGGCGTACCGATGACAAGAATGGGCGCAAAGCCGGAGTCGCTACGCTTGTTGCCATAAATATAGAGCGAAAGAGAAGAGGACATGGTTATAAGATGTGAAAGGTTTGTTGTTTCTAATTCGAGAGGCTGAAAGTCCAAGAGACGAAAAGACTGAGAGGCTGAAAGTCTGAATGACGAAGAGACTGGGAGCTGTCAAGCTTATTCTTGCTCTTTTTGTCTATTTGTCTATTTGTCTTTAGGAGGTTCAATTGCCGCCGATCAGGTCGCCCACTTGGCCGAAAAAGCCGCGTGAAACTTTCCGTCCCTGAGTGACGCGCTGAATGACGCCTACAAGTTTGTCGGAGTCGGTGCAGTCGTAGTCGTAGACGCCACCAATATAGAAATGCCCCAGACTGAAGGTGTGGACCATAGGATGGCCGTCGGTGGAGGCATTGATGCCATATTTGCGGCACATACTGGTGAGTTCGCCGATAGACGCTCCATAGTTTTCGCGACAGATCTGCTCGGCCGCTGCATCGCGCACGCCTTGCAGGCCAAGCATATCGGCCTTCGACATGATAAAATGGATGGTGTCTACGCGCTTGAGCAGTTTGGCGTTTTGCGGTGCCATAATCATACTGATCATCTTGCGCAAGATGAGGTCCTGGCTGGTGCTCACCATGATGGGTCGGCCGTCGGGACCAATGAGGGGATTGCCCTGTGCGTCTTTGCGCGGCAGGTTGATGATGCCGTTTGACGAGGGGTCGATAACGATGAAGAACACTTTGCGGTTGGCATTGCTCATCAGATTGGTCACACCGATGCCCATATCCTCAAAGTTGACTTCGCCCTCGGGGTTCTCGACGATTTTCTCGGCAAAGTCTTCACCCGCCATATCGATGAGGTTGACCACGTGACGCAGCTTGGCATTGTCGGGATTGTCGACGGTGGCTTTGATAAGGGCCACGAAATTGCCATTCGTACGATTGGGCACAAGGCCATTGCGGCGACTCAGCTCGAGATAGTTGATGTAGTTGCCCGAACCATAGGCCACGAAGTCCATACCGCTCCACTTTTTCGAACCAATCAGTCCCGAGAGCACGCACGTCTTGCCCGAACTGGGCACACCGAAGAGATAGATGTCGGTGGTGTCGGGCAGGCTCTGGATCTCGGCCGAAGAGGTGAGCGGCACGTAGTTGATGGTGGGCGCCTGGCGGATGAGTTCAATCACATGGGCATTGACCACGCCCGAATTGATGAGGTCTTGTTCGGATACTATGCCGCAATCGAGATAGCCTTTTACGTCGACCGCCTTGAAGGCACTGGGGTCGCGCTGCATCAGACTGATGATTTCCTCCTTCTTTTGTGTCAAAAGGTCGCGGGCCTGGTTGGCGTAGGGCGAAGAGGCATATTGGCGCAAAAAGTCTACCAGGTCTTTGGGATTTGTAGAAAAACGTGCACTCTGCCAAGCCGTATAGGCCTGCATAGCCGTCTGGGCCTCGGCGGCGTGGACCGTTGCCGGAAAACTCTGGGCATAGTCCTCGAGATAATTATACTGCGCCTGAGCCAACTGCCACAACAATTCCTCGGCTTCTGCCTGATAGGCCGAACCATTCATGACGAAGGCTTTCACGGCCGGATAGTCGTTTTTGTCGAGTTGCCCCCAACACTGGCGGTCGCGCTCGGCCCTTATGGTCTGAAGCAGGCCACGGGCTTCGTCAACGTGATTTTGAGGCGGCATTGTAGGCGAAAACCTGGCCACATAGTCGGCCAACAGCCGCTCGAGGTCAGGACTGCCGCTCTGCTGCAGCGCCACAATAGATTGCCACTGGGCCTGTTCTTCAGCATTGGGGGTGCTGGATATCAAGTGTTTGATGTGTTGCCGGCGCTCGGTCGTCAGTTTCAGGTCGTCGAGTTCAACGGCACCTTCCGCCACAGCCTGAGCCACAAACTCAGGCTTGAGCGAGTTGCAACGTACCTTAAGTTGCTGTATTTGTTGGGGAGTTAATTGCATTATAATTATCGGTGTTTTTGAATTTCTTATGGGATGTGCAATGAGGGATGTGCGTAATAGACACGCGGTCTCTTTGATTTATCATTAATTGTCTCACAACACCGTGCCGCTATCGGGCGTGTATTTGATAGACACGCGGTCGGAGCGGTGTGTGAGGAAATAGCTCAACAGAATGAGCAGATGCAGGATGAGCCACGCGACCCAGCCCCATACGCAGCCGTAGTGCACGCTCTGAAGTTGTCCGGCCAGTTTGCCCTCGGCAGCGGCGGCCTCAAAAACTTGATTGGCCTCGGCCATTTCAAGTCTCGACCCGTCCAGACTCATCACCGGCAATTGTGCTGATGCCGACAACTCTGTCAGTGTCTTGGCCATTTGTGCTCCTGTCTGCTTGACCTCTGTGGCAAAATAGGGCAAACGGAAAAGGCTCCAACTCTCCACAACGCCGCCCAGCCAGCGCGTCTGTTCGTCCCAAGTCTGCTTCATTGCGGCAAAACTTTTGCCAAGCAAGGGTTCGCGCTGTGTCTTGTTCAAGAAGCGCTCAATGCTTTCTTCGCTACATTCAATCTTCATATTGCCGAGCCAGGCCTTGGCTTCAGCCGATACCGACAGGCAATTCAAATAGCCCATGAGCCCCATATAAGTACGGTCGATGGCGTCGTGCTCAAACTTCTCATAGTCGGCCATCATACGCTGCAACGACTGCACATCCTCACGGCCGGCTGACTGCAATTCGGCCTTGGACGTCAAGACCGAGACAAAATGGAGCGGACCTTTGGCTGTGAGCACGGCAAACGCTACATAAACGCCCACCAAAATGGCCTCTACCACGTGCCAGCGGCACAGGTCTGTGTCTTTTTGCTTCACCACAACCAACAGATAGAGCAGGAACAGCCCTATGGCCACAGTCAGGGCAGCCCAAAGGATGCTACCCGAAAGCGCTCCGAGCGAGAGATAGAAATGGCCGAAAAAAGCGGCTACAGCCAATAGACAGAACCCCACGACCGAGAAGGCGTTGGCAAGCCAGTTGTTTCCTTTTTCTGATGCAGACATATATAAATATATAGTATGGATAAAACGGATAAGCGTCGTGAATCGTCAGATTGTTCGGTGCTTTATGCTGTTCATTTCACCTTACGCAGGTAACACTCAAACATTTGCCCCTGCTGAACCTGATTGCTGGCCTCACACTTCAACTTGCCGGCCTCGCCGCGACTACAGCGATAGTGGTAGCGGTAAATGATGCCGCCCAAGTTGCCACGGGCATCAGAAGGCTGAACGATGGTTACACCAGAGGAAGAAATGCTTACCTGCAAGGGAGCCGTGTATTTCTCGTCGGTGCGATGGTTATGGATGAGCAGGCTGCCGGATGTCTGAGACGTAAACTTGAAATAGATCTTCACGGGATGGCCCGTGGCGGTCTCGTAGAGCGGCGTCGTGCTTTCCCACATACCCAATATGGCGTCGGGACGTTTCACTACATCGTCGTAGCTCATAAACTCGCCCCGAATGCGGTTGAGCGCTGCCCTTATCTGTATGAGCGGGCCACAGCCTTCGCCCACCTCGCGCCCTGTCTCCTGGAGTATCTTGATGATTTGTCCAGCCGTCAGACTGCGGTCCAGGCTTTTCATCAGTGCCACGGCGCCGGTGACTATAGGTGCAGCCATACTCGTGCCCTTCATCATCATATAGCCTGTCTGCGACGCGCTCCATATACCATCGCCGGGTGCCGAAACCGATGAATAGTCTCTGGCACCCTTGACACCGTCGGGTTTATAACCGTAGTTGCTGAACTCGGTAGGTTTGAGGTCACGTCCGACGGCAGATACACGAAGCGTATTGTTGTTACGCTTGGAAGCATCCAGACCGGCCAATATATGCTCGTTGCCGGCAGCCCAGACTATCACACAATTGCGGTCGGCAGCTATCTTGAAGATGAAGTCCCAGATGTTCTGGGCGTATTTCTTTTTGACGGAACGCCGGATGATTTCCATCTGTTGCTCGGGAGTCAACTGGTTGGCACCAGGCACTACCGAACCGATTGAGACATTGATTACGTCAGCTCCTTTGTATATGGCATAAAGTATGCCTTCGGCCTGAGCCAGACTGGAAGAGACGATGAACTGATTTCCGGCGGCGTCGCTGACCAGTTGGTCATAAAACACGCTGACGGGCATAAGTTTGCATTCAGGCGCTATACCACACACACCACTGCCGTTGCCGGCCCTGCCGGCGGCAAGAGCCGCCACATGGGTGCCGTGTGAGATTTGTTCCATCGGACCTGCTGGCGGCGCGACGTTGCTCGAACGCCGCACAGCGCTGAAGGGAGCTACCACTTTGCCGGCAAATTCGGGATGGGCAAGGTTGAAGAAGCCGTCAACCACGGCGATGGTCACATTGGCACTGCCCCGGGTCACATCCCAAGCCTCATAGGCTTGAATGGGTGCGAAATACCACCGCTTGGCCTCGTCAGAAAAGTCGGGATCGGAAGGCTTGAAGGCCGTCTGGAAGATTTCTTCGTCAAAAAACTTGAACTTGAATTCCGGCATCTTGCCCGGCATTTCGTTCATCACCTGAAGGGCCGTACCGGCGGGGATGGCTATTTGCACAAGGTAGGTCAAGTCGTCATAGAAGACGATTTGGTAAGCCGGATCGGGGTAGACCTGCTTGAATTTTACGGCAAAATCTCTCATGGTGTTCTCGTTCTCTTTCTCAAGAATAAGATTGAGTCGGTTGTTCACCACTGTGCGGCCGTCTTCGGGCTGCTCCACGATGTTGTCATCGTCGGGCTGCTGGGGATGGTTGTTTACAGAGTCGGGCAACTGCGGCACATCCTCGTAGGGATTGATGGGCCAATCGGCTGAGTCATTGTCTGAGTTCCAATCGACAGAATCAATAGGTTCATACCAATCGTCTTCGTCGCTGCCGTTGTGGTCACAACTTCTCACCGAAAGCAAAAGGAGCAGCAACAGCCCCGTGAGCAACAAGACAAACAGGAGATAGCGCCAGGCAAAAGCCCAAAAGCCACCGCGGCGCTTTGAAGTCTTATCTTCGCGAATTGACAATCTCTTCATATACCTATAATATATATATGGGAATTATATCCTTGGATGATATGCGCCCGAAGAATTAGGCCAGCTCTTGGAGCAAGGTTTTGAGTTCGTCGTTGGCGGCTTGGTCGTAGTTGGGCACTTGGTTGCCGGCGACATAGGCAATCATGACACATTCTTTCCACTCAAAGAATCCCTGTTCTACGCCGGGCGTAATCACATTGACACCTGCACTCATATCGTCAAACAGGGCCGAGAGTTCACTCTCGTCATACGTCTCTTTGCGCGGCTTACCGATGTAGCGGAACAAAGGCAGGGCGCGACTCTGTGCAAGACTGCGGAGCGTTGCCACCTCTTCGGCACTTCTGCAACCAAAGCCCAAGTCGCCCACGAAATCATTGATGAGACTGGCAATGATGTCGGCAATGAAGTTGGCGTTGATTGTCCCGACCACAACATTGACATAGGGCGCTATGGCCTGCTCTATCTTTTCGTCCAGTCGGAGACTTTCTGCTGTCATGGCTATGCGTTCGAGCAGGCTTGTCATCACGATGGGACTGAAAAGCACATCGGCCGTGAGCGTGCCGACGAGTTCGGGCGAGGTAAGTTTATTCTTCCACATCTCCAAGACGGCATCGGCGATATAAACCGAATTGGTCTTTCGTTTTGCGGGCGGCGAGAAAAGTTTGGCGACATCCACGCCGTGGGAGGCCAGATAGTCTCTGGCTTCGGCTTTGTCTATGAAACCGTAGGTGTCGATGAGGCATTGCCAGCGCTCGTCGTCGTTGGTGCATTGTTTCAACCGTTCGCCACAGGTCTTCAATATCACCTCATAGTCTTTGTTGGGATTGTGGGTTTCTTCAGTGAGCCGGCCGCTCGAGATGAGGCCATACACCAATTGATATACCTCTTTTTCCGTGATTTGCAGGGCTGCGATAAGATGGCCGAAGTAATAGCTGTCGGCGTTGAAGGTGAAATCGAGTTCACGGCCCACGCGGTTGGCTTTGCGCAGGTTGTCTTCAAAGATTTTCTCGGCATCATCGTCGTGGTAATAGTCTTTCATCAAAGCTGTCACGGCACGTTTCACCTCACTGAGTTTGTCGGCAAAAAGTTGGTTGCGGGCAGAGTCCATACGGCGTGCCACGATGGCGAGTTGTTCGATGATATAGAGCGAGCCGTCGTTGTTGAGCGAGGCAGCAACGTCCCACGATTTGGCGGGGTCGGCAAAGAAAGACCTCACGCTGGCCGAGTTGACAAACGAGTCGCGCAGGAGGGCGTAGAAGTTGACGTGCTTGCCGTCTATGACGATGTCTTCGATGAGACAGCGGCTTTCTTTGCCGCCTTCAGGCGAATAGCCTTCATAGAGTCGGTTGCCGTCGCCCTGCGTGCTGGAATATTTATAGTCGCGCAAGAGGTAGCAGTTTTTGAAAGTGACGCCCGGCGCCGTCCAGTTGCCGAACCACGTGTCGGGTTTGGCCTGAAAGCACATCTCTCTCATCACGGTGATGAAGCGCTCGTCCCAGCGCTTGTAGAGTTTGTCGGGGGCATTGAGTGCCGAGTTGGTCTTATAGGCGAGGTCGACGTTGAATTTGGTGGCAATAACGAAAAACGGTGCCACGCCGCCCATATCGCTGATGCGCTTGGCACGCTGCTCTGGCGTGTGACCTACGTATTCGTCAATCCAGTCGGCCAGGATACGATACATGAGCGACACCTTCAGGTCGGAATAGTCGTGACAATAGAGCAGTATGTTGACAGAGAGGGTTTCGCAGTATTTATTGAAAAGGAAGGCCACCTTGCCACGCTTGACGATGGAATCGATGTCTTCGTTGATTCGCCGCGCTTCGAGCGTCAGTCTGGGGCAGGCACCCGGGAAGTCCATCAAGTCATTGTCAGCGAGAATGTCTTTCACCACCTTGCCTTGGGTAAGCCGGCTTTTCACGTCTGGGGTTATTTTGGTGAAATCGTATTCCAACTCAGACTTGAGATAGTCGTCTTCAATTTTGAAAACGGTCTCTTTGCAGAGAGCCGACAAGACGGCTTTCTCCATCTGCGGCAAACGTTGCAGTTCGCCGTTTCGGCCGAGATAGGCCACCTCGGTATATCGCTCGTCGTTGGGATCGAACTCTCCCTTCAAGCCTTTGAGACATTTCACGGCCATGATGGTGCCACGGTCGTTGAGCACGGCTTCGATGGGGAGCCAGGCTTCGCGGGCATAGTCCATACCGGCCAAAGCGTCGAGCAAGCGGACGTAAAGCGCTGTCAATGCGTCGTTGTTATACCACAGCGGAGCGAAGATTTTGGACCATTCCGAAGCCGGCACGCGGCGGACCACCTGAGCGATGAGCGTAAAGTAGTTGGAGTTCCAAAACATACGCGTCGGCGCCTCAAGATATTTGCGGAGGTATTCGCGCAATTCTAGGATGTCGTCTTCAATCAAGAGCGTCTGCACCTCTTGGCGGTCCTTGTAGGTGTTATATATTTCCAGTCCGATTGCCTTGATTTCCTCGCTATCGAACGTCTGATAGTCGTTGACGTCGTTGAAATAGCCATCAACGAGTATGGCGGCGATGTCGGCGGGCCCGAGCAGTTTGACGTAGACGGGATAGTCTGTGCGGTATTTCTGTGGGTTGCGCTTGAAAGCACTGAAACGCGTCACCACGCCCGTGGCCTCGGTGTTGACGGTGGGCGGGTTGATTTGCTCGATGAAGTTGTATTCCTTGCCGCCGGCTTTGACTTTGAAGGGCAAACGGCCGTGTTGCAGCAGATTGCTCATCACGTAAGACTTTCCCTTCTGGCTTTCGCCGTAAGCCGCAATGGCCGGGTTCTCGGTTTCGGCCTCGGCCATATTGCGAAGTTTGCAGCGCTCGCTCACCAGTTGGAAGAAGCGCTGGCCGTAATGGTCGGGTTTGTGCTGACGTATCCAAGCCAATGCCTGGTCTATATTATTGATTTGTTGCTTGATTTTCTGAAGCATATCGTTGACTTTTAGACTCCTTTATTTGATAGACAATTGAAACTCGCCCTTGTCGAGCCAATACTTGCCGTCGTCGGCCAGCGACTGCGGCACGAGGCGCACGGCTGTTTTGGGCAGGTTGTTACCCGTGGCGTCTGAGACTTCTTCCAGTTCGATGCGCTCGCGGTCTTCGTGGTAGTTGCGTGAGAGACAGAGACGGAGCGTCGAACGGCCGGAGTCGTTGTAAATGCCATAAAGCGGCCGAGCTTGATAGGTGCGGCCTTCAATCTGTTTGCAGCCGATGAAGGCTGGGAAGGTGTAGAGATTGAGTATGACGGTGGAGTTTTCGGGCGAGAGGAGTGTCTCTTTGACTTGTTGTGTGGCCGGGTCGTAGAGTCCGAGATAGTGTGCGGTCGGGCGCATCTCGGTGGTCATTCGGTCGAAGTCGATGACCAAACCGTTGAAGCCGGTCTGAGAGGCGGTATGTCCCACCATACCGCCCACGGCCACTACGCTCTTCTGGTCGAAGAAGTAGCCCTGGCCGTCTGAGAAGGGATACCACGTACCCACGTGATAGTCGCCAAGTCGGATGAGCCTGTCGGGCGAAAGGGGATAGTATTTGACAAAGAGTTCGGTGATGGTGTCGAGCGCCGTGGGGCGGCCGGCCAGCACGAGGATGTCACAGTGGTATGCGTAGAGTAGCACGGCGAGCTGGCGCATCAAGGGCTCGAGCACGGCTCTGATGTCTGAGGCCACGCGGTCGGGGTCGTAGCGCCACTCAAGTTCTTGCAGTTTGAAGCCGAAATGACGTTCAAAGGCTTCGAGCAGATAGGTTGAGGGTGGCATCTCGCCGAAAATCTCATCGTAGGTATAGATACGCGACGGGCGGTGGCGGCGAAGCAGGTCGAGCAGCAATTGGGCAATAGGCACCGATATCTGCGTGTTGAAATCGCGCCTGTTGCGACGGTCACGGGCCGTCATCAGGTTGCTATCTGCTCCGAAGAAGTCGTGCACGAGATTTGAGGCAAACACCTTGATGGCGTTTTCTTTCTCGGCGGCCGAACCGGCATGGAGGATGTCGTCCATTTTGCCGCGATAGACGCCGGCGGCCAGGGTGGTGCCTTCAAGACAGGGCAAGGCGCGGAGTTCATCGTCGGTGGCGGCCAGGAGGCGTAATTCCAGCGAACTCTGTATGCAGCCCAGCGTGGGTGTGGCATGATAGTCGCCTTCAATCACGAAGGTCTGTATGAGTCGGCGCAGGATGTCGTCTCCAGCCAGATAGAAACTGTCCCAGAACTTGGGTACGGGTACAATGCGCGTGCCAGTGTCGCCTTCATATTCATAGGCACAAATCATGATGTCGGTGGTGCCAGCGCCGATGTCTACCGAACCGATGGTGAGGGCTTTCTTGTCATAGCCTTCGGCCTTGATTTCGTCACGCACGTGGCCTTTCATTTCAAAGAAACGGGCCACCTCGCCATTATAGCGTTGGGCGAGTTCGGCATAAAGATAAACGAGCTGGCAGCAAGAGGCTTCGTCATAGCTCCATTGGCGCTTTTTCGCGCCAAAGTCTGAAGTCTCCTTGAGCGACTCGGGCGAAGGGAACACCTTGGCGGGGCTGAGTGCCGGGTTGATCTTCATGATGGCCTGCCAGGCGTCGACAGCAGCTTGGCGCAAGGTGGCCTGCTCGCTCAGCGGCATGGCCGTGGGACTGGTGATGATGATGTGGCGCAGGCGTCGACGGCAGTCCACATTGCCGTGGGTGTCACGGAAACGCTGACCATTGATTTGAGCCACAGCTTGCTGCAACACTTCCACCATCACAAACGTCATGAGCGACGAGCGGGAGTAATGGAAGGTGAGGTCAAGGCCGGTCCCGTCTGGCAGGAAATGGCCTTGGGCGTCAAACTGCTCTGAGAGGCCCTTTATATATATATTATTGTCTATGTTGACATTGGCGGGGTCATTCACCGACACCAGCGTCTGCCATTTGCCTTCAAACTCCGCCTCATCCCAAAGGTAGCGCTTGGGACTGGAATAGTTGGTGCAGAGTTCGCTCGTGTCGGCCTCTTCACGCGAACGGTAGACCAGTCGGCGTGCCTCCTCTCCCACTCTGACGAAACTTTTCCAGACAAAAAAGTCCTCATCGAGTCTGATTGCGCCACCAAAATCGGCTTTGCGGAAAACGATGCGCATGTCGAAGGGGTTGTTATAGAATTTGTGCGGCTCGGTCAGGTCGCGCAGTTCGAGCATCTGTGCACGCGTGAAATCGCCTTCTTCAAAAAGCACGCCGCAGGTGCGCGAGTTGCCGATGTCGAGCACGAGGTCGACGTCAATCTCGCGAGCGTCGCCCTTGTAGAGTTGCACTTCAGGAGCGGCACCCGCCTCTCTCAAGAAGGCCATGAGGTAGACATACCAACCGAGCACGTGGAAGGCGGTGCTTTCTTGACTTCCGTCGGTCTTAATGCCGCAGAGCGAAAGAATATATTCGGCAAAGGCGTTTTGTCCGTCCTCAAGCGAGAGGAAAGCCAGCATACGGTCGGCCTGCGGACAGAGCCTGTAAGTCTTGGGCGCTGTCTCGTTGGGATAGAAATAGGGTCTCATCAGAGAGAGAGGATCATCGGCCGTAGCTGTGTCGAAAGCCCATATAAAGCGATAGCGCCGTGTGCCCTTGTTGACACCTTCGCCGAGATCGTCAATTTTGACACGACACCAGCCCAGCGGACTGTCCATCACACCGTCAGCACCGGCCATCTCGAGCATCGGTATCGGCAGCCATTTGCCCTGCAATATCTCCCAAGCGGGCAATTTCTCGTAGCCACCGGCCGGGTCGGGCAGGCGCAGATGTCCGAGTGCATTGATGCCAAACACCTCGGAGTCACCGTCTTTGAACGTACCGAAAAGTGCCGTGGGCAAGTCTTGTTGCATACGCTGCAGGCCCATCTCGTCGAGTATCTCTTGTCCGGTCGAAGAGAGTTCGAGGGCCTCTTTCTCACGCAGTTCGCTCAAGGTGACATACACACCCTCGTTGGCCTTGAAGCAAAGCAAATCAAAGAGGGTTTCGCCCGTGAGAAAATCTTTTTGCTCGCAGAAAGCAAATTTCAGCAAGTGTCCGTTTTGATATTGAAACGGCTCGGTGGGATTGAACTCGACTTCACGGGTTATGAATTGCAATCCGGAGTCGGCAATAAGGTGTTCCATAGCATTGGGCAACTTTTGGGGATATCTTCTTTAGATAGCCGTGGGTTTCACTTTCTCTCGCGCCTGTGCGCGTGTTTTCATATATGTCCTTGCAAATGTAAACAATTATTTCAAAACCGCATTTTAATAATCGGTTTTATGCTTATTTTTTGAAAAGCCTGCCGTTTTTTGTCGGCAGTGCCCACCGCTTGGTTCATTTTACCTGCGGCGCAAGTTAGGCTGCGATCGGCAAAGGCCAATAAAAAACAAGTTTTTCTTGGCCTTTGCTCTCGCTTGCACTAACTTTGTCCCACGAAAAACAATCACAAAGGCCTTTGACCCACAGACATCCTTCCCTGAAAGACATAGCGAACCACGCCCCGGCTACTCGTCGCACAACGCGATGGGCTGCTTGGTTGTGGGCTGCCGTCTGCTGCACACTTTTCCTTATGTGCCGACCGGCCACAGCGCAACAAGACCCTGCTTTCTTGCACTATTGGCAACTCGAACCGCAATTCAACCCCGCCGCCGTGGGACGCTCGCCTATGCTCAATATCAGAGCGGCCTATCAGACTCACGCCTCGGGATTTGAAGACGCCGGAGGCACCATGTACGCCGGAGCCGACATGGCCTTCCAACTGGGCAAGACACGACACGGACTGGGCGTGACGTTTCAGAAAGACGAAATCGGCCTCTTCGCTCACCAACGCTTTTCACTGGCCTACGCCTACCACTTCAAACTCTTCGGCGGCACACTGAGTATCGGCGGCGCTGCCGATATGCTCAACGAGAAAGTGGACGGCGCCAAAGCCGACCTCGGCGA
Organism: Alloprevotella sp.; assembly: GCA_045124135.1. Classification (GTDB taxonomy): domain Bacteria; phylum Bacteroidota; class Bacteroidia; order Bacteroidales; family Bacteroidaceae; genus Alloprevotella. The sequence goes on from JBGVLE010000101.1 coordinate 16,273, forward strand.
CGCCTCCGACCCGGCCTTCCCGTCTTCGGCATTGAGCGGTTCGAAATTCGATGCCTCTGCAGGCTTGTGGTATGCCCATGGACCGTGGCACGTCGGACTTTCGGCCCAACACCTCACCGCGCCCACCGTGCTCTTGGGCGAAAACAACGAAATCAAAATAAAATCGCTCTATAATTTTACAGCAGCATACAATATTCGCACACGCAATCCGTTATTTGTAATAGCGCCGTCTACCCTCTTGCGCTACGACGGCACCGAACTGCGCGCCGACATCACCGCCCGACTGCTCTACCAGCGCGACAAAAAGCGGCTCTACGGCGGCGTCAACTACAGTCCGAGCCACAGCGTGGGCGCCTTCGTGGGAGGCACGTTCCACGGCATAGACATCAGTTACTCCTACGACGCCAACACCGAGGGCATCGGTCTGGAAAGCGGACAACACGAAGTGACCATTGGCTACAGCCTCGACCTTAATCTCGGCAAAAAAGGCAAAAACCTGCACAAAAGCGTGCGCTTCCTTTGACTAACAAACAGAGGCAGACTCGCTCTGCCAACAGCATAAAACAATCTTCACGATGATGACAGACAACACGCATACCAAACCCCGACAGACCAGACGCCTGATGGGGATCTTGACATCGGCGATGACGCTCGCCTGCGTGCTCACGGCCTGCGTGGGCGGCGGCAGAGCCATGATGAGCGGCGGCGAAGTGACCGGATCACGCTCGACGACATTCAACGAACCTACACCCTACGGCATGGTGGAGGTGAAACGCGGTTTCCTCAAAACGGGTATGGCCGACGGCGACTCGCTCTGGGGTATGCACTCAGCCACCAAAGAAATCTCGGTAGACGGATTTTGGATGGACCAAACAGAGGTCACCAACTCCATGTACCGACAGTTTGTGGAATGGGTGAGAGACAGCATCATCCGCGAAAGACTGGCCGACCCGCAATATGGCGGCGACGAAACCTATAAGATTACCGAAGACAAATACGGCGAACCCGTGACGCCTCACCTTAACTGGGCCAAACCCATTCCCTGGCGCAAACCCGACGAAGAGCAAGAACGGGCCATCAAGAGCGTTTACCGCACCCACCCCATCGACGGCACGGTGATGCTCGACGCCCGACAGATGACCTACCGCTATGAAATCTTCGACTACGAAAAGGCCGCCCTGCGCAAATACCGCCTCGACCCGCGCGAGCGTAGCCTCAACACCGACCATCCCGCCGACCCAGACGAAGTGGTCATGATTTCAAAAGACACGGCCTACATCGACGACGCCGGCAACATCGTCAGAGAAACCATAGAACGCCCACTCTCGTCGCTCTACGACTTTCTCAACACCTACATCGTCAATGTCTATCCCGACACCACCTGCTGGGTCAACGACTTCACCAATGCCAACAACGAGACTTATATGAGACTCTATTTCTCGTCGCCGACCTACAACGACTATCCCGTGGTGGGCGTGACGTGGGAACAGGCCGAAGCATTCTGCGCATGGCGCACAAGCTACCTGCTGAAAGGCCTCGGACCACAGGCACGCTATATCCAGCGCTACCGCCTGCCGACAGAGATTGAGTGGGAATATGCTGCACGCGGCAAAGAGGGCAACCCCTTCCCCTGGCAAGGCAACGAGGGCAAAAACGACAAAGGATGCTTCTTTGCCAACTTCAAGCCCGACAAGGGCAACTATACCGAAGACGGCAATCTCATCACGTCGAAAACTGGTATTTATGGCGCCAACAGCAACGGCCTTTATGATATGGCCGGCAACGTGGCCGAATGGACCAGTACTGTCTTCACCGAAAGCGGCGTAGACGCTATGGCCGACCTCAACCCTCAACTGAAATACAACGCCGCACAAGAAGACCCCTATGTGCTCAAACGCAAAAGCGTGAGAGGCGGATCGTGGAAAGACCCCATATCCATGGTGCGCTCGGCCTGGCGCTCGTGGGAATACCAAAACCAGCCACGCTCATACATCGGTTTCCGCTGCGTGCGCTCAAAAGCCACCACCACAAGCCGCAATGCTAAAAAATAACCTCCGGGCCATAAGTGACCACATAGCCTTATGCCCCAACCCCAACCAAGCAACTCCTACGTCATGCCAAAGATTAATTTCGTTGTTCGCCTGCAACACTGGATGGACAGTGTGCCGGGTCAGACCTTCCTGAACTACGCCTATAGCTGGGGTGCCGCCATCGTCATCCTTGGCGCCCTCTTCAAACTCACCCACCTGCCGGGTGGCAACCTTATGCTCTTTCTCGGTATGGGCACCGAAGTGGTCGTGTTTTTCCTCTCAGCCTTCGACCGCCCGTTTGACAAGAACGAGGTGGGCCGCGAACTGGCCCAAGACTATGAGACCGACGACGAAATCGCCGAGCGACTGGGCTTGAGCGATGACGATGAGACCGACGACGAAGACACCCAAGAGTCTGTGGGCGACGAAGACACAACCGAATCCGATGGCACAACTCCACAGCCTGCGCCAGCCGTTGCTGGAGGCGGACAAACCATTGTCTTTGCCGGCGGTATGAGACAGCCTTCAGGCCAAGCCACAAATACCGAGCCCGTCGCCCCGGCCGAGGCTGCAGCTGCCGCCATCAACATGATGACACCGGCAGGCAGCCAGCCATTTGCCTCTGAAGCCGAACGCCTCGCCGCCATCATCCGTGTGGCCAACGACGAACTGCTCCACCGTGCACAAGCCGTGCTCTCACCCGAGATGGAAGAGGCCACCAAAACCTATATCGAAAAGCTGCAAACGCTCGCCGACACCTTTGCCAAGGTCGACGAACAAAGTGCACGCCTTGCCAAAGACAGCGAAGAGATGGAAAATCTCAACCGCACCCTCACCGGCATCAACAAAGTCTATGAGCTTCACCTCAAAGGCATCAGCCTGCAGGTGGGCACTATTGACCAAATCAACGAACAAACCCAGCGACTGGCCCAACAGATTGAAGAACTCAACGTGGTCTATGGCCGCATGATTGAAGCCCTCACCGTCAATATGCGTGGCAACGCCCCGACCGGCGGCAACACGGCTTCGTAAATAATTCTCCCCACACAATGGCTGTAAAGAAACGTCCGCTCTCCCCTCGCCAAAAGATGATAAACCTGATGTATATCGTCTTGCTGGCTATGCTGGCCCTCAATGTATCCAATGAGGTGCTCAAGGGCTTCGACCTGGTGGGAGAGAGCCTCAACCGCTCAAAAGACGGCGCCACTAAAGAGAATGAGGCCATCTACAATGACCTTGCCGAGCAACTGAAAGCCAACCCGACCAAGGTGCGCCCGTGGTATGACAAGGCCATGACGGTGAAGCAGATGTCTGACTCGCTCTACCTGCTGGCCGAACACCTGCGACAAGAGATTGCCATAGAGACCGACGGGCGCGACGGCAACCCCAATGCGCTTGAAAACCGCGAAGACCTTGACGCCGCAGGCCGCGTGATGCTTGCGCCTGTGTCGAACCGTGGCATGAAGCTCAAAGCCCAGATTGACAGCTACCGCGCACGCATTCTCTCGTTTGTCAACGACGCCAAGAAGCGTGCCATCATCGCCTCAAACCTGTCGACTGACGTGCCCGACTCGCCGGAAAATGCAGGAAAGAACTGGGCCGAATATATGTTTGAGGCCATGCCCTCGGTGGCTGCAGTGACCATGCTGGCCAAGCTGCAGAGCGACGTGCGCGCCGCTGAAAACACCGTCTTGCAAGGGCTCATTGCCAACATCGACATCAAAGACATCCGCGTGAATGAATTGGGTGCCTACGTCTTGCCCGAAGCCACCACGCTCTATCCCGGCGAAACGTTCCGCTCAAAGATTTTCATGGCCGCCATCGACACCACGCAACGCCCGGAAATCTATGTCAACGGCCGCCGCATCAGCGAAAACGGCCAGTACAGTTTCAACGTGGGCGGCCCCGGCGAATACAGCTTCTCGGGCTACATCCTGATGAACAACGCCGCCGGCGAAACCATCCGCCGCAACTTCACGCAAAAATACAACGTCATTGCGCCGCCTATGGGAGCCACCGTGGCCGCCGACTTGATGAATGTGCTCTATGCCGGCTTCAACAACCCCATCAGCGTGTCGGCCTCAGGCGTGCCGAGCGACAAAATCAGTCTGTCGATGACCGGTGGCAGCCTCACCGCACAAGGCAAAGGCAAATACGTGGCCCGGCCGGCCAATGTGGGACAAAACGTCACCTTCACCGTGACGGGCGTCGTGGGCGGCAAGTCGCAGAACATGGGTTCGTTCACCTTTAAGGTGCGCAAGTTGCCCGACCCGACGGCCTACATCGCCATTGGTCACGACCGTTTCAAGAGTGGCCGGTTGGCCAAGGCTACTGCCGTGGGACTGCAAGAACTCAGTGCGGCCATTGACGACGGCTTGCTTGACATCCCCTTCAGCGTATTGAGTTTCGAGACCGTATTCTTCGACCGTATGGGCAACGCCCGTCCCGAAGTCTCTGCCGGTGCACGCTTCACCGAAGCCCAGCGCGAACTCATCCGCTCGTTGCGTCGCGGACAGCGCTTCTATATCTCAAAAGTGCGTGCCATCGGCCCCGACGGCATAGAGCGCAACCTGCCTCAAGCCATGGAGGTGGTCATCAACTAATCACTTTGCAAACGGAAAATCATAACGACAATGAAACATATCATAGCGCTTATGCTCTGCTGCGTGGCTCTGACGGCCACGGCCCAACCGCCCGCACGTCGCCAGGCCGAGACGCAGAAAACCACACAGGCCAAGACGCCCAAAGGCTCTGCCTATCGTGATTTCCCCACAGCCCCCTCGATGCCGACAGACGCCTCCTGGCGCAGAGACCTCTATCTTTCGCTCGACCTGATGAAAGACAAAAACGCCGTGCTCTACTACCCCACGACGCCTCAAGACGGCCGCGTGAATCTCTTCACCCATCTCTTCAAGCTGTTGCTGCAAGGCAGAATCAAGGCCTACGACTACAAGCTCGACGGCAACGAAGACTTCTCAGAGAAAAACCGGGTGGGCGTGAAGGAACTTATGGACCGCTACCACATCTTCTATGAGTCGCGCGGCGAACAGGTGCGTGTGAACGACGCCGACCTGCCCTCTGACGAGGTGAAACTCTTCTACATCAAGGTGAGCCGCTACTACGACCAGCACACAGCCTCATTCCGCACGGCAGTCACCGCACTGTGCCCGGTGCTCAAGCGCGGCGATGACGACTTCGGCGGCACAGACTCGCAATATCCCATGTTTTGGGTGAAATACAGCGACGTAGCGCCTTATCTCGGCAAGTTGATGCTTATGGGCAGCAACCTCAACAACGCCGCGCTCATTTCGGCCGACGACTTCTTCAACACAGAAGCCTATGAAGGCGACATCTACAAGACGGCCAACCTCCAAGACCGCATCCTGAGCAATTACTGTCACGACGAAACCCAGCTCGCTCAAGAACAAAAGCGCATCAGCAAAGAGATGGCCGACTTCCAGGACCGTGTCTACGGCCGCGACTCGGTGGCCATGGCCAAAGCGGCTGCCGAGAAGGCCGCAGCCGACAGCATCGCAGCCGCCAACGTGAAGGAGAAAAAGACCACCACACGACGCACCTCCACTACCGGCCGACGCCAAAGCGCCACGACGGTCAAGACCAAGACCTCAAAGCCCAAGAACACGAAGTCGTCGGGCTCAAGCAAAAACGCCGGCCTGAGTGTGCGCAGACAAAGACACTGACCCGGCCATCAAGGCCTCGCCGACATAAAGCGGGCGGACAAGAACTTCATTGTTCCTGTCTGCCCGCATATTTTATATTTGTTTTTGAGGCGAAATGGGGCTTTTGATGTGTATGTTATCAAAGCGACACCTTCTCGCCGAAAGAGAGGTCGCCGGCATCGCCCAGTCCGGGAACGATGTAGGCCGCCTCGTTGAGTTCGTCGTCAATGGCAGCCGCCCACAGCGTCACCTCATCGCCGGGAAACTTCTCAGAGAGGCGTGCCACACCCTCTTTGGATGCAATGACACAACAGATGTGGAGACGGGCAGGCTGTCCCAGTCGAGTGAAAGCCTCGTGGGCCAGGACCAGACTGCCGCCTGTGGCCAGCATTGGGTCCACGAGGATGAAGGTGGAGCCGTCAAGCCGCGGCGCGGCCAGATAGTCGAGGCGGATTTTGAGCTCTTCTTTGCCTCCTTCTTCACGGTAGGCCGCCACAAAACCGGCGTCTGCATGGTCAAAGACATCAAGGAAACCTTGATGAAAAGCCAAACCGGCTCTCAACACCGTGCCCACCACGATGTGGTCGTCGGGCGTGGCCATTTGTTTAACACCGAGCGGCGTTTCCACCGCCTTGACCGAGTAATTCAGCGTCCGGCTCAGTTCGTAGGCCATCACGTGACCTATGCGCTCAAGGTTGTTGCGAAACAGCGCACGATTGGTCTGATAGCCGCGGTGGCGCAGCTCGGACATATAGGCATTGACCACAGAGGGATGCGCTTCAAGGTTGACGATTTTCATGGTATTCTATAAGGGAGAGATGTTTTTTACAAAATTACAAAGTTTTTATATCAAAACACCCTTCCGGATGAGAAAAAAGCGCGTCACAGACCGGAGGCAAGACTGCTCGTCTCCTTCTTGAATTCTCCGCTGCCTCTTGTCTTTTTCCGCACCTCCATTTGGGTCTATCTTTGAGGTGAGAGAAAAGAAGGAGGCCCGCCGTAGGGCCTGTTCTCTTATGTTTCAATCACTTACGCGCATAAGGCGAGTTTTTGGCGGCCTTATGACAGCAATTCCAGGGCTAAGGACAATTTTGGTTTTGATGGTTTCGGACGTCGGCGAGAGCTTGAAGGCCGTTTGGGGAAGCCTCGGGAAGGTGCCGGAAAGGTTTTGAGAAGAAAAAAGAAGTATTCTTGTCACGACAAACCGCCATATCTGAACAAAACGGACAGTTCCGCACTATGGGAGAACAGTGGCAGACGGCGAGGTGACGTTTCTCCCTGTTCGGACCAAATTCTCCCTTCTCTCCCTTTGCCTGACCGGTCGTGGCAGCCCCGTCTCCTACACTTCGCCCACCCATATAAAATCACCGTAGACCGCAAAATGACAAATAGGGTTTGCAATTGGCACCTCTGAATGGCCCAGTAATTTAAAAATCAGTTAATAAAGCGCGAAAGGACGGCATAAAAAAAGCGATTTTAGTTTGGGTAAAAACCTTTTTTAGTAATTTTGCCCTTGCACGGGAGCAATGTGCCGACAAGCGGTCGGCCTCCTTGAAGAAAGCAACTATATCACAAACCATTTTATTCATAAATCAATTATGGCAACATTAGATTTAAGCAAGTACGGCATTACCGGCGTAACCGAAATCGTACACAACCCCTCTTTCGAACAGCTGTTTGAAGAAGAGACCAAAGCAGGCCTCGAAGGCTTCGAAGTAGGTCAGGAAACCGAGCTCGGTGCCGTCAACGTAATGACAGGTATCTACACCGGTCGCTCACCCAAAGACAAGTTCATCGTAATGGACGAGAACTCAAAAGACACCGTTTGGTGGACGAGCGACGAATACAAGAACGACAACAAGCCCGCTTCTCAGGAGGCTTGGAAGGCTGTCAAAGAACTCGCCCAGAAGGAACTCTCCAACAAGCGCCTCTTCGTGGTTGACGGTTTCTGCGGTGCCAACAAAGAGACCCGCATGGCTGTCCGCTTCATCGTTGAGGTGGCCTGGCAGGCTCACTTCGTGACCAACATGTTCATCCGCCCGACGGCTGAAGAACTCGCCGAATTCGAACCAGACTTCATCGTCTACAACGCCTCTAAGGCCAAAGTTGAAAACTACAAGGAGCTCGGACTCAACTCTGAGACTGCCGTTGTGTTCAACATTACCAGCCGCGAGCAGGTGATTATCAACACTTGGTATGGCGGTGAGATGAAGAAGGGTATGTTCTCTATGATGAACTACTACAACCCGCTCAAGGGCATCGCTTCAATGCACTGCTCTGCCAACACCAATATGGACGAGACCAGCACCGCCATCTTCTTCGGTCTCTCCGGTACCGGTAAGACCACCCTCTCTACCGACCCGAAGCGTAAACTCATCGGCGACGACGAGCACGGCTGGGACGACGAAGGCGTGTTCAACTACGAAGGTGGTTGCTATGCCAAGGTAATCAACCTCGACAAGGAGAGCGAGCCCGATATCTTCGGCGCCATCAAGCGTAACGCCCTGCTCGAAAACGTCACCGTTGACGCCAACGGCAAAATTGACTTCGCCGACAAGAGCGTGACCGAGAACACCCGCGTCAGCTACCCCATCGATCACATCACCAACATCGTGAAGCCCATCAGCAAAGGTCCGGCTGCCAAGCAGGTTATCTTCCTCTCTGCCGACGCCTTCGGTGTGTTGCCTCCCGTGTCTATCCTCAGCTCTGAGCAGGCCCAGTATTACTTCCTCTCAGGCTTCACCGCCAAACTCGCCGGTACGGAACGTGGCATCACCGAGCCCACTCCCACCTTCTCGGCTTGCTTCGGCCAGGCCTTCCTTGAGCTCCACCCCACCAAGTATGCTCAGGAACTCGTGAAGAAGATGGAAAAGAACGGTGCTAAGGCTTATCTCGTCAACACCGGTTGGAACGGCACAGGCAAGCGTATCTCTATCCGCGACACCCGTGGTATCATCGACGCCATCCTCGACGGCTCTATCGACAAGGCTCCGACGAAGGTTATTCCTTTCTTCAACTTCGTAGTGCCCACAGAGTTGCCCGGCGTAGACGCCAACATCCTCGACCCGCGCGACACTTACGACTGCGCTTGCAAGTGGGAAGAAAAGGCCAAAGACCTCGCTGCCCGCTTCATCAAGAACTTTGCCAAGTATGAAGGCAACGAAGCCGGTAAGGCTCTCGTGGCTGCCGGTCCTCAGCTCTAATCCCGGAGTCTGCGGCACCAGCGTGCCTTAATCCATAAAGACTGCACGTCTCGCTCGCATAGGGCGACGACGTGCAGTTGGTTTTTCTGGCCCTTATCCCTCTCACTTCCACCAAGCCAAACGCTTGAAGACTATGTCTACATCTCTCTCTGCCGCCCCCGGAACGCCCATTGCCACGACCGAAGCGGCTTGTGTATTTGAAGAACTGCACTCGGCTCTGCAGGCCATGCCGACGGTCGACGAGGCCTTCGACGCCTTGAGCCGCGCCCTTTCGCTCGTGCTCGACCGCAAGACGGCCGGACTCAAGTTGAAGTTCTCAGGTCAGTTCTCAAAGGCCGACTATCTGCTCGGACAATATCACGCCGACGCCGGGTTGGCTTATCGCGTGAACCGCACTCGCCGCTTCCTGCACCAACGGCAACAGAAAAGCCGTGAGGAACTTGAACGCTATTTCACCCCCTGTCTGAGTGCACTCTGCGCCTTCACGGCCCTGGTCTATGAGGCAGCCATACCCCAGTCGCTCAAAGGCGCAATGACAGACAAATGGCCCTCGGGGAGCGAGCAAGTGGAAGCCGACTATATGCGCGTCATCGTGAAAGCAGTGGGAACCGAATATTTCAATACCGAAGAAGACGAGACCGGCCGCCAATTCACCGTCTCTTTCACCGGATGGACCGACGACCCAGAGACGGCAGACTGGTCTTATCTGAAAGAATGGCTCCGTGTGGGCACACAAATCAACCTCGTCAGGCCCAAACGGCAAACAGACGGCAGCCTCGCCCCCGAACTGCTCATCTACGAGCCCGACCTGCTCATCGACATCTCCAACGTGGCAGCCTGTTTTGAAGACTTTGCCCACAGTTCACGCGTGGGACTGCTGTCGCGCCTCATGCCGCAAGAGACGAGCGAAGCCATCGTGATGGGTAACCTGGCCGGACAACTGCTCGACGACGAACTGCACGGGGCTCCCGACGACATCAACGAAGCTTACAGAAAAAGCGTCAAGACGTTTTTCGTGAAACAAGCGCTCAATCTGCTGGCTGTCAACCTTTCGGCCGACTTCCACCAGCGCGGACTCGACCAACTGCGCCACATCCGCCACGCGCTGAGCGAGGCACTGGCCAAAGAGGTGAACGGTTTCGACCGCCGCCAGGTGATGCTTGAGCCCACCTTCTTCTCCGAACAATTGGGTCTGCAGGGACGTATGGACTTCTTGCAAACCGACGGCCGCCTCGTCATTGAACAGAAGGCCGGCAAAGGCGGTTTCCCCGCTCACGATGCCGACACGCCCGTGGCGCAAACCAAGCACTATGTGCAGCTGTTGCTTTATGTCACCCTCTTGCGCCACTCGGCCCTTCACGCAGAGGCGAAAGAGGAGGATGGAAAAAAAGAGAAGAAGCGCTTGCAGGCCTTTTTGCTTTATTCGCGCTATAAAAACAGTCTTGTGGCCATGTCGTACGCCCCTCGTCTGGTCTTCGAAGCCTTCAAGGTGCGCAACGGACTGGCGGCTCAAGACCTCCAACTGGCTACCGAGGGCTACGGCCGTCTCCTCAACCTCACTCCCGATGATTTCAACGAGCGGCATGTGGGCGGACGGTTATGGAATGAATGGCAACGACCCAAGATTGAGCGCCTGCTCCATCTCATACAATCGGCTCCTGAGCCCGACCGCTCGTATGCTCTGCGGATGCTGACCTTCATCCAGACGGAGCACCTGCGCGCCAAAATCGGCACACAGACCAAGGCCTGCTCGGGTTTTGCCGCCAAATGGCACGAAGCCCTGCCCGACAAGCGCCAAGCCGGCACTATTCTCGACGGCTTGCAACTGTGTCCGATTGAGGAAGACACCGCAGAGACGCCGACAACCATTGAGCGGCTCAAACTGACCTTCACCAATCCACTCACGGCCGGCGAGGCCGACTTCAGACGAGGCGACATCGTGGTGGTCTATCCCTATGCCCAAGACACCGAACCCGATGTGCGCCGCCCCATCGTCTTCAGGGGGACCATCGACGAACTCTATACCGACCACGTCTGCGTGACCCTGCGTGCGGCACAAACAGGTGGCGAAGCCTTCCGCCGGCACGAGAGCGACCTTTGGGCCATAGAGCATGACTTCATCGACGCCTCATACTCATCGCTCTATCGCAGTGTGGTGCAGTTTCTCTCCTCTCCTCCCCTATGGCGCGACCTGCTCATGGGTCGGAGCGAACCGACCACCGACCCCACAAAGCAACTCGTGGGCGATTATGGCGCTTTCAACGACTTGATGCGGCGCGTGAAACAAGCCCGCGAACTATTCCTCATCATCGGCCCGCCGGGGACGGGCAAGACCTCATACGGTATGGCCGACACGCTCGAAGAGGCACTGACCGACCCCGAAGTCTCTGTGCTTATCACGGCTTATACCAACCGCGCCGTCGACGAAATATGCAGCAAGTTGGTGGAGCGTGGGCACGTGTTTGTTCGGGTGGGCAGCCGCGTAGGTTGTGCCGAGGCCTATCGCGGATATCTTTTGGAGAATTTATTGGAAAAAGAGAGCACACTGGGCGGTCTGCAGACGCTTGTCAAGGAAACGCGCATTGTGGTGGGCACGGTGACGGCCTTCAATGCCGCCTCAACCATCTTCAAACTCAAACACTTCGATCTGGCCATCATTGACGAGGCGTCTCAAATATTGGAGCCCCATCTGCTGGGCCTGCTCTCGGCCACTCATGGCGGCGAACCGGCCATCAGCAAAATAGTGATGATTGGCGACCACAAGCAGTTGCCAGCCGTGGTGCAGCAATCGACTGAAGAGTCGGCCGTGACTGAGCCTTGCCTGCAGGCCATCGGACTGACCGACTGCCGCCTGTCGCTCTTCGAGCGCCTGCTTGGGCGCTATGCCGACCGGCCCGAGGTGATCTGTATGCTGAGACGCCAAGGCCGTATGCATCACGACATTGCCGCCTGGCCCTCCAGCCGTTTTTATGCGTCGAAACTCACCGAGGTGCCACTCGACCATCAACTGGCTCCATTGGCCGAAAGCCCCACTGCCATCACCTCCATCTCACAGCTGCCGGGACAAAGGCGGTTGGCTTTCATCCATATGGCTCCGTCGGACTTGCATGGGCCGGAAAAGGTGAACCAGGCCGAGGCCGAGGTGATTGCCCGTTTGTGCCAGGCCGTATATGTCAAGACAAAAGGCCGGTTCGAAGCGTCGGCCACGCTTGGGGTCATCGTGCCCTATCGCGCACAGATTGCCGCCATTCGCACTGCCCTTTCGGCGTTCGACATCCCTGCACTAAGCGACATCAGCATCGACACCGTGGAACGCTTCCAGGGGAGCCAGCGCGACTATATTATATATGGGTTCACCGTGAAGCGGAGCTATCAGTTGGAATTTCTCGAGGGCACCACCTTTGTGGAAGCCGGCCAATGGATAGACCGCAAACTCAACGTGGCCATGACGCGAGCCCGTGAGGCACTCTTTATGGTAGGCAACCTCGATTTGCTCCGCCAGAGCCGCGTGTTTGCCGACCTCATCGACTATGCCAAGAGCCAAAAGGCCCTTTTTGAAGCCTCGCCTCAAGATGGTGGGTTGAACAGGTTGAAGTGAAAAAGTTAAGCCCGAAACAAAAAAAGGCGCTGCTCCGGAAGGTGTACCTTCGCGAAGTAGCGCAATTTTATTTCTATTTTATGATATAACCTAAGCGACTCTTAAGCTTTCTTCTCAAGCTGGGCCACGATGAGCCACCAGCCGAAACCAAGACCAGCCACACAGGCCAGGTTGATGATGGGCAAGAAGCTCAATACGGCGGCACAGTGGGCAATGAGCATCACCAAAGCGCCCTTACGGCCCAGGTCGCCAAGAGCCTGGCAGCTGAGCATCTTGATGTAGGTGATCAGGAAAAGCACCCAAGCGGCAATAGCCAGCAACATACCAACGATGCCAATAGCGGGAATCATATTGAAGAAGTCGGCCACGGCATAGAGGATACAGCCTACCATAAAGAGCGTACCGCCGGGGTTGCCGATGGCCTCAAAGAATTTGCTTTTCCACACGCAGAGGTAGACGAAAGCGGCAATAGAGCAAAGGCTGGCCAGCCAGTGGATGGTAGAAATGCCCATGTAGACGTTGAAGCAGCGGTTCCAGAAAGCCACAAGGATGCCAATCATCATAAAGGTGGCCACCTTCGAAACCGGGTTTTTCCATTCGCCCACCACGTCTTTGTAGGCCATAATCATAGCCACTACCAAAGCGGGGATGCTGAGGAAACCGATCCAGAACAAAGCGGGTACAAACGCACCGATCAAGGCGAAGAACGCCGAACCGCCTACGCAACCCACTACGATCCAGTTGGGCTGACGCTTCTGAGCCTGGGCATCGAGGATGCTGAACACCACTCCAACGGTGGCCAGACCTACGGCGCCGAGCACGAGCACAATCTTGGAAAGGTTGAGCAAAGCTGCCACCCAGCCGAAGCCGAAGAACGACAAGGCAAAACGCAAACCGGCCATAAAAGCGTCTGCAAGATTGGGCAGACTGGCGCAGAAAAGCAGCACAATGCCTGAAAGCAAGAACAGGAAATTCTTGAGAGACTTGTTTTCAATCATAATGTTAAGAATTTAGTGAATAAAGTATAAAGTTCTGCGCAAAAGTAAGCATAAAAAGACGAAGAAAGGTCTAAATACCTTTAAAAAAAGTTCTTAGCACCGTCATAAGGGCGCATATTGACGTTTTGAAATATCAAAAAAGAAGAGACCGGCCAATATTTTGCTAATTTTGCACAGACCATATCACAGCACCAACACGGTTATGTCAGACACCCTACATACTTCCTCTTCGCCCGACGCGCCCACGCATATCATCATCAAAGGCGCTCGGGTGAACAATCTGAAAAACATCGACCTGCTCATTCCCCTCGGCCGCCTCGTAGTGGTGACGGGCCTCTCAGGCTCGGGCAAGTCGTCGCTGGCCTTTGACACGCTTTATGCCGAGGGGAGACGGCGCTATGTGGAAAGCCTTTCGGCCTACGCCCGCCAGTTCCTGGGACGTATGCAGAAACCCGAATGTGACTACATCAAAAACCTCCCCCCGGCCATTGCCATCGAGCAAAAAGTGTCCACGCGCAACCCACGCTCCACAGTGGGCACGTCGACCGAAATCTATGACTATCTGCGTCTGCTTTATGCCCGCATCGGCCACACTTTCTCGCCCGTGAGCGGCACCGAGGTAAAGCGCCACACGCCCGACGACGTGGTGGCCACGGTCTCAAGCTATTCGCCCGGCACACGCTTCACAGTGTTGGCTCCCATACGGCGTGCCACAGGGCGCACGCTGCGCGCACAACTGCGCATCTATATGGAGCAAGGCCTTTCGCGCCTCGACGCCGACGGCGAGATGACACGCATCGAAGATTTCCTGTCACGTGACGACGAACGGCTCGACTGCCCGACCGAAAACCTCGACGCCGACGCGCCGCTTTGGCTGCTCATCGACCGAGGCGTGGCCGACGTGAGCAAAGACGCCTTGACCCGTCTGACCGACTCGGTGGAGACGGCCTTCTATGAAGGCGACGGCGTGTGTCTCGTCCGCATCTATCCCTCGGGAGTGCTCCACCGCTTCTCCACACGTTTTGAAGCCGACGGCATCACCTTTCGCGAGCCCGATGACAACCTCTTTTCTTTCAACTCGCCCTTGGGCGCCTGCCCCCGCTGTGAAGGTTTCGGGCGCATCATGGGCATAGACCCCCAGTTGGTCGTTCCCGACTCGTCCAGGAGCGTTTATGACGGCGCCGTGGCCTGTTGGCGTGGCGAGAAAATGGGACAATGGCGCGAAGCCTTCTGCCGCAAGGCCTCCGGTGCCGAATTCCCCATCTTCACCCCCTACCACAGCCTCACAGCCACACAGCTCGACACCCTGTGGCACGGCCGTGGCGGTCTTGAAGACGTTTGCCTTGACGCCTTCTTCAAAATGCTTGAAGGCGAAACCTACAAAATACAATACCGCGTGATGCTGGCACGCTATCGCGGCAAGACCATCTGTCCCGACTGCCGTGGCAGACGGTTGCGCCCCGAGGCAGAAAACGTGAAGATTGGCGGCCGGAGCCTGCCCGACCTCGTAGACCTGCCGCTGTCTGAGCTCAAACTGTTTTTCGACAATCTCTCGCTTTCGCCCCACGACACTGCAGTGGCAGCCCGTCTGTTGCCCGAAATCCGGAGCCGTCTGCAATTCCTCACCGACGTCGGCCTGGACTATCTCACGCTCAACCGCCCCTCGGCCACCCTCTCGGGAGGCGAGAGCCAGCGCATCAGCCTGGCCACCTCACTGGGCTCGTCGCTTGTGGGGTCGCTCTATATCCTCGACGAACCCAGTGTGGGCCTTCATCCGCGCGACACCGAGCGGCTCATCGGCGTGTTGAAACGACTGCGCGACCTGGGCAACACCGTTGTCGTGGTGGAACATGACGAAGAAATCATCCGTTCGGCCGACCACATCATCGACATCGGACCGGATGCCGGACGCCATGGCGGCGAGGTGGTGTGGCAAGGCCCATTCCCGGAGACCGGAAAGGTGGAGAAAGGCGTCAGCCACACGATAGACTATCTGAGCGGCAACGAAACCATAGCCGTGCCCACAAGCCGCCGCGCCTGGAACCGCCACATCGACATCATCGGCGCCCGCGCCCACAACCTCAAAGGCATTGACGTGTGCTTCCCCCTTGGCGTCCTGACCGTGGTCACCGGCGTCAGCGGCTCGGGCAAGAGCACATTGGTCAAAGACATTCTCTATCCGGCCCTGTGCAGCCACCTCGACATCCCCGGCGAGCGCCCCCTCGAACACATACGTCTGGAAGGCGACCTCGACGCCGTGAGTGCTGTCGAGATGGTGGACCAAAGCCCCATCGGGCGGTCGTCGCGTTCAAATCCGGCCACCTACGTCAAAGCCTACGACGAAATACGCCGCATCATGGCTGCCCAGCCTCTGTCCAAACAAATGGGCTTCACAGCCTCCACGTTCAGCTTCAATGCCGAAGGCGGACGCTGCGAAAACTGTAAAGGCGAAGGCGTGGAGCACGTCGAGATGCAGTTTATGGCCGATTTGGTGCTGGAATGCGAAGCCTGCAAGGGCAAACGTTTCAAGAAGGAAGTGCTTGATGTGCGCTATCACGACCAAAACATTCACGACGTCCTTGAAATGACCATCAATCAGGCTGTCGAGTTTTTCGGGAAATATGGCGACAAGACCGTGGTGAAACGCCTCAAACCGCTGCAAGAAGTGGGATTGGGCTACATCAAGCTGGGCCAGTCGGGCTCGTCACTCTCAGGCGGCGAGAGTCAGCGTGTCAAATTGGCCGCCTATCTGGCCCGGGAGCAGGCTCAGCCCACCGTTTTCATTTTCGACGAACCCACCACGGGTCTCCACTTCCACGACATCGCCACGCTGCTGCGTTGCTTTGCGTCGCTCATCGATCGCGGCCACACCGTCATCGTGGTGGAGCACAATCCCGACGTCATGAAAACGGCCGACCACCTCATCGACCTCGGCCCCGAAGGTGGCCGTGGCGGCGGCCGGCTTGTGGCACAAGGCACTCCCGAAGCCGTTGCCAAAGCCGACAAGGGCTACACGGCCCGAGTCTTGAGGGAAAAGCTCGAAGGGAAATGAGACGCCATCACTTTTTCACATCCCGACATCATCATTTCCCTCTACTCTCCCCCAAGTTTTCTTTGCGATTATCGGCGGCGCGCAGCATAATCCAAGTCAACTTGTCGTCAGCTTTCACTCCCCCCAATTGTTGCCTTTTTCCCAATCACACAATCACGCCGCCGTAACGCATTGACATTGTGCGAGATGCTGTGACCGGACGTTTCAGTCACGCTCAATCACAGCATCCTCCACGGCGGCAAGGACGAAATGGCTGCCAGAACGGCGGAAATGTTCAGAAAGGGATATTGAGTATGACACAAAATCCACTGAAAATCATGAAATCACCATTTCAGTCTGCGTGAAATGGTGATTTTTCATTCTAAAAACGGCTTCTTTCTCTCAAAATGGCTTGTCAGGATTGCTCCCATAAGGCCGCGCAGCCCTGGAATAAGGCCGGCAAATTCTGTCCTTATGGCCGTAACACACTAAAGACCAACAAAAAAGGGAACAAATAAGGCCCTTCTTCCCTGTGCTCAACCCAAAGATAAGGTGGAACCGCGGAACGGAAAAAGACAAAAGGCCGGGACTGTCGTTGATGCCGGCAGAGCAGTCCAACATGACACTTTTCCGAGCCAAAAACGCTTTTGAGATTGAGCGCCCCGCGGCCACGCCCCAGACACAAAAAAATCACTTGCAGGCTCAATAATAGTCTATAATTCAAAATAATCGCGTATATTTGCACGCAATTTACTTCTTTTTAATATATAAGCGCCCTCTGCCCAAAAGGCCGGCGGGCAACGCGGCAACCTCAAAAGGCTGCCCAAAAATCGGCAAACAAACAAAATAATCATAAACAAAACAATCACAAACCACAACAATGCAAAACAAAGGATTTGTTAAATTCATTGCGGTCTTGCTGACTTTGATTTGCTGCTTCTATTTCTCGTTCTCGTTCGTGACGAACAAGTACAAGAATGAGGCTGAAAAAATCGAAGCCACCAAGGGTAAGGAGGCTGCACGGCAGTATCTTGACCAAAAGCGCGGCGAGAAGGTCTTCCTGGGTTGGAAAACACTGGCCGACTGCGAGAAGTTGCAAATCGGTCTCGGCCTTGACCTCAAAGGCGGCGTAAGCTTCCTGCTCGAGGTTTCGGTGCCCGACATGATTGCCACTTACGCCGGCTCTACCGCCAACGATGCCGATTTTCAGAAGCTCGTGGCCGAGGCCAAAGCCGAAGCGTCACGCACCGGCCGCGACTTTGTCGACGTGTTTATCGCTCATTTCAGCAAAGCCCATGGCGACAACCAGTTGGGCGCAGTGTTCGCCGAGAAGATGTCGGGCGACGGCATCGACTTCAAGAGCACAGACGCCGACGTGAAAAAAGCGCTCGAAGAGAAAATCTCAGGCGCCGTGGACAATGCCTACGAGGTAATCCGCTCACGTATCGACCAATATGGTGTGGCTCAGCCCAACATCCAGATTCTCCGCGGTAAAGGCCAGCTGGGCCAGATTATGGTGGAGATGCCGGGTGTGACCGACCCCGAAGATGTAAAGGACCTGCTCACGGGTAGTGCCAACCTTGAATTCTGGACCACTTGCGACGCCGCCGAGGTACAGTCTGAAATGGCCGAACTGACCCAACTCCCCATCCACGTGGAGCAGCCCAAGAAGGGCAATGCTGCCGAAATGGAGGTTGTCGAGAAGACCATCGGACAAGTGCTCAACACGCAATATGCCGGAGGCTGTGTGGTAGGTGCTGTAGCCAGCAAGGCTGAAGTCGTAGCCATCGAGAAGGCACTTCAAACTCCCGAAGCTGCCGAACTCGTGAAGAATTTCCGTCTGGCGTTCTCTGCCAAACCCGAAGCAGGCACCAACTATGCGCTCTATGCCCTTAAAGGCGAACGTGGCGACAACGGCCAGCTGATTCCCTCACTGAGCGGCGACGTGATTGCCGACGCCAAACCCGACTTTGACACGCAACACAACGGCCGTCCCATCGTTTCGATGACCATGAAGAGCGACGCCGCCCGTATCTGGGCCGACGTGACCGGCCGCAATGTGGGCAAACCCATTGCCATCGTGCTCGACGGCCGCGTGTTCAGCGCACCGGCTCCCAGCGAGCGCATCGGTGGCGGTTCGAGCCAGATTTCAGGCAACTTCACTCCCGACGCTACCCGCTCGCTGGCCATTGTGCTCAAAAGCGGTAAGATGTCTGTGCCCCTCGTGGCCGTACAGACCGAAACTGTAGGTCCGTCTCTGGGTGAAGCCTCTATCAAAGCAGGTTTCCAGGCCTGTGTCATTGCCTTTGTGCTGTTGATGGTGTTCATGTGCCTCTTCTACGGCATCAAGGGCGGTATGGTGGCCAATGTGGCCCTGCTGCTCAACCTCTTCTTCACCTTCGGTATCCTCACCTCGTTCCAGGCAGCCCTGACGATGAGCGGCATCGCCGGTCTCGTATTGTCACTGGGTATGGCCGTCGACGCCAATGTGCTCATCTATGAGCGCATCAAAGAAGAGTTGCGTGCAGGCAAAAACATCAAACAGGCTGTGGCCGACGGTTACGGCAACGCCTTCTCGGCCATCTTCGACTCCAACTTGACCTCTATCATCACGGCCGTCATCCTCTACAACTTCGGCACCGGTCCCATCCGCGGCTTCGCCTTGACGCTCGGCATCGGCATCTGTGCCTCGTTCTTCACGGCCGTATGGCTCACCCGTATCGTTTACGAACACTTCGTCAACAACGGCAAGTGGCAAAAGCTCACCTTCACCACCAGCCTGTCGCGCAAGTTCTGCAAGACCACAAACATCGCCTTTATGAATATGGGCAAGAAGTCCATCATTGTCTTCAGCGTGCTGGCCGTTGTCTTCATCGGCATCATCTTCGGCAATGGTCTGGCCCGTGGCATCGACTTCACCGGTGGCCGCAACTATGTCATCCAGTTTGAGAATGACATCACACCCGACGAAGCCAAGGTGGCTGACGCTGTGGCTGCTGCCGTCAAAGACTCTGACGACCCCAACGCATCTGTTTCGGCCCTGAAGGTAGTGACGGCAGAGAGTGTCTGCATCCGTGTTTCGACCAACTACCACATCAACGGTGATGACGAAGAAGTAGACCGCTTTGTTTACGACGCCCTCCACAAGGCCAAGCTCATCACCGCCGACTACGCCACCTTCAAAGACCGCGAAAACCGCGCCGGCGGCTCCATCGTATCGAGCCAGAAGGTAGACAACTCTGTGGCCGACGATATGACCAAAGGCGCCTTCTGGGCCGTCATCCTGTCGCTCATTGCCATCTTCTTCTACATCCTGGTACGTTTCCGCAACCTGGCCTTCTCTGTGGGCAGCATCACGGCTTTGGTGTTCGACACGCTCTTCATCATCGGTATGTATGCCCTGTGCTGGCGCTTTGTGCCGTTCTCGCTGGAAATCGACCAGACGTTCATCGGCGCCGTGCTGACGGCCATCGGATATTCTATCAACGACAAGGTGGTGGTGTTCGACCGTATCCGCGAAAACATCGGTCTCTATCCCAAGCGTGCCACCGAGCGCCAGTTCAACGAGTCGCTCAACAGCACATTGACCCGTACGTTGATGACCTCACTGACCACCCTGCTGGTGCTGCTCTGCATCTTCTTCCTCGGTGGCGACAGCGTGCGCTCGTTTGCCTTCGCCATGATACTCGGCGTGATTTTCGGCACACTCTCTTCCATCTTCCTTGCCGCTCCCGTCGCTCTCCGCGTCTTTGGCAAGAAACGCATCTATGAAGAGGTGAGCAAATAAACAGACGCTCATATTTTTCAGATAAAGGGAAAGCCTGCTGCACATTTGGTGTGGCAGGCTTTTTTGTGTGTGGGTGAGACAGGGAGCGGTGCGGCACCGCTCGTGCCGGCTTGAGAGACTTCGCGATACGCTCATCCCCATAATCCCCATAAATGGTCAGATTCACGAATTTGTTGATACATTTCTTGGGGTTTTCCTATAATATTTTTTACATTTGCAAAATCAAGGTTAAATATCCTGTTTATATTCTCGCGGCTCAGATGCCTCACTTTCAGAGCCGGCCGACTATATCTGGTTGTCTTATCAAGAAACAAATCATTTTTTCAAACCAATATCCCCTATCCAATGAAAAGAAAAAAAGCGCCATTTCAATCAGTCAGGGCACTTTTTGCTCTGATGGGTATGCTGAGTCTCACCGCCTGCGTGGACGACAGCTACGACATGAGCAAAGACATTGACCTCACAATGGGACTCGGCTCTGAGGGCTTGCAGCTCAAGGTGGGCTCGACCGAAAAAATCATGCTTGCCGACCTGCTCGAAACCAGCGACGACGTCAAGACCGACGCCGACGGACTCTATTATCTCGTCGAAGACGGACAGACCGAAATCAACTTCTCTGTCA
Organism: Alloprevotella sp.; assembly: GCA_045124135.1. GTDB lineage: Bacteria > Bacteroidota > Bacteroidia > Bacteroidales > Bacteroidaceae > Alloprevotella. The sequence continues at coordinate 37,222 of JBGVLE010000101.1, forward strand.
ACGCCTTTACGGCTGCCATCGACAACACCACGCTGTCGCCTTCTTACGACGTCATCACCTACGACGACATCGCCTCTACTTCCCTTCCTGCCGGCACAGCCATCCCCGTACCCTCGGGTTACAGCTACGCCGTGAGCCAACCGGTCACTGCCGAGGCTGATATGAGCTTCGACCTCACCGGCATTGAAGAAGAAGTGAAATGGATCAAGAAAGTCTTGCCCGCTACAGATACCAACACGATGCACCTCGAACTCGAGATGGAACAGTCTGCCGGCCTGCATTTCGCCATCAACGAAATCAACGGCCTTCAACTCACCTTCCCCGACTACATCCACCTCACCCAGCCTTCAGACGGAACGGTGAGTGCCGACGGTCACACCTACACCATCAACAACTACAGCGGCGCCGGCGTCACCACCTACGACCTCGGCACCATCCGCGTGGACGAGTTCAACCTGCAGGGAGAAGAAGGCAAAGTCAACGGCGGCACGCTCAGCCTGCGCAACAAAGTCATCACGATGAGCGGACGTTTCGCCTTCACCACCACCCAAGCCTTCAATATGAGCGCCGGACAGAACGTCAAGCTGCGTCTCTACGTCAGCCTCGGCCGTCGTGGTGCCACACAGAGCGAAGTGAACATTGCGCAAGTCACCGGACGCTTCTCGCCCGTGGTCAATCCGCGCATCGACGACATCAACGTATCTGACAACCTGCCCGACTTCCTCCAAGACGACAAAGTCACCATCATGGCAGCCAATCCCACGGTGAAATTCCAGGCCGATATGTCTAACATACCAATGTCGTTCGACCTCAAGGCCGTGCTCAATGGCTACAAAGACAATGCAGCCGTCACCACCATCAGCCTGCCCGAGAGCGGCAAGGCCCACGCCATCACCGGCCGTAACAACGTCATCTATTTCCATCAGGGAGACGCACCGTTCGACCCTGCAGGCGTCAGTGCCATGGCTGAGACACACCAAGTGAGCAATATCTCTTCAGTATTTGAGAAACTGCCCGACTTCATCCGCGTCGACGTGGCCGACGGCAAAGTGCAAGCCAAAGACGAAGACTTCACCGTCGTGTTAGACCGCAACTATTCCACCCGTATGGACTACCAGATGCTCGTGCCCTTCAAGTTCAACCAAGGCACCCGCATCGTCTACAACGACTCTGTGGAAGATATGAACAAAGACCTCAAAGACTATCAGGCCGACGGCGTAGTCGTCACTGCCGAGGTCATCAATGCCGTGCCGATGCAGCTCATCGCCACTGCCGAACCTCAAGACGTGGCCGGACAAGTCATCCCCGGCATCACCGTCACCTCGGCCACCATCGCTCCGGCCAATGCCGTAAGCTCACTTGCCACTGCAGACATCGAACAAAACGCCGTGACCACGCCCATCACCATCGAAATGGACCTGGCCAACCCCGCCGACCTGCAACGCCTCGACCGCCTCATGCTCAAGATAGAAGCCGAAGGCACACAAACCGGCACTGGTGTGCTATCGTCAAACCAATATATCAAAGTGACCAATATGCGTCTGCGACTGAAGGGACAAATCATCGGTAATTTCAACTGACGCCAGGTTTATCTTGGACTATACAAAGGCGCACAAGAAGACATCAGTCTGCCGACGCCACACCGAACATAGGAACCAAGTTTATCTTGCACCATACTGAAACCCTCATCCCTCAGACAACCCTTTTCTCATCAAAAGCACAATCTCATGAAAAAAACATATCGTCACTTAGCCGCCGCGTTGCTGTTGGCCACAGCCGTGGCACCGGCCGCCGCACAAGAGTTCCGCACGGCCGCCTTTATGCAGACCAACAACTATCGTCACCAAATCAACCCCGCCATGCTCGACGAAGCCTACGTCGGTATGCCCTTCTTCGGCCAGATCAACGTGGGGGCAACCGGTAACATCGGTCTGAAGAACTTCGTCTACAAACTCGACGGCAATCCGCGCTACGACCTCACCACCTTTATGAGTCCCACCGTCAGCGCCGGCGAGTTCCTGGGCGACCTCCACGACAAAAACCGCGCCGACGTCTACGTCAACTACAACATCTTCTCCGTGGGCTTCAAGGCGTTCAAAGGCATCAACCTCGTCGAGCTCAACGTACGCTCCAACACCAACGTGAGCCTGCCCTACGAACTCTTTGACTTTATGAAAACCACTGGCTCCAAAGAGACCTATCATCTCCAAGACATCGGCGTGCGCTCGCAAAACTACCTTGAACTTGCCTTGGGCCACAGCCACCGCATCAACGATCAGTGGACCGTGGGCGCCAAGCTCAAGTTCCTCATCGGCGGCGCCTATGCCGACTTCTCTGCCGACCAGCTCGACGTCACCATGAACGGCGACCAGTGGCGCATTGTCGGCGATGCCCGTCTCAAGGCTGCCGTGCTCAGCAGTGAGTTTGACTACGAAGACCCCAGCAAGAACGCTCCCGATGGCCGCCGTCGTGTCAAAGGTCTTGACGACGTGAGCTTCGGTCTGCCCGGTTTCGGTCTGGGCGTAGACCTCGGCGCCACGTTCGAGGTGACCAAAGACCTCACCCTGAGTGCCGCCATCAACGACCTCGGCTTCATCAATTGGAGCAAAGTGAAACACGCCTCTTCCCGCGGCGACTACACCTTCAACGGCTTCGACGACATCTATGCCGGCAGCAACAACACCGGCAACAACAAGCTCGGTGACCAGTTCGAATCGCTCGGCGACGACCTTGAAGAGATGTTCTCTGTCTACGACGACGGCGAAGGCAGCGAAAGCCAGGCATTGGCCGCCACCATCAACCTTGGTGCCGAATACACCCTGCCGGCCTACCGCAACCTGCGCTTCGGTTTCCTCTACACCAGCCGCCTCCACGGCCTCTACAGCTACCACCAGGGCTTGCTCTCAGCCACCATCCGCCCCGTGAAATGCCTCGAGGCTTCGGTCAACACTGCCGTGTCGAGCACCGGTTGCACCTTTGGCGCCGCGCTCAGTCTGCGTGCCAAGCACTACAACTTCTTCATCGGCTCCGACCGCATCTTCGGCAAGGTGTCTAAAGAGTTCATTCCGCTCAACAGCCTCAACGCCAACGTCACAATGGGTATGTCGTTCCCCTTGCGTTGACCAGCCCATAAGCGCATAAATTCCTCAAAGCCCGCCAGCCTCCCGATTGAGAGGCGGCGAGCTTTGTTTTTTGGTGGAGATAACATATTGATAATTAGACGCTTGATGTGCCGACCTTACAAGCCGGAATATAGTGTACATCGTTAAGCCCGGGCCTGACGAACCGACGACAAGGCGAGAGCAGAAGCCAGGTTTTACTTGGATTATGCCAGGCCGCGAATTATCGTGCAAGTGAGAGCAGAACAACAAACTTGTTTGATTGTTATGCCGAGCGCAGCCGATAATCTCGAAGAAGAGGAGGAAGACGAAGTCAATTGGGCTGATATGTCACGGCCCTACAGGCCTTGCGTGGCCGCCCAAATACAACAACAAACAATTCCTATAACTAACACACTACCCTTCTGGCCTTGCGTGGCCGCCCAAATACGGCATCATCCAACAACGACAAAACCCATCATATCACCCTCCACCACGGCCCCGTGTCTTTTGTATTTTTCCCTTCCGTCGTTTCCATATATCTTTGGGTAAACATATAAGAGGAGGCCCTTATTGAGGGCCTTTTTTGTTGGATTTCAACGCGTTACTGCCATAAGGACAGGAGCTCGCGGCCTTATTCCGGCGACGCGCGGCCTTATGGGAGGAAACACGATAAGCCATCTTGTTTTTGGGGTGCCG
>JBGVLE010000102.1:0-1972 GCA_045124135.1 Alloprevotella sp.
CTCCGCAAGGCTGGCGTGAACATGACGGGTCTTTGTCCGTTTCACGATGACAAGAACGACGGCAACTTTATCGTCCGACCCTCGACCATCTCAGAGAAGAGTCACGGCAACACGTACCGCTGTTTCGTGTGTGATGCGAAGGGTGGTCCGGTGCAATTCCTGATGAAGGCGGAAAAGATGACCTTCCCTGACGCGATTCGCTACCTCGGCAAGAAGTATTGCATTGAGGTGGACAATGTGCCAGTGAATTGGACCCCGCCACCACCCAGACCCATACCGCCACCACCGCCAGTGTTGGAGATGCGAAGGGAGTGGGTGAAGGAGCTGATGCAAGTAGACTATAACAAGAACGTCTTCACTTATTGGTTCGGGATGTTGCCATGGTCGAGTGAGCAGCGGGCGCGAATGATGACTACGCTGTGGATGTATTGCGTGGGCTGTTGGCACGACGGGCGTGTGGTGTTCTGGCAGATAGACCATACGGGCATACCGCGAGCGGCAAAGCTGATGAAGTATGAGCCGTCCGGACATCGATACAAAGAAAAGAAAGGTGAGCGCGGTGCTACGGGCTGGTTGTATAATCAGGATGGTTATCGTCAGGAGTGCAAACCCGACGAGCACACCATCCTGAAGCCACTGTTCGGTGCCCACCTACTGAAACGATACCCACAAGCCAGGGTGAACATTGTGGAGAGTGAAAAGACCGCATTGGTCATGGCTAACTTCTACGGACAGCCCGACAAAAACCTATGGATGGCATGTGGAGGGCTGCGATTCCTATCACTCGAAAGCATGCAACCACTGATAGACCAAGGTCGCAAGGTGTGGCTATGGCCCGACAAGGACGGCGTGGAGGAATGGGAAAAGCTGAGAGACAAACTGGGCTACGATGGCATACAGATATATGAACGGTTTCTGACCGACTGGTGGAAAGAGGAGGATGGACCAAAGGCCGACTGCGCCGACATCACCATCCGCATGATGACCAGACCAGAAACCGCCACCCGCAACGAACCACCCAAGGCAGAGCAGGGCGCGACCGAAAGAGACCCACAAGGCACTTGGCGGAACGGCGCGAACCTTGCTCCAGACCTTGTGGAGTGGCACTCGGACGAACCCTTTCTTGATCCTGACGAATACTTGGACCCCCGCGTGCACCAATGGCGCGAGATACTGAGACAAAGGTATAATTTTAACAAAAGCAGACAATGATTGGAGAATTTCAAAAGCAGCAGGACGGCACCTACACCGTCAGCGTGAAGATGTCAGCCCAACAGGTAGAGCTGTTGAACGCCATCTGTAATGTCTTGGGTGTAAACTCATACCAGATTTTCCAGATGTTCTTCTACACCCTGACCAAGGCGGCAAGTCCTATGCACGAACTGTCGCCCGAAATCCGCAAGCTGATGACCATGATGGAGACCGACGCTTCGTGGGCCGAGGCTTTCAACATGGCGAACCCAAGCAAGCTCGACGTGGCGCAAGTCATCCTCATACTTCAGCAAAAGGGCAAGAGTGGGTTTGGTGCGGTCATGATAGACCGTCCGTTCATGGACAAGGTGCCAGAAATGGTCGAAGAACTCGACCCGAAACGCGGCGATCCTCAGATGACTGAATGTGTGGATGACATCTTGGAGCGAGTGGCTGAGGTGACGATGCACGGCATCTACCGACGTCTCCGTCTGTTGGGTGCTCGCATGGGGTGCAACCACCTGAGCGATGTGCTGTTGACCATGATAGACGCGCAGACCATCATCGAACTGGAGGAGGAATCGAAGGTAGAGATGAAAGGCGAGGCGCAGTACGACATCCGAGGGCGACGCATTGAGTACGGCAAGCGCACCAGGGCGAAGCAACACCGCACGCCCGACTCACTGGCACGCGACCAGCGTATCAAGTTCGATGACTATGACCGAGAGGTAGCTGATTACGATGTGCAAGGCTGGGAGGGCGAGCACCGGCAGACGGACTT
>JBGVLE010000103.1:0-4214 GCA_045124135.1 Alloprevotella sp.
TGTGTGAGTATTGTCAATCGTTATCGCGGTGGTTATAGCTCCGGGGTTCCACCTCTTCCCATCCCGAACAGAGAAGTTAAGCCCGGACGCGCCGATGGTACTGCGCAAGCGGGAGAGTAGGTCGCCGCCGCCCCTTTAAAATGGAATGTCTCTGCATTTGGCACTGCCTCTTGCAGAGATTTCCTTTTATAAAGAACATCATACAGTCAATAATACTCTTTATTATGAAATGTAAGAAAAACTATGTTTATCCTGTCTCTTCGGCCATTGAGTACAGACTGGAGGGCGCATTGGCTACGTCGTCGGGTGGCGGTTCATCAGAGGCCACACCTTCAAGCCCTACAATCAATAATGAGGTAGGTAACGGTATTTGGGGCACTAATCGCAAAGGACCGTGGAATACTTCTGAGCAATAAGAATATTAGTTTGCTATTTAGCTTATCACTATCAGAACATCACCTTATGCGTATATTATATTTTTTTCTATTCTCGCTCTGCTTTGTTTTGTCCACCCAAGCACAGACCATAAAGTCTAATACTTATCAGCCTGTTTGTGACACTCTTACCATAGACCGTCTCACAACTTCGACATCTAGTGTGGATTTTTCCAATGTCGTCTCTTATTCTGACGCTGTTTATCAAGGTAACGCTTCAAAGACAACAATCTCTTCTCAGCCTCTTATTCTCTTCAAGTCATCGTCTCCCGGTGGCATTGTCTGTGTAAAGTCCGGTGGAACTAAGGTTAAGTCTGTCGCTCTTGAAGTTTATTCTGCAAGTACGTCTAATCAAATTGTATTTGAGGTATATGGTTCAAACACACCTTATAGCAGCTCGGCCGCCTTATGGGAGTCAAGTACTCAAGGAACATTGATAGAAACGTTAACTGTGACTGAGGCCGGAACATATACCATCAACTTTGACGCCGATTATGCCTATTGGGGCCTCAAGAAGAAATCGGGCACTTCCAACCTTGCCAGTATAATTGTGCAATGGGACACCCCCCCATTTAACTTTTCGATGTCTGATACTAAGTTCTCAACGCTTTGGCTCAATCAGGCTTTTGTTATGCCGGAAAACTTGACCGGGGGTATAACCACAGGCAACAATAACGACGAGGCACAGGTGGATTACCGCTATACCGCCGGCACGGTCGTTCCACCCTTAACGCCGGTTTTGCTTTATGGCAATCAGGGCGATTATGCGTTGCAGCTTGTCGGCAGTTCTGAGGTGGCACCGGAGGGAAACCTGCTTCATGGCGGCAATGCCGTGGATGGTGAGGGAAAAACCTATGTGGCCGGCGAAGGTGTGAAATACTATATTTTGTCATACAATCAGAGTGGCACCGACTATGGCTTTTATTATGGAGCCGAGAATGGTGCTGCCATTACCTATCGTGCCGGCAGTCACAAGGCATTCTTGGCTTTACCAGCCTCCGAGACCTCTCCGTCGTCGCTCACTCTGCGTGCACCCGGTGTCACGAGCATTCCGGCTGTGAGCAATGCAGACGATGATGACGCTGTCTATCTTCTTGACGGTCGAAGAGTGAAAGCAGAGTCAGTGGCCCTAAAAGGCGTTTATATCAAAAACGGAAGAAAGTATATGAAATAAGGTCCACTCATATGACCTATCAAATCCCCGGCAAGGCCATCCTTGTCGGGGATTTTTTTGCCCCCAAATAGGTTTTCAAGGCCGAAATGGCTCTCTTTGTCGGCAATGTTACCCAAAAATAGGGATTGTTAACATCGCGTCAAGCGGTTAATTTTGTATTCGAAAATTATAGTAACGATTATTTATGACATTAAGACTTCAAAGTAGCATCCTGCTTTTTTCCGCTGTCACAGGCAGCGTCTATGCCATCCCTGCCGACACGTTGCGCAACTACGATATTGAAGAGGTGGTCGTGGTGACCTCGCCGAAGGAGACTTCAGCCTTCAGTAGCCAGCCCGTTTCTGCGTCGGTGTTGGATGCCAAGGCATTGACCTTGGCCGGTTCGTCTGACATCAAAGGCGTTTCGGCCGTGGCTCCAAACTTTTTCATGCCCGACTATGGTTCGCGCTACACCGCAGCCGCATATATCCGCGGTGTCGGTTCGCGCATCAATTCGCCGGCCGTGGCACTCTATGTGGACAATGTGCCTTTCATGCACGGTGCGGCTTATGATTTTTCGTTTCTCGACGTGAGTCGTGTCGACGTGTTGCGTGGTTCGCAGGGCACGCTTTATGGTCCCGGTTCGATGGCCGGTCTGGTGAGAGTCTACACCGCCGATCCCTTCAAGCGTAAAGGAACGGACGCCGAATTGTCTTTTTCGGGTCGCAATGCCGGTCGTTCGGTCAAGGCCGTGACCTATTTGCATCCGTCCGACCGTGTGGCCCTCTCTGTCGGAGGTTTTTATGAAGGTGACAATGGCTACTTCCGCAACAGTCTGACCGGCCGCAAAGCCGATGCTTCTGAGGCTGGCGGCGGCAAATTGCGTTTGGCCGCACGTCCCTCAGACCAATGGCGTCTTGACTTCTCCCTGTCCTATGAATACAGCGACGAAGACGCTTGTCCGTATTATCTCGTCAGCGGCGACGAGCAAGACCAGGGCTATTATCAGATTACGCAAAACCGCCAGAGCAATTATCGCCGCGAGTTGCTCACCTCGGGGTTCACGGCCGAGTATAACCACAGCGGCTACACGGTTTCGTCCGTCACTTCGTGGCAACATCTGCGCGACCGCTTCTTTATGGACCAGGACTTCCTGGCTGCCGACGTGTTCTCGCTCACGCAAAAGCAGCGTCTCAACACTTTGACGCAAGAGTTCACGTTCAAGACACCGCTCCAACGCCGCTGGAATTCCACTTCCGGACTCTTCTTCATGTATCAAGACCTTCACACGGGCTGCCCCGTGAGTTTTTATGCCGACGGTGTGGGAATGCTCAATGCCCGTTTCGCCTCTGTCTTGCCGCAGCGGCCACCGATGTCGTTGGCTTTCACGGTAGACGAGTTGACCTTTGATGCCAGTCTCAACACGCCCTCGTTGGGAGCTGCGCTTTTCCATCAGTCTACGTTGGACCTTGGAGCCGGCCTGTCTGCCACGGCGGGCATCCGTCTCGACTACAGCCACCAGAGCCTCGACCTCAACGCCATGGCGGCGGGCGATATGAACTATCGGTTTTCAATGCCGTCTTTTGGCATCAATGCCAATCTCACGGCAGACCCCTCGATGACGGGAGAGTTGAAAAACGACAACTGGCAGGTGTTGCCCAAGCTGGCTTTGCAATACAACCATCGCAGTGGCCGTGGCAATGTCTATTTGGCTGTTTCGAAGGGTTCCCGTTCCGGCGGCTACAATGTGCAGAGCTATTCTGACTTGGCCCAGACCCAGTTGCGTCGCAACATGATGTTGGGCGTCAAAGACTACAGCATTGCCACCATCAATGCCATGCCTTTGCCCGAAGCCTCCAAGCAGGGCGCGATAGCCGGACTCACGGCCACGCTCGACCCACAAATCCCTGCCGAGCCCGATGTGGCCTATTTGCGCTACAAGCCCGAGCAGTCGTGGAACTATGAGTTGGGTGGTCATCTCAAATTCTTTTCCGGCCTCTTGCGTGTGGACTACACCTTCTTTTATCTGAAGACCAAAGACCTGCAGGTGTCGCGTTTTGCCGAGAGTGGTTTGGGCCGTGAGATGGTCAATGCCGCCGGCGGTCGCAGTTGTGGCGCCGAGTTGGCCGTACGCGCCCATCTCCTGGACGACCGTCTGACGCTCAATGCCGCCTATGGCTATTCCCATTCCGTGTTTACCGACTATTATGTGGGCGAGCGCGACGGCCAGACCATAGACTATACCGACAATCGTGTGCCCTATGCGCCGTCTCACACGTTTGGCGCCTCGGTGGCTTTCCGTGAGCCGTTGGCCCATAGTTTGTTCAAGGCCGTGGGCTTTGACGCCAATGTTCAAGGTGCAGGCAACTTCTATTGGGACGAAGCCAATCAATACAGCCAACCGTTTTATGCCACCCTTGGCGCCCAGCTCAATCTGGAGTTGGCCGGTGGCGTGAGTGTGTCGCTGTGGGGGCGCAACCTCACAGCCGCTCATTACGAAGCCTTCTCATTCGAGAGTATGGGCCATCGTTTTGCCCAGATTGGCCAGCCCAGCCGGTTTGGCTGTGATATACGTCTGAGCTTTTAAGCAGCAATAGCCATAAAATCATTCGGCGGCGTGAGGGATA
>JBGVLE010000104.1:0-27896 GCA_045124135.1 Alloprevotella sp.
CCAGAAAGAGGAGGATTTATATGAACATCCGCATTCAGTCCGTCCATTTCGACGCCACCGAGAAGCTTCAGGCTTTCATTGAGAAAAAAGTGGGCAAAATTGCCAAGAGTTGCGACCAGGCCGCCTCGGCAGAAGTGGTGCTGAAACTCGTCAAGCCCGAGACCGTCATGAACAAGGAAGTGCAGATACGCATCAGCGCCCCCGGCGGCAGCCTCCATGCCGAGAAAACCTGCGACACATTTGAGGAAGCCATCGACCTCTGCGTCGACGCCCTGCAGCGCCAGGCCGAGAAATACAAGGAAAAACACGCGGCCAAATAAAAAAAATACGCCGAAAATTTTGCAAGTAAAAAATTATCTCTAACTTTGCAGCCGTTTCCGAGTCATTGGAACGGCTGCTCTTCTTTTGAAGGCACCTTTCGCTCTCGCAAACACGGGCAAATACCAGAGTGGCCAAATGGGGCAGACTGTAAATCTGCTGGCTTACGCCTTCGGTGGTTCGAATCCATCTTTGCCCACCCCTCTACACAGGTAGGGAACTCGCGGAAATAGCTCAGTTGATAGAGCACTAGCCTTCCAAGCTGGGGGTCGCGGGTTTGAGCCCCGTTTTCCGCTCACATTTTTGCTGTTATAGCTCAGCGGTAGAGCACTTCCTTGGTAAGGAAGAGGTCGTGAGTTCAAGTCTCACTAACAGCTCAAAGACATTACGGCAGATTTTATATAGAGCGCAGGCTTGGTTTCCGGGTTCTGCGGTTTTATGCGCCAAAGTGTGCAAGTCTGAACAACGTAGTGGGAGATTAAGAAAATTTCATTCATAAATTTAATAATACAGCTATGGCTAAAGAAAAATTCGAGCGTACCAAACCGCATGTTAACATCGGTACGATTGGTCACGTTGACCACGGCAAGACTACTCTGACTGCCGCCATCTCTAAAGTGCTTCACGAAAGACTCGGTACTGGCGAGGAAGTTAAATCTTTCGACCAGATCGACAATGCTCCTGAAGAAAAAGAGCGTGGTATCACGATCAACACCGCTCACATCGAATACGAAACTGAAAAGCGTCACTACGCTCACGTAGACTGCCCGGGTCACGCTGACTATGTGAAGAACATGGTTACCGGTGCTGCCCAGATGGACGGTGCTATCATCGTAGTAGCTGCTACCGACGGTCCGATGCCCCAGACCCGCGAGCACATCCTTCTCGCCCGTCAGGTGAACGTTCCTCGTCTCGTTGTGTTCCTCAATAAGTGTGACATGGTTGACGACGAAGAAATGCTCGAACTCGTTGAAATGGAAATGGGTGAACTCCTCCAGCAGTACGACTTCGAAGAGGATACTCCCATCATCCGTGGTTCTGCCCTCGGTGCCCTCAACGGCGTTGCCAAGTGGGAAGACAGCGTAATGAACCTTATGAACGCTGTTGACGAGTGGATTCAGGAGCCCGTTCGCGACAAGGACAAACCCTTCTTGATGCCTGTTGAAGACGTGTTCTCAATCACTGGTCGTGGTACCGTAGCTACCGGCCGTGTTGAAACCGGTGTCATCAAAGTTGGTGACGAAGTTCAGATCCTCGGTCTCGGTGAAGACAAGAAGTCTGTAGTTACCGGCGTTGAAATGTTCCGCAAGCTCCTTGACGAAGGTGAAGCTGGTGACAACGTAGGTCTCCTCCTCCGTGGTATCGACAAGCAGGAAATCAAGCGTGGTATGGTAATCACCCACCCGGGCGTAATCACTCCGCACAAGAAATTCAAGGCTTCTATCTACGTTCTGAAGAAAGAAGAAGGTGGCCGTCACACTCCGTTCGGCAACAAATATCGTCCTCAGTTCTACCTCCGCACTATGGACTGCACCGGTGAAATTCACCTCCCCGAAGGAACTGAGATGGTAATGCCCGGCGATAACGTTGAAATCAGCGTTGAACTCATCTACGCCGTTGCCATCAACGTAGGTCTCCGCTTCGCTATCCGTGAAGGTGGCCGCACCGTAGGTTCAGGTCAGATCACTGAAATCCTCGACTAATCTCTTGTGATACACAAGAAACAATAAATCAAACAGGCCCTCGCTCAAGAGGTGTGGGCCTGTTTTTTACGGGAATAGCTCAGTTGGTAGAGCACTGGTCTCCAAAACCAGGTGTCGGGAGTTCGAGCCTCTCTTCCCGTGCCAAAAAAAGAAAAGACATGTTTAGGAACATCGTATTATACTGTAAGGATACTTACGAAGAATTAGTGCATAAAACCACCTGGCCCACACGCAAGGAGTTGCTCCACAGCGCGATTGTCGTTCTCATTGCTTCCGTGATAATCGCCGTTGTCGTGTTCGCCATGGATAAGGTCTTCTATAACCTCATGCAGTTAATCTACTCAATTAAATTCTGACCTATGGCTGAATTGGAGATGTCTTGGTATGTGCTCCGAGCTGTAAGCGGAAAAGAAGCCAAAGTCAAGGAATACATTGATGCGGAAATTAAAAACGGTCGCCTCGGCGGCCATGTCGCACAGGTGCTCATTCCGACTGAAAAGGTGGTACAAATCCGCAATGGCAAAAGAGTCATTAAAGAGCGCAATTATCTCCCCGGTTACGTCCTCGTGGAGGCACGTCTGGTCGGCGAGATAGCACACGTGCTGCGCAACACGCCGCAGGTGCTCGGCTTTTTGGGCGGAATGGACAATCCCACTCCCCTGCGCCCCTCTGAGGTGTCGCGCATCTTGGGTAAGGTTGACGAAATGAACGAAGAAGCGGTAGACCTCCCCATTCCTTTCGAAGTGGGCGACGCTGTCAAAGTCAACGAAGGTCCGTTTGCCGGATTTTCAGGTGTTGTGGAGCGTGTCGACAACGACAAGAAGAAGGTTACGGTCACCGTCAAGGTCTTTGCCCGCAGCACCGACCTCGACCTTGGATTTACGCAAATCGTGAAAGAGTGACAAGTGTTACGTAGTCAGGCTTTCCAACAAACAACAATTAAAACAAAACAATCACAATGGCTAAAGAAGTTGCTGGATTAATCAAATTACAGATTAAAGGTGGCGCTGCGAATCCTTCGCCTCCCGTTGGTCCCGCTCTGGGTTCAAAGGGAATCAACATTATGGATTTCTGCAAGCAGTTCAACGCCAGAACTCAGGAGAAGGCAGGTAAGGTATTGCCTGTAGTCATTACTTACTATAATGACAAATCATTCTCATTCATAGTAAAGACTCCTCCTGTAGCAATTCAATTGCTCGAGGCAGCCAAGAAAAAAAGCGGCTCAGCACAGCCCAACCGTTCCAAGATTGCTGAAATCACTTGGGATCAGGTGAAGGCCATTGCTGAAGACAAGATGCCCGACCTCAACTGCTTCACCCTCGACAGCGCCATGCGCCTCGTCGCCGGTACCGCACGCAGTATGGGTATCACCGTTAAGGGAGACTTCCCTGAAAACATTTAACTTCAATTTTTCGCACAATGAGTAAACTGACAAAAAATCAGAAATCCGTCGCCGGTAAGATTGAAGCAGGGAAGGCTTACAGCTTGAAGGAAGCAGCCGCCTTGGTTAAGGAAATCACGACCACCAAGTTTGACGCCTCTGTCGACATCGACGTTCGTCTCGGCGTAGACCCCCGCAAAGCCAACCAAATGGTTCGCGGTGTCGTATCTCTTCCCAACGGTACAGGTAAAACTGTCCGCGTGCTGTGTCTCTGTACGCCCGAAGCTGAAGCTGCTGCAAAAGAAGCCGGAGCAGACTATGTAGGTCTCGATGAGTACATCGAGAAAATCAAAGGCGGTTGGACCGATATTGACGTGATTATCACGATGCCCGCCATTATGGGCAAAATCGGTGCGCTTGGACGTGTTCTCGGTCCTCGCGGTCTTATGCCTAACCCTAAGAGCGGTACTGTCACGATGGACGTGGCCAAAGCCGTCCGTGAGGTAAAGCAGGGTAAGATTGACTTCAAGGTAGACAAAACCGGTATTGTTCACACCTCAATCGGCAAGGTGTCTTTCACCCCCGAACAGATCCTGGGCAATGCCAAAGAGTTTGTCAACACCATCATCAAGCTCAAGCCCTCTGCAGCCAAAGGTACTTACATCAAGAGCATTTATCTTTCCTCTACGATGAGTAAGGGTATCAAGGTAGATCCCAAATCTGTCGACGAAATTTAATTGAATTACCATCATGAGAAAGGAAGATAAGCAATCCATCATCGAACAACTCGGTGCAAAACTCAACGAGTATGCTCACTTCTACCTGGTTGACGTGACCGGTCTGAATGCTGAAGCTACCAGCAGTTTGCGTAGAAAATGTTTCGGTGCCGACATCAAAATGGTCGTAGTGAAAAACACACTCCTCCACAAGGCATTCGAAGCAGCAGAACTCGATTACTCTCCCCTCTATGATGTGTTGAAAGGCAGTACGGCCGTGTTCTTCTGCAACACCGCCAACGCGCCCGCCAAACTCATCAAGGAAGTAGGCAAGAATGGTGTGCCCGCCCTCAAGGCTGCTTATGCCGAAGAAGGTTTCTATGTCGGTGCAGACCAGCTCGATACCCTCTGCGCTATCAAGAGCAAAAACGAAGTCATTGCAGAAGTTGTGGCCTTGCTGCAGTCACCTGCAAAGAACGTTATCTCTTCTCTCCAGTCGGCTGGACAAACTATCCACGGCGTGCTGAAGACTTTGGGCGAACGTCCCGAGTAATTCCCTTACAATTCACCGAATACAAAACAATAACAAATAATTACAAAAATGGCAGATATCAAAGCTATTGCTGAAGAATTGGTAAATTTGACAGTAAAAGAAGTAAACGAGTTGGCAACTATTCTCAAAGAAGAATACGGTATTGAACCCGCTGCTGCTGCTGTTGCAGTTGCTGCCGGCCCCGCTGCTGCAGGTGCCGCTGCTGCTGAAGAGAAAACATCTTTCGATGTAGTTCTCAAGAGCGCAGGTGCTGCTAAACTTCAGGTTGTAAAGGCAGTTAAAGAAGCTTGCGGCCTCGGCTTGAAAGAAGCTAAGGACCTCGTTGACGGCGCTCCCAGCAAACTGAAGGAAGGCGTTGCCAAGGAAGAAGCTGAAGCACTCAAGAAGGCTCTCGAAGAGGCTGGTGCTGAAGTAGAAATCGCCTAAGCGACTTGTCCAACAAATAATGGTTAAGGATCCTCTGGTAGAGGGTTCTTAACCTTTTTGTGTCTATACATCAACAACTTTTACACACTCAACACGAATGTCCTCAAGAGTAATCAACCAACGCGTAAACTTTGCGTCTGTGAAAAACCCGATGCCCTATCCGGATTTTCTCGACGTACAGCTTAAGTCCTTTAAGGATTTCCTCCAGCTCGATACCCCTTCGGAGTTGCGTAAAAACGATGGTCTATACAAAGTTTTTGCTGAGAACTTCCCTATCGCTGACACTCGCAACAACTTTGTCTTAGAATTCCTCGATTATTATATCGACCCGCCCCGTTACAGCATCGAAGAGTGTCTGGAGCGTGGATTGTCATACAGTGTGCCCTTGAAGGCCAAACTCAAGCTCTACTGTACCGACCCCGACCACGAAGACTTCGACACCGTCGTTCAGGACGTCTTCCTCGGTCCCATTCCTTATATGACCAACAACGGCACCTTCATCATCAATGGTGCCGAGCGTGTTGTCGTGTCACAGTTGCACCGTTCGCCGGGTGTCTTCTTTGGAAGCAGCATCCACGCCAACGGCACCCAACTCTATTCTGCACGTATCATCCCCTTCAAGGGCTCTTGGATAGAGTTTGCCACCGACATCAACAATGTCATGTACGCCTATATCGACCGCAAGAAGAAGTTGCCCGTCACCACCCTCTTGCGTGCCATCGGCTTTGAAAACGACAAGGACATTCTCCAGATTTTCAACCTCGCCGAAGAGGTGAAAGTCAACAAGACCAACCTCAAGAAGGTGCTTGGCCGCAAGCTGGCAGGCCGTGTGCTCAAAAGCTGGGTCGAAGACCTCGTTGACCAAGACACCGGCGAAGTGGTTTCATACGAGCGCGTCGAGGTCATCATCAACCGCGAGACCGTGCTCGAACCCGAACACATCGACCAAATCATCGAGAGCGGTGCACAGTCCATCCTCATCCACCACGAGGAAAGCACAGCGTCTGACTATTCCATCATCTTCAACACCCTCCAGAAAGACCCCACCAACTCCGAGAAGGAGGCCGTGCTCTACATCTATCGTCAGCTTCGCAATGCCGACCCTGCCGACGATACCAGTGCACGCGAGGTCATCAACAACCTCTTCTTCTCTGAGAAACGCTACGACCTGGGCGAAGTGGGCCGCTACCGCATCAACAAAAAACTCGGTCTCAAGACCGATATGGATGTGCGTGTGCTCACCCGTGAAGACATCATCGAGATCATCAAATATCTCGTCGAGCTGGTCAACTCCAAAGCCACCGTCGACGATATCGACCACTTGAGCAACCGCCGCGTGCGCACCGTCGGTGAGCAGCTGGCCAACCAGTTTGCCATCGGTCTGGCCCGTATGAGCCGCACCATCCGCGAGCGCATGAACGTCCGCGACAACGAGGTGTTCACCCCGACCGACCTCATCAACGCCAAGACCATCTCGAGCGTCATCAATTCTTTCTTCGGAACGAATGCCTTGTCGCAGTTCATGGACCAGACCAACCCGCTGGCCGAAGTCACCCACAAGCGCCGTCTGTCGGCCCTTGGCCCCGGCGGTCTGTCGCGTGAGCGTGCAGGCTTCGAGGTGCGCGACGTGCACTATACCCACTATGGCCGTCTCTGCCCCATCGAGTCGCCTGAAGGCCCCAACATCGGTCTGATTTCCTCGCTCTGCGTCTATGCCAAGATCAACGAGCTCGGCTTCATCGAAACACCTTACCGCAAGGTGGCCAACTCTGTCGTTGACCTCAAAAACGAGCACGTGGTTTATCTCTCTGCCGAAGAGGAAGAGGGCAAGATCATTGGTCAGGGTAATGCGCCCCTCAACGATGACGGTACGTTTATCCGCGAGAAGGTGAAGTGCCGTCAGGATGCCGACTATCCCGTTGTGCCCCCTGCACAGGTAGAGCTGATCGACGTGGCTCCGCAGCAGATTGCTTCAATCGCCGCTTCGCTCATCCCCTTCCTCGAGCACGACGATGCCCACCGTGCGTTGATGGGTTCGAACATGATGCGCCAGGCCGTGCCCCTCATCCGTTCTGAAGCGCCCATCGTCGGCACCGGTATCGAAAAGCAAGTCTGCGAAGACTCGCGCACGATGATCACGGCCGAGGGCGATGGTGTCATTGATTTTGTCGACGCTACCAAGATACAGATTACCTACGACCGCACCGAAGACGAAGAGTTTGTCAGCTTCGAGTCGGCCACCAAGGTCTACGACATACCCAAGTTCCGCCGCACCAACCAGAACATGACCATCGACCTCCGCCCCATCTGCGAGAAAGGTCAGCGTGTCAAGAAAGGCGACATCCTCACCGAAGGATATGCCACCGAAAACGGCGAACTGGCACTCGGCCGCAACCTTCTCGTGGCCTATATGCCGTGGAAGGGTTACAACTATGAGGACGCCATCGTGCTCAACGAGCGTATGGTGCGTGAAGACATCCTCACCTCAGTCCATGTCGACGAGTTCTCGCTCGAAGTGCGTGAGACCAAGCGCGGTATGGAAGAGTTGACCAACGACATCCCCAACGTCAGCGAAGACGCCACCAAAGACCTCGACGAGAACGGTATCATCCGTATCGGTGCCCGTGTCGCTCCCGGCGACATCATGATTGGCAAGATTACGCCTAAGGGCGAGAGCGACCCCACGCCCGAAGAGAAACTGCTTCGTGCCATCTTCGGCGACAAGGCCGGCGACGTGAAAGACGCTTCGCTCAAGGCCAATCCGTCACTCTCGGGTGTGGTCATCAACCGCCGCCTCTTCTCGAGAGCCATCAAGACCCGTGCCTCAAAGGCTGCCGACAAGGTGCAGTTGCAGAAACTCGACGAAGAGTTCAACGCAGAGGCCGAAGCACTCAAGACGCTGATGGTCGACAAGCTGCTCAAGCTGCTCAAGGACAAGACCGCCAAGGTGGGCATCAAAGACAACATCGGCACGGAAGTCATCCCCGCCGGTGCCAAGTTCACCAAGTCGCTCCTCATGCCGCTCGACTTCAGTTCGCTCGACCTGAGCTCTTGGACGGCCGACGACCACACCAACACACTGGTGCGTCAGCTGGTCATCAACTATCTGAAGAAATACAACATCATGGACGCTGTGCTCAAGCGCAAGAAGTATGCCATCACCATTGGCGACGAACTTCCCTCGGGCATCATCCAGATGGCCAAAGTATATATTGCCAAGAAGCGTAAGATTGGTGTCGGCGACAAGATGGCCGGTCGTCACGGCAACAAGGGTATCGTGTCCAAGATTGTCCGTCAGGAAGATATGCCGTTCCTTGCCGATGGTACGCCTGTCGACATCGTGCTCAACCCCCTCGGTGTGCCTTCGCGTATGAACCTCGGCCAGATTTTCGAGGCCGTTCTCGGCGCTGCCGGCCGCAAGCTCGGCGTCAAGTTTGCCACGCCCATCTTCGACGGTGCCAAGCTCGACGACCTTTGCGAATGGACCGACAAGGCCGGTCTGCCGCGCTATTGCTCCACCCAGCTCTATGACGGTGGCACCGGCGAGGCATTCGACCAGAAAGCCACAGTCGGCGTGACCTATATGCTCAAACTCGGCCACATGGTTGAAGACAAGATGCACGCCCGTTCCATCGGTCCGTACTCTCTCATCACCCAGCAACCTCTCGGCGGTAAAGCCCAGTTCGGTGGTCAGCGTTTCGGAGAGATGGAAGTTTGGGCCATCGAGGCCTTCGGTGCTTCCCACGTGCTTCAGGAAATCCTCACCATCAAGTCCGACGACGTGGTGGGACGTTCAAAAGCCTACGAAGCCATTGTCAAGGGCGACCCCATGCCCACGCCGGGTATCCCCGAGTCGCTCAATGTGCTTCTCCACGAATTGAGAGGCCTTGGCTTGAACATCACACTCGAATAACATCACGCCTCAATCATCAACTTCACTTACTATGGCTTTTAAAAGAGACAACAAGATAAAGAGTAATTTCACCAAAATTACCATCAGTCTGGCTTCGCCCGAAGAGATTCAGGCTAATTCTTACGGTGAGGTGCTGAAGCCCGAAACCATCAACTACCGCACCTACAAACCCGAGCGCGATGGTCTGTTCTGCGAGCGCATCTTCGGTCCCACCAAAGACTATGAGTGCCACTGCGGCAAATACAAGCGCATCCGCTACAAAGGCATCGTCTGCGACCGTTGCGGCGTTGAGGTCACCGAGAAGAAAGTGCGCCGTGAGCGTGCCGGCCACATCCAGTTGGTCGTGCCCGTGGCCCACATCTGGTATTTCCGCTCTCTGCCCAACAAAATGGGCTATCTGCTCGGCATCCCCACCAAGAAGCTCGACTCCATTATATATTATGAGCGCTACGTGGTCATCCAGCCCGGTGTGCTTCAAGACGAGGTGGCCGTCAACGACCTCCTCACCGAAGAGGAATACCTCGAACTGTTGAAGAAGGTGCCTTCAGGCAATCAATATCTCGAAGACTCCGACCCCAACAAGTTCATTGCCAAGATGGGTGCCGAGGCCGTCTACGACCTGCTCCAGCGCCTCAATCTCGACGAGCTCTCCTATGAGTTGCGCGACCGTGCCAACTCCGACTCGTCCGTGCAGCGCAAGAACGAGGCCCTCAAGCGCCTCCAGGTGGTTGAGTCGTTCCGCACGAGCAAAGACATCAACCGTCCCGAGTGGATGATCATGAAGATTATCCCCGTCACTCCGCCCGACTTGCGTCCGCTCGTGGCCCTCGACGGTGGCCGCTTTGCCACGTCCGACCTCAACGACCTCTATCGTCGTGTCCTCATCCGCAACAACCGTCTCAAGCGCCTGCTCGAGATCAAGGCTCCCGAGGTCATCCTGCGCAACGAGAAGCGTATGCTCCAGGAGGCCGTCGACAGCCTCTTTGACAACAGCCGCAAGAGCAGTGCCGTCAAGAGCGACAGCAACCGTCCGCTCAAGTCGCTCTCCGACTACCTCAAAGGCAAGCAGGGCCGTTTCCGTCAGAACCTTCTCGGTAAGCGTGTCGACTACTCAGCCCGTTCGGTTATCGTCGTAGGTCCTGAGCTGAAGATGGGCGAGTGCGGTCTGCCCAAACTGATGGCCGCCGAGCTCTACAAGCCGTTCATCATCCGCAAGCTCATCGAGCGCGGCATCGTCAAGACCGTGAAGAGCGCCAAGCGCATTGTCGACCGTCGCGAGTCTGTCATCTGGGACATCCTCGAGTACGTCATGAAGGGCCATCCCGTCCTGCTCAACCGTGCACCGACCCTCCACCGTCTCGGTATTCAGGCCTTCCAGCCCAAGATGATTGAGGGCAAGGCCATCCAGCTCCACCCGCTGGCCTGTACGGCGTTCAACGCCGACTTCGACGGCGACCAGATGGCCGTGCATCTTCCCTTGAGCAACGAGGCCATCCTTGAGGCCCAGATGCTCATGCTCCAGAGCCACAACATCCTCAACCCCGCCAATGGTGCGCCTATCACCGTGCCTTCACAGGATATGGTGCTTGGTCTCTACTACATCACCAAGATACGTCCGGGTGCCAAGGGTGCCGGCCTGACCTTCTATGGTCCTGAAGAAGCCATCATCGCCTTCAACGAGCGCCGTGTCGACGTGCACGCCCCCGTCAAGGTGATGGTAGACGACATCGACGAAGAAGGCCGTCCCATCAAGCACCTCGTCGAGACCTCTGTCGGCCGTGTCATTGTCAACGAAATCATCCCCGTAGAGATTGGCTTCGTCAACACCATCATCTCCAAGAAGTCACTGCGCGACATCATTGCCCGCGTCATCAAGGGTGTCGGTATGGCCCGTGCCTGCGACTTCCTCGACGGCATCAAGAACCTCGGCTACCGCAAGGCCTACGAGGGCGGTCTGTCGTTCAACCTCGACGACATCATCATCCCCGAAGAGAAAGTGGCCATCGTGAAGCGCGGTAACGACGAAATCGACCAGATCACGGCCAACTACAACATGGGTTTCATCACCGACAACGAGCGTTACAATCAGGTCATCGACACCTGGACCCACGTCAACACCGACCTCAAGAAGACCTTGATGAAGCAAATGACCGAGGCCGACCAGGGCTTCAACGCCGTGTTTATGATGCTCGACTCCGGTGCGCGTGGTAGTGCCGACCAGATTGCCCAGCTCGCAGGTATGCGTGGTCTTATGGCCAAGCCCCAGAAAGCCGGTGCCGAAGGCGCACAGATCATCGAAAACCCGATTTTGTCAAACTTCAAGGAGGGTATGAGCGTGTTGGAATACTTCATCTCTACCCACGGTGCCCGTAAGGGTCTGGCCGACACCGCCCTCAAGACGGCCGACGCCGGTTACCTCACCCGTCGTCTTGTCGACGTGTCTCACGACGTCATCATCACCGAAGAAGACTGTGGCACCCTCCGCGGTCTCGTCTGCACTGCCCTCAAAGACGGCGACGAAATCATCTCTTCGCTTGGTGAGCGCATCCTGGGCCGCGTCTCTGTCCACGACATCATCCATCCCACAACCGGCCAGCTCATTGTGGCTGCCGGTGAGGAAATCACCGAGGAGGTGGCCGATATGATTGAAAACTCGCCCATCGAGAGCGTCGAAATCCGCTCCGTGCTCACTTGCGAGAGCAAGCATGGCGTCTGCATGAAGTGTTATGGCCGCAACCTGGCCACCAGCCGCATGGTGCAGAAGGGCGAAGCCGTCGGTGTCATCGCCGCACAGTCTATCGGTGAGCCCGGTACGCAGCTTACCCTCCGTACGTTCCACGCCGGTGGTATCGCCTCAAACGCCGCCGCCAATGCCACCATCGTGGCCAAGACCGACTGCCGCGTAGAGTTTGAAGAGCTCCGCACCGTCGATGCCACCACTGATGAAGGCACAGCCGCCAAGGTTGTGGTGGGTCGTCTGGCCGAAGTGCGCTTTGTCGACGTACACACCGACATCGTGCTCTCCACCCAGAACGTGCCCTACGGCTCAATGCTCTTCGTCGACGAGCGCCAGGAGGTGAAGAAGGGCGACGTCATCGCCAAGTGGGACCCCTTCAACGCCGTGATTGTCACCGAGAGTGCCGGTCGCATCCAGTTTGAAGACGTCATCGAGGGCGTGTCATACCGTGTCGAAGAAGACGAAGCCACCGGTTTGCGTGAGCGCATCGTCATCGAGTCTAAGGAAAAAGGCCGTGTGCCTTCGGCCCACATCCTCGACGAGAACGGCGAGCTCATCCGCACCTACAACTTCCCCATCAACGGTCACATCGTGGTCGAAGACGGCCAGCAGCTCAAGGCCGGCGACGTCCTCATCAAGATACCGCGTGCCGTGGGCAAGGCCGGCGACATCACTGGTGGTCTGCCCCGTGTCACCGAGCTCTTCGAAGCCCGCAACCCGAGCAACCCCGCCGTGGTTTCAGAAATCGACGGCGAAATCACCATGGGCGGCGTCAAGCGTGGCCATCGTGAGATTGTGGTCACCTCCAAGCTGGGCGAAATCAAGAAATATCTCGTGCCCCTCTCCAAGCAAATCCTTGTGCAGGAAAACGACTACGTCCGTGCCGGTACGCCGCTCTCCGACGGCTCCATCACGCCGAGCGACATCCTCGCCATCAAGGGCCCCACTGCCGTGCAGGAATACATCGTCAACGAAATCCAGGACGTCTATCGTCTGCAGGGTGTGAAGATCAACGACAAGCACTTCGAGGTCATCGTCCGTCAGATGATGCGCAAGGTGCAGATTGACCAGCCCGGCGACACCCGTTTCCTCGAGCAGCAGATTGTCGACAAGCTCGACTTTGCAGAAGAGAACGACCGCATCTGGGGCAAGAAAGTCGTGGTAGATGCCGGCGACAGCGAAGTGATGAAGAAGGGTATGATTGTCACTGCCCGCAAGCTGCGTGACGAAAACTCCCAGCTCAAGCGCCGCGACCTCAAGCTCGTCGAGGTGCGCGATGCCCAGGCCGCCACTTCGGTGCAAATCCTTCAGGGTATCACCCGTGCCGCCTTGCAGACCAAGAGCTTCATGTCGGCCGCTTCGTTCCAGGAGACCACCAAGGTGCTCAACGAGGCCGCCATCAGCGGCAAGACCGACTATCTCGAAGGTATGAAAGAAAACGTCATCTGTGGCCACCTCATTCCTGCCGGTACCGGCTTGCGTGAGTTCAACAAGATTGTCGTGACCGACGCCGAAGAGGTAGAGAAGCCTGCCCAGACCATCTGAACCCCATCAGTCTCTGCAGACTGACCCCTATTTATACTCCGAGCGAGTGTGCCCAAGCGACAAGCGGCGGCACGCTCGCTCGTTTTTTGTTGCGGGGGAGTGACATTTTCGTTACATCGGTGTTTTTTAGGCATTTATCTTTTGTTTTCACACTGCGGCTTTGTACCTTTGCATTGAAAACTAAAGGCAGTTAGAAAGTTTGCCGCACTGCTTTTCGGGCATTATCTACCAAAAGAATACCATACACAACTTATATCAACCTAAAAACTTATTGTTATGTTAAAAAACTACCAAATTAAAGCCCTCTTGGTCGTTTGCTTAATGGCCATTTTCGGGGGGGTGAGTGCGTGGGGTGCTACTAACACGTACACGTACACGTTTAGTAAACTAAGTTTGACCACAGGACAAACAAGTTATAACTTAACTTTGGACGGTGTAGACTGGACGTTGAGTTCATCTGCTGCCATCAATTACTTTGGTTTTGATACTAATACTACTAATAGAGGTCTTCAGATAGGTGCAGGTTCTGCTGAAAAAGCATCCCCAGACTTTACATTCTCAACAACGGGGATTCCCGGTACGATTAAATCGATTACTGTAAATGCCTCTACAGCAAAAGCATCAGCCACATTAACAGTTAAGGTTAATGATACTCAGTATGGAGATACAAAAGCTTTAACAAAAACAGCTACTGATTATACCTTTACAGGAAGTGAAACGGGAAAGATTGAGATTAGTTATGCACAGTCTACGCAAAAAGCACTTTACATTAAATCCATCACCGTAGAGTACGAAACTGTAGACACAGGCAAAGAAGCTGCCGGCATTACTTTCGGTGAGACTTCTACTTATAAGACTTGGATGTCAAAGGGTGTTACAGGTCTGCCTACTTTGAGCAATCCCAATGGATTGGACATCACGTATAGCAGCACAGAACCTGAAGTGGCCTCTGTTGATGCTGCGGGTGTGGTTACTTTAGTCGGTGCAGGAACCACGAAGATTCAGGCTCATACCGACGGTAACGATGCTTATGACGCAAGCGATGTATCATATACGTTGACTGTCCTTGAAACCATCAACGGTCTCGAAGGCCTCTATGCCGATGGCGTTATCACGACTACCGAGAAAGAATATATGCTGACACTGACCGATGCTGTGGTAACCTACAATAATGGCATCAATACATATCTTCAGGATGCCAATCGCGGTATGATGATTTATTCAGATACAGACAAGCCGACTGTTGGCAAGAAAATTTCAGGCGAGGTCGTTGTGAAGGCTAAAGCTTACCAGAATCTGTATGAACTCACAGCCTTTGATTTTTCAGCCGCCACTCTTACAGATGCAACTGCCGCTGAACTTCAGCCTGCCGTGGCCACCATTGCAGACATTCTGGCTGCGCCCAAATCTTATGAGTCTAAATACATCAAGATTGTTGACGCCACCGTTGAGTCGGCTTTTACAAACAGAAACTCTGTAATCTATCAGATGGATGCCGAAACGAAGAAATCCATCACGATGCGCGATGGTAACTCTTCTGGAACTCTGGCTTCTAAAGTTGGTGATATCGTCACCGTAACCGGTTTCCCCGCTATATATGGCACGACCAAGCAGTTCACCGTTTGGAGCCAGGCCGACATCGTCAGCGCCGTTAAGTTCTTTGGATATTCTGCTACAAGTTGCGAGGCTAAGATTGGTGTGTCCAACACCTTCCCCACACTGACCAATGACTACGAAGAGACCCCGACCTTCAGCAGCTCAAACACCGCCGTGGCCACTATCGATGACGCAGGTGCTGTAACGCTCGTTGCTGCCGGTACCACCACAATCACTGCCTCTCTGGCCACTGCCGGTAAGACTGCCTCTTATGAACTCACCGTGTCTGAACTCCAGAGCTACGCTTATACCCGCGTGAACGACGCTTCTGAGATCGTCGACGGCGGCAATTATATTCTTGTGGCTACCCCCGCAGAAGCAGATCCTGTGGCCCTGACCGCAAGAGAGGGCACAAATAAGTATTACAGCCCCGTGACGTTGACTTCTGCTTGCTACTACTATGGTGTAACAGACATTGACGGCAAACCCTATGAACTGACCCTTGAGGCCTCAGATGTAGAAGGACAATATTTCATCAAATGCGATGGAGAATATCTGCAGGGAACAGATGGTACGTCTCTTACGTTCTTGACGTCTAAGCCTGCCTCAACCAATAAAGGCGCACTTTGGACAGTCAACCTCTCTGACGAAAAGGCCGATATTCAGAATGTGGGCACTACAGAACGATACCTCGGCTTCAATCCGGCAGCAAACAGCCAGCGTTTCTCCACCTATATAAGCAACAACCTTGCCTCTTCTCGTCTCTACCGCCGCTACAACAAGACCAGCGAAGGCTCTGTAGCGATTGCCACCACCGAGGGCTACGGTACGCTCTATAGCGACAAGGCCGTGGTGATGCCCGAAGGCCTGACCGCAACCACCGTGAAGGATGCTGCCGATGGCCAGCTCACCATGGACTGGGAATATGCCGCCGGCAACACCGTGCCTGCTGGTACCGGTCTGCTCGTCAAGGGCGAAAACGGTAAGACCTATGACTTCATCACCACCGACAACGCCGTGACACTCGCCACCGCCAACCTCCTCAGCGGTTCTGTGGCTGAGGCCGAGACCACCGGTGCTGCCGGTAGCAAGTTCTACAAGCTCACCTACTCTGAGGTGGCCGGCGAGCAAGTGCTTGGCTTCTTCTGGGGTGCTGCCGAAGGTGCCGCCTTCACCAATGCCGCCGGCAAAGCCTACCTCGTCATCCCCGCAGGCTCTGAGGCCAATGGCTTCCGCCTCGACGGCAGCGCCATCACCGGCATCAACAACGTAGAGCTCGACAGCGCCGCCGACAAGATCTACACCATCTCGGGTGTGGCCGTTAGCGCCAAGAAGGGTAACCTCCCCGCCGGCCTCTACATCGTCAACGGTCAGAAGCAAATCGTGAAGTAATCAATCTCAACACCATCTTATAGAACTTATGAAGAACTATCAGCGTCCTGAGAGCCGTGCGCTCTCACTCTCCACAGAGAGTATGCTCGCTGCCAGCGTGTATTATAATGACTCACTGCCCACTGGCGAAGGCGAGAACATAGGCAAACAATACTCCAATCGCCAAGGCGGCTGGAACAGCGAAGAATGGCAAGGCGAAGAATAAGTCCTGCTCACGATAACCTCTAACACGACGCCGAGCGTTGCAACACCCCACCGGGGATGTGCAGCGCTCGGCTTGTTTCGTGGCGCCAGGTGTGCCCGCCGTGCAGTGTATGGTGTTTGTTCATGCCATTGTCATCGTTTTGTCATCTCGTTTGCCTTCCTTTGCTTTTGTAACCAACCGATTTGATTAAACATGATGTTACAACAAACCCAAGGTCACATCGTGACCGAACCTACCGAAGATGGCCTCTTCCTGGCCTATTTCGCTAATCGCGCCACCTGCTACGCCTATGGCGAAACCGAAAGCGAAGCCCGCGAGCAACTCCTCGACCGCTACGATTTCTCGCCCGAAGGCTGGGCCGATTTCGACGAATACACCTATCTGGCCTGTGCGCTGGGATAGGGCTGCGAGGTAAGGCAAGAGCCCAATATTGAGATTGGGTGTTTTTTTAGCGCGTCCTTGCAAGCCCCTTCAGGGCTTGCAAGGACGCTCATAATTGAGATTGAGGTTATCTGGGCGGCCAAGCAGCGGTTGATGGTTTTGAATGATTGAATGGATTGAGGCGTGACGCTTAGAGCGCTCCGGAGGGGATGTTGACGATACATTGCTGACCGGTTCCTGTGCCTTAAAACACCATTTTTACCTTAATGTCTTTCTTCTTGATTTCTTTTCTTGCTTCTTTGCCGCCTTCAGTACAGCTGAACGCCTGGCGGATTTGCTGTATCATTCCAAGGCTCATTTCGGCCTTGTTGGCATTCAAAAGTTCTATATTGCCCGGAGCCAGACTTTCGTCGACTGTGTAGTTGAAAGACATCACGTTGTCGTCATAACTTGCGCCGGAACAACTTATGCCATTACCCAAGTCCATAGGCAATTCTTCGTTAAGTATCTCAATTTCTTTGCTGAGCGCATCGTCGCCGCACGACGTGAGAGAGAGCGAGAAAACGGCAGCAAGGCAGAGTGTGAGTGCGCAGAGCACTTTGTTGACGATAGTTCTCATGGTGGTTTGTTTTTTATTGAGTGAAAAGAATAAATCTCGTCAAGGCTGATGTTGATGTCGTAGACCTTGCCGGTGGTATCACCGCCGTAGCGGTAGATGAAGTTGGCCCCACATTGGCGGCAAAGTTCCAAGAGTCCTTGGCTTTTGGCCTGGCGCAAGTTGTCGATGAGGTTTTGCTTGATGTCTGCGCTGCCACTCTCCATTATGGTCGAGATGGATACGCCTATGCTCTCTTCGTCGACGACATAATAATAGCACACGTCACCGTCTTCTATCTCGCATCCTGAGCAGACTGTAAATTGGTCGACGTTGATGGGGCACCGGGCATTTAAGATGAGCACTTCACGTTCAAGTCGTTTGAAGGCCTCTTGCTGTGCTTGTTTTTAGGCCTGCCGCTTCTCTTTTACCTGACGTTTGAGGTCTTGGATATATTCTTTGGCCTCTTTGCCCTGGTCTCTTTTGTCGGAGCATGACGCCAATGCAAGCGTGAGGCACCACAATCCGGCCGCGGCGGCAGTATGGCGCATAAAACGAATGATGGTACTCATGACGATATGGTTTAACTGATATAAAAAAAGTGGCAAAACGCCGCGTTGACGCCGCGTTTTGCTGCAAAGTTTTAATATATATATAAACGTGTTCATGGAGGTTGTGTTTTTTGTGGGCTCAGAGCGGTGAAGCAAAGGCGATGCCTGGTTCCCCTCGCAATCATTCCCACCCTGACCAAATGTCCCATTTTTCTCTCCACTTCCTGCATTATACACTCCAAACTGTTTGGCATTGGCTTTTTTTTACGATATTTGCAGAATATTGCGCAAGGCTGGTGTCATGAAACGCGCTTTTGCGCTCAAATCAATCGTTTACCTATCACGACATGAAATTCCTTTTCACCATCCAGGGCGAGGGACGTGGGCATCTCACGCAGGCTCTCACCTTGAAACGACATCTCGAGGCGCGTGGCCACGAGATTGTGATGATGATAGTGGGTAAGAGTGCCGTGCGCCAGTTGCCCAAATTTTTCACAGAGCAGGCCGGCGTGAGGGTGCACACCGTGGAAAGCCCCAATTTCTTGCCGGCAGGCAAACGCAACCGTCCGCCGCTCACGCGGAGCATCGTCTATAATTTCGCCCATGCCCTGCGCTTCCGCCGCAGTGTCAACCACATCAAACGTATGGCCAAGAAGGTGGACGTGGTGGTCAATTTTTATGAATTGCTCACCGGTCTGGCCTATAAGCTTCACCACATCAAGACCCCGCTGGTCTGCATTGGGCATCAGTATCTTTTTCTTCATCCCGACTTCAAATTTCCCGAAGGCCACTTGTCGCAGGTGAAACTTCTGCGGTTTTATACCCGAGCCACGGCCTGGAATGCCAAACGCCTCCTGGCACTCTCATTCAACGATATGCCCACACCCGAGGCCAACCGCATCCGTGTGGTGCCGCCTTTGTTGCGGGAGCGTGTGCTCACGGCCACTCCCGAGCGCGGCGACTATCTTTTCGGCTATATGCTCAACTCGGGTTTCAGCCGCGACATTGAGGCTTGGCACAACCAGCATCCCGACGTGGACATCCACTTCTTCTGGGACCGTGAGGTGGAGGGCGGCGTGCTCCAGGTGGACGACCGGCTCTCTTTCCATTCGCTCAACGACGAGGCTTTTATCCGCTATATGGCCGGTGCCCGGGCCTATGCCACGACGGCCGGTTTTGAGTCGGTGTGTGAGGCCATGTATTTGGGCAAACCCGTATTGATGGTGCCCACTCACATAGAGCAGCTCTGCAACGCCTGCGATGCCGAGCGGGCCGGTGCCGGCGTCTGTGCCGATCATTTCGACCTTGACCGCCTCAACGACCTCAAACCGGTCGATGCCACGGCCTACAGGGCCTGGGTAAACAGTGCCGCCGAGCGCATTGTCGGCGAGATTGTGGCCGTGGCCAAAGAACATGGATTGGCGTGACGGCCACCCGTTTTTGTCTTTTTCATTCCCTGCTTTTGGTGTTATATTGGTGGCAGCAGAGCAGAGAGCGTGGCACTAAAACCCGCAATCCTTTCTGATGTCAGAAAATGCCAAAAACCTAACACACAGGGTTTTTCATTTTTATTGTGGTGTTTTATAGTGCCACACAATGCCATTTTGTCCCTTTTAATTCGTGTACATTTTCGTGTACGCCGTTTTTCTTTACTTATTTTCGTGTACACCGGACTTTATAAATTGTTGAAGCGTTCCATCGCTTTTGCTTTCAATTCGTCAACGATTGCCATATAAGGTTTCATTGCTTTCATGTCTGAATGCCCCGTCCATTTCATAATCACCTCGGATGGGATGCCAAGTTGTAAAGCCGTGACTACAAAAGTACGCCGACCGCAATGTGTTGTAAGCAACGCCCACTTGGGAAATACTTGTTCGTGTCGTTCGTGTCCTTGAAAGTACACGATTCGTGTCGGTTCGTCAATTCCGCAAACTTGCCCCATAACTTTCAATTGCGCGTTCATCTTGACGTTGGAGATTACAGGCAACGCCAAACCGCCTTTGATATTGTCATTCCTGTATTTGTCAAGGATGGCTTGTGCGTGGTCGTTGAGTTCGATGCGCAATCCGTCATGCGTCTTTTGTGTGACCACATCAAAGAAACCATCCTTGATGTCGGTGCGTTTCAGCTTGGCAACGTCCGAATATCGCAATCCGGTGAAGCAGCAGAACAAGAACACATCGCGCACACGGGCAAGGCTTTGTTGTGTCGCGGCAAATTCCCATGATTCAAGGCGTGATATTTCGTCACGGGTTAAATATATGATTTCCTTGTTCCCGTCAACGCCTTTCATCTTTGGTTTGAATGTTTCATGCAAGTTTCCTTGATAATATCCCTTTTGATGCGCCCAGCGTAAAAACCACCGGAAGAACGCGAGATTCTTTGCAATGGTCGTGTTGCGCATATCCTTTCGCAATAGCGCGTCAACATACCCTTGCATCTTTTGTTCGGTCAACGATGGAAACGACAACTTGGCATCATACGTTGCGATATGATGCCGGAGGGCGGCGAACTTTTCAAACGTCCCGTCCGTCCATTGGTTTTTCTTGCCCATTTCGCGCGTGAACATATCGAACACCTTGAAGAAGTTTTCATCCGGTGATGGCAATGTGTCGTTCAATTGCGTTTTGCGCCCGACCATATCATTGAACAAGTCTTTGATTTCGCCCGGTGTCGGCACGCGCTTTTCAATGAGTTCGTAACGCGCAAAGATTTCGTTGCAAACGGATGTCCATTCGTCAATGGTTCGGTTGATGTCATCGCACACCGGACACGATGGCAACGCGCGCATGGTGTCGGCATTCCAATCGGCGGCATCAATGTTTTGCCGCAACGGGAAATCCAACGGGCGTTCGCCATGCAACGTGACGCGCATCCGGATGGCAAGATTTGTCGTTTGCCCGGCGGCGCGCTTGTGCAACAAGAACTTTATTCCTTTTTTGATGTGCATTTTGATGAATCTTTTTTTGTTAGCATATCACCAACACCCAGCAGCAGCCACGCCGGATTCACGCCGCCATCCTTGCAGATTGCCGAAAGCGCGTCCAAATCAATGACCCGGTACGTCATCGCGTCCGTTCCCATTGTATTGCGCAGCAAAGAATATTTGGTGCGATTGAAATTGTGGTCGCGGCAAAAGCCTTTCAACCCGGTAATCTTGCCGGATTGAATCGCCAATTCAAGGGCTTGGAAAAAGCGCGCTTGGATTGCATTTGCTTGTGGGTTGATGTATTTTTTCATTTGCTTGTTCGCTTGACTTTTATTGTTTGATTCTGATTCGCGGTTTTACCTATTATATATAAGGTGGCGTTTTCGTTTACGGCAAAGTCAAATTTGATGGTCAAATCCCATCCGCGCGGTTCTTTGATTTCCGCCGTGCGTGTTCCGGGATTGTACGTCCATTTCCCTTGTGTCAAGATTTCCTTTTCCCCGTCCTTGATTTGATATTTCGTGAACGCGTCCGGGCGTGCAAATTCATAAACGCAACCCGTGCCGGATATGTCCACAAAGTAACCATCGGAACATTTATAAGCATATTCCGTCCATGTGCCGGATATGTCCGACAATACAACTTGCGGTTCATCATCATCGCCATCATCGTTCAAGGATGATGAACAAGAACAAGCCAAGTTCACCAGCATCAAGGCGAACGCCAACCATATATATTTCACCTTTCGCATAATGCCATTTTCTTTTTGTAGTTATCAACCATTTGCGTGAACAATGCTTTGTCCACGTCCGTTTCCGTTTCGCCTTTCAGCGAAGCCAATTCCAACGCATCAAAGATTTCATTCGGCATAACCGAATAATAAGACGGGTTGCCGTAATAATCGGCGACCTTGATTTTTATTGCATCCATATCATTGTTGTTTTGTTAGATTGTCAATTATAGCCAACAGGCGGTCAATGTGCGCTTGCGCGTTCTGCAAAGATGTTTCCTTTGCCGCAAGCAATTCAACCAGCTTGGAGAGTTCGGCAGTAAACCCGGCGTTTCCGCCTTGGATGTTATTGTTGCCCATCACGTTCGTTTGTTCAACGTTGCCGCCGAAATACGTTTGCGGCTTCAAACCACGCAATAATGCGTGCTTACTTTCGGGAATTGTCGTGCCGGATTCCCAATTTTGAACCGTCCTTTCACTTACACCAAGCCTTTTTGCAAGTTCGGCTTGCGTAACGCCCAAATGTGCGCGAATTTCCTTAATATCTAAATCGTTCATAATCAATGACTTATTCAAATGAAACACTTTTTAACACGCATAAAGCGAAAATTTATCACGAAATATTGCGTGATTTCGCGAAACATTGCGTATCTTTGCAAACGTAAACGGGAAACATTGCAAAGGTAAAGCAAAAATGAACGCAAAACAATAGCAAATTTACGTCATTTTTCGCGAAACACCAGCAAAACCCCCGAAATATTAACAAAATAAAACTTTCGCAACAATGACAATCCAAGAATTTCAATCAAGAACACAAGTTTCGGTGGATGTTTCCGAATTTGAATCCATCACCACGGTGTATATGCAATCCAATGTTGACAAGGACACATTTTGCAAGATGTGGCGCAAGATGAACGCAACACGCGTGATGGCTGCAAAGGAGCAAGCCAAGAAGCAACAAACCATTGACAAGGTGTTTTCAATGGTGATGACAAATCCGGAATGGACGGACGTTGAACATTACAACGACATCGCCGTTGTCGTTTTATCCAGCAAGGACAAATCCTTGATTGAATCAATCGGCATTTCGCTTGAAAGCGAACCGGACAACAACGGATTCCGTCATTTCAAAAGATTTAGTGAATTGCGTCCGGAAATCAACGCATTCTTGAAAAACGCATAATAATCACGGGCGGTTCACGCCGCCCATAAATCACATATATATGAGTAAAGAACAATTTTCATTCAACAAAGGATGGTTGCAGTTACGCCAAGGCGATATTGCAGCGTGCCGCAAAGAATTGATGGTCGTGTTCAACGTGACAACACGCGCCGCGTTCTTGCAGCGATTGAAAGGCAACGTCATCCCGAACGTGCTTGAAGCGCACAACGTGGAAAAGGTGTTTGCCAAGTATGGCATCAAAGACGTGTGGGGGGCTTGATTATGGATGCCGTGAAACTTACCAAACGCGAATCCGAAATTGCGGAATTGTTCGCATGGGGCGCAAGCAAAAAGGAAATTGCAAATCGCCTGTTTATTTCGGAACGAACCGTTGAGAACCATGCCCGGCGAATCTTTGAGAAAACCGGATGTTCAAAGGTCAACGAGTTATCCGCGTGGTGGTTTTGCACAACATTCCACATATCATTCAGCTTGTCGCCCATCAAACGCAAGTTCATCGCGCTTTGTTTCCTTGCGATGCTTATGCCAACGATATTCAACAACGACAATGTGATTGTAAGAGTGCGAACCGCACGATGCAGAACAACCCGCGTTCAACGTTCACGCCGTGACAACGACAATGGAACGGCAGATTTTCAAATCTTATAAATACGCATAATATGGAAAAGTTTAATTCAGCAATTCAATTGGTGTTCGCCGCGTTCATCGTCCTGTTTGGATTTGGCACAATGATTCGTTGCATCATCGCCGGAAGTGATTTCTTCTATATCATCATGTTTGCGTTGATGGGAATCATCGGACGCGCAATGTTCCGGGTTTTGCTTAAAGAATACAAGGAAGCGAAATGATGGAGATTACAAGCGACACACGAATCATTGATTTAACCGTTGGGCAACTGATGGATTTGTTCGCCAAGGCGCAAGCACCAGCGACACAAGCGCAACCGAAAGAAGAAAAACGCCTTGTGTATGGTATCGCCGGAATCGCACAAATATTCAATTGCAGCATGACAACGGCAAACCGAATCAAGGCATCCGGGCGAATAGATGACGCGATAACCCAGCACGGGCGCATCATCGTTGTGGATGCTAACAAAGCGTTACAATTATTCAACAATAAATAATATCGCAACAATGAAACAAGTAACATTGAAATCCATCACCTTTTGCAATTTCAAGGGTGAACAGGAACGGACAACGACATTCAATCCGGATGTCACGACCATTTCCGGCGGAAACGGACTTGGCAAGTCAAGACATTTTGACGCGTTCATTTGGCTTTTGTTCGGCAAGGACGCGCACGACCGCAAGGATTATGAAATCAAGACCCGTGTCAACGGCGAAGAATTGCACAAGTGCGAATGTAGCGTGACGGGTGTCATCATCGTGGATGGTGAAGAAATCACCTTGAAGCGCGCTTTCGTTGAAGATTGGGTAAAACCACGCGGACAGGTTGAACAGGTGTACAAAGGCAACCACACGGAATGTTGGTGGAACGAAACCCCGGTCAATGTCGGCGAGTATGACAAGCGCATTCAAGCCATCGTTGATTCATCCGTTTTCAAGATGATAACCAATCCGGCGTTCTTTGTCGGCATGAAGTGGCAATTGCAGCGTGAACAATTATTCCAGCTTGCCGGAAGTGTGACCGATGAAGAAATCGCCGCGGACAACCCCGATTTTGTCAAGTTGTTGGATGCCATATCCGGCAAGTCGCTTGCGGACTACAAAAAGGAAATGGCAGCGCGCAAGAAACGCTTGAACGAGGAATTGAAGCAGATTCAACCACGCATTGACCAAACGCACAAGATGATGCCCGAACCGGAAGATTTCGCCGCCCTTGAATCCCAGCTTGCCGACATTGACAAGGAAATCGCCGACACCGACAACGCGATTGCAGATGTGAACAAGGCGATTCGCAAGCAATATGAAGCGGAACAAGCCAAGCAAGCCCGCGTGAACGAGTTGACCACACAGGCGCAACAAGTAGTGTTTGACGCAAAGACAAAGGCACAGGATGCCGCGTTTGAAGCCAACGCACAACGCCGCGAGATTGCCAACGAAATCAAGACGTTGCAATCACAACTTGACACAAACAAGCGCAATTGCGCCACAATACAAGTTGACATCGCCCGCATTCATCGTGACATTGACAAGTGCAAGGGAGAACAAGACACGTTGCGCGAATCATGGCACAAGGAGAACGCCAAGGAGTATTCCGGCGAAACAACTTGCCCACATTGCGGACAAGCATTGCCGGATGATATGATTGCGAAAGCAAAGGACGTTTTCGACAAAGCCAAGATGGGCAACTTGACCGACATCACGAACAAGGGAAAGCACCTTGGCGAAAAGATTGCGCAACTTGAAGTGGATGCAGCCGAAAAGCAAAAGTCCGTTGACGCGTATCGCGAGGAAAACAACAGATTGGATGAACGTATAAAATCCGCACAAGCAACGCTTGAAACCTTGCCGGAAAAGGCGACCGCCGAAGTTGCCCCCGATAATATCCCGGAATGGGTGGAACTGCAAAAGCAGATTGCCGACATCAAGGCGACCATCACAACCGACAACACGGGCGTTGACACAAGCGCGTTGCAAGCATCCAAGAAAGAATGGATGACCAAGCGCAACGATGTTTCAACCCGTCTTGCCAAGCGTGGCGCAATCGAAAGATGCAACAACGAGATTGCCGACCTTGAAGCACATGGCAAAGATGTTGCCCAGCAAATCGCCGACATCGAACGCGAAGAATACACGGTTGAACAATTCAACAAGACAAAGGTTTTGGAATGCGAAAAGCGCATCAACGCCAAGTTCCATTTCGTGACTTTCCGGTTGTTCGATTACACCTTGGATGGCAATCCGGTTGAAACGTGCATCCCATTATGCAATGGTGTTCCGTATGGCAGCGCGAACACCGCAAGCCAAGTGAATGCCGGACTTGACATCATCAACGCCTTGTGCGCGTTCTATGGTGTATGTGCGCCGATATTCATTGACAACCGCGAATCGGTGAACGAAATCATCCCGGTTCAATCACAAGTTATAAACCTTGTCGTGACAAACGACAATAAATTAACAATACAATGAACGAATTACAAAAACCGAATGGTGGCGCGGTCGTAATGCAGCCAGCCACAACAACCCCGGCGTTCAATTTCTTTGACCCGGTACAATTTGAAACCATGCAACGTGTTTGCAGTTTCTTCGCATCATCCGACCTTGTTCCGGAGAATTACAAGGCGACTTTGAAGCCTATCCCACCCGGAGCAAATGAAGAAACCATCAAGGCTATAAGGGCTGAAAACACGGCAATCAAAACCAAGGCAATTGCAAATTGCATGATTGCCGTTGAGGTGGCAACGCGCATTGGTGCAAGCCCGTTGATGGTTATGCAGAACATGGCGGTGATTTATGGTCGCCCATCATGGTCATCCAAGTTCTTAATTGCAACCGTCAATTCGTGCGGTCGCTTTGAACCATTGCAATTCCGTTTCACGGACAAGGGCGCGTTGGGAATGGTTGATTACACCGATTATGTTTGGAATCAACAAAAGCGTTGCAAAGAACCCGTAAAGAAACAATTCGATGGAAAGAACATCCACGAAATCGAATGTGTTGCATACACAACCAAGCGTGGTTCGGACGGGATTTTGGAATCATCCCCGGTTTCAATCCGGCTTGCGATTCAAGAGGGTTGGTACACAAAAAGCGGTTCAAAGTGGCAAACGATGACAAAGCAAATGTTGATGTACCGCGCCGCGTCTATGTGGACAAACGCTTATGCGCCGGAACTTTCGATGGGTATGCGTACCGTTGAGGAACAACAGGACATTTACACCGAATATGAGGATGTAACCGCAAGTGAAGTTTCCGCCGAAAAGGAAGCAAATGCGAACAAGAAACGCATTTCACTTGGTACAGGAAGCGAAAAGCCGGAAACGGGCGAAATAAGCCACGATAATAACGCGGCAAAGGAAACGCCCACCAACAATGCGAAAGTAGCGGAAAACGCAAACAACGCCCCAAATCCGGGGTTTTAATCACTTAATCCGAAAGGCAAATGGAATTGAAAATATTGGGTTCATCCAGCAAGGGCAATTGTTACTTGCTTGACAACGGCAAGGAAGCGTTGATGATTGAATGTGGAATCGCCTTCAAGAACGTACAAAAGGCGGTTGATTTCGACATCACGCGAATCAAGGCTTGCATCATATCGCACGAACACGGCGACCATGCAAAGCACGTCAAACGTTGCCTTGATGCCATGATTCCTTGCTATATGTCGGACGGAACAAGAAACGCCCTTGGGTTGGCATCGCATCCATTGGCACACGCAATGACCGAAAACGTGTTGCACAAGATAGGAAATTTCGGTGTTTTGCCATTTGACACCGAACACGATGCCGCCCAGCCTTTCGGGTATCTGATAGCACATCCCGAATGTGGCACGGTGTTATTCGCGACCGACACATATTATCTGCAATACACGTTCGATGGTTTGAATAACATTCTTATTGAGTGCAACTATCGCCAAGACATCTTGGATGCCAACGTGGAAGCCGGGTTGATTCCGGCAAAGTTGCGGGCAAGAACGATGAAAAGCCATTGCAGCTTTGAAACGTGCAAGGAGATATTGCAAGCGAACGACCTTTCAGAAGTCCACAACATCGTGTTGATTCACCTTTCCGATGGCAATTCAAACGCCGTTGAGTTCCAGCAAGGAATCGCGGAATTGACACACAAGATTGTCACCGTTGCCCGTTCGGGAATGACTATCAATTTCAACAAGTCACCATTTTAACAACAAAGAAAATGAAAAAGTACATTATCAAAAACGCGGATGGAAGCGAGCAAAGCGAAATGCAAGCCATCCACAAATCACGCAAAGAAGCCGGGGAAACCTTGATGGACTACATTTGCGACCACAACGAAGATTTGGACGTTGACGATGACGATTATTTGTCGCCGTTTGATTTCGCCCTTGAAGAAGTTGAATGCGCGGAAGTGAACGAAGTTATCACGGACTTTGAGAGCGCA
>JBGVLE010000105.1:0-9578 GCA_045124135.1 Alloprevotella sp.
AATGCCCAAAACAGACGTGCCAACGTAAGAATATGACAAAAATGTGACATTATACACCTAATCTCATAAAAAAACGGCCGAAGCGCGCCAAGTTTCAAACGAAGTCTTTATATTTGCGATGAAAAGCCGAGTTTCCAAAACGGGGTGCTTGGCAAATGTTAATTTCTGTATTCGGTTTGTAGTGGCACAGATAAATAATTATCTTTGCTTCGTTGTATGCCGTACTCTTATGGCATTTCGATACTATCAAAACGCTAATACTATCAAAATCAAATCACTAAATACTTCAAACACTTAATCTTATTAACACAATGGCAACAACAAATGCTACTGCACCCAAGGGTGCTCCCAAAGCTAAGAAACAAGCTAAAGGTTTCACCGGCATCAAATCCGGTTTTCTCGTAATCATTGCCTGCGCCGTTATCGCCGTAGCAATCTATCTCTTCGTATTCGGTTCAGCCGCCAACTTCAAAGGTGACATCGGCGCTGCGTTCGCCTGTATGTCAGACGCTGAAGCCATCGAACCTGCCGGCCTCGTTGGTACTGTCTACATGGGTGGTTTCGTGGTGCCTATCATCTGGACCCTCCTCTTCTCAGTAGTCGCTTTCGCCATTGAGCGTTACTTCGCCATCCGCAACGCTTACGGCCGCACCAGCCTCACCAAGTTCGTGGCTGACATCAAAGTGGCTCTCCAGGCCAACGACCTCGTTAAAGCCCAGCAGCTCTGCGACAAGCAACGCGGTTCTGTAGCCAACGTTGTAGGCGCTACCTTGAAGAAATACAAAGAAATGGAAGAGAACACCATTCTGACCAAAGAGCAGAAAATTCTCGCCATCCAGAAAGAACTTGAAGAGGCCACCGCTCTCGAAATGCCTATGATGCAGGAAAACCTCCCCATCATCGGTACTATCGTAACGCTCGGTACGCTGACCGGTCTGTTCGGTACTGTGCTCGGTATGATCAAGTCATTCTCGGCTATGTCTGCCGGCGACGGTGGTACGGGCTCTACCGCTCTTGCAACCGGTATTTCTGAGGCCCTTGTAAACACCGCCTCTGGTATCGCCACCGGTGCTCTCGCCGTAATTGCTTACAACTACTACACCAACAAGATCGACCGCCTCACCTTCAGCCTCGACGAAGTAGGTTTCTCAATCGTTCAGACTTTCTCTGCCACTCACTAATCATAAGCAAGGTATCTAAGACATGGGACGTTTTAAAGTAAAAAAACAAGACACGTTCATAGACATGACGCCTATGAGCGATGTCATGGTCCTGCTGCTTACCTTCTTTATGCTTACTGCAACTTTCGTAAAAGAAGAGCCCGTCAAGGTGAACACCCCGGGTTCGGTTTCCGAAGTTAAAATCCCGACAAGCAACCTCCTGACCATCTTCGTTGAGAAGAACGGCAAAATCTTCATGAGTCTGGACAACCCCAACGCCATGACTTTGACGGCACAACAGGTCAACACTGACCAGAATGCCGACGTGGTGAAGAACATTGCTGAATTCTCAAAAGTGCCTATGTTCGGCACTCCGCTCAATCAGGTCAACGCTTGGCTCGCGCTCGACGACAGAAACGGCTACTTGGCCAAGAACCCCGCAGCCGGTATCCCCTGCGACAGCGTTTCGGACGAGCTCAAGGTCTGGGTGAATGCAGCCAGTGAAGCCATTGGTGAGGACAAACTCCGCATCGCCATCAAAGCAGACAAGACCACACCCTACAAGGTGATTAAGAACGTAATGAAATCTCTTCGCGAAATCGACAAGAACCGTTATAACCTCATAACTTCTCTTGCCGGAGCAGAGCAATAAAGACAGCATGTTATGGCCAAACAAGTAAAATCGAAACAAAAGAAAATGAACGCCCGCGTGGACTTCACGCCGATGGTGGACATGATTATGTTGCTCGTGACATTCTTTATGCTCTGTACGTCTTTGCTCAAGCCCCAGACCATGGAAATCGCCATGCCCTCTGACAAGCAAGACCTCAAAGACGAACAACGCAACCAGGCTAAGGCCAGCGAGGCCGTGACTATCCTGGCCGGCAGCGAAGACCGCATCTTCTATTTCGAAGGCAAGCCCGAAGAGGCTATGCAGAACCTCGTCGAAACCCAATATGGCAAAGACGGTCTGCGCAAGTTCCTCCTCGCCAAGAATGCCAACGCACAGAAGGAAGTGGAAAAGCTCAAAAAGGAGTTTGAAACACGCGACATTAACGAAGAAAGCAAGAAAGAGTATAACCAAAGACTCTCAGACATCAGAAGTGCAAAAGGCACCCCGACGGTCATCATCAAGGTGGCCGACAATGCCAACTACAACAATCTGATGAAAGTACTGGACGAGATGTTGATCTGCAACATCGGTAAATACGTGATCGATAACTTTACGGACGCCGACAAGGCCCTGCTTGAAAGCAAGGGCGTGAAGTTTCCGCAGCAGTAAATAAGCAAAGTATAATAAAGGTATGTCTAAAATCGATTTAATATCCAAAGGTTGGTGTGACATCGTATTCGAAGGACGTAACAAAGAGTACGGAGCTTATCGAATGCGCGCCAGAGCCGGTGCCCGCAATGTCTTCGCCTTGATCGTCCTCCTCGCCATAATCCTGGCCATTGGCGTATTCGTAGCACTCAAAGCTGTAGTGAGCGAACTTGCCGGCGGCAACGAGATCAAAGACGAGAGTGCCGTTGAGCTCTCTCAACTGAAGAAAGAGGAGCCGAAAAAGAAAGAAGAAAAGAAGATTGAAATCAAGTATGAAGAGCAAAAGATTGAGAAGGTTGCCGTAAAGGCCTCTATCCAGTTCACCGTACCTAAGATCGAAGACGACGCCCTCGTCGACGAGACCAAGGAAGTGAAGAGCCAGGATAAAGTGACCAAGAGCAACATCTCCATTGCTTCTCAAGACTATGCTGGTGACGCCAAGGGCGGCATCAACATTGACGACTTGAAAGACAATCAGCGTGCCGGTGGTACGGAAGTGAAGAAACAAGAAGAAGAAGTTGCCGATAACAGCATCGTAGAGGTTCCGGCCTCTTACCCCGGTGGCGAAGCCGCCCTGCTTAAGTTTGTCAGCGACAACCTTGTTTACCCCAGCATTGCACAAGACCAAGACCTGCAAGGAACGGTTGTGTTGCGTTTCCGCGTAGAGAAAGATGGTTCTATCGGCCAGATTGTGGTCAAGAAGAGCCTCTCCAAGGAATGCGACCAAGCCGCTGCCCAGGTGGTCAGCAAGCTGAAGCGCTTCACCCCCGCACGTCAGCAAGGTCACCCCGTACCGGTATGGTTCACTCTGCCAATTCGCTTTAGAATTCAGTAATGACATTATGAAGACACTCAGGCTTATCTTAGCCGCAGTGTGCATCACCCTAACCGCCTCGTGCGGAAATCATCGGAAGTCTGCCGACTGGCGGACTTCCGATGATGTGCATATTGCGATAGACGAAACCTTCGAAGACATCATGTCGGAGGAACTCGAGACCTACTCCCTGCTCTATCCCGAAGTGACTTGCCGCCCAATCTTCTGCAATGAAGACTCGGCGCTCAAGATGCTCGTGATGGACAGTATCAGATGCTGCGTAGCCACCCGGCCGCTGAACGAAGGCGAGCTCCAGCGCATCAAAAGCCACAACCTCAGTGCCCGTCAGGCTATCGTGGCCACTGACGCGTTTGCGCTTATCGTCAACAAGAACAATCCCGACACACTCATCACCGTGGACGACATCAAAGGCATCGTATCGGGAAAAATCACTCGTTGGGAACAGCTGCGCTATTCCGGCAAGAAAGGCGAACTCAAGTTTGTGTTTGACCACTCCGGCTCGAGCACTGTGCGCTTCATGCGCGACTCTTTGCTGGCGGGCCGACAGGTGAGCGGCAATCTTTATGCCCAAGGTTCAAACAAGGCCGTGATTGAAGCCGTCAAGGAAAACCCAGACATCATCGGCGTGGTGGGAGCCAACTGGCTCAAGGGGCGCAAGGACAGCGTCATCACCGACTTTGAGAACCTCAACGTCAAGGTGTTGAAGGTGGCACGAAAGGCCGAAGCAGACGTGATTGGCTGGAAACCCTATCAATACCGCATCTACACCGGCGACTATCCTCTCGTGCGCTCAGTCTGGATTATCTCGACAGACTACCGCCGCAAGTCCAACACCACCAAATTCTTCTTCTTCCTCAAAGGCCAAAAGGGACAGACCATCATCTGCAACGGTTCGCAACTGCT
The DNA here is from genome assembly GCA_045124135.1 of Alloprevotella sp. Taxonomy (GTDB): domain Bacteria; phylum Bacteroidota; class Bacteroidia; order Bacteroidales; family Bacteroidaceae; genus Alloprevotella. Next base: position 4,220 of record JBGVLE010000105.1, read on the forward strand.
TCCCTACGTCGCCGTACAGGAGAAGGCAGTGAATATGAGATAAAGCCGGCCATATATGGCGGGCTGGAAGAATGGAAAGGACAACGTATGGACACAAAGCCCTTCACCCGCACATCAAACGCCGTGACTTTTGGACGACTGGGCCCAAGCGGCCTGACCGTTCAAAAGTGAAGGACTAAAGTGACGACATTAACTAAAAAAGTGCTACACAAGCAGCTTTGTAAGGCCTGTCCCCCCTCTGCATCATTCCCAAATGAACATTTCGAGGAAGAGCAACTGTCTCGAGACACTTTATCCTTAAGCCAATATTTACTGCCATAAGGCAAGGAAAGACCGGCCTTATGGCAGTCTCACTCCAAAGAAAAAGGGGAAAGCCCATTATATGGACTCTCCCCTTTTTCATACCCCAAAGATAATCCATTTGGCGGCCCGGGAAAAAGACAAAAAGCACGCGCAATGCAGTCGCTGATTCAATTTTGTGAGCCATTTATCCTATATTTATGCACATGCGTCGAAGATTTATGCATTTATATGTCAAATAAACAAAAAGCAGAAGAGTTTTGCTTGCAATACGCATAAATATAACTATCTTCGCAGTTGATATACATCAAATGCGGCAGTGTGGTTTCAAATTTAACATCATACAACCGATAGAAAGACTCACGCTGTCACTTCAACAGGACACAAACACACACAACAGATTTATGAAAGCAAATTGGATTAAAAGCCTCTTTTTCGCCGCCCTCGTGGCCTTCAGCGCCAATCAGGCCGTGGCCCAGAGAGCTTATGAAGTGCCCGAAACCAATCCCGAGATGCAGGCTATGGCCGAGCAGGTGATTGAAATGCAGATTACCGACCCTGATGGCGCCAACAAGGTTTTCAAGAAACTGATGGGCAAAATCAAGACCAAGAAAGATGACCTGCTAAGCATCGGCCAGTTCTTCCTCGACAAGAATGTCTATCCCTGTGCCAATGAGTGCGCCAAGCAGCTCTATACCGTGGATCCCGAATATAAAGAGGGCTTGATGTTCTACGGCGAAGTGTGCATGTTCCGCAAAGACTACGGCTCTGCCGGACAGAAATTTGACGAAGCGCTCAACGTCGACCCCAACTATGTGCCGGCTCTCAAGCGCAATGCCTTCGTGTATAAAAACATCAATCCCCACGTGGCCATTGAAATGCTCGACCGCATCAAAGCCGTTGAGCCAGACAACCACACCACCGACCGCGAAAAGGGTGACATCTATTACAAGCTCGACGAGTACAAAGAGGCCGTGGGCTGCTACACCACCTTCTTCAAGGCCAAGACCGAAAACGACTCTACCGACATTGAGGCTGCAGAGAACTTCCTGCTCTCACTCTTCGCCACCCAAAAATATATGGAAATCGGCGACTACTCTGAGCGTTTCCTGGCATTGGCTCCCAACGACTTGGTCATCAAGCGTATGAAATTCTTTGCCGACGTGGAGAACTACGAAATCACGAAGGCTGAAGAGTCTATCAAATACATCACCGAACACCAGTTTGCCGACAGTCTCTATGTCTATCTCGACTATGCCTATGCCGGTAACTTCATGTCAGACCAAGACGACTTGGCCTCTGCCATCAAATATTATGAACTGGCCGTGAAGTGTGACTCGACCAAACTGAGCGGCCTGAAGCAGCTGGCCACCCTCTACCGCCGCAACAAGCAATATGACGAAGGCATTGAGATGTATTCAAAATACCTCAAGGCACTCGGCGACAAGGCAGACCTCACCGACCAGTTCGGTCTGGGCCAGCAATATCTCGCTGCCAGCCAGCAGAAAGACATCACCCCCGAGAAGAAGGCCGAATATGTGGCCAAGGGTGACGCCATCTTTGCCGCAATTCAGGCTGAGAAACCCGACAGCTATCAAGCTCCCATGATGCGCGCTGCCATCAACATCACCAACCGCAATGAACCGGAAGACAAGGTGTTCAACTTCTACAAAGAAGCCTACGCGTTGATGGAAGGCAAGGAAAACATCGACTCTTCAAAACTTCAGGCTCTTGGCTATATGGCTTTCTATTGCGTGCAGAAAGACCTCGAAGACGAAGCCCGTCAATACACCAACGCCATCCTGAGCATTGACCCCGAGAATGGTCTCGGCAAGCAGATTGACTCATACCTGAAGTCCATCAACAAATAATCGTCGCCCTACACACAATAATTATGGCCAAGTGCTACGCCAACAGGTGCACTTGGCCATTTTTTGCCTAAAACATACAATGAACACACCGACCAGACGCTTGGCCTCGCTCGACATCCTGCGTGGCTTCATCCTGTTTCTCCTTGTCTTCTTTCAGCCGGTTGCCTGGACGCTGCTTCAGACCATTGACACGCCGTGGGCGCATACACTGCTCTACCAACTTGACCATGAAGTATGGGCCGGTTTCCGCTTTTGGGACCTCGTGATGCCGCTTTTCCTTTTCATCAGCGGCGCGTCGATGCCTTTCTCTTTCTCCAAACTGATGCGCGAAGGCGGCAAGGCTGCCGTCTACAAAAAGGTGGCGAAGCGTTTCTCCATTCTTTGGCTTCTCGGCATGGTGGTGCAAGGCAATCTGTTGGGACTCAACCCCGATGCCATCTATCTCTACACCAACACCCTGCAAGCCATAGCCGCAGGCTATCTCATCACGGCTTTGATTATCACCAACTTCCGGCTGAAGGGACAAATTGCCACAGCAGCGATGCTCCTTGTGGCCTATGCCATCCCGATGATGCTCTGCGGCGACTACAGCCCCGAAGGCAACTTGGCCGGCCGTATAGACGCGGCAGTCTTGGGGCGTTTCCGTGGCGACCCGTCGTACAGTTGGCTCTTGAGCAGTCTGACGTTTGGCGTGACGGTTTGGCTCGGCGCCTTGGCCGGACAACTCATCAGACAAGGCAAGGCCGAGCCGTCCAGGACCGCCATACACCTGATGGCTATTGGGCTGGGCCTGACCGCCGCCGGCCTCTTGTGGAGTCTTGACATGCCCATTGTCAAACGGATCTGGACCGGCAGCATGGCCCTCTTCTCCGGCGGTCTCTGTTTTTTGACACTGACACTGTTTTATTGGTGGATTGACGTGAAAGGCCACTGCCGCGGACTGGAATGGCTCAAGATATATGGTATGAACTCCATCGTGGCCTATATGCTCGGCGAGGTGGTCAACTTCCGCTCGGCCGTCGAGTCGGTGAGCTTTGGACTGGCCCCATGGCTTGGCGACTATTACGGTGTTTGGCTCACGCTGGGTAATTTTTCCTTAGTTTTTGCCATTCTCTACGTTATGAATCGCTGCCGGTATTACATAAAGATTTGAACTGACAACCGGTCACTGCCCGACGCCAATCCCCCATAAGTCCAAAACAGAAAGGTAATAACCAAAATAAGCAGCAAGTTACGAGCATTTTCGACTTTATTGTTTACCTTTGCAACAATTAACCTTATGTGAGGCCCTATCAGCCCCTTCAAATCAGGCCTATCATACAAATAACCTTATTAATTATCTAATCACACAAACTTATGAAGTTCAATAAGATTATCGCGCTGGTATTTGCCGCCGTACTCTCATTGGGTGGTCAGACTTCTTCCGCACAGTCTCTCTCTCCTTCCACCAAGTGGCATTGGGACAAGGGAACCATCGTGGTCGACACGCCCCAACGCCCTGCCGGCCAAAAAGACGTCATCAACCTCACCGCTCCCAAGATGCAGACCGTTCGCGTGGCCTTCGTCGGTTTGGGTATGCGTGGCCCCGGTGCCGTTGCCCGTTTCACCCACATCCCCGGTGTGCAGATCGTAGCCCTTTGCGACTATGAAGCAGGACGTGCCGAAGCTTGCCAAGGCTATCTCAAACAAGCCGGTCTGGCTCCCGCCGACATCTATTCCGGCGAGAAAGGTTACGAAGAACTCTGCAAGCGTCCCGACATCGACTTGGTCTATGTAGCCACCGACTGGGACCACCATTATCCCGTAGCCAAATGCGCTCTCGAAAACGGCAAACACACTGCCATCGAAGTGCCCTCTGCCATGAACCTCGAACAGTGCTGGAGCCTTATCGACCTCTCTGAGAAGACTCAGAAGCACTGTATGATTCTCGAAAACTGCTGCTACGACTGGTTTGAGCTCCGCGCTCTCAACATGGCTCAGCACGGCGTATTCGGTGAAGTCATCCGCGCTCAGGGTGCCTACATCCACAACCTTGACGACTTCTGGGATTATTATTGGAAAAATCCCGACGGCTCAGACCCCGACAAGCTCGGCTGGCGCATGAAGTATAACAAGGAAAACCGTGGCGACGTTTATGCCACTCACGGCCTTGGCCCCGTGGCTCAGGTGCTCAACATCCACCGCGGCGACCGCTTCACCACCCTCGTAGCCATGGACACCAAGTCTGTACACGGCAAGGAATATGTGGAGAAGAAAACCGGCAAACCCTGCAACGACTATCGCAACGGCGACCACACCACTACCCTTATGCGCACCGCCGACGGCAAGGTTGTGGAGATCCAGCACAATGTGATGAACCCGCAGCCCTACAACCGTCTCTATCAGCTCACCGGTACGAGAGGCTTTGCCAACAAATATCCCGTTGAAGGCTACGCCGTAGACGCTGCCCAGCTCAAAGCCACAGGTAGCGCCCCCAAGGTGGACAATCTCTCTTCTCACGGCTTTATGCCCGAGTCTGAGAAGCAGGCACTCGAGGCCAAATACGAGCACCCCATCATCAAGAAATACGGCGAAATGGCTGCCAAGGTCGGTGGTCACGGCGGTATGGACTTCTTCATGGATGCCCGTATGGTATACTGCCTCCAGAACGGTCTGCCCCTCGATATGGACGTTTACGACCTCGCCGAATGGTGCTGTCTGGCCGAACTCGGCACGCTGTCAATGGACAACAACTGCGCTGCTGTTTCATTCCCCGACTTCACCCGTGGCCACTGGAACGACGTGAAAGGCTACAAACACGCCTACGCTCCCGAGGCTGAAGAAAAAGCCGTTGAGGTAGCTGCCGCCGCCTATACCGAAAACCAGAAAGCCGTGGTTAAGGAAGCCAAACTCTGGGACCTCTATGACCAGATGAAGAAGGCTGAAGGCAAGGCCAAGGTTAAAGCCACAGCCGCTTACAACAAGGCCAAAGCCAAAGCCGTAGCCAAATTCACCAAAGTAGCTGCCAAGAAATAACAATCCGCCGCATAGCGGTATAAACATAAATAAAGCGCCCCGAACCACAGTTCGAGGCGCTTTATTTATTAGTAGTCAATCAAATGATTACATCAGAAGGCAGAGGCAGCGGCAAAGAGCGCACCAATTACCACAAAGACCATAATGAGGTAGACAGCCGACAAAACGAGACC
>JBGVLE010000106.1:0-23006 GCA_045124135.1 Alloprevotella sp.
CTCCACTTATGGTGTCGACGACCATATGGCCCACAACATCGCCACTCTCCATCAGGCCATCGAGACCGAGTGTATGGTGGTGCTGAAAAACTACACCAGCCCCCACAGCGGCGACGTGCGCGACCGCATCGTCGAGCCCTATCTCTTTTGTGCCGAAAACACGGAGGTGCGCTGCTATGAGGTGTCGACGGGGATGAACAAAACATTCAAGATCATACGGGCAGAGAGTGTCGAAATCCTTGATTTGCTCTGGTCACACAAAGACAAGCACGCGCCTTTCCATCGCGACCTCTTCCATTTCACCGGCGAGCGCCTCATTCCCGTAAAACTCAAACTTGGCGCTCTGGCCACGAGCATCCTGCTCGAAGAGCATCCTGGCGCCGAAACCGCTCTGAGTCTCCTCGACGACGGCCGCCATTTCTTCTCCACCGAGGTGTGCAGTTACAAAGGCATTGGCCGCTTTGTCATCGGCCTGCTTGATGACATTGAGATTACAGACAGCCCCGACTTCGAGGCTTATATCCGCCATCGCATTAAAGATTTAACACAAAAATTCAATTTGTGACAATACGTGTCACAAACGGCCGGTTACTTTGCATCATCAAAACGATTAAAAACCGACTGTTATGACACGCAAAAACCTTTCCGCCTCAGGCTACGCCACCCTTCAGCGCTCGGAGCGCTCGTTCAGCATCCGCTCTCTCGTTCTCGCCTTGGAGTCGCTGGGACTTGTCAAGGCTCTGGCCGCCATCTATTCCAATCTGCTCGAAGAGTCGGTCAGTCCGCGTCGCACCCTCCATCTGCTCCATGCCCAGTTGGCCTGCTTCATGATGGTTTTGCCGGCCGCTCTGCCGCTCCTTGTGCGTGTGCTCTTGTTTGTATGGGCCATTCTGGCCGTGAGAGGTTGTCGCAAGTCTTGAGACGAAAGCCGCAGACGGCTTCTGGTCTAATCCATAAAAAAGCAGGTCGGCACATCAACGCCGGATATACCCTCGTATATCTTGGTTGATGTGCCGACCTTCTTTTGTCGTGTCCGAATGGCCGCGTGCCGGTCTGGTCTTGTGGCTTCAATCGCGGCGGAGCGTCAGTCCCACCTCTCTGATGCCTTCGAGCGGGGTGCGCGTCATAAGGTGTCTGATGCAGAAACGGCCGCTCGCGCCTGCCGGCAGGTCTATCGCGATGGGTTCGGCGGCATATTCCAACACCGATACGCCGCGCCCCACGTAGTCGCCGCGGTCTGAGGCGCTGACTATCTTGAGTGTGTCGATGGTGGTGTCGCGCAGAGTCTGCAGAGAGTCGCCGGCGAGCGCCAGGTCACGCTCGACGGCCAAAATCAGTTCTTGGAACGGATAGGGATGAGCCGTCGACAAGCGCACGTGAACCGTCCCCACATAGCGACCTGCCGCCGCGAGGCTGTCCAGCTGCACCACGACCGTGTCGGTACGCTCCCAGCCCGTCTCGGGAAACGAGCGGAATGTGCTGACCGCCGTGTGCTCGTCGCAGGCTGCCACCGCGAAGGTCGCCATCAGTGCGACGGTAAAGACTGAGAGAGACCGGCCGAGGCTTGTCATTGTTGAGGCTGATTGTTACGTCCGGCTTTGTCGCCACCAGCAGGCTTGCGCTGTTTGCCGCCACCATTTCCGCCCTCTGCGGCTGCTTTGTCGCGGTTTTTGTTTTTGCGGTTGCCGCCCCGTTTACGTTTCACCTTGTCAAAGCGCGTAAGGTCGTCTTGTTCGGCCAGGTCGATGGGCTTGGCCGGCTTCTCGGGTGCGTTCTCGTCGAGCACGAGCGGTTTTTCGCCCGCTTTGTTGAGGGCTATAATCTCGTGGGCACGTGCTGCAGAGATAGTCGTGATGTTGGCAGCCAGGCGTTTGTCTGTGGAGTAGCTTACCATGCCGGCCAGGATGTCGGCTTTGAAATAATACCAGGTGCCGTCGGCCGTCTCGAGCGTGGTGTCGCGAGGCGGCAGCTTGCGTGAGGCTTCCACGTAGACGTCGGCCTCATAGTTGAGACAGCATTTGAGTTTGGCACATTGGCCGGCCAGTTTCTGCGGATTGGGAGAGATGTCTTGGAAGCGGGCGGCTGCGGTCGAGACAGAGTTGAAGTTTTTCATCCAGGTGGCACAGCAGAGTTCGCGGCCGCAGGGTCCGATGCCGCCTATGCGGCCGGCCTCCTGGCGCGCGCCAATCTGTTTCATCTCAATGCGTACGTGGAAGGCTTCGGCCAGGACCTTGATGAGTTTGCGGAAATCCACGCGGCCGTCGGCTATGTAGTAGAAAATCGCCTTGCCTCCGTCTCCTTGATACTCTACGTCGCCGATTTTCATGTCGAGTTGGAGGTCTTTTGCAATTTGTCGCGAGCGTATCATGGTGTCTTGCTCGAGCGCCTTGGCCTCTTCAAATTTCTCGAGGTCGGCAGGGCGTGCCTTGCGGTAAATGCGCTTGATTTCGGCGGCGGCTTTGGCTCCGGCCTTCTTGAGTTGCAGGGGCACGAGGCTGCCGGTGAGTGTGACTACGCCTATGTCGTGTCCCGGCGTGGCCTCAACGGCCACCATGTCGCCCTTTTCCAGCGGCAGGTGGTTGTCGTTGCGGTAATATCCCTTACGGGTATTCTTGAATTGCACCTCGACCAGGTCTGTCGTGTCGGCATTGCCCGGCACATCGGCCAGATAGTCGTAGGTGTTGAGTTGTTTGTCTTGGCGGCCGCAACCTTTGGCGCAAAAGCCTCTCAGCGGTCCGCCCAGCGTGAAATCCTTGTTCATGGGGTGTTGATATATATGGCGAAGTCTGCTTCTCTCGTGGGCTGTGGCTCAACGGATGAGCAAGACGATGGTTTTGATGGAAAGGTCAAAAAAGACCATGCGCGAGTTGGTGTTTTGCACGATGTCTCTTCGGGCCGAGTCAAACTCCCGCATCAAAGGGATGACGTTGCGCTCGTTGATAAACGGCGAGAAACGGGTGGCGAAGTCGGCCTCGCGGGGATTAAGATAGTTGAGTTCGGGGCGGCGGAAATTGTAGATGAAGTTCTCTCTGAGCATGCGTTGGCAATAGTCCAGGAATGCTTTCTGACGTTCGCGTCCGCGCTCGGCCATACGGTCGGTCCACTCGCTGAGGTCTTTGATTTTGCGGGCGTAGCACAGGCGCATGAAGAGCACGAACATGTCGAAATCCTGAGCGTCGTCGGCTGCGCCTTGCAATTCGCGGCAGGCTTTGATATAGTTGCCGCCGCTGCGGTGTGCCAGGTCGTGTGCCATTTCGGGCGAGAGACCGTGTCGTTGGTCCAAGGCCTCGGCGAGTGTGTCGGTCGGGATGGGCGGAAAGGCTATTTCCTGCGTGCGGCTGACTATCGTCGTGAGCAGGCGCTCGGGCTGCGCACTGATGAGGATAAACACCGTCCGTTCGGGCGGCTCTTCCAGTAGTTTGAGCAACTTGTTGGCCGTCTCTTCGTTCATCAGTTCGGCCTGCCACACTATGACCACCTTATAGCCGCCCATACTGGCTTTGAGGCTTATCTTGGTGGTGATGTTTTCAGCCTCTTTGGTGAAGATGCCAGGTTGTTGGTTTTCGGTGTTGAGCGTTTCGCGCCATCGCTCTGCGCCGAGATAGCGGCTTTTGGTCAGGGCTTCTCGCCACAAAGCCAGATATTGGTCGCTCAGGGGTGCTTCTGACTTGTTTTTGCGTTTCACCACCGGGAACACGAAATGCAGGTCGGGATGGATGAATTTGCTGTTCAGGTGACAGCTCCGGCACGTGCCGCAGGCTTGTCCCTCCACCGGATGTTCACACAGCATGGATTCGGCCAGCGACAGTGCCATAGGGATCTGTCCCCGTCCCTCTTCGCCGGTGAAGAGCAGGGCATGCGGCACCCGCCCTGACCCGACCATGTGGGCGAGCAGTTGCTTGATGTGTGTCTGGCCGATGATGGTGTTGAAGCTCATAGTGGTGGATGGTGTGAGGCGCTCAATAGATCTGGCGTGCAATCTCGGCAATGCTCTCCACGGCCGACACCGTGTAGAAATGGATGCTGGGCACACCGCGTTGGATGAGTTCTTTGCATTGTGCCACGCCCCATTCGATGCCCAGGGCTTTGGCCTCTTCGTCGGTTTTGCATTTCACCGCCTCTTTGGCCAGGGCTTCGGGAAAATTACAGTGGAACGTCTTGGGGACGGTCTGCAACTGCGAGAGCTTGGCGAAAGGCTTGATGCCCGGTATGACAGGCACTTTGATGCCGGCGGCCTTGGCTTTTGCCACAAAGTTGAAATAGGCCTCGTTGTCGTAGAAGAGTTGTGTCACGCCATATTCGGCGCCGTGGTCTATTTTGTGTTTGAACCACTCCAGGTCCATTTCGGCGTTGAGTGCCTCTTCGTGTTTCTCGGGATAGCAGGCCACGCCGTAGCTGAAGGGATGGCCTTTCACTTTGATGGGCGTGCCGTCGAGGAAGAGGCCTTCGTTGAACTGGTTGATTTGCTCTTGCAGGTCGGTGGTATGGGTGTGACCTCCGGGCGTAGGTTTGAAGTAGGCATCTTCTTTGGCCTTGTCGCCTCGCAGTATCAGCAGGTTCTCGATGCCGAGGAATTGCAGGTCGAGCAATAGGTATTCGGTTTCCTCGCGTGTAAATCCTGAGCAGAGAATATGTGGCACCACCGGGATGTGATATTCATTCTGAATGGCAGCAGCCACAGCGACGGTGCCGGGTCTGCGGCGCAATCGTGAGCGTTGCATCAGTCCGTCGCCCAGGTCTTTATAGACATATTCAGAGCGGTGGTTGGTGATGTTGATATATTGAGGGTTGAACTCCGCCAGCCGGTTGATGGTCTTTTTGAGGCCGTCGATGCCCGTGCCTTTAAGTGGCGGGAGCACTTCAAAAGAGAAGGCCGTCGTTTTGTTTTGCGTGATCAGTTCAGAGATAGTCATAGCGTTCTTTCCGTCTTTGTGTGCAGCCTATAATAAGGCACAATACAATCATTTATGCAAAGTTAGTGCAAGGCGAGCGGTGGGCAAAATAAAAAACTTGTTTTTTGGTTTTGCTTATCCGAGCCGCAGCCTGACTTGCGCCGAAGGCAAAAGTCAGTGCAAATGAGAGCAGAGACTCCAGAAAACTTGTTTTTTGTGGTCTATGCCGAGTGCCGCCTTACTTGTGTGAAGCAAAAGTCTGTGCAAATGAGCACAGAGGCCATGCAACTGTTTGTATTTGCCATTTCCGTAACTTCACTTCATCGCTTCCTTTTGTCTTTGTCCCTTCCCCGTTGAACCCATATCTTTGGAGCAGGATAGGGGAGAGAGGCCTTGGCCAGGCCTCTTTTTTTAGTTTTCAGGCCCTTACGGGCCTTATGGCAGTTTTTCGTGTCCTTATGCCAGCAATTTTTGTCCTTATGCCAGGAAATATCAGGCCTGTGCCAGGTCGTCGTAGCGGTCAGTTGCTCCGCTTTATGCGCCGTCCGTGCCAGCCCCAACCGCTTTGTGGCAGAAAAACAAAGGTTTCACGTCACACTCAACTCTGGAATTTGAACAGCCGTAAACAAGCCGGGCGGGCACAGGTGCAGGAGGAAACGCCGGAACGGCCATGGAGGCCCTCACACAAAAAGTCCCGCAAAGCTCAGCGGGAGCCTTACGGGACTTGATTGATGGATGATGAAAACGGGCAGGCGCGGACGCCTTATGCCTGATTATCACTCTTTGAGGTCGGTGGGGAGCATGACCACCTCGATGCGGTTGCCCTCTTTGAGGATGTGGTCGCGGACGAAGCCCCGCAGGTCGGCCGAGGTCACACTGCCGATGGTTTGCTCGAAGCCGTCGTATTTGTCAATGCCCCAGCATACTTTGTCGGTGATGAGGCTTTGCCAGTAGCTGTTCTTCTTTTGGTTGTCGGCGTAGGTCTTGAGTTCAAATTTCACCACCTTGTCGAGTTCTTCGGCCGTCACTCCCTTGTCGGCGATGTCTTGCAGGTCGGCGTTGATGAGAGTGAGCACGGAGTCGCAGGCAGCCGGCTGGAAGGGGCAGACAATCTGGATCATATAATACGTGTTGGGGTGCACGTTCATCATGCCCATAGCCTGTACGGTGTAGGCATAACCGGCATCCTCGCGAATGCTCTTGAGGTAGCGCTGGCTGAGCACATCGCCGAGCGTGCTGACTATGGCCTCCTGCTTGAGCGAATAGTCGGTTTTGCCGGAAAGCATCACGAGCATAAAGGCCTGCGGTGTTTCCATCTGGCGCTTGAAGTGGTTGATGTTCTGTCCGGAAACGGGCGTGAGGTGACGGTTGGCGTAGTTCTCGCGTTTCTTCACGCCGGGCAGGGGAGCGATGTATTGCTCCACGAAGGTGCGGAGCGAGTCTACGTTGACATTGCCAGTGAAGAAGAAGTCAAAGTCGCCCACCGAGGCGAAGCGCTCGCCGTAGATCTGGCGTATGCGGTCGTAGTCGGCCTGCGGCAGGTCGGCCAGTTTCTCTCTGGCGGCGAGGGGGTTGTGGTCGTAGACGGTGGCGATGAGCGAGTCGGTGAAGGCCGTCATAGGGTCTTTGTCAGCATTCTCAAGCATAGACTTCTTGCGGTTGATCATGCTGTTCCACGCCTCGGTGTCGGCCGTGGGTTTCTGGAAGCGCAGATAGATGAGTTCGAAGAGCGTGCGGAGGTCTTTAGGCGTAGACTGGCCGCTGAGACTTTCGCTGGTTTCGTCGAAGCCCACGCTCAGTTCCACCTGGCGTCCGGCCAGTTTCTTGCTGAGTTCGGTCGAGGTGAAGTTGCCGAGGCCGGCGCTGTTGATGGCCGACTCGAACATCAGGGCGTTGACGCGGTCTTTTTCGCCGAGGAGGCTCTTGCCGCCTTTGCTGACCACGTTGACGAGCACCTCACTGTCGTCGAAGTCGGTGGTTTTGTAATAGACGCGTGCGCCATTCTTGAGCGTCCAGCATGTATAGCCCATCGGTGCCGAAGTGATAGACTTGATTTTGACAGGCTTGGGCAGAGCCGGCACAAGAGGATCGTTTTTCACGTTGTCCACATAGGCCTCGAGCTGAGCGGTCTTGACTGCCGTCACGGCAGCCTTGAGCTCGTCGGGTGTGGGCAAGACAACGCCTTCCTTGTCGGGGAACATGCCGACACAGACGAAGTTGGTGTCGGTAGAGGCCATCCACTCCTTGGCCACTTCCGAGAACATTTCGGCTTTGAAGTTGGGGGCCAGCTGTTGCATCAACTGGTAGGTGGTGGCGATGTCGGGGATGGCGTCACCCTCGAGGAAGTGGCGCACATATTGCGGCACGAAAAAGTTGTGGGTCTGCTTGTCGCGGTTGTCGTAGGTCTTCTCAAGCTTTGAGAGATACTCGTCGCGCTGACGGTTCACCTCGGTGGCGGTCAGGCCGAAGCGGCGCACGCGTTCCACCTCCGTCATCACTGCCTTGAGCGCCTCTGTGGCTTGACCCTCTTTGGGAATGACATAAAGGATGAAAGCGTCTTTCATCTTGGTCATCCCCATATAACTGCCGTCGAGGCTCGCAGCCATCGTAAAGGGGCAATTATCTTTTTGCGTCATCTCTTCGAGGCGGGCATTGAGCACTCCACTCACCACTGAACTCATATAGTCCATAATCAGCTTGGCCGGTGTGCCGCGCAGCTCGGTGGGGAGAACGTCGTGCTTGAAGAAAATCTGGAACACCGGCATGGCCTGCTCCTTGTCTTTGTCGACGACATAGATGGGTTCGTTGTTGTCGGGCACGGGATAGGACTCGTAGGCAGCGGCGTTTTCGGGCATCTTGATGGGTGAGAAGATGTCTTTGATGCGTGCCTCGATGCTGTCCACGTTGATGTCGCCCACCACGATGATGCCCTGCAGGTCGGGGCGGTACCACTTTTCATAGTAGTCGCGGAGTTCCTGGTATTTGAAATTGTCAATGACGCTCATCAGACCTATGGGGAAGCGTTCGCCATAGCGCGAGCCCGGGAAGAGCTTGGGCAGGTTGCGCTCAAACATACGCATGGAGGCCGTGGACCGCATACGCCACTCTTCGTGAATGACGCCACGCTCTTTGTCAATCTCGGCCGGCTCGAGCAGCAAACCGTCGGCCCAGTCGTGAAGGATGGTGAGACAAGAGTCGATGTTTTGGGCGCTCACGGGAACGTTGTCGATGTTGTAGACCGTCTCGTCGATAGACGTGTAAGCGTTGAGCTCCTGGCCAAACTTCACGCCGATGCTTTCCAGGTACTTGATGATGCCGTTGCCGGGGAAGCTCTGCGTGCCGTTGAAGCACATGTGCTCGAGGAAGTGGGCGAGTCCGCGCTGGCTCTCCTCTTCTTGCACGGCGCCCACCTTTTGTGCGATATAGAAGTTGGCGCGGTGCTCAGGCAGGGCGTTGTGGCGGATATAATAGGTCAGGCCGTTGGGCAGCTTGCCTATTCTCACGGCCTTGTCGACAGGCAGTGAGGGCATCTGCTGAGCCGTGGCAGAGAGAGCGAAAAAGGCCACGAAGAGCAGCAGAGCGTGTTTGATTTTTTGTAACATAATGCTGTGTTGTTGATAATAGTATGGTGATTTTTTCATCTCTTTGGCTTGCAAAATTACAAATTATTTGATGATTGCAAAAGCGATTAACGACGGAATGTGTCAGATTGGGCGCTATCTGTCACTCTTTTGCCTCTTCCGGCATGAGGGGCAGAGAGTGGTGGCGCGGTGTCACCACGGTGATGGCTCGGAGGTCTTTGGGGGTGTTCACTTTGACCGGGGCCGTGTAGCGCGGAGCGTGCACTGTGGGCCAGGTACCGTCGGTGGTGTATCGGATTTCGGCACCCTCCACCGGCGTGTCCAGCGTGTAGACAAAGCCGTCGGCCTTCTGCTCCATCTTCACCACTTCGGGCTCAGGCACGCGATAGTTCCAGCCCCTGACGTCGAGGCGCGGCAGTTGGCTTTTGAGCCGGCGCTTGAAGTCGCCGTAGTGGCGCAGTGCCTGCGGCGTCCAGCCGGCTTCGGCCAGGGCTAGCATGCGCGGGAAGATGAAATATTCGATATAGGTTTCTGAGCGGTTCTCGTTGAGGGCGTTGATTTCCTGCAACTTCTCGCCGCAGATGAACTGGTCGGTCCAAATGCAGCCTTGCACGCCGAGCACACTGCCACCTTTGCAGTAGTCGCCAAGTGACATATTGTAGGTGCGGTCCATAGGCACGATGCCGCTCCACGTGGCGTGTTGGGGCTCGCCGGGCGAATGGCTTTCGGGGAAATCAAAATAGAGACTGCCCACAGGGGCGAGCACCGACGTGTGCCCGTCGCGAGCCACTGTCGCCGTGTCTTCGGGATTGTGCCAGATGACGGCCGTCACCGGTCGGGCCACGCGGCCGCGCATCACCACTTCTTCCCAGCCCATGGCCGTACGCCCGCGCTCGGCGAGCCACTCGGCCACCTGGTTGGTGAGCCATCCCTGCAGTTCTGAGGGGTGGGTGAGGCCTTCGCGCCTCATCACCGCTTGACAGCGCGGACATTCGCCCCAGCGGGTATATACCGCTTCGTCGCCGCCGATGTTGATGTGGCGTGAGGGGAAGAGGTCCATCGTTTCTTCGAGCACGTCTTTGAGAAAGGCCAAAGCCTCAGGCTTGCCCACGCAGAGCAGTTCGTGGCTGATGAAGTTTTTGCGCGGCACCTCGTGCTGTTCGCCGCGGCACGACAGCCAAGGATAGGCCACGATGGCCGAGAGCAGGTGGGCGGGAAATTCGATTTCGGGCACCACCTCAATGCCCCGGTCGGCTGCGTAGGCAATGATTTCTTTCAGTTCGTCTTGTGTGTAGTAGCCCCCTATGCGGTCGGCGTCTTTGCCGGCCCAGGCGCCCACCTCGGTGAGGCGTGGATATTTCTTGATTTCCATGCGCCAGCCCGAGTCATCGACGAGGTGAAACTGCAAACGGTTGAGTTTGTACGCGGCCATCATGTCGATGAAGCGCTTCACGTAGTCTTTGTCGAAGAAATAGCGCGCCACGTCGAGCATCATACCGCGCCACGGGTGTGAAGGGGCGTCTTCGACGGCAACGGCCGGCACCGTCCAGACCGTGTGACGACAGATCTTCTCGCTGTAGATGGCTGTGGGGAAGAGTTGCAGCAGGGTCTGCACGCCATAAACAACACCGGCGGCGTCGTGGCCCACAATCTCGATGCCCTTGCTGCCGGTCGTCAGGCGGTAGCCCTCGGCAGGTGCCACCAGTGTCGTGTCCACGCGCAAGACAATCTGTCCGCGACGGCCTTCGCGCAGAGTCAGGTCGTAGCCCGTCGGCGTGTCGAGAGCCTCTTTGAGCAGCCGGGCCTGACGGCTTGTGACCGCGTCGTGGGCAATGACCGTCTTGGCGGTGAGAGTGAAAGGTTTCCGGCCCGTGGCCTCGAGTCTTTGCGGCCGTGGGGTGATGTCGAAGTCGCCGGCGGTCAGTTGGCCCCGTGCCGTTGTGGCCGTGAGGGCGCAGACGCAGAGCACAGTCAATAAGCGTTGGAGTTTTTTCATGGCAGGTATGACTAGTTTTGATGTTTCAGAAAAGTGCAGGACCATAAAGGCTGGCCCATGATAAATATAATAGGTGTGGCGCGGTCGTTCAGCCGGCTGTGGGCCGGCGGCCGGCAATGAGGCTGTGGCTGCCGTCGGCCATGGTGACGGCAAACACAAAGCGGTCGCCGCCGTCTTTGAGTTTCAGCCGTCTGCGCACCGTCTCGGCCGCCTCGGGGAAATGGCGCACGGCCACGTTGGCCTTTTCGCCGATGTCGGTTTTGAGGCGTTTCACCTCCTGTTTCGAGAAACCGTAGCAGCCCGTCACCTCCATCACCCTACCGGGGAAGTCGGCTACGAAGGCGTCTGAAGTGTAGAGATGAGTGTCGGGATGAAGTTTTTCAAGGCCAAAACGCACGGCCGTCCATTTGAAGGCTCCGGCTTTCATCACCACGGCACTCGGCACATAGAGCCAGCGTTTCATCTCGGCGGCATACGTCGGCACGGCCTCGCGCTCGTCGGCACGGCGATAACTCAGACGGCTCTTGTCGTCGGCCATGTGAATGACGGGGCCGCTCGTGGCGCCGGCCCTCATCACCAGCACCACCTCTTTGCACTCTCCCGCCGTGCCCACGATGTGCACCTCGTTCACGTCCTGCAGGCGGGCCACGGCGTCGTCAATGTCGAGCATGGGCGAGAGTTTGGCCACGACCACTCCGGCCCGTTCCAGCAGGGTGGGCAACAGGCGCGTGAGGTCGGGACGGCAATCTTCGATGCGCACCGTCTTGCGCCCCACGTCGTCGCGGCGTGCCGGGTCGATGAACACCAGGTCGGCCGGCGGCATCGTGGCGGCAAAGACTTCGGCGTCGGCCTGCACCACCTCCACACGGCCGGCTTCGCCGAGTGACAAGCCCAACAGCGGAAAATTGTGGCGGGCCACGGCACACAAATCTTCAGACTGCTCCACATAGACCGCCTTGCCGAACATAGGGGCCATAAACGAGAAGTCCACGCCAAGCCCGCCGGTGAGGTCGACCATACGCCGGCCGTCGGACACCAGCCGCCGGACCAGTTCGGCCTTGTAGCAAGCCGTCGTTTCGCTCGAACACTGTTCGAGGGCCAAGCCTGAGGGATAGGCCAACGCTTCGACCTCGGCCCATCCCGGCACTTTCGCCGTCAACCGCCGCCGACCTTCGGCACGTCTGAGCAAGGCTCGACGCTCGTCGGCGTCGGCTGTGCGCAGTGCCATGGCCACAGCGTCGTTGGCGGGCCGTGAGGGGTGGGTCGGGTGTTTGTGTCTATTCATATTGGAGTAGATGCAGATGAGTCAATGATAAGGAGCCGCCGGCAGCGGTGGTGCCATCGGTAGCCTGGCCGCGGTGTAGGCTTACGGTGCCACCTTGTAGGCCCTTCGGGCTTCGGCTCGCGAGATGAGGTTGAAGTGCCACCACTCTGTGCGCAACACCTTGAAGCCTCCCGCCGCCATCACGCGGCGCAGCAAGCGCCTGTTGGCCGCCGCCTCAGCCGTCAGGTGTCTTTTCTTGAGCATGGCCGCCTCGTTTTCAGGGTGAGCCAGTGGGCCCATATAGTCAATCTTCGTCCCCATCGGTACGGTGTCGCCCGTGGTCGTGTGACAGAGCGTGATGTCCACCGCCATACCATAGTTGTGCAGGCCTCCGCCGTTGGCTGGATTGCTCACGTAGATGTGTTTGGGCGTCCCCTTCACCGCGTCCCACATACGCTGTTGTACAGACATCGGTCGGCCGGCGTCGTAGACCACCAGCGAGAGGTCGGGCCGTATGGCCTTGAGGGCCTGTTGGGCCTTGTGGAGCGCACGGGCTGCTTTGGGGTGAAGATAGGCGTGACGGATGTCGGTGTAGAGTACGCGGCCGGTGAAGTTGTCGGGCCGGGCATACATCAGACTGACCCTGACGGACGTGGCCACCGTCTGCAGGTCGACCCATCCCACGCGCTCCATCCCCATTTCGGCTTGCGTCTTGCGCTGTGCAGCCAACGGGAGTGTGGCCAAGAACAAAACGCTCACGGCCACAAGGCGCCACGTGCGGCTGGCGGTGAGACTACGTCGTGAACGGCAGGTGGGAACAGGCATGACAGGGATGAGATTGATTAGAATGTGTGCAAACTTAATAAAAAAACGCGTAGTGGCCACTTCGCCGCTTCGTGTTTTGTTTAGATGGCGGGGCGTCAGTGATATGCTTTTCGTGGTTTTTGAGCGGCCGAGCAAGGCCTGAAGAGTTTGCACGTTGGGCGGCGACTCGGCATAATCCAAGTAAACTCGGCTTCTGCTTTCGATTTGGCTTCCCCTTTCAAGATTTTCTCTCCCCAGGACATACGTGTTTCGGCCGAAACTGCGTAACTTCGCCGTCGTATATTTCATCATTCACTATAATGATACGCAAATTTGATTTTTTAGTCATCGGTTCGGGCGTGGCCGGCATGAGTTTTGCCCTTCAGGCCGCCGAATCGGGCAAGGGCAAAGTGGCCCTGGTCTGCAAAACCACCATCGAAGAAGCCAACACGGCCAAGGCACAAGGCGGCGTGGCCTCTGTGACCAACCTCAAAGTGGACGATTTCGACAAGCACATCCGCGACACGATGATTGCCGGTGACTATATCAGCGACCCACGGGCCGTCGAGCAGGTGGTCAAAGGCGCACCGGCCGGCATTGAGCGCCTTGTGAAATGGGGCGTCAATTTCGACAAAACACCCGACGGCGCTTTCGACCTTCACCGTGAAGGCGGACACTCGGAGTTCCGCATCCTGCACCATGCCGACGACACAGGCTTTGAAATACAGCGCGGACTCATCGAGGCCGTGCGCCGCCACCCTGCCATCACTGTGCTTGAAAACCATTTTGCCGTCGAGATCATCACCCAGCACCACCTGGGCGTGGAGGTGACGCGCCGCACACCCGACATCACCTGCTTCGGTGCCTACATCCTCGACCCCGACACCCACAAGATAGACACATTCCTCTCGCGTGTGACCGTGCTCTCCACCGGTGGCTGCGGCGCCGTTTATGCCTCGACCACCAACCCCAACATCGCCACCGGCGACGGCATAGCCATGGCCTATCGCGCCAAGGCCACGGTGAGCGACATGGAGTTCATTCAGTTCCACCCCACGGCACTCTTCCATCAGGGCGAAACACATCCGGCCTATCTCATCACCGAGGCTATGCGCGGCTACGGCGGCATCTTGCGCCTGCCCAACGGCGAAGAGTTCATGCAGAAATATGACCGCCGCCTCTCACTGGCACCCCGTGACATCGTGGCCCGTGCCATCGATAAGGAAATGAAACTGCACGGCCTCGACCACGTCTGTCTCGACGTCACCCATAAAGACCCAGAAGAGACCAAGCGCCATTTCCCCAACATCTATGCCAAATGCCTCTCCATCGGCATCGACATCACGCGGCAATATATCCCCGTGACGCCCTGCGCCCACTATCTTTGCGGTGGCATCAAGGTGGACCTCAACGGCTGTTCGAGCATCTCGCGCCTGTATGCCGTGGGCGAATGTTCGTGCACCGGCCTGCACGGCGGCAACCGCCTGGCTTCCAACTCGCTGATTGAGGCCGTGGTCTATGCTGACGCCGCCGCCCGCCACGCCATCAGCCACCTCGCCGAATACGACTACAACGACCTGGTGCCCGAATGGAACGACGAGGGGACGATGAAAGGCGAAGAGAAGGTGCTTATAGCCCAAGACGCCAAAGAGGTGGGGCAGATCATGTCGGCCTATGTGGGCATTGTGCGCAGCGACCTGCGCCTCAAGCGCGCCTGGAGCCGTCTCGACCTGCTCTATGAGGAGACCGAAGAACTCTTCAAGCGCGTGAAAGCCACTCCCGACATCTGCGAACTGCGCAATATGATTAACGTGGGCTATCTCATCACCCGCGCCGCCATAGAGCGCAAAGAGAGCAGAGGTCTGCACTACACCACCGACTATCCGCGCCACGCCTACGACCAGAAATAAATCCGCAGTGACGACATCATGCGTGACTGGACGTGATTGGAGCGTCCAGTCACAGCATCTGCCTCATAATCGGATGATTACAAGCGCGTGATTCGGTGATTGGGAAAAAGGTAACATTTTGGGGGGAGTGAGAGGAGAAGACAAACTCGTTTGGATTATGTCGAGTGCAGCCGATAATCTCAAAGAAAAATGGAGGAAGAGAAAATCAACGCGAGATATTTATCAAAAAGCGGCCTTGCAAACTTGCAAGGCCGCTTTTTGTTGCTGATGTCTTCTTGGGCGGTCTGAACTCAATATCCGCCAATCGAATTGGCAATAATCACAGCGAGCACCACGGCCGTGATGAATGCATAGAGCCAGTCGCGCTCTTTGACGAAATCGACCAGCGAGAGGGCCACACGCATCACCGGCGTGAGGAGCAACACCACCACGCCCAACTGAATCCAGCCCACTGCCGTGAGCCCCATTACACCCGAAAAGATACCCTCAAGCGTGGTGTAGGCCGTCCGGGACGATACGGCATCGGCCGGGAAATGGGTATAGTCTTTCATCGGCTCGCCGCCGTGTTGCCACAAATACATCGCGCCGCCCACCACGGCCAGCGCACAGGCAATGCCCACGCCCCAACGAAGTGTGTGGGCAATGAGCAACTGTATGTCGGTTTTCGCAGAAGTCTTCATAAGGAAATCATTTTTTTGAGACTAATAGAGTACTAGTCTAAGAGTGGCCGAGTTGACTTTGACCTTTTGTCTCTTTAAAATTGGCCTGAAAAGCCTTGATAAATCATATTGATGGCCACAAGCAGAATGGCCACGCAGAAAATCTGACGCAGCACCCTCACATCGAGCCGCTTGAGCAGACGTGCTCCCGTCAAGGCACCGAAAAGCACGCCAATCAAAACAGGACAGGCAATGCCCGGCTCAATCTGACCACGCTGGATATAGACCACAGCCGAGGCACACGCCGTCACGCCCATCATAAAGTTGCTCGTGGTGGTGCTCACCTTGAAAGGCACTTTCATGATGCCGTCCATGGCGATGACCTTCAGCACTCCCGACCCGATGCCCAATATGCCGGAGAGAATGCCGGCAATGTACATCACACCGAAACCGCCGCCTACGTGCTTGAGTTGGTAGCTCTTGAACGAACCGTCTTTCTGGGGCCACGTGCCGAAGAGCTTGAGCTTTCGTGCCGCCTCCGAGCCCACCACGCCGTCGTGGTCGGACTTCTGCCGCTGCTGCATGGCCGCCGTGAGAATGAGCACACCGCCATAGAGAATGGCAATGGTGTTGTTGTCGAGCCAGATAGCCACTGCCGCGCCACACACGGCGCCTATTGTAGTGGCAATCTCAAGGAACATGCCCAGGCGGATGTTGGTGATGCCCTCTTTGACATAGGCACTGCCCGAACCGCTCGAAGTGGAGATCGAGGCTACAAGTGCAGCTCCCACGGCATAGTGAAAGTCGACACCAAAGGCCAGTGTGAGCAACGGAATCACCACGACGCCGCCGCCCAATCCAGTCAGCGACCCCAACAGTCCGGCCAGGTAGGCACCGACCAGCAGAATAATCGTAAACGCAAGAATAGTCATAACAATCTTTTACCGGTTTATGCTAACAGAGCGCGAAGTTACGAAATTATCATTGTCCTGTAAAACACCAAACCATACGAAAGTCTCTCCGTTTCCTTTGTGTATACATGTGTACACATTGTGTATACATTATAAAGTTTCGATGCAAAATGTTCACCGGTAAAAGAAAAAGCACCAACAGAAACTCTGTAAGTGCTTGATTTTTTTATGTGGACCAGCTAGGGCTTGAACCTAGGACCTCCAGATTATGAGTCTTTTTGTGGCGTATTTCATGGAATTGCATATTATATAAATATGCTGATTATCAGTGATTAATAGATTTTGCAGTTTGCAGGAAAATACGTACATTTGCAGTAGTTTTCGTGCGAAAAGGTCACCTGAAGGTCACCAAAACGAGCGGAATATCACCTATAAATAAGCGAATTATGGAGATTGAAAAGACAAAGAAGGTCACCGAAACGGCAAAGAAGGATGGAAAATCCAATGCAAGAGGAGAAAAATGCCTTGCCAAATTCACAGCTGCCAATGGCAATGTATATGGTTCATTGACTCTTGATATACGTAAAGCAGGAGACTATTCACAACCCCTTCCTGTGGCCGTGCGTGTTTGTCATGGTGGACAGAAAATCTTTCTCCGATTAGGGAAAACGTACACCATGGAAGAATGGTTAGCCCTGTGCGAATATGAGAAAAGTGGCCGTCGTATTCAATTGCCTGAGCGCAACGACATGAAGAACCTGATGGACAGAGTTGAACTTATGGCCAACCAGCTTATTTCGGAAAACAATTTCTCTCTTCGTAAGTTGCAAGACAGGTTTCAAGGCAAGAAAGATGATGACAGCACCATTATTACGGTGTGGGATTCCTACATTCAATCTAAGGCCAATGAAGGCAAGGCTGGTTCCGCTCGTTGTAGTAAGGATGTGCGCAATCGCTTTGTAAAAGATTTGGGAACGGATATGTCGTTTGCTGATATAAACCGTGACTTTATCTTGAAGTGGGTGAAAATCATGAAGAAAAATGAACTGAGCACCACAACCATTGCCATAGCACTTCGTAGTCTAAGGACAATTATCAATATGTGCATCGCCAACGGCTTGATGAAAGGCGATACCAAAGAAATGTTCAAAGATACAGGCTACAATAAGGCTCAAAGCCGCAAACATGAGTTTCTTGATGTGGCTACCATGCGCAGACTTTATGACTTCTGGAAAGCGAACGAGGCAAAAGATAAAGATGGCAACGAGCTATATTTGGGTAGAGAGAAACACGCAATATTCCGTGACCTCGGATTGTTCCTTTTTATGTACTTGGGTGATGGGCAAAACCTTGCCGACACGCTGCGTCTGACCTATGACGAGTTGTACTATGCCACTCATGGCAAGCAGTTGCGTTTTCTTCGCCACAAGACACGTGAACGAAATGAGAGTGCCAGCGAAGTGATATTCCCTGTCACGCCAGAGATACAGGAGATACTTAACCGATATGGCAATGCTCCAAAACTCGGGCGAAGGGTATTTCCCATAATGAGCGAGTTCATCACACCCGAACAGGAAATATGGGTTATCCAACGCTACAATAGATATATACGTGAGCACATGGCTAAAGTTGCAAAACTATTGAAGATGGAACAAATGCCATCACCAACTTGGGCAAGACACAGCTTTGCCACAAACCTCAATAACTCTGGCGTTGTACCTTATAAATATATAAGTGACAGCATGGGGCATAGTGGTGGCGGCGACATTACCTCCAATTATATCGGTGCTTATCCGCTTGAAAAGATGCTGGAGTACAATCATTATCTGCTCAATGAGAAGCCTAAAGGCATTACCCCTCTTGTAGATAAGAAAGCCCTGCTTGATATGTTGAAGGGTTTGAGCGAGGAGGAACGGATGGAGTTGATGGCTGGTTTGTCTGATACAGCCATTTACCGCAAGAATACCAAATGAATCACCGCAAAAACACCGATTGATTTGCCGCAAAAATACCGATTAAAACACCACAAAAACACCGATTTTATTGCGTAATTAACAGATATTCCGTACCTTTGCAACCAAAACAAAGAATATGAGCTATGAATTATTATAAAAGAACAGCTGATGCCCTGTTGAAAGATTTACTTGACGCATTTGGAGCAGTATTGATAGAAGGGCCAAAATGGTGCGGTAAAACTACTACTGCGTCCCAACTTGCAAATAGCATCTTAAGAATGCAAGACCCAAGTATGCGTGACGAGTATTTAGTCACTGCAAAAACCAAGCCTTCCATTCTGTTAAATGGAGATACGCCCCGTCTTATTGACGAGTGGCAGGATGCCCCAATGCTTTGGGATGCCGTGCGGACAACGGTGGATGACCGTCAAATCCCTGGGCAGTTTATACTCACAGGCTCTAATGCTGTAGATAAATCTCAAATACATCACTCTGGAGCAGGCCGCATCACCCGGTTGCGTATGTTGCCAATGAGTTTGTGGGAATCAAAAGAATCAACAGGAGAAGTCTCGTTAAAAGAACTTTTCAATAATCCAGATTATGACATTGATGGCAAGATGTCCAAGATGAGCATTGAAGATCTAATCTTTGCTGCATCACGAGGTGGATGGCCGGCTTCTTTATTGGCTCGTACCCCAAAGGCTCAATTGCTGGTGGCAAAGAACTATGTTCAAACCATTTGTTTAGACGATATTTCAGGTATTGACGGTAAGAGACGGGATGCCAAACTGACAAGCATGATACTTCGGGCGTATGCTCGTAATGTTTCGACGTTAGTCAAAAAGAAATCTCTTATAGATGATGTAATCTCTTCTGGTGAAGTGAGCTGCCACACAGATACATTTGATGATTATGTTTCTGCTTTGGAAAAGTTGTTTGTCATTCAAAACGTCAGTGCATGGTGCCCTGCCATTAGAAGTAAAACCGCTATCAGAAGTAGTGTGAAACGATGTTTCTGTGACCCATCTATTCCTATTGCTCTTTTGGGGTTATCTCCCGAAGCGTTAAGCATGCAACTCAAGACATTTGGATTTATCTTTGAACAGATGTGTATTCGTGACCTAAAGGCATACACCATAGATTTGAACAGCCACGTTTCTTACTATCATGATAGGTATGATTTAGAAGCAGACATTGTGCTGCATCTGGAAGACGGACGGTATGCCCTGATAGAATGCAAACTTGGTAGTCGTGAAATTGATGATGGTGCAAAGCATCTGCTTGAACTAAAAAGGCTAATACAGGAACATAACGAGACAGAGAAGCAGGTGCCTATTCGTGAGCCGGATTTACTAATTGTGATGACGGGTGGTACAATGGCATATACTCGCCCCGATGGGGTTAAAGTGATTCCATTGGCATGCCTCAAAGATTAACCATTTAGCGAAACTGTTTATATGGGCGTTAATATGAAGGAACTTCCACCTGACAAGCATCATCTTCAAGCGAAAATGAAGGAATGGCTTGATGCTAACCAAGAGACCTATTCCCAGTTCAAGGACAAAATTCAGTCTGCCTTGAAAGAATCATTGTGTGGAAAGAACTGTGAACTATCAGATTATGAAATGACTGCATTCCAAAGTACAATCTTGGAAATGTTGGATAAGGAAGACGGAACACTTGACGAATTGACAGAGCGATTCACCACAGCCATAAAAGACGGCAATGTATTCGCATGTTGTCTGTATTGCTATCTGGAATTGGACAATGGACTTGAAGAGATAGCGGATGCCATGACGGAGATTGAACTGCCTGCAGATTCAAAATACGTCAAAGACGGCATAAAAGCCTATTTGCAGGACAAAAGACGTGAAACACAGGAGGCAGTCAGTAAGGATTTGAACTTGCTGAGTTTACGCCGTTGGCACTACGAGCACTCAGAAGACTACCAAGAGTTCACAGAGCTCTTTTCCAAAGCATACGAAGGTGACATGACTTTTTTCATCAAAGGCATGTCTTATCTGACAGAGATGCTATCGCTTGATGGGATAGAAGGTATTACAGAATTGTTGAAGAGCCTTTGCCCCGGTACTGAAAGCTACAACAAAGCTCAGTTCTCAAACGACAATCAACAGGTTCACGAGAAATTAAAAGACTTATTCGCCTCTACGCTTAACCAAGAGACGGTAAAGCAGAAGTTACTTCACAACAATCCCTTCATGTGCAGCACGTTCTATTGGATGGTGTTTGATGATGGCTT
The DNA here is from genome assembly GCA_045124135.1 of Alloprevotella sp. Taxonomy (GTDB): domain Bacteria; phylum Bacteroidota; class Bacteroidia; order Bacteroidales; family Bacteroidaceae; genus Alloprevotella. The sequence goes on from JBGVLE010000106.1 coordinate 20,233, forward strand.
TGTAAAGATGGGAGATTTGTTCTCCAAAACAATGATGGGAGACGGTTCATCTGTCTGGCAAAAAGGCTTTGGTGGGCAATTTATGCGCTCTTTAATGCTTACCAGCCTTGAAAAAGCATCTTATACCAAAGGCGCATGGAAAACTATGAGTAAGAGCGGTGTGGCAAAAGAGGTTGTCGGTTCTACCCTGCAAGAAGCCAAAGGAAGGCGTGGACGCAAGCAAGCCTGTGTACTGCTTGAAGAAATGCTCATCTCTTCTCATGCAGAACTTCTCACCAACGAGATACGGAACATACTCACAGAATGGATGGGAACCAATGGTACGGACTCCATTCTTGCCTATCTCTTTGCAGCACTGACCAATTGTAATTTTTTGAATGACTCATACAACTATCGTACTTTTCATACCGCCATATTAGAAAAGTTTCCTGACCTTGGTTTTAAGTCTGGCTTTGATTGGGCAGAAGCCCTTTATAATGCCATCATCAATGAACATGGTTTCGATTATAATTTAAGCTTATCTGAAAAAACTGTTCAGACAGGAAAAGAACAAGCAAACCTAATAGGCATAAGGTTACGCACATTGCTTTCCCCAGATGTGTATTGATTTCATAATAGAAGATAATCTCGATGTAATTGAAAGCCACACTTTATAAACAACAAAAAGAAATCTTATGAAAAATAGAATAGTGGAAATTGAAGGAAGATTCTATCTTATGGAATTTTCCAATAACACTTTTATTGAAGTATCAGACTATAAGCAGTCTAAAGGTTCCATGTTGACTCCATTTGCATGCATTATAAATAGGCAAGAATACACTTTTTGTAATGAAACAATGTATCAAGTAACAAAAAAATGGGGATGTGTAAATAACAAGAATGAAGTAGTTATCCCCTGCATTTATGATAGCATGGAGGTCTTTGATGATGTTTGTCATGCAGAAATAAAATACAATAAATGCTATTTTAATATGGATGGGACACCAGTACTTGGTTGTAGGATTAACGGTATAAAGAAAACCACAATTTTTAAAGGATGGGAATACGTTGAAGACTTTGACGGAAAAGTAATCTCTATTGGAATGAAAGATGGGAAATATGGTATCTTAAGAGTTGATGGCAGCTGTTTCTTGTCACCAGAATATGAAAGCATCAATATTGATTGGTCTAAGAAATGTATTTCAACAAAACAAGGTGACAAAACTACCCAAATATTGTTTTTCAAGCAAAAAGGGTGCTGGTCTCGAATACCCAAAGGCTATACTTTTTGTAGAAGAGACTACAATCTTTATGTATTGCATAAGGACAATAAATATGCAGCGATTAACGACAATTATGAAATGATCGTTCCACCTTTCTTCGACGATGTAAAAGTTTTTGATAATATCATTATAGCCTCATATAAAGGTCAAAAAGGTGCTGTCAGTCGGGAATATGTTACAAAAGAACCTTATTGTGATATTATGGTTCCTTTTAAATATGACGATGTCAAAGAGGGAGAAAAAGGGTCTTTTGGGCATTTACAGCATCTAATAATTATAAAAGATAACAAACAAGGAATATATAGTATAAAAGACAGAAAGGTTATTTTAGAACCCACTATTGACAGCAAACATCATCTTTACACTAATACTATTGGAGAAAATTCAGTTGCATTCCATACAGAAGATGGCATGTATGGTTTTGTAGATTTTGAAGGAAATATCCTTTTTCGCATTGAGAAAGGACTTTGTATTGATGGGAAAAAGACATCAATAAATATACCTGTATTTTTCCGTTACGGAGGCTTTAAAAATGGCATTGTTCATGTTGACAGAGGTAATTTTTGCGAAGTATATGATAAAAACGGCAATCTGATAGAAAAGAAGTGGACGCGTTCACAATCTGATGACACTCCATACAATTATGAAGAAGAAGCATGGGATGCCATGACTGATGGCATGTATGGTGATATGCCAGAAAATTTTGATGGAGATTACAGTTTTATGGGGGAATAACGTACTGGTTAGTTAAAGAAACCCTCTCTTTCCTTAAAAGCACCTCGGCAGAAATCGACATGATTTTTACCGAGGTGCTTTCTTTTTGTTCCACCGTAATTTCGCAGCATAAACTTCAAAACAACATGTTATGCAAGGAAATTTTATAATGTTACAGAAGGACGACCTGAAGCAGGTTGTCGCTGAAATGGTTGAAGAGTTGGTCGGTAAGAAATCGCAAACCGACCTGCCCGTAGAAGAGAGTGATGAATACTTCACACGTGACCAAGTATGTGAACGGCTCCACATTACCTACACCACGCTGTGGCGTATGCAGAAGGAGGGAACGATTATCGTTCACAAGTTGGGCGGACGAAACCTTTATTCAAAGAAGGAAATCACCTCACTTGTGAAATCGAAAGGTCATGGCTCGAATGAATAGTCTAAAATGAGATTATATGGAAGAAACATACATTCGGGTTGGCACTATTATATATAAGGTAGTGCAGCAGCCATTGGCTGATGGAACGACCACCACTCGCCGCATACCGTGGAGCTTTGGCACAATCCGCCAAGACTACGGCAGAGACAACATACCTCCCATCGCAAAGTATGATGGATTTTGCACGGTGCCAAGCCATGCGGACTATCAGAAGGAGATTGCTGGCTTTTATAATCTTTATGAGCCGATAGACCATGTCCCGGCAGAAGGAGACTTTTCGGATATAGAGAAGTTGCTACACCACATCTTTGAAGAACAATATGAATTGGGCTTGGACTATATGCAGTTGCTCTACA
>JBGVLE010000107.1:0-1935 GCA_045124135.1 Alloprevotella sp.
GCAGCCTATTTTCTGCAAAGATAGCGCAAGGCGAACGCAGAGCATGGGAAAACGCAGTTTTACCGCTGCTATGCTGAGCCGCAGCCTATTTTCTGCAAAGATAGTGCAAGCGAGAGCAAAGGACAAAGAAAATAAGATATTTTAATTTTGTACTATGCCGAGCCGCAGCCTATCTTACGCCGTCAGGCAAAAGTAGTGCAAGCGAGAGCAAAGGACAAATAAATAAGATATTTTAATCTTGGCGTGAAGAAAGCGACAGCGATAATGCCTGCATGCACGAACAACGGCCAAGCCCATCGTAGCCTAACCGTCAAAGCCTTTTCCCTATACCCTATTGTTCGCCTTTTTCCCAATCACACAATCACAGCCTTCTAAATATTTGGTCCATAAGCATTTGCTGTGACTGGACGCTCCGGTCACGTCCAATCACACCAAAGACGGCCCTCGAGCGGCTCGACATGTGTCGGAACCAGCCGGAGGGCCGTCTGTGTTATGATTTTTTAGATGTTTGGCGTGTTATTGCTCTTCGGCCAGACCCACAACGACTCGGTTGTTGTCGTTCTCGGGGAAGGGCTGCACGGTGTCGCCCTTATAGTCTGAAGCGATGCGGCCGGCATCAATGCCATATTTGTTGATGAGCATAGTCTTCACGGCTGCGGCACGTTTCTCTGAGATGGCCATATTGATAGAGGCGTTGCCCGTACCGGCGTCAGCGTAAGCGGTGAGTTGCACCTTGGCCGTGGGGTGGGCCTTGAGCCACTCGGCGAGCTTGGCCACCTTCACCTCTTCGGCAGCCGTCACCTTTGAGCTGGCAATCTTGAAGAACACGTTGATCGAAGTCTTCTCTTTCACCTTGGGCTCAGGTTTGGGTTCGGGTTTAGGTTCGGGTTTAGGTTGCGGAGCGGGCACCACGGGTTTGGGCTCGGGCTTGGGTTCCGGTTTAGGCTCGGGAGCAGGTGCGGGAGCGGGAGCCACTTTAGCTTTCTTGAAGCCAAACTTATAGGTCACGCCGAGCAGTGCGGTGGCCTGCCAGTCGGGGTTGCCGTTGAGTTTGCAGTTGAAGCGGTCGTGGAGGTTGTTGGCAGCCACTTCGAGGTTGATGCCCCAGTGTTTGGCCACATTCACCTCAAACTGCATACCAATGCGGAAGTTGTGGACGAGGCGGTCGTCTTTCCAGGCCATGGGCTCGGTGCGGCCGAGGCGTCTGAGCAGGGCGGCCTGTTCGTCATTGTCCCAAGCGTAGGTCAAGCCCACGCCGCCGATGAGGATGGCGTTGAACGTATGTGTCTTTTTGGGGCTGATGATATTGGAGAGGTTGAACATCAAGTCGAGGTCTGTGGTGACGTATTTGAACTTGAATGTTTCGGCGTTGTCGCCCACTTTATATCCGCTTTTGTTGTTGAAGCCCTGTGCGTTGAGTCGTGCCCCCACGGCCGGTGTGAAGAAGCGGCCCACGGAAACGGCGCCGATAGGCGTGGCCAGTTTGTCGATGGCGCAGTTGGTGAAAGTCACCTGTCCGCCACCCTGCACACTGATGAAGTTGTAGGGATAGGGTTCATAGTCTTTGTTAGACTGCGCTGCAGCGGGCAGAGCGGTCATTGTGGCCAGCAGCAGGCCGGCGATGAGACTTTTGTTTTTCATAATAACCAATATTATTTGTAAAGAGTATATTTGCTTGTTGGCGTGAGGTTGCGTGGCCTTTGTTGGATTATCGCTGTCGTAACGTTCCGAACATCAAGCGTTAAACCCTTCGCAATCTTATTGCAAAGATAGTGCAAGGCGAGAGCAAAACAAAAAAAATGAAAAATTATTTTTGTTTTGCCGAGCCGCAGCCTATCTTGCGCCGTCAGGCGAAAGTAGTGCAAGGCGAGAGCAAAACAAAAAAAATGAAAAATTATTTTTGTTTTGCCGAGCCGCAGCCTATCTTGCGCCGTC